>JAPPMF010000009.1:0-533078 GCA_028819195.1 Gammaproteobacteria bacterium | reverse complement strand
AGTTAAAATTACTCATGGTTAGATTCTAGCGATTTTGAATTAAACACACCTTCCTACTATGAGATTAGTCGTTTCTGTCCTAGTCTTGAGCAGTTTTACCTTAGCCAATATGGTGCAGGCACACAGTGTCGTGAAGCGCACAACAAGTATCAACGATCTCCGGGATTCTTCGGACGAAGTATTCGACGTACTCGATGTCAACAACAACGATAGAATCACCTTCGACGAGATCGGGTTTAACCTCGAAAACTCTTCGGAAGAAGAGGCTGAAACTCTACGACGACGCGCCATGTATGTGCACGAAGAGTTTAAGAAATCAATCGATCGATTTGATATTGCCGATACCAATAAAGATGCAGTACTCGACCGTGAAGAACGCGAAAATGAAGATAAAAGCTTTCTCATACACTTACGCAAGTTAGGTTTAGTTGAACTTGATACCGATAGAAAAGGTAGTATTGATCGGCAAGAATTTGATGCCTATCTAACCACACTAATACAAATAGATGACGACGGGAATGGCTACCTGACTCGAGAAGAGCTAACTAACTTAGGAGTTTCCGAAGAAATTCGGGCAGCCCTAGGTCGAGAATTACTGCATGTAATTCGGGTTCGTTGGGACTCCAAACAAAGAAGCGGCGACAAAGAAGAGCTTTTTGATACCGGAGGGATATATGGTGCATTTGACATAGAAAACCAACAAGGGGGCAGAGATGAAGAAGTCCGATCCAGTTCCTCAAGTGATCAAAGTTGGCAAGGCTATAACATCAACGAACTCCGGAATTCGTCAAACGAAGCTTTTGATCTAATGGATGTCAATAATGACGGAAGAATCAACTTTGACGAGATCAATTTCGACCTCGAGAACTTTTCTGAAGAAGAAACTCCCCGAGTTTTACGACTACACGCCCAGCTTGTGCAAAACAAATTCATAGAAAAAAGGGATGCAAAGATCGATCGATTTGATATCGCCGACACCAACAAAGATGCAGTACTAGACCGTGAAGAACGCGAAAATGAAGATAAGAGCGTTCGCACATACGTACTACAGATAAGTTTAAATGAACTAGATACCGATAAAAACGGTAGTATAGATCGGCAAGAATTTGGTCCCCATCTAACTATCCTTAACGACCTGGATGACGACGAGAACGGCTATGTGAATCAAGAAGAGTTCGCTAACTTAGGAACTTCCGAAGAAATTCGGGCAGTCCTAGGTCGAGAGTTATGGATCGAATTTCGGGTTCGTTGGGTCGCCGGACAAATAATTGAAGAAAAGGAAGCATTACGACAATTACAGCAGACAGTTCAGCGTCTTTGGCGCGACGAACGAAGAAGCGGCGTAGTAAAAGCAATACAGCAACGGCAGAGAGATGAAGAAACTAAAAAGCGTCGCGAGAAAATAAACAACGAGAATTAACCTCAATTTCGTATATATATAAGTGAAGTTTCTACCAAAATAGAGAGAGGAGACTCATCATGAAAACAATCACTACAAAATTTGTTATCACCTTACTAGTTTTTGCCGGATTTGCTATCGCTACCTCTGTTCAAGCTCAAGATGGAAGGTACCGCGTAATTTCCGAAGATAGTGCTACCTGGTTCAACAAAGGTTTCAATATCAATGAACTCCGAGAATCTACCAACTCTTCGTTCGACTTGCTTGATGCGGATAGCAATGGTCGAATCAGTTTAGACGAAATCGACATCGACTTCGAGAAAGTGACCGAAGATCAAGCACAAACTATGCGCCGTCGAGCCCGAGTTGCTCAGGAAAAATTTATGAAATGGGACGCGGAAATCGATCGCTTTGATATCTGTGATACTAATCAAGATGGTGTGATGGACCGAGACGAGTTTGATAACGAAGAGAAGAATATTCGTAGACATCGACTTCAGTTGGGATTAGATGAACTAGACACTGACCGGAATGGTAGCGTTGACCGAGGCGAATTTAGTGCCCATCTCGATTCACTCGAAGAAATGGATGAAGATGGCGATGGATATTTATCACGAAAGGAATATTCAAAGTCAGACAATCCAGCACTACTCCGTGATGCCTTCAGTCAATCTTTTCGCGTATTCGGTCGGGATGATGGCAGCAGCAACAATATCGTTCGATTTAAAACTGAAGATGGAGTTGAAGTTGAATCCGATGTCAAAGTCGAAAAAAGAGTCTATCTGCATGTCGATGAGGTAAAAATTACAGGTAAAGACGAAGACAGCGCTTCAGAATCTGAGTAAAACGACACGTTGACAGTCCAGTCGTTAGGTCTTAGCAAGATCCGATTCTTTCTTGAACACCAAAGAATCCGATGCGACACTAATGCTTCGAGTGCAAAAAGGCGACGAAATCGCGTTTGAGCAATTGATGAATCGACATACAAACGCTGTTCACTCCTACATTTTCAGGATGTGTCAAAACGTGCAAATTGCCGAAGAGCTAGTTCAAGAAACATTCTTACGTGTTTGGGCTAAATCCAAATTATGGATCCCCAATAAAGCGAAGTTCTCAACTTGGATGTATCAAATTGCACGCAATTTATGTATTGATCATTACAAAAAACAACGCGCCCAATTTGTTGACGATGTAGACTTTGACCGAATCGCCGATGACTCATTGCGGCGTGACGAAATCCTAATCTTGACTTTACAAAAAGCAATTCAAACTCTACCTGAACGGCAAAAAACCGCGTTCGTGCTCTGTCAAGTTGAAGGTTGGTCGCAAGCAGAAGTGGCTGAATTGTTGGATTCGTCGGTAGATGCAGTAGAATCGTTACTGTCTAGAGCACGCCGAAAATTACGTGAAATCCTTGGGAGTACACAACAACATCAATAGAAAGATGAATATTCAAGAGCTAGGCAACTTACTTGACCGTCATGGATCAGATTTGAACCAATGGCCTGATCAACAGTTAAGACAGCAAGTGCAATCATATATCGCCGAATCCGCGGAAGCTCACGAATTGTTTTCGCAAGTGCAGTACATTGATCGGTTAGTACTAAAAGCTTTGTTTGTCCCACAACCCACAAATGTTGAAGCAAAGGTTCTGAATCAAATTTCAACCGTCCGGCAACCTAATTACAATTGGTATCGACACGTTTCTAACTGGGTGCTAAAACCAATACTGGCTATGATCCCATTAGTGATAGGATTCATACTCGGTAGTGGCCCCAACCAGGATATACTTTTAGTAGAGGAAGAACTGACTACAGAACGATTTGAAGATCCAGTCAATTACCTAGCAATGTCGGATGACTAAACAAAAGGTACTTGTCTTTGCGCTATGTGTATCGGTCGTACTTAATCTCGGTGTAATCGGATACCTTATCGGCCAACACATCTCCGAACATCGACCTGACAACAGTTCTGAGATGCAGGTCGGTTTTTCTCGTTTACTACGAGCATTACCACAGGATCGGGTCGAGGAACTCATGCCTGACCTCGAGAATCATCGGCAATCAATGCGCTCCCTATATGGTCGAGTAATTGATACTAGAAACCAACTCTACAAAGCAATGCACGCCGAACCGTTTGACATCAACCTCCTACGAAAAGCGTCAGAAATGCACGCTCGATCGCTGTCTAATGCACGCGAACACTCGGATCAATTCTTTATTGAACTCTACGAACAATTGAGTCCTGCAGAACGGCGACAAATGTTTGACAAAGCATTCAAAGAACTACAAGAGAGTAAGGAAACTGAATAATCTTGGTACGGTGTACAATCGAACCCTATGATCGAACTAGATCAGTTTGTCGAAGCTACCCTATCGCAGTATCCTACACTGTGGAGTGAGTACGATCCAACCTGGTGCTCACCGTGCCAAGTCGGCGACTTGAGAACATTCGAAAGTTATTCCGCAATACCATGGCGACCAACTCCAAGAAATATTGCTGACGATTTTGCTCAGTTTGAAGAGGCGATCGAAACGACGATTCATCCGTCGATTAAACAGTATTTTGGAGCTTACTGGTCAGGTTGTCTCGAAGCCACATCGAGCTACGGACACGTCAGTCTTATCTTATTATGGAACGAGGAAGATAGAGACCGTTTTCTGGAAAATTTAATCGGTCATGTGCTCACTCAACGACGTTATCGACTCGAGCTTAGTGTATTCTTCGCTTGCACTACCCCAGATTCTCGACTATTTCTAACGGTGAATAATGCTACCGGAGAAGTTCAACTAGAAAGACCTGCGTACAAGGCCGAAAAAATTGTCGCTTCAAGTCTCGCGGAATTCATTAGTGAACTGACGCCAGCCCCACCATATTTACACCCGGAACGCACGCATCTCGAGTCTCTATACTCAGAAAACTCGCTACCATAAACGATACAGGTCAATCGCGAGTAACTTGTCGAGCTTACCAAAGGAATAACGGGACTATTGAGTAAATCTTCATCGACGATCTCGGTACGAGGTGCTCGTACCCACAACCTCAAGAATATCGACGTAGACATACCACGCGATAAATTGACTGTGATAACCGGGTTGTCTGGCTCAGGTAAGTCTTCTCTAGCCTTCGACACCTTGTACGCCGAAGGGCAACGCCGCTATGTCGAATCACTCTCTGCTTATGCAAGACAGTTCCTATCAATGATGGACAAACCAGATGTCGACCTCATCGAAGGACTATCTCCAGCCATTTCAATAGAACAAAAAACGACCCTACACAACCCCCGCTCCACCGTCGGTACGATTACTGAAATTTACGACTACTTGAGGCTGTTATTCGCGCGGGCAGGAGAACCGCGGTGTCCGAAGCACCAAGTACCGCTGTCGGCGTTGTCAATCAGCGATATGGTCGACACTGTGATGCAATTACCACCCAATACTAGACTTATGGTTCTTGCGCCGGTAGTATCCCAACGAAAAGGAGAACATGTCCATGTTTTCGCCGACCTCATAGCGCAGGGATTTATCCGAGCTCGAATCGATGGTATAGTAACAACATTAGACCATCCTCCTACTCTCGATCGCAACAAGAAACACTCAATTGATGTTGTCGTGGACCGCATTGTTGTGCGCGAAGGGATTGAACAACGGTTAGCTGATACTTTTGAGATTACCCTGCGACTTACCGACGATATTGCTGTGATTGCCCCGATGGATGATGCCGAGTGGCCAGAACAAGTATTTTCCGCTCGGTTTGGTTGTCCACACTGCAACTATAGCGTTGGCGAGTTACAACCAAGAATGTTTTCGTTCAATAATCCAGCAGGTGCGTGTACCGAATGCGATGGTATCGGACGGGAGAATAAATTCGATCCTCGTCTACTAGTTGTAGACTCCACGCTCACACTTGCCGAAGGTGCAGTCGTCGGCTGGGATCGAGGTTCTCGATGGAATTGGGCAATCATTGAATCCCTGGCAAAACTTCTGAAGGTCGACATAGAAGTACCTTACGACGCCTTACCAAGACGTTTTATCGATGCTTTGTTTCAAGGAGTGAAAGAAAAAATTCCCGTCCTTATAGATTGGAGAAGAGGTCGAACGACTCGCAAAATTCGGTTCCCTGGCGTACTCCAAGTACTCGAAAATCGATATCGCCAAACAGTATCCAGTAGCGTACGAGAAAAACTACAAAAATTCATGAGTGCAACCGCTTGTGTGAAATGTAACGGATCGAGATTACGCGAGGAATCTAGAAATGTTTTCATCGACGAAAAATCTATAGCCGATTTCACCGCTATGTCGATTTCAGACGCACTGCAGAGCTTCCAATCCCTTCAACTGACCGGTAAACAAGCCGTAATTGCCGAGAAAGTACAAAAAGAAATCCATGCGCGTCTTTCCTTTCTCGTCAACGTCGGCTTGAACTATCTGACCTTAGATCGATCGGCAAATAGTCTATCGGGTGGCGAAGGACAACGTATTCGCTTAGCTAGTCAAATTGGCGCCGGACTGGTAGGCGTCATGTACATCCTCGACGAACCTTCGATTGGGCTACACCAACGCGACAACGAACGGTTGTTATCAACCTTGACCAATCTCCGCGATTTAGGGAATACAGTGATTGTGGTGGAACACGACGAGGAAGCCATCAGAACCGCGGATCATATCGTCGATATGGGGCCAAAAGCTGGAATCCATGGGGGAGAAGTTGTCGTACATGGATCGTACAGTAAAGTACGAAACTCGAAACGATCACTGACCGCGCAATACTTGACCGGCCGACAGAAAATCGAAATTCCACAAGAAAGAACCCCCAACGAATCCTCCAAACAACTAGTTCTCAGTGGTTTGACCGGAAACAACCTCAAAGATATGCAAGTTGTGATTCCAATAGGGTTGTTCACCTGTGTCACCGGCGTTAGCGGATCCGGGAAGTCAACCTTGATCAATCATACGCTATATCCAATTGCGGCACGAGAACTCAATCGCTCTATTCGGGTTGTTCCAGCACCTTACGATGATATAGTTGGACTTGAAGAACTCGATAAAGTTATTGATATTGATCAAAGTCCGATCGGTCGTACCCCACGATCCAATCCAGCAACTTACACCGGACTGTTTACAGCTATTCGTGATCTATTTACAAAAACACAGGAATCTAGAGTTCGCGGATATGCTCCGGGTCGGTTTAGTTTCAATGTCAAAGGGGGGCGGTGCGAAGCATGCCAAGGAGACGGTCTCATCAAAGTGGAAATGCACTTTCTACCCGACGTGTATGTTTCGTGCGATGTGTGCAACGGGATGCGGTACAACCGTGAAACCCTAGAAGTCCGTTACAAAGGTAAGAATATCCATGAAGTGCTTGATATGACAGTCGAAGAAGCACTCGACTTTTTTCACGCAATCCCCTTTATTAAGCAAAAATTACAAACACTCGCTGATGTAGGACTTACCTATATCCGCCTCGGGCAAAGTGCGACAACGTTGTCAGGTGGGGAAGCCCAACGTGTGAAGTTATCTAAGGAGTTATCTAAACGCGATACAGGAAAAACACTTTACATACTTGACGAACCAACAACTGGACTGCACTTTCATGACATCAAATTACTACTTGGTGTACTGACACGGTTAAGAGATCAGGGAAACACCGTAGTAGTTATCGAGCACAACTTAGATGTCATTAAGACGGCTGATTGGATAATCGATCTAGGACCGGAAGGTGGTGAACAAGGTGGCGAAATCGTTGCCGAAGGAACTCCGGAAACCGTCGCTCAGTGTGAAACCTCGCACACCGGGCGCTCTTTGCGTAGAGTGCTGGGAATTGCGCTAAATCTCAGGGCCGCCGGCTAGTTATCTGTCTTCGGGATCTTTGGGTGTAGTCTCGTCTGACTCAGCTGACTCAGTCATTTCCTCAGCCTCAACACTTTCATTTTGATCTTCAACAGGTTCCGCATCTTCAACGGATTCAGATTCTTCTATGCCTTCGGATTCTTCGACGTCTTCCACTGCTTCGAAGTCTTCGACAGCAGCAGTATCGTCTGCTACTTCTGCATCATCGACAAAAGACATATAACAGATCATCGCCGAGTCGCCTTTCCGAAAACCTGCTTTCAATATTCTGGTATAACCACCTGGACGAGTCTCAAACCGCGGACCAAGTTCTCGGAATAACTTCCCTACCGCTGACTTACTACGTAAATATGCAAAAGCTAACCGTCGATTAGCTACAGAATCTTTGCGCGCTAAAGTGATCAATGGCTCAATAAAGCGTCGCAATTCTTTGGCTTTGACAACGGTGGTCTTGATTTCTTCGTGTTCGATGAGAGAAACACACATATTCGCAAACATTCGTTTGCGGTGGGATGAAGTTCGGTTGAGATGTCGACCGCTTTTAAGATGTCGCATAAGAAATGTGTCGGTTAACTTATTCTGCCGTCTCGTCGGTCGGCCAACCCGGGACACTCGAACCCAAACTGAGACCTCGAATCGCTAATTCTTCTTTAATTTCAGTGAGCGACTTTTTTCCTAGATTAGGGGTTCGATACAAATCCTCTTCGGTCTTTTGCACCAGTTCGCCAACCGTAAAAATCTTTTCTGCTTTGAGACAATTAATCGAACGATTCTTGAGATTCAATTCTTCAATCTTTTGAAACAAAAACGGATCTACACTGTGAGCTTCGCGCGCTCTGTTCCCTTCGTCCACCAAGTCTGAATCTACAAACCCAGCCAACTGTTGAGTCAAAATCGTCGCTGCTCGTTTCACGGCATCAATCGGACTGATCGTCCCATTCGATTCAAGCGATAAGATTAACTTGTCCATATCAGTTCGTTGTTCAACCCGAGTTTTCTCTACACTGTAATTCACACTTCGCATAGGACTATAGGAAGCATCTAACTTCAATAAACCGATCACTCGATCGTCTTCCTTCGCGCGCACTTCATCTGCTGCCTTGTAGCCCAAACCCTGAGTAACGGTTGCTTCAATGTGAATCGAACCACTCTCATTTAACGTACAGACCAAATGATTAGGATTAGCAATTTTGATGTCGTCACCGTGGACAAAATCACTGGCTCTAACTTCTGTAGGTCCAGAAGCAACTAGACGCATAGTACTCTGCTCGCGGCCAGTCAAACTCACCGCAATGCCTTTGAGGTTTAAACAGATATTGAGAATATCTTCACGTACCCCAGGCAAAGTCGAATATTCGTGCAGGACACCATCGATTTGAACTTCAGAAATCGCCGCTCCAGGCATCGACGACAACAAAATTCGCCGTAACGCATTACCAATCGTATGACCATAGCCTCGTTCGAGAGGGGTGAGCGTAACACGCGAGCGTGTCGGACTGATCTCATCAACTACAATGTCTTTTGCTTGCAACAAATCCGTACCAATACTATCCATATATTTTTCCTTCGGAATATCTAACTTTCAGTATAACTTTACTTTGAATACAACTCTACGATAAGGTTTTCTTGAATTTCGTGAGCTAATTCCTCGCGCTCAGGATCTCTTTTATAAACCGCTTTTTTGTTGTCAACGTCTACCTCGATCCATTCGACAACACCACGTAAACTAGCAAGTTCTAGCGCCATACCAATCCGATGCTGTTTGCGCTGCCGTTTCCCAACCTCAACTTCGTCTCCAGGTTGAATTTGATAAGACGGTATATTCACCATCTTACCGTTCACGCGAATACCTTTGTGAGATACCAATTGCCTCGCCTCAGCCCGGGTCGCGCCAAACCCAGAACGATACACAACGTTATCGAGTCGTGCCTCTAACAATCGCAACAAATTTATTCCGGTCGCACCGCGCTGCCGATCAGCTTTCTTATAGTAATTACGAAACTGCCGTTCCAGAATCCCATACAACCGTCGAACTTTTTGCTTTTCACGCAATTGGATACCATAGTCAGTCCGGCGACCGCCTGCGACAGAACGTCGCGCACCTTGTTCCCCTGGAATCCGTCCGTCTTTACACTTGTCTTCTAACGGTCGGACTCCGCTCTTCAAGAATAAGTCGGTACCTTCACGGCGTGAAAGCTTTAACTTTGGTCCTGTATAACGTGCCATATCAATTCTCTTAAATTACGGTCGTCGCTTCTTCGGTGGACGACAACCATTGTGTGGTAAGGGTGTGACATCAGTAATGCTCGAAATTCGTAACCCACATGCATTCATAGCACGAATGGACGACTCTCGGCCAGGACCTGGTCCTTTCACAAACACATCCACACTCTTCAATCCATGATTGTCAACCATACTGTTCGCAATGCGTTCAGCGGCAGTTTGCGCAGCAAACGCTGTACTTTTCCTAGTCCCTTTAAAACCAGAAACCCCAGCGCTAGCCCAACCAATGGTTCGGCCCTGCCGATCAGTAATTGTTATGATCGTATTGTTATACGACGCATGAATATGTGCATGCCCCTCAACAACTAATCTTTTTCGTCTTCGCCG
The DNA here is from genome assembly GCA_028819195.1 of Gammaproteobacteria bacterium. GTDB lineage: Bacteria > Pseudomonadota > Gammaproteobacteria > Pseudomonadales > Azotimanducaceae > Bin55. The sequence continues at coordinate 523,220 of JAPPMF010000009.1, read as the reverse complement.
TCCAGACTTTGCCGGTGCAGCGACTTCGACCTCAGTATTCTCGGTCATTCGTTATTTCCTAATGATTCGTCTGGGACCTTTTCGTGTGCGCGCATTTGTCTGCGTCTGCTGACCACGAACCGGTAATCCACGTCGATGGCGCAATCCTCGATAACAACGTAAATCCATCAACCGTTTAACATTCATCGAATTCTGTCGTCGTAAATCACCCTCGACGATAGTCTCACCAACCGCAGTCCGTAAACGTGTCAGTTGATCTTCCGACAAGTCGCGCACCTTGGCACTCGTGTCTACCTCGGCTTCTTCACAAAGACGAACTGCCATCGATCGACCAATTCCATAAATATATGTCAACGAGATCGAAATATGTTTGTCGTCTGGGACATTTACTCCAGCTATACGTGCCATACCTTACCCCTGCCTCTGTTTGTGTCGAGGTTCCGTTTTACAAATCACATACAACTTTCGTTTGCGTCGAACAATCTTACAATTCCGACACATCTTCTTCACTGAAGCACGTACTTTCATACCAATTCCACTCTTATATTCGTTCACCGACCCATTCTTCGACTGTAATTACGAATGTTTGACTTTTCCATTAATTTCGCGTAATTACTCGACAACAAATGTGCTTGAATTTGCGACATGAAATCCATCGCAACCACTACTACAATCAACAACGCCGTACCACCTAATTGAAAGGTCAGGTCGTCGAACATGACGATCATAAATTCAGGTAACAAACAAACTGCCGTTACATAAGCCGAACCGAAAATAGTCAGTTTGGTCGTCACATCGTCGATATAGTCTGCTGTTTGCTGACCCGGTCGAATACCTTGAATATATGCTCCCTGTCGTTTCAAATTGTCAGCTAATTCCTTTGGATCGCGCACAATCGCGGTATAGAAAAAACTAAAAAATACGATACCAGTCGCAAACAAAATGATGTACAACGGTTGTCCCGGACTCAACGCTAAGGCAATCTCTTGCAACCATCCCATATTGGGGTTTTGACCAAACCACTGCGCCATTGACGCCGGTGCTAACAATAGACTCGACGCAAAAATCGCGGGAATCACTCCAGCCATATTCACTTTGAATGGTAAATGACTCGTCTGTCCTTGCATCATCCGACGACCTTGTTGTCGTTTCGCATAGTGCACCGTAACCCGCCGTTCGCCACGTTCAACGAATACTACAAACCCGACAACTCCAATCGCGAATACACTTATGATGAGCAATATCGTCCAATGGAGATTCCCTTGCCGAGCAGCTTCAACAGCCGACCCAATTGCCGCGGGAAAACCAGAAACAATCCCAGCAAAAATCAGTAACGAAATACCATTACCAACTCCATGTTCAGTAATTTGCTCACCTAACCACATCATAAACAACGCGCCGGTAACCAAACTGACAACTGAAACGAAAAAGAATCCCAGACCAGGATCGAATGGCAATCCCTGACCGATCAATCCAAAAGTCATCGCCGAACCCTGTACTAAGGCAATCAATAATGTTCCCCAGCGGGTATATTTGGTAATCTTACGTCGGCCGGCTTCGCCCTCTTTACGCAATTGGCTCAACGCAGGATACATCATGGTAAGCAAATTCATGATGATGCTCGAAGTGATATAAGGCATCACTCCTAACGCCAAAATGCTCATGCGCTCCAAAGCACCACCCGAGAACATGTTGAACAGATCCAAGATTCCACCTTGGTTCTGATCAAACAGCCGTTGCAGTGCCTCAGGATTAATGCCCGGTACCGGAATGTGCGTACCAATCCGATAGACTAGCAGCGCGAATAAAACAAATAAGAGCCGCCGTCCTAGTTCGGACAATCCGGTCTGAACACCTGCTAATGATGGAGTTGCCGTTGCCATACTTAAACTACTCTTCGACCGTCCCACCTAAACTGAGTATCATTTCGCGCGCCCCTTTACTCACTTTAATACCTCGAACATGCACCGCGCGTTCAAGAGTCCCCGATTGGATAATCTTACATCGGAGAATCGATGAACGAATCAAACCTGCTGCTCGCAAAGTCTCAAGCGTAATATCTTCACCCTCGACTCGAGTTAACTCGTGTAGGCGAATTTCATCGGTAACTCGACTTATACGTGAACGAAAACCGAACGTCGGTATCCGCTGCTGTAAGGGGAGTTGACCACCTTCAAAACCAACGGCAACTTTACCACCAGAACGTGAAAGCTGTCCTTTGTGCCCCCGACCACATGTCTTTCCTTGACCCGCCGAAGCGCCGCGGCCGACTCGCTTGCGACTCTGCCTGCTTTTTGGATGCGCTTGAAGTTTGTTCAGTTTCAACGTTTATACCTCTGTGACGTCCAACAAATAGGATATGTGATTGATCATCCCACGAACTTCCGGTGTGTCAGTTAATATCACTTCACTATTTATACGTCGTAATCCGAGTCCCCGCACCGTTGCTTGGTGACGTTTTAGTCTTCCAAATGGACTCTTAACTAAACGTACTCTGAGTTGTTTTTTCTTTCTAGCCACGACCTTGGACAGCCTCTTCGGTCTTGCCGCGCTTCAACGCAATCACGCGAGGTGATCTCATATTTACCAAACCCTTGACAGTGGCTCGGACCACATTCGTTGGATTAGTGGAACCGTAGCATTTCGCTAGTACGTCGCGAACTCCAGCTGCTTCGAGCACTGCTCGCATCGTACCTCCAGCAATGACTCCCGTTCCCTCCGATGCGGGTTGCATAAAAATCAATGACGCACCGTGTTTAGACTTGATCGGATACCAAAGTGTCACACCATTGAGCTCGACATCAAACATATTGCGCCGGGCGACTTGACCTGACTTCTCAATTGCTTCGGCACGTTCACGCGCTTTACCACGACCAAAACCGACACGTCCTGCACCATCCCCCACAACTGTGAGCGCCGTCCACGACAACTGCCTTCCACCTTTGACGGTCTTAGCCACTCGAGTCGACGATACTAATTTCTCAATCAGTCCTTCTTCTCTAATTTCTTCTGAATAAGCCACTCTTAAAATTCCAATCCTTGTTGGCGCGCCGCGTCCGCAAGCGCTTTCACACGACCGTGGTAAAGAAAGCCCGAACGGTCAAAAGCCACTTTCGTAACACCAATCTCTTTTGCACGCTGCGCAACGAGTTCACCCACCTTTTTAGCTGCTTCAACATTCCCCGTATTGCTCGAACGTAAACTCTCGTCTAAAGTCGACGCATGAGTTAACACTTGATTACCCTCACTATTCAATAATTGCGCATAGATATGCTTCGGGGTTCGATGTACACACAACCTTATCGCACCAATTTCACGCATCTTGATGCGCGAACGTCGTGCCCGCCGCAACCTTGTTACCTTTTTACTTCGCATGATTTCCGAATTTACTTCTTAACTTCTTTACGTTTAATGTATTCACCAACATAACGTACGCCTTTACCTTTATAGGGTTCTGGCGGGCGCTTACTCCGAATCTCTGCGGCTATCTGGCCAACGAGTTGGCGATCGGTTCCCGTTACTACAATCTCAGTCGGACTCGGTACAGTAAGTGAAACCCCTTGCGGTGCGTCATAATTCACCGGATGAGAATAACCCAACTGCATGACTAGAGTCGTACCCTGCAACTGAGCACGATATCCAATCCCTTCTAGCTGCAAACGCTTCTCCCACTGTTGTGAAACACCGACGATCATGTTCTTTATCAGCGCACAATGTGTACCGGTCATTGCACGTGCTTGTTTCGTCGTTCCCTTCGTTCGCACTTGAATCGTATGATCCACCTGTTGAGTCGAGACTCCCGGCGCTAAGGGTACCGACAACTGCCCATGTTTGCCTTTGACAACCACCGCTTCCTTGGTCACCTTAACGTCGACCTCTTGCGGGATCTCAATCTGCCGTTCAGTAATACGAGACATAACGTTTAGCTCAAAAAATAGTACAGAGTACTTCACCACCAATGCCAGCTCGCCGCGCTGCATGATCAGTCATTAACCCTTGATTCGTGCTTACAATCGCAATCCCGAGACCCCCTCGGACTAACGGTAAACTATCGTGTGTTTTATAGGTACGCAAGCCAGGTCGACTAATCCGTTGTAATTCCTCGATCACCGGTACCCCTTCAAAGTATTTGAGCGCAATCGTTAACTGTGGTTTTTGCTCGCCCTCAACGGAGAATCTTTCGATATACCCTTCAGTTTCTAAGACACGACACAAAGCTTCCTTAATTTTCGAGTGCGGAATCGTGACTGACTCACTAGCAACCATGATCGCGTTGCGTATACGCGTGAGAAAATCAGCGATTGGATCTTGCATACTCATAGATGGTTTACCAGGAAGATTTCTTTAGACCGGGAATATCACCGCGCATAGCCGCTTCCCGTAATTTATTTCGCCCGAGACCGAATCGCCGATACACTCCACGAGGTCGACCTGTAATTTCACACCGACGTTGCATCCGTATCGGATTCGCATCACGCGGCAGGGCTTGCAATTGTCGTTGGGCTGCCCAACGTGTTTCAGTATCCAAATTCCGATCATTTATGACTAACTTTAACTCCATTCGTTTCGCCGCATACTTAGCTACCATTTTCTGCCGTTTCTTCTCACGTGCGAGCATTGACTTTTTTGCCATCTTATTCCCTAATTCCTAAATGGAAAGTTAAAGGCCTGCAATAGCATCAACCCTTCACTATCGGTTTGAGCAGTCGTTGTGAATGTGATATCCAAGCCACGAATCGCATCCGTTTGATCAAAATCAATCTCCGGAAATACAATCTGTTCTTTAATCCCCAGCGAATAATTCCCTCGACCATCAAACGCTCGAGGATTTAAACCGCGAAAATCACGAATACGAGGAATCGCTATACCGATCAATCTCTCAACAAACTCATACATCATTTGCCGGCGCAAAGTCACCATACAGCCGATCGCATACCCTGTTCTAATCTTGAATGCCGCTTCAGACTTACGCGCCCGCGTAACTTTCGGTGCTTGTCCGGCAATTTTGCGTAAGTCATCCACCGCATGATCAAGCAATTTACGATCAGCAGTAGCCCCACCGACGCCCATGTTTAAGGTCACTTTGACAAGACGCGGCACTCGCATGATCGACGAGTACCCCTGTTCGGACATCAACCGGGGTTGAATCGAATCTCTATAGGCTTGTTGTAATTTACTCAAGGTTCGCTAAGATCTCCGATCTATTCTTCATCAATTACGGTTCCAGAAGAACGGAAAAAACGCACTTTTTTACCATCTTCATCTGTACGTAGACCGACTTTGTCAGCTTTTTCCGTATGGTGATTGAAAATGGCAACATTCGAAATGTGCAACGCAGCCTCTTTTTCGATTAAACCGTGGCGTTCACCGGGTTTGCGCTGTTTTTGATGTTTAACCACTGTATTGATATTTCCCACTACCACGCGATCGTGCCCAACAAACCGAACGATATCGCCTTGCCGACCCTTATCTTTGCCAGCCAATACCACAACTGTATCGTCTTTCCGTAAACGTCTCATCATTACAAAACTTCCGGTGCCAACGACGCAATCCGTGTGAACTGTCGGGAACGTAATTCCCTTGTTACCGGTCCAAAAATTCGTGTTCCAATCGGCTCGCGGGCTTCGTTCACCAAAACAGCAGCATTACGATCAAACCGAATGATTGAACCGTCTTCCCGACGAACTCCCTTACGAGTCCGTACGACAACTGCGCGTACCACTTGCCCTTTCCTAACCTTACTAGTCGGAATCGCTTCTTTCACGGTTACGCGAATGACATCACCAATATGGGCATAACGACGCCGTGAACCACCCAATACCTTGATACATTTAATTCGCCTGGCACCACTGTTATCGGCAACATCTAACATTGTTTCACTCTGAATCATGAGTCGGCCTGCTGCACCCTTTCTTCAATTTCAACGAGTTTCCAAGATTTCGTTTTTGACATCGGACGACACTCTTGAATACTCACCCGATCACCAACATTTGCTTCATTGTGTTCATCATGTACTTGTAACTTTGATGAACGACCAATGATTTTTCCATAGAGAGGATGTCGTACCCGCCGATCGATACGAACACTAATCGTCTTATCCGAAGCATCCGATACAACCATACCGCTGATTGTGCGTTTTTTCTCTGTCGCTGTGTCAACCATTCTGCTTCTCTCGGATGACCGTCTTCACACGCGCGATATTCTTGCGAGATTCACTGAACAAATGAGTCTGCGGCAGTTGATCCGTCGCCCGTTGAAAACGTAAATTGAATTGTTCTTTTTGTAACTTCTTATGCTCTTCCAATAACTCAGTCATAGACAGTTCTCGTAATTCTTTAGCATCCATTACAACACTTTCCTATCAACAAATGCAGTTGGGAACGGCAACTTACTAGAGGCCAAACGAAAAGCGGATCTTGCATCTTCTTCGGTCACTCCAGCTAGTTCGTAGAGCACTCGCCCGGGTTGAACCTGTGCGACCCAATACTCCACTGAACCTTTGCCTTTCCCTTGACGAACTTCTAATGGTTTTTTCGTAATCGGTTTATCGGGAAAGACGCGAATCCATACTTTACCACCACGTTTCAAATGCCGAGTCATTGCCCTTCTAGCAGCTTCAATCTGACGCGCCGTCATGCGCCCACGACCCAATGCTTTCAACCCAAACTGTCCAAAACATACCCGATTACCACGTTGCGCTAGGCCGCGGTTTCTTCCTTTCTGTTGTTTTCTAAATTTTGTTCGAGTAGGTTGTAACACAGTAGACTCCTAAGTAGGTCGCTGACTTGCTCCAGCACCGTCAGTGGCTTCGCCAATGACTTCACCTTTAAAGATCCACACTTTAACCCCTAACACACCGTATGTCGTCATTGCTTCAACAACTGCATAGTCAATATCAGCACGTAATGTATGCAACGGTACACGTCCTTCAGAATAAACTTCCGAACGTGCAAGTTCTTGGCCATTTAAGCGACCCGAAACACGAACTTTAATTCCCTGTGCTCCAAGCCGCATCGCATTCTGTAATACCCGACGAGCAGCACGGCGATACTGCACGCGACGTTCCAGCTGCTGCGCAACATTTGAGGCGACCAGATAAGCATCTAACTCTGGTTTTCTGATCTCTTCTACATTAATTGAGACGGGATACCCCATCAAATGCTGCAGTTTTGCGCGCAAACGCTCAACATCTGCACCACGTTGCCCAATTACCATACCCGGACGTGAAGTATGAATCGTTACTCGAGCATCATGCGACGGGCGCTTAATCTCAATTCGACTAACGAAAGCTTGCGCTAACTCTTTACTAATGAAATCTCGAATCTTAACATCGTCCTTTAGAGTTTCTCGATACTTAGCCTTATCGGCATACCAAACCGAGTTATGCTCGCGAATGACGCCTAAACGAAAACCATTTGGATTAACTTTTTGTCCCATGTTGTTCCTTTACTTCCAACTTAATCCAGGTTGTCCGATAAGGCAATGGTGATGTGACAAGTCGGTTTAATAATCCTATTACTCCGTCCTCTCGCTCTAGCCCGAAATCGCTTCATGCGCGCACCTTGATTGACATAAACTTCACTAATCGTACATTGATCAATATCCACTCCTAAATTAGTCTCGGCATTAGCAATCGCTGAATCAAGAATTTTTTTCATCAAACGTGCACTTTTTTGTACATCAAGATCAAGGATCACCATTGCTTCTTCTATACTTTTCCCTCGAATCTGATTAGCAACTAACTGGGCTTTACGAGGTGAAACACGCAACCTCTTTCCTATTGCTTGAACTTCCATACTTAATCTCCTCGACGACCTCAACGGGTCTTCGCTTTGCGATCTCCAGCGTGTCCTTTGAAAGTACGAGTCGGGGCAAACTCCCCCAACTTATGCCCAACAATTTCTTCAGTGACAAAAACAGGCATGTGTTGTCGACCATTATGTACTGAAATCGTTAATCCCACCATTTCTGGAATAATCATCGAACGTCGTGACCAAGTCTTGATCGGGCGTTTGTCCCTAGTTTCTTGTGCCTTTCTAACTTTATTCAATAACTGAGTATCGATAAAAGGTCCTTTATGTAAAGAACGCGTCATGACTATTTTTGTCCTCGGCGTCTTACAATGAGCGCATCGCTAGCTTTTTTACGCCGCGTACGATGCCCCTTAGTTGGTACTCCAGTGGGCGAAACCGGATCTCGTCCACCCGACGATCTACCTTCGCCGCCACCATGTGGATGATCCACAGGATTCATCGCGACTCCTCTTACTGTCGGTCTTACGCCGCGCCAACGCTTCGCGCCGGCTTTCCCATACGACTGCAAGTTGTGTTCACTGTTACTTACTTCACCTAAAACCGCGCGACACTCACTTAAGACTCGTCGCATCTCACCGGAGCGCAACCGCAAAGTCGCATATTTACCCTCTCTAGCTACCAATTGCGCAGAGGTCCCGGCAGAACGTGCCAATTGCGCCCCTTTACCGGGTTTGAGCTCGATACAATGAATCAAACTCCCTAAAGGTACGTTTCGTAACGGCATTGCATTCCCAATGTCGATAGGAACATTACTACCAGAACGAATTTGCGCACCCGGCTTTAAGCCGTTCGGAGCAATAATGTAACGCCGCTCACCATCGAGGTATCGCAATAAAGCAATGCGTGCACTACGATTCGGATCGTACTCAATGGTTTCTACTATCGCTGGAATTCCGTCTTTGTGTCGCTTAAAATCGATGTTCCGATAATGCTGTTTGTGCCCTCGCCCGCGATGTCGAACCGTGATTCGTCCTTGGTTGTTCCGACCAGCATTCGCGGATTTCACTTGCAATAACGGTTTATATGGTGAACCTTTGTGCAAACTCTTATCAACCACCTTAGCAACAAATCGGCGTCCAGGTGAAGTCGGTTTTGTACGTATTATTGCCATATTACACCTCTAGCGAAAAGTCGATTCGTTGACCTTCTTGTAGACGCACGTAGGCTTTCTTCCAGTGATTACGACGACCGGTCCCAATACGACGCAATATACTGCGAACAGTCTTACCCTTAACGTTGGTTGTCGTAACCCGTTTCACTTTAACCTCGTAAATCTGTTCCACTGCTTCTTTCACTTCTTTTTTAGTCGCGGAGACATCCACTTTGAAAGCGTACTGATTCGACTGTTCCCCTAAATTAGTCACTTTTTCGGTGACATGAGGTTCACGTAACACCCGATATAACCGCTCAACTTTCATGCTAACGAAGTCTCTAGGGTGCGGATTGCTTCAGTATCAAAAACCACTTTGTCAAACTGCATACAAACAGCTGGGTTAATCCGATGGGGCGACAAAATATCAACACCGGACAGGTTGGCTACGGCTTTTTGGAGATTTTCGGAAGGATTTGAGAGGATAAGTAGAGGTTTGGCGAGTTTGAGTTGATCGAGAGACTGTCGTAAATTCTGCGTTTTAGGTGTATCGACATCGAACTCCGGTAGGATGGAAATTCTCTCCTCTCGCATCAGTTGCGAGAGTATGCAACACATCGCCGAGCGATACATTTTGCGATTCACTTTGCGCCAACGTACCGTGGGTTTCGCTGCAAACGTTACTCCACCACCACGCCAAATCGGACTGTTTTTTGTTCCAGCTCGAGCACGTCCCATATTTTTTTGTCGCCAAGGTTTGCGCCCGCCACCACGTACATCAGAACGAGAGCGTTGCGCTTTTGTACCTTGATGACCGTTCGACAGATAAGTCTGGACCACTTGTTGAACCAAGGAGGAATTGAATTCTTTTGCAAAGACGGCGTCCGAAACTTCGATCGTATCCCCAGAAACCAGTTTGAACTTCACAATCAATTCCCGCCTTACTCGTCCGATGCTGCTGGGGTTTGAATACCTTTCTTAATCGCTGGTCTAACCACCACGACACTACCGTCGGCACCGGGCAAACCACCTTTAATCATTAATAGACTACGTTCGGTGTCGACACCAACAATTTGCAAATTCTGAACCGTCACACGTTCTGCACCTAAATGACCTGCCATCTTCTTCCCTTTGAACACTCTACCTGGAGTCTGACATTGACCAATAGCCCCAGCAGTACGATGCGACAAAGAATTTCCGTGAGTCATGTCCTGCCGTTGAAAATTCCAACGTTTGATGACTCCAGCAAATCCCTTACCTTTAGATGTCCCGGTCACATCGACAAATTGGCCTTTAAAAAATTGGTCTACAGAGAGCTCTACTCCCAAATCATGCTCGACATTCGTTGCATCAACCGCATACCGGTCAAGACGAAACTCTGTTAAACCCGTGATTTGCATCGCTTTACTCTTTGCTAGGTGCCCACCTAATGGTTTATTCTGTCGACGTTTCTCTGACTGTGAAACTCTCTCTCCATGACCCACCTGGACCGCCTCGTATCGGTCGTTCTCCACTGTCTTCCGTTGGGTAATTTTGTTTGGTTCGGCATGTACTACAGTAACTGGAATAGACTCACCACTGGAGTCGAACACACGAGTCATTCCACATTTAATTCCAACAATTCCAATCGTCATAATGCTTGTTAAAGTTACAAAAATTAAAACTTGAATCGACTAAAACGCCTCCGTCCACTACCTAAGGAAGTGGTAAAGAAGAATTCCCGTGATTAGCGGATTACGATTTCAAGTGTCTGAATACGAACTGGCCAAACTTTGTGGGGCAGACATTCAGATCTTCAATTACTTAGTATCTATCTTTAAGTCTACTTCAACTCCTGCTGCTAATTCAAGTTTCATTAAGGCATCAATCGTACGTTCCGGCGGGTCCACGATGTACAGTAACCGCCGATGAGTACGAATTTCATATTGATCTCGAGCATCTTTGTCTACATGAGGTGAAATCAAGACCGTATATCTTTCCCGTTTCGTTGGTAACGGGATCGGTCCAAGCACCCGCGCTCCCGTCTGCTTCGTAGCAGACATGATCGCTTCAGCCGACTGATCAATCAAACGATGATCGTAGGCTTTGAGTCTAACTTGTATACGGTTTTCAATAGCCAACTGGCTATCTCCCTCAAAATATTTGATTTAATCTCTACACTCGGGCACGGGAAAACCAAGCCCAATACAGCACCCTAGGTACTTATAGAGAGTATAGAGGCAACTATTTTATCGAAGTTTCCTCTATTTTAAAATGCTAACGCGACGATATCGGCGAGTTTTTGAAAATTCGCCGGACAAATCGCGATATTTCAGCTTCGAGAGCGCTACCTAAGCCTACTGAACAATCTTGGTTACGACTCCCGCACCTACCGTACGACCACCTTCGCGAATAGCAAACCTCAGACCTTCGTCCATGGCAATAGGACTAATTAACTCGACATTTAATTCAACATTATCCCCGGGCATGACCATCTCAATACCGTCGGGTAACGTGACTTCACCAGTCACATCAGTGGTTCGAAAGTAAAACTGCGGTCGATAATGACTCTGGAACGGCGAATGCCGACCACCTTCATCTTTAGCTAAAACATACACTTGCGCGGTAAACTTAGTGTGCGGTGTAATCGAACCGGGTACAGCAAGAACCTGTCCTCGTTCAACTTCATCGCGTTTCGTACCACGTAGCAGAACGCCAATGTTTTCGCCCGCTCGACCTTCATCAAGCAATTTGCGAAACATTTCAACACCGGTACAAGTAGTCTTACCAGTTTCTCGAATGCCGACGATTTCTACTTCGTCGCCAACATGAATCACACCGCGGTCAACCCTACCGGTCACAACTGTTCCGCGCCCGGAAATGGAGAATACATCTTCGATTGGCATCAAAAATGGTGCATCAACTGGTCGTTCCGGTTCCGGTATGAAGTCATCTAAAGCCTGCATGAGATTGCGAATACTCTCAGCACCGTCCTGCCCTTCATCTCCTTCTAAAGCTTTCAAAGCGCTACCAGGAATGATCGGCGATTCTGGGTCAAACTCATAACTTTCAAGTAATTCCTGAATCTCTAGCGTTACTAACTCAACAAATTCTTCACGATCATCTTCGTCGAGCATATCTACTTTGTTTAGATAGGTAACAATGCGTGGAACCCCTACCTGCCGCGCTAACAAAATGTGTTCGCGAGTCTGTGGCATGGCTCCGTCGACTGCCGAAACGACAAGAATCGCACCATCCATTTGCGCCGCTCCAGTGATCATGTTCTTAATGTAGTCAGCATGTCCAGGACAGTCCACATGCGCGTAATGGCGAGCCGCTGACTCATACTCAACATGAGTCGTCGCAATCGTAATACCACGTTCGCGTTCCTCCGGCGCATTGTCAATTTCATCAAAACTCTTGACATCACCCTTCCCTAAATCGCTAGCACAGATCATGGTCATTGCGGCCGTCAAGGTCGTCTTGCCATGATCGACATGCCCAATCGTACCGACATTCACATGAGGCTTAGTTCGTTCGAACTTTTCTTTTGCCATTTATTTCTTTTCTCCCAGTATGTGTTGTATGAGGCATATACAGTATATGCCCTGTGAAATTGAGGCGAACCGGTTATCGATCGGTGATCGTTTTCGCGATCATTTCCGGTACAACTTCATAGCGATCAAACTCCATGGTAAACGTAGCCCGACCTTGCGACATCGACCTCAAGTCGGTCGCATAACCGAACATCTCTCCCAAGGGTATCGACGCCTTAATAATTTTACCCGAAGGACTTTCATCCATCGCATCGATCATCCCGCGACGACGATTCAGATCGCCGACAACGTCCCCTAAAAAGTCTTGTGGCGAAACCACTTCGACCTTCATCAACGGTTCCAATAATGTCGGATCCGCCCTTTGTGCTCCTTCTCTCAACGCGGTCGAACCCGCGATCTTAAACGCAATTTCACTCGAATCTATTTCGTGGTATGACCCATCGAACAAAGTCGCACGAACATTAATCAATGGGTACCCTGCCACGACACCGTTTGACATTTGATCTTGAATCCCCCGGTCCACCGACGGAATATACTCTTTGGGGATCACACCACCTTTGATTTCATCAACAAACTCGTAATTGAGTTCTTCATCTTCTAACGGTTCAAACCGAATGAATACGTGTGCAAATTGCCCCCTACCACCGGTTTGCCGCACATGCCGCGCTTCAATCTCAACAGGTTTTCGAATGGTTTCGCGATAAGCAACTTGAGGTTTACCTATATTTGCACCAACTTTAAACTCTCTCTTCATTCGATCAACAATAATGTCGAGGTGAAGCTCACCCATACCAGCGATAATTGTTTGACCGCTTTCGTCGTCCGTAGAAACTCTAAAAGAAGGGTCTTCCTGCGCTAACTTACTTAACGCTAACGACATTCGATCTTGATCTGCAACTGAACGAGGTTCTACTGCAACGTGAATCACTGGTTCTGGGAACACCATTCGTTCCAACGTGACGATATCCTTCGAACTACACAACGTATCGCCAGTGGAAATATCTTTCAAACCGATCGCTGCAGCAATATCGCCAGCTCGGACTTCGGTAATTTCAGTACGACTGTTAGAATGCATCTGTACCATCCGACCGACACGTTCGGTTCGCCCGCGTGTCGAGTTATAAACTTTATCACCCGTCGCGAGCACACCTGAATACACTCGAAAGAACGATAAAGTTCCGACATAAGGATCGGTTGCGATTTTGAAGGCTAACGCTGCAAAGGGTTCATCGTCGTCTGAATGTCTCGCCGTGGAACTACCATCGGCAGTGATGCCCTCGATTGCCTTAACTTCATTCGGTGCCGGCAAATAATCAATCACTGCATCGAGCAACGGCTGTACTCCTTTGTTCTTAAACGCAGTACCGCAAATGGCTGGAACAATCTCATCCGCAAGCGTGCGCCGCCGAATACCTTCTCGTAGCTCATCTGGCGAAATACTCTCATCCTCTAGATATCGCTCCATGAGTTGTTCATCACCCTCAATCGCCGCTTCTATCAGCTGTTCGCGATATTCCGAAACTTGTTCCTTCATTTCATTAGGAATATCCTGTTCTTTAGTATTTACTCCTAAATCAGAAAAATCCCAATAGAGTGCTTTGAGTGTGACTAAGTCCACTACTCCAGTAAAGTTCTCTTCTGCACCGATAGGTAACTGCAAAGGAATACATGCTGTTCCTAATCGATCATTGATTTGTGCTACGACTCGCAGAAAATCTGCCCCTGCACGATCCATTTTGTTGATGAACACGATTCTTGGTACTTGATAACGATCAGCTTGCCGCCACACGGTCTCAGATTGGGGTTCCACACCCGCGGTACCACAGAAAACCACTACTGCACCATCAAGTACTCGCAGACTCCTTTCAACTTCAATCGTGAAATCAACATGACCTGGAGTATCGATAATATTGATTCGATGTTCGGGATGCTGTTCTTTCATCCCGTTCCAAAAGCACGTCGTCGCTGCAGAAGTGATCGTAATTCCTCGTTCTTGCTCTTGCGCCATCCAATCCATCACTGCAGCACCATCATGAACTTCTCCCAGTTTATGGGAAATACCCGTATAGAACAAGATACGTTCTGTCGTCGTGGTTTTGCCTGCGTCCACATGCGCAACAATACCAATATTTCTGTAGCGACCTAAAGGTGTGCTACGAGCCATCGTGTGCTCCGCTTAATTCAAACTTTGTATTAGGGGTAAGAACTCAACCCCAGTGGATTGCGGTCATGCATCGACTCTAAAATCGATAGTGCGCGAACGCGCGGTTTGCTTCGGCTTGGCGGTGTGTATCTGTACGTTTCCGTATCGCCCCACCACGACCATTAGCTGCGTCAATTAATTCACCAGCAAGACGAGCAGCCATAGTTTTTTCACCTCGCTCACGAGCACTATCGACCAACCAACGCATCGCTAATGCTGACCTTCGAGACGGACGCACTTCCATCGGAATAGGTAACGTCGAACCACCGATTCTCCTAGACTTAACCTCGGTAATCGGCGCAACTTCTTCTAAAGCCTTTTCAAACACCTCTACCGGATTCTTGTGTTCCCGCGACTCCACGATATCTAATGCGCCGTATACGATCCGTTCAGCAACCGCTTTCTTCCCGTTAGTCATGACATGATTGATGAACTTGGCTAGCGTTGGATTGTGAAACTTAGGGTCGGGAAGAATTACCCGCTTGGTACTAACTCGACGACGTGACATGTTTAAGCAATTCCCTGTTAAATCTGACTCGGTCGTTTGGTACCATACTTGGATCTGCCTTGCCGGCGATCGTCCACACCGGTTGCATCCAAGGTTCCACGTATTGTGTGATAACGCACACCGGGCAAATCTTTAACTCGACCACCGCGAATTAACACCGTACTGTGTTCCTGCAAACTATGACCCTCACCAGGAATATAGGAATTCACTTCGTATCCATTCATCAGTCGGACACGACAAACCTTCCGCATCGCGGAATTAGGTTTTCTAGGCGTTGTCGTGTAGACGCGAATGCACACCCCACGTTTTTGTGGATTACCTTCAAGCGCAAGCGACGCGCTCTTCTTAACTCGCCGTTTTCGTGGGCGACGAATTAACTGACTAATAGTTGCCAAACACTTTTCTCCAATGTTTCAATAGTATGCCAAGTTTTTTAAATGCCGTATTTTAGCGATTTGATACTACATAGTTCGGGTAGTAGTCAAACTTACTCTTGATCCTGCGCCGCTAACATCTCAGCCAACGAACGTTCGATATCATCTGAACTCTCGTTCCGACTCTTACCTTCCTCAATAATTGTCTCCTCAAGTTTTCGCAGCTTTTGATCACGATGATAAGCCAAACCAGTACCCGCTGGAATCAACCGTCCAACCACAACGTTCTCTTTGAGACCGCGCAAATCATCGCGCTTCCCGGTAACCGCGGCTTCAGTCAACACTCGGGTAGTTTCCTGGAAAGAGGCTGCCGAAATGAAACTATCCGTAGCTAAGGAACTCCGTGTAATCCCTAACAGAACTCGCTGATACTTCGCGGGTTCTAGATCTTCTTCAACTAACCTCAGGTTTTCAACGCGAACCTCAGCGTATTCTCGCTGATCCCCACGCACAAACTCAGAAGCACCGCTACTCTCGATTTCAACTTTACGCAACATTTGACGAACGATAACTTCAATGTGCTTGTCGTTGATTTCAACCCCTTGTAGCCGATACACGTCCTGAATACCGTCAATGATATACTCAGACAATTCCGGAACCCCACGAAAACGCAAAATGTCATGCGGATCCACCGCACCATCACAGATAACTTCACCTTTCGTGACGCGTTCCCCTGGGAACACCGAAACATTACGTACTTTCGGAATAAGGTATTCGACCGGTTCAACTTCTACGGCTGGATCGTCTGAATCTGGGGTGATCAAGAGACGTTGTTTCGCCATGGTATCCTTACCATAACTCACCGTCCCGGATACGGTTGCCATGACTGCTTGTTCTTTGGGTCGTCGGGCTTCAAACAACTCGATCACCCGTGGTAGACCGCCAACAATATCGTCGGTTTTCTTGCTCTCTTTCAGGGCTTTCGCGATGATTTCACCAACCGTGATTTGTTCCCCTTCCGAGACCAGGACACTGGCGTTGTCCGGTAAGGTGTAATTAACCAAAACATTTGGTACATCTTCAGTACCACCAGGACCCACAATTTCGATCGAAGGTCGTAAACCAATACCAGTTTCCGGTCGTTCAGATTCTGGAATGACGCTAAGAATCCTACTACCGGTATAGTCATCTGTCTTGAGTTTGATCGAACGATCAACTTTCATATCGAGAAAACGAACCTCGCCTTCGATCTCACAAATGATGGGATGGTAGTGAGGGTCCCACGTGGCGATACAAGCTTCAGCTTCAACTTGACTCCCTTCGTCAACTCTGATAGTCGCCCCATACGGTACTGAATACCGTTCGCGCTCACGTCCACGCTCATCGAAAATCATGATCTTGCCCGAACGAGTTACCGCAATCTGAAAGCCTTCTTTATTACGTACCGTGTTGATATTCTGAAAACGAACACTACCACCATGGCGCACATTGATGCGGTCGTCCGCGGCAGCACGAGAAGCTGCCCCGCCAATATGAAACGTTCTCAGTGTAAGTTGGGTCCCCGGTTCTCCGATAGATTGTGCAGCAATGACGCCGACTGCTTCACCAACGTCGACTAATTGTCCACGCGCCAGATCGCGCCCATAACAAAGCGAACACAAACCGTGACGGGTTTCGCAGGTAATGGCAGAACGAACATAAATTTCATCGAAACCCATCGTTTCTATACGTTGAACCCATGCTTCGTCAATCATCGTCCCTTCCGGTATTACCTCGGTTTGAGTCTCTTGATCAATAACCGGTTTGGCAACCACACGTCCTAACACTCTAGAAGATAGTGGCTCAACAACTTCCCCACCATCAATCTTTGCAGTAATACGTAGCCCATCCTTCGTTCCACAGTCATGTTCGGTAATCACAAGGTCTTGCGCGACATCCACTAAACGGCGGGTCAGGTATCCTGCATTTGCCGTCTTCAGCGCTGTGTCCGCTAATCCCTTTCGCGAACCATGTGTCGAGATGAAGTACTCGTTAACCGTTAACCCTTCGCGGAAATTCGACACAATCGGAGTTTCGATAATCGTACCATCTGGACGAGCCATCAATCCCCGCATTCCCGCAAGTTGTCGAATCTGCGCTGGAGACCCTCTAGCCTTTGAGTCAGCATAGATGTAGACTGAGTTGAAGGAACTTTGTTCTTCCGGTTTACCGTCTTTGCCAACGACTTGTTCAGTCGAGATCCCTTTCAACATTTCTTGTCCAATCTGATCACTTGAACGAGTCCAGATATCTACTGCTTTGTTGTACTTCTCGGTCATCGATAATAGGTTTTCTTGGTATTGTCTCTCGAGTTCAGTAATCTCCGCATAGGCTTGATCGACAATCTCCGCCTTCTCTTGTGGGATTACAAAGTCATCGACACCAATCGAACACCCCGAATAGGTCGAATACTTAAAGCCAGCATACATCAATTGATCCGCAAAGACCACTGTTTCTTTCAATCCCACTTGTCGATAGCATAAATCAACAAGTTCGGATATTTCACCCCGCTTCAATACTCGATTAATTGTTGAATAACTCATACCGTCCGGAAGAATATCCGATAGAATGGCGCGACCTACAGTTGTATCGACTATCTCAGTTTCCGACTCACCTACCGAGTTTGTTTCAGTAATCCGTAGTTTGATACGCGAATGAAGGTCAACTGCTTCACCAAAATACGCCCGTTCAACTTCGGCTGTGTCGACAAAAGTCATGCCTTCACCCTTTCCAGCTACGCGATCTCGAGTGAGATAGTACAGTCCTAAAACAACATCTTGATTTGGAACGATAATCGGTTCGCCATTTGCTGGTGATAGAATGTTGTTGGTTGACATCATGAGGGCGCGCGATTCGAGTTGTGCCTCAATCGTCAACGGTACGTGTACTGCCATCTGATCCCCATCGAAATCAGCGTTGTAGGCCACACACACCAGCGGATGCAGCTGAATCGCTTTACCTTCAATCAATTTCGGTTCAAAAGCCTGAATACCTAGTCGATGCAACGTCGGCGCTCGGTTCAATAACACCGGATGCTCTCTAATCACATCAGCCAAAACATCCCATACTTGAGCATCCTCATCTTCAACCATGCGTTTCGCATGTTTGATAGATTCACCAAGTTCGCGCCGTATTATTTCGCCAAACACAAACGGTTTAAACAACTCCAACGCCATCTTTTTCGGTAAACCACATTCGTGGAGTTTGAGTTCAGGTCCTACAACGATAACTGATCGCCCGGAAAAGTCCACACGCTTACCTAGTAAGTTCTGACGAAAGCGTCCTTGTTTACCTTTGATCATGTCAGACAAAGATTTAAGTTGCCTTTTGTTCGTACCCAAAATGGCACGTCCGCGACGACCATTATCGAGTAATGAATCAACCGATTCCTGCAACATACGTTTCTCATTACGAATGATGATCTCAGGGGCTTTAAGTTCCAGTAAGTTTTTCAATCGATTGTTTCGATTAATCACTCGCCGATAGAGATCATTGAGATCGGCAGTAGCGAAACGACCACCTTCCATCGGTACTAATGGTCGTAAATCTGGTGGTAATACCGGTAATCTTCGGAGAATCATCCAACCGGGTTCATTATCGGACTTAATGAAGGCTTCCATTAGTTTCAACCGCTTGGACAATTTTTTGATCTTAGCATCCGAATTAGTTTCGTTGATTTCAGCTCGTAACTTTGCCGACTCAGCCTCTAAATCGATATCTTCAATCAGTTGTAAGATTCCTTCAGCCCCCATCTTCGCTTCAAACGCGCTTGCACCGTAGAGTTTGACAGCTTCGTCGTACTCTTCGTCCGTAAGTAAAGCACCTTCTGTTAAATCGGTCAAACCAGCATCGAGCACGATATATGAATCAAAGTGAAGCACCCGCTCAATCTCTCGCAACGTGATGTCGAGCATCAACCCAATACGCGATGGTAGGGACTTTAAAAACCAAATGTGTGCAACTGGAGCAGCTAATTCAATGTGTCCCATCCGTTCGCGTCGGACACTTTTAGTGACAACTTCAACCCCACACTTCTCACAGACTACACCTCGATGTTTCATACGTTTATATTTACCGCAGAGACATTCATAGTCTTTCATCGGACCAAAAATCTTGGCGCAGAACAAACCATCTCTTTCCGGTTTCAAGGTACGATAGTTAATCGTTTCTGGCTTCTTCACTTCGCCGTAGGACCACTTTTGGATCAATTCCGGTGATGCTAACCCAATGGTTACGAAGTCAAAATCGTCGACCGATTGAGTCTTCCGTGGACCAAACAAATTTATCACACTACTACTCCTCTTCTAAAAGTCAAAGTCAAGACCAAGAGACTTGACTTCTCGCGCTAACACTTTAAACGACTCTGGGACGCCCGCTTCGTGATGAAAATCACCAGCGACAATGTTTTTGAAAATCGTCCCACGACCATCCACGTCGTCCGATTTCACGGTAAGAATTTCTTGTAATGTATAGGCAGCACCATAGGCTTCGAGTGCCCAGACTTCCATTTCGCCGAACCGTTGTCCACCTTGTTGCGCTTTCCCACCCAATGGCTGTTGCGTTACCAAGGCATACGAACCAGTCGAACGTGCATGCATCTTTTCATCAACGAGATGATTTAATTTGAGCATATACATGTATCCTACGGTAATCGGACGATCGAATCGCCGCCCCGTTCGACCATCATACAAGTAAGTTTGGCCACTTTCAGGTAATTCGGCAAGACGTAGCAGGTTTTTGATATCTGACTCCACCGCGCCATCGAATACTGGGGTTGCGACCGGTATCCCCTTACGCATGTCAGTTTCGACAAGATTAACGAGCTCTGCATCCGTCAAACCGCTAAAATCAAGGGGTTTGCCAGCCATTTCTTGATACACCGATGTTAGATACTCTCGTAACTTTTCAGCTTTAGTCTGTTGCTCGATCATCTGATTGAGTTTGTTGCCTACACCCTTAACAGCCCAACCTAAATGCGTCTCTAAGATTTGCCCGATATTCATACGCGAAGGCACGCCTAACGGATTGAGAACGATATCGACCGGTTCACCATCCTCGTCATAGGGCATGTCCTCGACGGGCATAACGACGGAAATCACACCTTTATTTCCATGTCGACCGGCTAATTTGTCACCCGCCTGTATGCGGCGCTTCGTAGCAATGTATACCCTTACGTATTTGATAACTCCAGGGGGCAGGTCATCGGAGCGATTGAGTTTGTTACGTTCCCTTTCGTACTGTGAATCGCGGTGCTTTTCACGCTCGTCGATGCGTGTAAAGGCTTCTTCCATGCGACGATTGAAAGAGTCCTCTTCAAACCTAATCTTCCGCCAATCGGAATAATGGAGTTTACGTAAATATGCGACCGTTACCTTTTCCCCAGGTTCTAAGTCTGGTGCCTGCTTGACCGTTTTACCTTTGACCACATTTATGAGTTGCTCATGGGTAGCACGTTCATAAATGCGAAACTGATCGTCAAGATCTTGTTTAATCGAATTCAATTCATCTTCTAAGATTGATTTGGTCCGCTCGTCTTTTTCCAAACCATCTCGTGTGAACACCCGCACGTCGACCACCGTGCCTTGTACATCCGACTTCACACGTAACGAAGTGTCTTTGACATCAGGGGCTTTTTCCGCGAAGATGGCTCGCAGTAATTTTTGTTCAGGTGTGAGTTGGTTTTCACCCTTCGGTGTAACCTTTCCAACTAAATAATCTCCCGCTGATACTTCAGCACCGATGTAAACGATGCCATCTTGGTCTAACGTATTCAGTGCACCTTCGGGTGCATGTGGTATATCGGCAGTGATTTCTTCCGGTCCGATTTTAGTTTCTAAAGCAGTGCATTCCAACACTTTGATATGAACGCTAGTGAACCGGTCCTCGCGTACAACACGTTCGGATACTAATATCGAGTCTTCGTAGTTGTAACCATTCCAGACCATAAACGCAATGCGCATGTTCTGGCCAAGTGCTAATTCACCGATGTCGACAGCAGCACCATCGGCCAAAATATCACCTGTAGCTACCCGATCGCCGGGATTGACAATCGGTCGGTGGTTAATACAGGTATCTTGATTCGAGCGGGTAAATTTTTGGAGGTTATAGATGTCGATACCACCGTTATCCTTACCTGTAGATGCCGCCGTAGTACGTACTACTACTCGACCAGCATCAACTAGTTCAACGATGCCTCCGCGTGTTGCTGTAACACAAGCGCCTGAGTCGCGCGCAACCTGACGTTCGATTCCGGTTCCAACAAGAGGGGCTTGGGCACGAATCGTCGGAACTGCTTGTCGCTGCATATTCGATCCCATCAAGCCCCGGTTAGCTTCGTCATGCTCAAGAAACGGAATCAGTGCTGCTGAAATCGAGACAATCTGCTTTGGTGCAACGTCCATGTACTCGACGTCGTGCGCTGAGGCTTTGGTAAACTCGTTATTAAATCGAACATCGACGATTTCATCGATAAACTCGCCGTCCTCATTTACTCTTGAACTTGCTTGTGCAATTCGATATTTTCCTTCGTCGATTGCCGAAATGTATTGAATAGTTTTCGTTACTCTACCATCAGTCACTTTACGATAAGGTGTCTCAATGAATCCGTAAGAATTGATGCGTGCATATGTCGCGATAGAGTTAATCAATCCGATCGTTGGTCCTTCAGGTGTTTCAATCGGGCACAACCTACCGTAGTGTGTGGGATGTACATCTCGCACTTCAAACCCGGCGTGTTCACGTGTTAAACCACCTGGACCTAGCGCTGAAACTCGCCGTTTATTTGTTACCTCGGAAAGTGGGTTATTGTGATCCATGATTTGGGACAAAGGGTGAGAACCAAAAAACTCTCGAATCGCCGCGGCGATGGGTTTGGTGTTAATGATGTCTTGTGGCATTAATCCGTCGCTTTCCGCAACTGACAAACGATCTCGTACCGCACGTTCAACTCGAACTAGCCCCATGCGAAACTGGTTTTCAACCATTTCGCCCACCGACCGAACACGTCGATTTCCGAGGTTGTCGACATCGTCTACCGACCCGCGACCATTTCTAATGTCAATTAGAGTCTTAATGACCAGAATGACGTCGTTAGGGTGTAGTATGTTCGATTTCGCATTCTGAGAAGTTTGGAGACGTTTGTTGAACTTCATACGGCCAACATGTGATAAGTCATAACGATCCGTTTCGAAGAACAGGGTACGAAATAGTTGCGAAGCAGTTTCCTCAGTCATCGGTTCGCCCGGACGCATTACACCATAAATTTCATAAACTGACCTAATCGTACTAGCATCGTCTTTCCTCAAGGTATCGGCAATGTATGACCCTTGAGTCAAATCATTGGTATAAATCGTTTCAATCTTCTTAATTGAAGCTTCGAGAATTCTCTCAACGTCTTCGTCAGACATTACGGTGTTACATGCCACTAGAATTTCGCCAGAGGCTGGGTCAGTTATGTCAGATACAATCGTCTGACCAACTAAAAATTCTCGATTTACTTCGATGTCCTTGCGGGTTAAGGCTTGCATCTCTCGCACATGCCGCTGTGTAATTAATTCACCAGTTTCCGCGATTAGCCCATCGGGTCCTGCGATGTCAAAGGTTGGTCGTTCTCCAATCAATCGTTCGGGAATACACTTCCAAGTGATCTTTTTGCTTTTGGATATTTTGAATTGGTTCGTATCAAAAAACGTCCTCAAGATCACTTCGTCCGTGCGCTCGACACCATCAACGTAAAACAACGAGCGCAAGAATTGCGTGATGGGTAGCTTTTTACGACGGTCAATTCGAACATACAGATATTCTTTTTGTTCTTTCGACTCATAGCCAAATTCAAAATCTAACCAAGATCCACGGTAGGAAATAACGCGTGCGTTGTAAAGTAGCCGTCCAGAGGCATGTCCTTTCCCTTTATCGTGACTAAAGAGAACTCCAGGCGAACGATGGAGCTGAGACACTACCACGCGTTCGGTACCATTGATAATAAAACTACCGGTGTCGGTCATGAGTGGCATTTCACCAACATAGACCTCTTGTTCGGTAACTGACTTAATCTCGCTTGTTTCGCGACTATAAATCACCAATTGAATGGTCATGTGCATTGGCGCGGCGTAGGTACTACTACGGGTGATGCAGTCTTGTATATCAAGATTAGGTTCTTCAAATCGGTACGAGACGAATGTGAGGTATGCGGTTTGTGACGCATTTTCCATTGGAAAGACGGATTGAAAAGCTGCTTGCAAGCCGATCTCTTTGCGTCTACTAGGAATGACATCTGCTTGAAGGAATTGACGATACGATTCGCGTTGAATGGCTAGTAGATCATGTAACTCCATAGACTCGTCGAGTCGTCTGAAGTCCTTTCGCAAACGTTTTTTATCAGTATAGGTATAGGCCATTACTTACTCCTGGAGCGCGCGTTGACGCACCTCAACCTATTGGGTAGAGGTGCAGAACCTTGATATGTTTGAAGTTTCAGAGAGGTAAAAGAGCGATGTCTGCCTTACACGAGCTCGACTGTTGCGCCGGCATCTTCGAGCTTCGCTTTTATTTCTTGAGCTTCTTCCTTGCTAACTTGTTCTTTAACCAAACAGGGGGATTCATCCACTAAACCTTTAGCTTCTTTCAATCCTAAACCGGTGAGTTCACGAACGGCTTTGATGAGTGCAACTTTTTTATCTGGTGTTGACACCAAACGAACGTTAAACTCCGTTTGTTCTTCAGCAGCCGCGCCAGCGCTTTCATCCGTAGCGGCAACCGGTACCGCGGCAACTGCTGCGGCTGCGGATACGCCAAACTTTTCTTCCATCGCACTCACTAGTTCGACGACATCCATAACCGACATGTCGGATATAGCGTCTAGTATTTCGTCTTTACTCAGACTCATGCATTTTCTCCTTGGTAATAGGCAGGGTGGTTTACTTGTCTAAAAAGTGACTCAATCCGAGTCTTTTTTCATTCTGATTGCATCCAAAGTTCGAACCAGTTTACTCGGAATTTCGTGCAAGGTTTGCACTGCCTTCCTCAATGGTCCGATCATAACGGACATCAATTTAACTAAGGCTTCTTCACGGGTCGGTAACGCGGCAACACTTTCCAATTGATCACCTTGGCATAAAGTCCCAGCCACCGAAATAGCACGTACCTCGAGTGGCATACCTTGCGAAATATTGGCTTTGATTAAACGTGCACCGGCGCCGGGGTCCGACGGTGAAAAAGCTAACATTGTCGGACCAACAATTGATTCGATCAGACATTCGTGTGAAGTGTCTTTTAATGCAAGTCGCGCTAAAGTGTTACGTACAACTTGGAGTTTTACCCCTTGTTCACGCGCATTTCTCCGCATCTCAGTAATCTGTAACACGGACAGACCACGGTAGTCGGTGACCACTGTTGACACGGCATTTATGGCCACGTTGTGAGTTTCCTCAACGATTTGTTTCTTTTCTGTAATACCTAATGTCATAAATTGTTTACAACTGAATTCTTTCGTTCAATTAAGACGAAATCGACGTTTCTTCAATCATTATTCCTGGTCCCATAGTCGAGGAAAGCGTAATCTTTTTGAAATACGTTCCTTTCGAGGATGCTGGTCGAGCTCGTCTCAGATCCTCAAGGAGGGCACTTACGTTGGCTTTGACGATATGGGGATCTTGGCCAACCTGACCGATACAACCATGAACCACACCACCGCGATCAGCGCGAAATTGAACTTGTCCCGACTTCGCGTTTTTGACGGCGACCGCCATGTCGTTGGTTACGGTACCGGTTTTTACATTGGGCATCAAACCTCGCGGTCCTAAGATTCTGCCAAGCGGTCCTAACACTTTCATACTATCAGGTGTAGCTAAGACCACATCGAAGCCCAAATTACCTTTCTTGACTTGCTCTGCGAGATCTTCTAAACCCACTATATCAGCACCGGCTTTTTCAGCTGCTTTCGCCTGATCGCCATCGGCAAACACGGCAACTCTAATCTCTTTACCGATGCTATGAGGTAATGTCGTAGCTCCACGTACGATTTGATCGGACCGACGCGGATCAATACCCAAATTGATTGCGACATCGAGTGATTCGCGAAACTTTGACGTCTTCGCCAATTCATTAAGAAACTCTACAGCCTCTTCTAATGGATACCGACGTGCGTTATCGATTTTTTCGTTTGCGATGCGACGACGTTTTGAAAGTTTAGCCATGAATTCCCTCCACTTCAATACCGGCGCTACGGGCACTACCGGCTAAAGTACGAACCGCGGCATCCATGTCCGCCGCGGTCAGATCTGGATCCTTTAGTTTGGCAATTTCTTCTAACTGTGCGCGCGTAACTTGTCCCACTTTTTCCGTATTGGGTCGCCCGCTACCTTTTTCTAATCCGGCCGCCTTTCGGATGAGTACTGATGCTGGTGGACTCTTAGTAATATATGTGAAACTTCGGTCAGTATAGACAGTAATCACACAAGGAATTGGCATGCCTGCTTCCATCTTTTGTGTTTTTGCATTAAAAGACTTCGTGAATTCAACAATATTGATACCGTGTTGTCCCAGTGCTGGTCCAACTGGCGGAGCAGGACTCGCCTGTCCTGCGGGCACTTGCAATTTAATGACTGTAGCTATCTTCTTTGCCATAAAAAAGTACTAAACCTACCTCACGTGCATGCAATCATGCACATGCAGACTTGTGGAAATACATTATCCCTTCTCGACTTGTACAAAGTCGAGTTCAACTGGTGTCGATCGACCGAATATTGTTACTGATACAACAAGACGGCTTTTCTCGTAATTCACTTCTTCAACGAGGCCGTTAAAGTCTACGAAAGGTCCGTCAATAATCCGCACGATTTCCCCTGCACTGAACAAAGCTTGAGGTGTCGTGCTATCGTTCCCTTGCTGTATTCTATCCAAAATAGCTTTTGCTTCCTCTTGGGAGATTGGAATTGGTTTATCTTTTTTACCACCTACAAATCCTTTTATGCGTGGTGTAGAGTTCACGATTTGCCAAGTTGTATCGTTCATTTCCATATGTACAAGGATGTATCCGGGAAAGAATTTTCGTTCTCGGCGCCGAGTCTGTCCGGCTTTCATTTCGACAACTTCTTCCGCCGGTACTAGTACTTCGCCAAAGCAGTCCTTGTGGTCAGACTGTTCAATCTTTTCTTTAAGCATTTCGGCCACTTTCTTTTCATAACCCGAATAGGCATTGATAACGTACCAATGTTTGAGTTTAATCTCGGCGGCGGTTTGTACTTCTGTCATCGGTTTAGTTCAATAGTAATGTGGTTAAGAACGACAAGCCGGAATCCAACATCCATAAGATTAGCGCAAATATCATGACCATCACTAACACAATCAGAGTGGTTTGTAAGGTTTCTTGTCGATTTGGCCAAATTACGCGCCGTAACTCAGAACGTGCATCTCTTATTAAGATCCATAGATTTCGACCACGTTCAGTTTGAAAGAGCAAAAAACCGGCTAACACAGCGAGGCCGATTAACGCTAAGGCGCGGATGTAAACTGCTAAATCTTCACGGTAGTACGAATTCCCCCAGATCCCCGCGGCAACGATTGCAAACACGACCCACCAGACCACACGGTCCCGAATACTGGTCGTATTTTTCTCTTTACTCGTTGATGTTACCAAGTTTGTGTGTACCTCCGTACTGATCAAGACACGTTTATGTAAAAATGGCAGGCCAGGAGGGCATCGAACCCCCAACCTGCGGTTTTGGAGACCGCCGCTCTGCCAATTGAGCTACTGGCCTAGGTTGGATACGAACGTGAAGTTGTTCATTCGTGTCCGCTACAACGTTGTGTATCCCAGTAGTTATCCTCTTAATTTGATAAATGACTACTCGACGTTAATCGATGAACAGTCTTGTGACATCTTGTGGTTGGTGCTCACAATCGGACTTGAACCGATGACCTCTTCCTTACCAAGGAAGCGCTCTACCGGCTGAGCTATGTGAGCAATGTATTCGCGAATCGAGCGCTATATTTTACTTTTATTCAAAAACAATGGTGCGGGCAGCGGGAATCGAACCCGCGCCATCAGCTTGGAAGGCTGAGGTTCTACCACTAAACAATGCCCGCAAATTTGTTCTTCACTACTCGTTAATCTCGTAAGAAAATTGACGTATCGTTGTGGTGGAGGGGGGAGGATTCGAACCTCCGAAGTCGTAGACGTCAGATTTACAGTCTGATCCCTTTGGCCACTCGGGAACCCCTCCTTACTGTTCATACCGAGAAGCTTTCCAGATTACGTGCACGATAAACCTAACCACTACAGATCAGCAACATTGACCACTTGATCTTCTCAGATGTAAGTGTGAAATTTTATCGACATGACGGTTAACCTCTAGATAAGGTTGTACGGCGATTGGAATCCAGAACTGGTCCGCGGTCCAAAATAGACCGATTTACGGTTCGAATTTGACACGCTAGCATTTTGTCATTGATGGTAGCGTTTGTATCAACAAACCCTGTTACGATATCTCGCAATACTGTTCGTTTACCTCGCTCCCGTCGGTTCAAGTTGCCATCACAGCAGTTGTGCCCGAATCAAGGAACGGATCGTAGACTAAATCTCCGGTGTTGCTCCAAGAAAGCAAGTGATAAATGATTGAGTACGAGATAATTCTGTTGGGTACCACGTCAAATGAAGAGAGTTTTGGATATGCTCAGTTCGTCAATTCATGCACAACTAATTTGAAGTATGCAAAATTTTCAACGACATACTGCTTCTCAAAAATCCTTTGCTTTTCAAAGAATCAGATCAAAACCTCATCAATGTCGCACAAGCCGCGAATTGGGCGTCGGACTACACACGGCGATCGATTTCCATCGAAAACATCTCGTATCTCATCCAATATGGACGAATTCGTCCAGTTGGTGTAGATGGTCGTCCATATGTTGATAAAACCGAACTGAAAAAATACTACGATTCCATCAATAAAGAACAGCAATGGAAACATGAACTAGGCGACGACTTAAACTGGCAGTTGTCATTTAATCAATACCGAGAAAAGGAACGGACTAAACACGTCCATCGGTTACATCCCTACAAGGGAAAGTTCATCCCGCAACTGGTCGAATATTTTTTAGATGAGCACACCGATCAATACAAAAGAGAAGTCTATTTTCGCCCTGGGGACGTTGTGTTGGATCCTTTTTGTGGTAGTGGAACAACCTTGGTTCAAGCTAACGAACTTGGTATACATGCCGTCGGTGTAGACGTATCTGCTTTCAATTGCGTTATCGCGAATACAAAAATCGCGCAATACGAACTGAGTCAACTGTCGTCTACATTACTAGAATTGACGAGCGACTTAGAACACTTTCTACAACTTGAGAAAAATCAGTCTGCTCGGGGATTTGGCACCGAACTGAACTATCTTCTGTCTGAGTTTAATGCGCGCAACTTTGGTTCTAAAACACAAGTAGAGAATACCAACGAAAAAGTTTCTTTTTCTAAATCTAAAGAAAAAGAATTTTTAATTCAGTTCACAAAACTAGTTAAGCAATATGAAATTGAATTAGTTCCGAACAAACCTAAAGGATTTTTGGACACTTGGTTGCTCGTTCCGGCCCGCAAAGAAGTTGAATACCTAACCGAGCGAATGCAGCCGTACCGAGAAAAGAAACTATGGAATATTCTGGGAGTAATTTTGAGTAGGACGGTTCGCTCGAGTAGAGCCACGAGTCATGCAGACCTCGGTACTCTAAAAACTCCTGTTCATGCTCCTTACTATTGCCGAAAGCACCATAAGATATGTAAACCCCCACTTACAATTCTCAACTGGTGGAAGAGATACTCGATAGACACCTTACGACGGTTACAAGAATTCGACCACAAGCGCACAAACACGCATCAAATTTGTCTACACGGCGATAGTCGCGAGCTCGACCTTATCGGACAATTATCATCGTTCAACACTTCTCTGGAAAATTTGGTAGCGCAACAAAAATTTCGTGGCATTTTTACCAGTCCCCCTTATGTTGGAATGATTGACTATCACGAGCAGCATGCATACGCTTATGAATTGTTGGAAATTGAACGCGACGATCAGTCCGAGATTGGCTCACTTAAACGCGGTCAGAGCAAGTTAGCGCGCGACTCGTACGTGGCAGGAATTGCCGAAGTACTCCGGTTCAACAAGAAATTTTTTCAAACTGATTACGACGTGTTTCTTGTAGCTAACGACAAATATGACCTTTATCCACAAATCGCAGATCTAGCTCATATGCAAATTGTCAATACTTTCAAACGTCCTGTTTTAAATCGAGTTGAAAAGGATCGAGGAAGAGCTTATTCTGAAACAGTTTTTCACTTGAAGGAAAGATAGATCAATGTTATCGGCGAAAGTACAAGAACAAGTCAAACAAATTATTCGAGATTGCCTCCTCAAAAAACTTGAAGCATACTCGCCAGAGACTCGGCATATGCCGTTTCATTCTCGTCTAATCGGCCATGACCGATTGGCTTTATTTTCTTTCATTCACTCTTTAAACACCTCCTTTGGAACCAAGATATTTGAACCAATAGCTCATTTGATCGCGGACAAAAATTTTCGCGCCATCCGAGAATATGAGGTTGGTACTCAAATCAGCAGTCAGGCACAAATAGTAATACAAGACATACTCAATGAACTTAGTATGAAAACCACCGTACCTGATAAGTTCTCTGACATCAAACGGATTCGGGCCGTTTGTCAGTCAGGAAAAATGAAGTCGTTAAAACCTGTACGGGCTGATTTGTTTTTAGAAAACCAAAGTGGAACTGTTTATCTCTGTGATATCAAAACTGCAAAACCCAATATCGGTGGATTTAAGGAAATAAAACGTACTTTACTTGATTGGGTTGCAATATATCTTGCGAAGAACCCTGAGGCGGACATTCATACATTCGCTGGTATCCCTTACAATCCCTATGAGCCTAAACCCTATCAACGGTGGACGGTACAAAGCACGATCGATATTGAACAAGAACTCAAGGTTGCTGAAGGATTTTGGAATTTCATTGGATGTGGCGATATCTACGATACCCTGCTAGACTGCTTCCGAGTTGAAGGGGGTGAATTAAACTTGGAGATCAACAATCGTTTTAGGTCTTTATCCTTGAGCATGGTTTAAGGAAGTCAATGTTAAGATTCTCTCGCACACTCTATAGGTTGAAATGAAGTCAATCGTTCTCAAGAAATAGTCAAAGATCAACCATTACTTGCTATAAACCATCAAACCGTGAAACCGAGCACCCTAGAATCCGTCCAAATTAAAGTACACAAGGAATCGTTGCACTTTTCTTGTGCTCACTTCACGATATTCTCTAAAAACCGTCGAGAGAATCTACACGGTCATAACTATCAAGTTCGTACTGTAGCCACGGGAACGATAAACGATAATGGTTTGTGCTTCGACTATAACATATTGAAGTCTATACTAGCGGAACACTGCGAACGATTAGACGAACATATACTGATACCTACTCAGTCGCCCTATCTTCAAATCTCGGAAGAAACCGAACACTACCGACTAACACTCGCAGATAAATTTATGCTCCTCTGCAAGCAAGATGTCATGCTGATTGATATTAGAAATGTAACTGTGGAGGAACTCGCGCGTTGGTTTATGCAACAATTACTCGAGGATTCTCGATTTATTTCGATGCCAATACAACAATTTACCTTGTCGATTGCGTCGGGTCCGAGTGAACACGCTACAGTAACTTGGTCAAACCAACAATGAAGTACTTATTAGTCACTGGCGCAAGTAGTGGAATTGGCTTAGCAACTGCTGAACGGTTTTTGCGAGCGAAGTTTGAAGTGATCAATCTTTCGCGTCGTCTTTGTCCAATTGACCAAGTGCATAGTTATCCTGCTGATTTATCCAGTCATGAGCTACAAAGTGTAATCGAACTGGTCATAACGGAACATTTCAACGCAGACAATGACAAAGAGATTCACTTAGTTCATAACGCGGCGCAATTCAGTCTAGATAATGCCCTAGATACTAGCGATGAATCGTTACGCGCAATACTACAGGTCAATGTTATTGCTGCGAATACCTTAAATCGCTTAATCATTCCGAAGATGGGTAAAAACTCAAGTGTTATTTTTGTCGGGTCGACTTTGTCAGAAAAAGCAGTTTCGAACACATTTTCCTATGTCACGTCGAAACATGGACAACTCGGTATGATGAAATCATTATGTCAAGATCTGACGAACCCTGATGTCCACGTTGCAGCTATTTGTCCGGGATTCACCGATACGGAGATGCTGCGTACTAACGCACCTGACGAAATCCTCGTCCAACTTGGTGCACGAACAGCTTATGGACGGCTAATATCACCTGATGAAATCGCAGAAGCCATTTTTTGGGTTGGTCAAAACCCTGTTGTCAATGGTAGTGTCATTCATGCAAATTTAGGACAAAAAGAATGGTAACAATTAATCGATTAGAAGAGAAGTATCGAATTCGGCGACAAAGAGTGTTCCTGTTACTATCGGGTATTTTTCTTGGTTCCCTAGCTATGCTGAATCTAGTAGGAATTAGTCGATGGTTGGATCTCTCTTTCTCGATAATGGAGTTCAAAATACCACTACAGGTAGCGGTCGGAATTTTGCCCTACCCGATTACTTTTCTATGTACTGATTTGATTAGTGAGCTATATGGTAGAAAGCGTGCCGCCGATATGGTATGGGTTGGATTCATCGTGAATATTTGGATCATTTTCATTCTGTGGCTCGGAGGAGTGTTACCCGGTGCTAATCCAGACGAATTCGATCAATTAGGGAATGTAGTTCGTGACGCGGCTGGTCGAGAACCAGTGTTTTTTGAGATCCGAACTATGACGTTTGCGATCATGACAGCGTCAATGGTTGCGTATCTCACCGCGCAGTTTTGCGACGTCCATTTATTTCATTTCTGGAAAAGATTGACCAAAGGAAAACATCTATGGTTGCGTAATAATGGGTCGACACTGGTCAGTCAGTTGATCGATACCACAGCTGTCATTTTGGTTACATACTTCCTAGCACGCGCAGCGTTACCGATAGATGCCGATCATTCTTTAGTGCCACAGCTAATAGTTCTGATCGCTTCTGGTTATGTGTTTAAGTTGGTCGTGGCTTTGATCGATACCGGACCAGCCTATTTGTTAGTATCGGTTTTACGACCGTACTTGGGGTTGAAACAGTATGAAGAAGTGGATCCCGGAGATTTTAGTAACGTAACTGACGTTGGTGCTGAAATACGAAACCAAGAAATTCCCTAGTATTGTTGAATCAAGCAAAGTTTAAAGCCATCAACGAGGTGTTTGTTTACTTACGGCACGAAATGTGCGTGATAGCAATATCAATTCATCACAGTTTGCGAATTCCTAATCTATTTCCCATGTACAAAACCAAAACACCGGTTGAGTTATTTTCCCAAAGTTACAATTTTCAAATTCACATATAGAGGTTTCTTGTGACTGATTTAACCAATTCTCCACCAAATTCGACTGGGCCAGCCATCACAGTTTCTGGCGTTTCGCATGCCTACAAAAAGGATCAAATGGTTCTGAAAGATGTAAACCTTTCATTAGGTGCAGGTTTTTTTGGGTTGCTAGGTGCGAATGGTGCCGGCAAAAGTACGTTGATGCGGATTATCTGTACCTTGCTGCGACCTACCGAAGGTTCGGCGCACGTATGCGGATTCGATGTCATTAAAGAGTGCCATCAAGTCCGCAAATGTATTGGCTACCTACCGCAAGAATTTGGCGCGTGGCGGCTACATCGCACGGAAGAAGTTGTCGATACCCTCGCCGCAATTTCCGGTATGACAAATCGAAAAGAAAGAAAAAAACGTGTTGCCGAAGTACTTGAACAAGTAGGACTTGCCGATGTTGCGGATCGAAAAGTCAAAAAACTTTCGGGTGGTATGGTACGTCGACTTGGAGTCGCCCAAGCTATGGTGCACAACCCGTTAGTCCTAGTAGTCGACGAACCTACGGTTGGTTTAGACCCAGAAGAAAGGATGCGATTTCGTCAAGTTATGACCGAACTCGGACAAGAACATACAATTCTTTGTTCCACACATATCGTGGCCGATCTTGGTAGTGGTTGTTCTCAAATTGCCATCATTGACGACGGTTCTGTCGCCTTTCAAGGCGATCCGAGTCTATTTCTTAAACGTGCTCACGGTAAGGTATTCGAAGTCACTATCCCGACCGACCATGCCGCTAGCTTCGAAAGCAAACACGAAATCGTTTCGCGCGCGTTCGATGGAAATGATGTGACTTTTCGAGTTGTTGCTAAAGAACGGGGAAGTTCGCTAACCGACGCACAACTCGTTGACAATCCAACGTTAGAAGAAGCTTATCTTGCATTCATGGCCGAGCGAGGTAAATTAGATGAAGCTCAGGTCGAAAGTGAAGAACCGAGTAGTACGTCCCCTAGTCAATAGTTTCAAGAAACTGCGATGCTAAATATAAACGCAATATTGTCGGTCGCGCGCGCCGAGATGCAACAATGTCGAAGGATGGCACGAACATGGGTGTTCATTGTGCTAGCGTCGCTGATTTCACTTGGACAATATCTTGGAATTAGTCTCGGTTTTATGATTGGTTCGACCGGAACAAGCGTCTCAGGGTTAAACAATCCAAGATACATCCTCGCCGCTATGGGTACATTATTTGTCGGTCTCTTCTCACTTGGGATCATCTTTCTGTCCTTCGATATTCGTACTCGGGACGTTAAAAACCGCATTTACGAAGTAATTGATTCACGGCCAATAACCAACATAGAACTATTAGTGGGCAGACTAGCAGGAGTCATTTGGTTATTCTTCATACCAATGTTGATCTTCCTCTTTTTAGTCGTGGTATACAGTGGTATCAGTCAAGTCGCAGGATTTAGTTTTGGCGAACCTATCGAAATTTGGAGTATCCTGAGTTTTGTAGTTTTTGATGTGCTTCCAAATCTCGCATTATGGGGGGCACTTGTTATTCTGCTCGCGGTACTTGTCCGTTTGCGCTTCTTGGTTGTGATTCTAACGATTGGATTGATGTTTGGTCTGCAATGGTTAGTATCTCGATTACCATTAGATCTTCAACTAGCGCTTACTCCTTCATCGGCCGTAGTATTTCCATCTGACCTCGCTCCTTTCTTCGTGAACTCAAGTATGTTCTTCAACCGGGTTGCATTTTTGTTGATTGCATCAGGGTTCCTATTTGTAGCTTCGGCGCTTTATGTTCGACGAGAAGCTACGCAATCGCGCGACGGTATCATTGGTGTTGGCGCTTTTACATTGGGTGTGGTAGTGTTGGTGAGTTTGTGTAATTTCGCCGGACAAGAGGAAAAACTAGAAAGTGAATGGGCTCGCATTCACAGTCAAGAATCGCTTACCAACCTTATCGATGTTCAAAGGATCACTGGACAAGTTGACGTGTTCCCAGGTAATAAAATTCAACTA
This sequence comes from Gammaproteobacteria bacterium, assembly GCA_028819195.1. Lineage (GTDB taxonomy): Bacteria > Pseudomonadota > Gammaproteobacteria > Pseudomonadales > Azotimanducaceae > Bin55. The sequence goes on along the minus strand of JAPPMF010000009.1, from coordinate 488,213 downwards.
GATCTTCAACTTCAAGTAGTACCTTCTAACGACAATGTGAACGACTATGAAGTGTTTTCGTTGAATCCTGGCTACAAGATCAAAACTTTAGAGGCAAATGGGAACACTATAACGGATTATCAGTTTGACGCCGGGTTACTCAAGATTTCGAAACAGTACTTCGCCGGAAGTGTTTCGGAATTAAAAATTAGAGCTCATGGTAAGCTCGACTTACGATTCGCATATTTAGATAGTGTACTTCAAATCGACAGAAAATATTTCAATGCCTTAAATTTCATGTTCGCGTTAGGTGCCGAATACTCCATATTTCACACAAATTTTGTAGCATTGCTACCTAGCATCAAATGGCTTCCGATGGCAGGTCCTGCAGTTGGTGAAGATCAGATCGACGTTCGCAAACGAGACTACTTTAACATTGATCTACAAGTGTCGTTACCGAAGAATTGGATCGCTGCCGGAACAGGGCATCGAGAACAAATTTTGAGCGAAAGACGTGCGATTTATCGCTTTACGCCTAGTAGTCCAGTACCCGCGGTCGCACTCATTGCTTCCAAATTTGAGCAGGCAACGATGGAAATTAACGGAATCGAATTTGAGTTTCTCTATAGTAAAAAACACCGACGAACGATGCAATCCCTTGCCATAATGGAACCCAAATTAAAGGAATGGGGTGAGGAAAGACTCAACCTAGCAGAATCGATGGGGTTGAATTTTCCGTACGAACTTTTTAGCTTTGTTGAAGTACCTACTCGACTCCGTGTGTATGGCGGTGGTTGGCGAATGGAGTCGGTACTAAGTCAGCCTGGTATGGCACTAATACGCGAGCAGTTATTACCTACCGCGCGTTTCGATAACAGCATTAAGTACTGGCGTAGTACCAACGATAATGAAGAAGAGCTAGCCGAGCAAGTCTTCAACAGTGTGAGAAATTATTTCCAGACGGATATCTTTGGCGGTAATGCATTGAATTCGCTCGCTCAACAATTTATACGTAATCAATCGAGCCCACACGATCTCGGAGCTATCGCACTCGATTTTCTACTCCAAGAACTAGTGGCAGATGTCGTCGTCGACAACGTCGATTATTTCTCTGTCCCAACCATAATTGAAGATTTCACACTCCTACAACAAAACCTTGTATTTATTTCCCGCCTACGAGATCAAACAAATTCGTATAAGACTTGGGAAACAATTGAAAATACTCGACTGTCAGAGTTAGATTTTCGATCCGACCCACAACATGCCTATCATGTCCTCATCTCTAAGAGTGAAGTTGTCATACAAGCTTTAAAAGAAGTCGTCGGGGAAGAAAAGTTAATCCAATTGCTCGCTGACTTAATTGACACATTTAACGGTACTAATTTTTCTTATGACGAATTGAGATCCTTAGCCTCGCAACGGGGCTGGGAAATTGACGGAGTGGTTGGTGATTGGTTAACGGATACGGCACTTCCGGGTTTCGTTGTCAGTACTCCACAAGTAATTCGTCTCGAAGACGACGAAGATCTGAACTCAGTTTATGAAACCACCTTCAAGGTTTGGAATGGAGAGTCTGTATCAGGTGCACTCAAAGTCTGGGGTGTTTTCGACAATCCTGGCGATGAATTTGATGAAAGACGTTCCGTATTAGAACCAATCCGAATTCCTGGCGAAGCCGGCTATCTGTTCGCCGTTCAAACTGAAAGACCACCGGCCAGCATCCACATCACACCATACCTCTCATATAACCGTAGTAATATTGTTCTAGATATACCAGAGTTGCAATTGGAAGATTACACAATACAAGCACTAGCTCCTCAACCGACGATGGTTCCGATAGATTGGACACCGTTGCCAGACGGTGTAATCATTGTAGACGATCTCGACCCGGGATTTTCCGTTGAGCAGACGTCTACAGAAAATCAGTCAGAGATTCCTGCTTTCTTTAGATTTTTCATGGAACTAGCAGGTGACTTGAACGAAACCGAGACAGATAATGGATTACCTATCTCACCATTCGATGTTGTTAGCGGGAGACAAGAGATCTGGTATCGCAATACGCACGGTCCATATTTCCACAAATATCGCCGAACGGCAGCGAGAAACGATAGTCCTGGAGAAAAAATTCCAGCTAAGTTTGAAGCAAACATAGATCGTTCTGGTAATTGGAGGCTCGAATACTACATTGGTTCCACCGAAGTAAGTTCTAGTTCACATTCGTTTTCGTTCAGTGTGGGTTTTGGTACTGCTACCGCGACCACAACTACCAATTCGGAGTCTGAGGAGTCTAATTTGTTAGCCCCCCATACCCTGACTATTGAGAACGGCTCAAGAACCTTCGAAACGCTTCTTGAACCCGAGCGAGTTGAACAAGTTGGCTGGGTATCGGTCGGCGAGTACGAATTAGACGCGGGACCAGTCGTGATCGAAGTCACGGGTGAGGGAAAATTGATCGCCGATGCAATCCGCTGGACTTACCTTTCAGAAACAGAGTAACAAAAAATGAAATATACACCGAATATCATTTATAAAGGTGCCTTATTCACCTTCCTCTGCATTTCGCTATTCTTGGCGGGTTGTGGTTCACCTCCGCCTGCCCCGCAACTCGACTATCGAGTTCCCGTTGAAGCTATCACCGTCGAAAACGGAACCGTCGAACATGTGGTACGTGCAACGGGTAATTTACGTGCCCGGGAGAGTATCGCTGTACGATCCGAAATTCCAGGACGATTGTATTTAGAACGAGACGCTAGTGGTAATCGGCTTACTGAAGGTACATTCGTTAACGGAGGAGACGTGATTGGCCGCATCCTCGGTGAGGAAGCGCGTCTTCACATTGGTGCTGAATCGGCGCGACTGAACTATGAGAACTCCAAAAATGAACTCGAACGAAAGTCTGAACTCTGGGAACAAGGTGCAATCCCTGAAGCTGAATACCTTACCGCTGAAGCCAACTATGAAACCGCCAAGTTAAACTACGAACGAACCATTCTCAACGAGAAGAATGTTGAGATTGTTACTCCTAGAAGTGGTGTGTTACTTATCCTAGCTCGCGACGAAAAAAATATTCCACTAGCCGATGGGCAATTGATTGGGAACGGTTTTTTAGTAGCACAAGTAGCCCCACTCGACACTTTAGAAGCCTACGTCGACCTTTTGGGAAGCGACTTAATTGATATCGAAATCGGGCAAGAAGTGAGAGTCCGCTACTACGGTAATCAAGATCTAAATGTATCCGGAAAGCTAGCCCGAATTTCTCCCACAGTCGATGAACAAACTCGTACATTTCAAGCCGTGATTGAAGTACCTAACGAAGACGGAATGCTTAGACCCGGTATGTTTATTGAAGTCGAAATCATTACCGAACAAAGAATTGACGTACCGGTCGTAAAACACGATAGTGTGGCAACGCGAGATAACAAAAAAGTTGTCTTCCTAATCGACGGGCAAATGGTAAAAATGCAAGAGGTCCAGTTAGGGCTCTCCGACGACGAGAAGCGCGAAGTTATTGAAGGAGTAAAACCCGGTGATCGAATAGCAATCGGTTCACTCGGCTCATTGTGGAACAATACGCGCGTTAAAGTCATCAACGATTCGTGAACTTCTTCGAAACGTTAGCGGGTCTTGCCACCCGTAGACCCATTGCGATCTGTGTGTCCGCAATCGCAGTCGCCCTTGTAGGTTATCTAGCACTTAATCGGTTACCCGTCGACTTACTGCCCAATCTACATAGTCCCACTGTTGTCGTAGCCGTTAGTGCAGGTACTCGACCACCAGTTGAAATACAGAGGCTGTATGGCGAAGTGATTGAACAGCAAGTTTTCACGGTGCAAGGGGTTCGCGAAATTGAACAAGTTGCCCGGACCGGTAAATTAATCGCAACCGTGCATTTTGATTGGACGGCTAATCTCGATACCAGTTTGATCGATATTCAGAAAGCAGTTGGTAGTTTGGAAAGTGATCCTCTTGTCGATAGCGTAATTGTTCGCCGGTTCGACCCAACCCAAGACCCCATCTTAGTACTTGGCTTACTCGCGCCGGAAGATGAGGTTGATTTGATCGAACTTAGACAAATTGCCAAACGGCAATTAGGTACTACTTTGGAAACTTTACCAGGTGTAGCAGAGGTTCGAGTTACCGGCGGTAGAAAACGTGAAATTCGTGTAAACTTTGATCAGTATCGAGCTGATGAATACGGTATTTCTATTGAAGAGATAAAAGCTCGAATCGAAGCAGAAAATGCCGATATTCAAGCTGGAACCATCGAGGACGAAAACTCTGTATACACCGTACGTGGCAGATCGCGTTACGAAAGTGTGTCTGACATCGAAAATGTCATTGTCAAATATGTCGAATCGCAAACCGGTTCGCGGGTAGCCATATATGTAAAAGACGTAGCGGACGTACTTCCGGGTGAACAGGACAAAGATCATGTTGTATTAGTAAACGGAAATGAAGGAGTCGGTATTTCCATTTATAAAGAAGCCGATGCCAATACCGTTACGGTTTCGCAAACGATTACCAAGGCACTTTCTGGTATCAGTGAAGATTTACCTGGTGTCGAAGTATTTACCATAACCGACAACGCTACTCTCGTCGTAGATGCCATGGAGGATTTACAGTTAGCCGCCATCCTCGGCATTGTATTAGCCATTCTTGTGTTAGCTATATTTTTGCGCTCGTTCGGTGCTACTTTTATTGTGAGTACCGCTGTTCCTGTATCCATTCTCGCCGCGATATTCTTCATGCATTTTGGGGGATATAGTTTGAACATCGTGACGTTAGGTGGGCTCGCGCTTGGTGCCGGTATGCTCGTCGATAATGCCATCGTTGTGGTCGAATCAATGTATCGGCAAGTACGAGAAGGACACGAACCAGCAATCGCCGCCCGTAAAGGTACCGGTATGGTAGCAGGAGCAATCACAGCGAGTACGTTAACGACCTGTGTGGTTTTCGTACCTATATTCTTTGTTCAAGGTCTCGCCGCTCGGTTGATTGATGGTATTGCTTTTACGGTGGTAGTATCTTTAGTCGCCTCACTGCTCGTCGCTGTCTTTTTGATTCCTGCTTTAGGACGATGGTTTCTCGGTCAACCGAGATTGGATTCGTCCGGTGCTGTGATTAAAGAAAAAATACCGGCGGTTCGTCGTGGACTTGAGGCAGTGGTTCGTGGTTTTTTACGCGTACCTACGTTGATCGTATTCCTGTCCGCTATCTGTGTTTCCGGCGCGATATGGTTTTTACTACAACTAGGTACTGAACTCCTACCACCCTCAGATCCAAAACAATTTTCAATCCGGGTAATCGGTCCTAGTGGCCAGACTGTAGACTCTACCATAAATGTCGTTGCCGGTATCGAATCTACGATTCGCGAGGGATCTGCAGAGTATGTAGAAGCTACACTTGCGGAAATTGGTAAACTCCCTGACGACAATCGAATCATTCGTCAAGAGTTGACCGAAGAAAATACAGGGCGTCTAACCGTTCGAACGAAAGAGGATGGACCGTCTGGACGTGCTTATGCTGTGGAACTTGCTGAAAAGCTCGATGCGATTCCGAATACCGACATAGAGTGGGAACTCAACAAATCAGCATTGAGCGATGCTCTCAACACCAAAAGTGCCCCAATAGTGCTCGAAGTAGCAGGCAATACCATCCACGATATTAGAAGCGTTACCGAAAGCTTATACGACGAGTTACTTAAACTACCAGAATTATGGAACGTACGTTCGTCCTTTGAAGGTGGTCCACCAGAACTTGTTATAGAGTTAAGAAAACCCATCGCTGAAGCACTTGGCGTTACGGTAAGTAGTCTCGCTGGAGTGATTGAATCAAGTTTGGAGGGCAGTCGAGTAACTTCCTTGACCATCGGCGATGAAGAGTACCCGATTAGTTTGCGCACCAGGACACCTTTACGCGATCAACTCACCGATTTAACTTTCAATGCTCCGACAGGACAACGTGTGTCAGTCGGTGAAGTCGCTACATTCAAAGAGCTACAAGGAGCGCGCGAGATTTATCGACGTGATCAACGGTTAGTAGCTCAAATCACCTCTTTACTAAACGAAGGTGTCACGCAACCACAAGCAGTCGCTGCGGTCCGTGAGATCCTGACACAACAGTCTTTACCACCAGGTATGACTGCCTCACTACGGGGAGAGGAAGCGGAACGAGAACGCACGTTCGGCGAATTACGATTAGCTGGTATTCTCGCACTTATTCTTGTGCTCATGGTATTAGCAGGGACTTTCGAATCACTATTACAACCAATAACAATCTTGTACGCGATTCCTCTTGCCTTGGTAGGTGTTGCAGCGACGTTAACTCCATTCGGAGCCCCTATCGGAATGATGGCGATGCTCGGAATGATTGTCTTATCGGGTGTTGCTGTAAACGATGCTGTACTGTTAATTTCGACGGCAAAACAACTAATGCGTGACGGGAAAGATCGCATCACTGCTTTGTCTGAAGCAGCAGGGATTCGTTTACGTCCTATCACAATGACTACATTGACTACTGTTCTCGCGCTATTTCCACTACTTTTTGGTGGTGGTGAAGGTGCGATGCTAAGACAGCCGATGGCTTTAACCATCATTGGTGGATTAGTTGCTTCGACGATCGGATCATTGCTGATTTTGCCATGCCTGTATCTAGTTATAGATAACATTAGTCGTTTCATTACGGGTAATAAAGTAGCGACTAGCTCATAGTTTTCGCGGCACCCTCTAGTTACACTTTTTCGCCAAGGAATACTTCACATGACTACATATGTCGATGGATTCATAACTCCCATTCCAAACAAGAACAAAGAAGCTTACCGGAAACATTCTCAGAAAATTGCTTCGATCTTTAAAGACCTAGGAGCTCTTTCCTGGGTGCAATGCTGGGGAGACGAATTTCCCCCAAACCGTTCTGTTTCTTTTCAAAAAGCTGTCGATTGTCAAGACGATGAATCGGTTTGCTTTGCGTACATTGTGTGGTCGTCGAAAAAGGAACGGGATGCGGCAATGCAACAGTTTGGCAAAATGGCACAAGAGATGGAGTTTCCGGCATTATTTGACCAATCTCGCATGATCATCGGTGGATTTGAGACGCTCGTCGCAGATGGTGTTTGGTGGAACGACTAAACACATTAATTTAGTGCGAATTAGATTTATCTACGTTCTACCTATCTATCCGTTTGAATTAGCACAAGTCATACCTTTGAGTAGGTTCTGAAACAACATGAGCCGTTCCGAAATAGTAGCGATACTCTGTGTTTCGTTGCAGTCAAACTTAGTTTTGACCGAGTTCGATGGCTCGCTTCGGATAATGTACCGCTTCCCGCACACGAACTATGATTAGCGAGAAATTGAGAACATAGAACAGTCCTTTACTTTGTCACTCGATTTAACTTCTTGAACGAGTCTTCTAAGAAATCCCAAAACTCAAAGTAACTTGTATATTTGAAACATTTTTGCGCATTGTAATAGGGGGGGTGAAAGTAAGGTACAAAGATGCGTCGGGTATATATTTGAGAATTTACCGGGTATCACCGGCAACCGAAACATTGAATAAATAGACTGAACGACGGGCACGTTTTTCAGGTATAGTTTCCTTTCTACTTTCAACTCTTGTTAAACCAGACCGTTGATGGTGTCATTCAGATGATCTGTGGACGATACAAGAAAACTCTTTACTAACTTGACCGTTTTGAAATCCGAAGTTAACAATTTGTTCCGAGCGCGATACCTGGGTTCGTGTGACGATAATATCGGAAGAGAATTGAGATGTTCTCAAAATCCCTTTTCAACCAATCGAGACTAAAGTGTTTTTCTTCTGGGTGATCCTCTAGAACAACCAATCAAACTTCAATTAGACACGAGGATTTAGCCAACAAACCAAGGGTAGGTTCGCAGGAAGTACAGATACTGAATCTCGCAACCAATAGTTCAATGGTAAGTTTACTTGCACTTGTTCAGTTCAACTATAACGGCCAAAATCAAATTGATCACCGTAAGATTCCATTTTAGTCTTCGTCATATAAAAAAGTGGGATCCCAACGGATCCCACTTGTGTACATCATGAACGTTTAGAATTTACATCATGCCGCCCATATCTGGCATTCCTCCACCACCCGGCGGTGCGGCGGGCTTATCTTCCGGCAATTCGCTTACCATGGCTTCAGTGGTAATCATCAATCCGGCTACCGACGCTGCTGATTGTAACGCCGAACGTACAACCTTAGCTGGATCCGGTATACCGAGAGCAATCATGTCTCCATATTCACCAGTCGCTCCATCGAACCCGTGACTACCCTCCAGTTCTCGAACTTTGTCGACTACCACAGCTGGTTCACCACCAGCGTTTTGAGCGATTTGTCGGAGTGGATATTCCATTGCTCGAAGGGCGATCTTGATACCTGTATCCTGATCTTCATTTTCGCCAGTCAAAGAATCAATCTTTTGCAAAGCACGAATCAAAGCTACACCACCGCCAGGGACTATTCCTTCTTCAACAGCCGCTCGAGTAGAGTGCAAAGCGTCTTCGACGCGTGCTTTCTTTTCTTTCATCTCGATTTCCGTAGGCGCACCAACTTTAATCACGGCAACACCACCTGCTAACTTAGCAAGTCGTTCCTGCAATTTCTCACGATCGTAGTCGGAGGTAGTATCGTCGATCTCTTGTCGAATCTGTTTAATCCGACCTTCAATCTTATCTTTCTCACCAGCTCCATCGACTATCGTCGTATTTTCTTTGGTACTCGTGATCCGTTTAGCGGTACCCAAGTCATCTAAGGTGACTCCTTCCAAAGTGAGACCCACTTCCTCAGAAATTACGGTCGCACCAGTGAGAATCGCAATGTCTCCTAACATCGCTTTGCGACGATCACCAAAACCCGGCGCTTTCGCGGCCGAAATCTTGACAATCCCACGCATGTTGTTGACCACAAGCGTAGCCAATGCTTCGCCTTCAATGTCTTCAGCGATAACCATTAACGATTTCCCACTCTTGGCTACATTTTCTAATATCGGGATCATATCCCTGATATTCGAAATCTTCTTGTCACAGAGCAACACATACGGATCTTCGAGATCAGCCGACATCGAATCTTGATTGTTGATAAAGTAGGGCGAGAGGTAACCGCGATCGAATTGCATCCCTTCGACGACATCGAGTTCATTCTCCAGACCACTACCTTCCTCGACAGTGATCACACCTTCTTTGCCAACTTTTTCCATTGACTCGGCGATGATACTTCCTACGGATGTATCGCTGTTAGCTGACACTGTACCGACTTGTGCAATAGACGTTGAGTCTTCGCACGGCGTAGATAGTGCTTCGATTTCTTTAACGGCCGCGCCGACTGCTTTGTCGATTCCGCGTTTGAGGTCCATTGGATTCATACCCGCTGCGACTGCCTTTAGACCTTCGACCAAGATCGCTTGCGCTAGCACGGTAGCAGTAGTGGTACCGTCCCCTGCCTCATCCGAGGTCTGGCTAGCAACTTCTTTGACCATCTGCGCGCCCATGTTTTCGAACTTATCCTTAAGTTCTATTTCCTTGGCCACCGAGACGCCGTCTTTGGTAACAGTAGGTGCCCCAAATGACTTGTCCAGAATCACATTTCGTCCCTTGGGGCCGAGAGTGACCTTTACCGCATCAGCTAAAACGTTGACGCCAGACAACATCTTTGCCCGAGCTTCGTCGGCAAATTTGACTTCTTTTGCACTCATATTGTTTTCTCCTTATATGCTCTAGTGCGATTAAGACTCGATTACACCGAAAATTTCATTTTCGGCTAAAATCAACAGTTCTTCACCTTCAAACTTGACCGTATTCCCACCATATTGGCCGAAAATCACCCGATCACCAACTTTCACGCTCACGGCGTGTGTGACACCATTGTCATCGGTCTTTCCGGGACCGACAGCAAGTACTTCACCTTGGCTCGGTTTTTCGGAGGCCGTATCGGGTAATACGATTCCACCGGAAGAGGTAGTTTCTTCTTCTAAACGCCGAACGATGATTCGGTCGTGTAGCGGTCTAATATTCATGAATGTCTCCAAAATTAAATGAATAATTTTAGCACTCTCGGGTTGACAGTGCTAATTCCACTAATATGTAAGGATGAAGTTAAAATTTTCAAGTCAAAATCGACGAAAAAAATAAAAATAATTGAATTGTTGCTTAAATTCGACAAAAATTGCCCCTAGAATCGACGTATCAGAACTTAAATCTAGGCGGAAGATACCGATACTTAAAGGAAGACTTGAGTGAATAACGACACAAATCACAATCCAGAGACAGTGGAACCCCAAAATCCTAAGCAGGAACCTCAAACCATTTGGGAGTTACTTCCTCTTATCTGGGATGTCCGAATGCTTTGGATTTTCCTGTTAGGATTTTGTTCTGGTTATCCTTGGGCGGTATGGTCTTCGTGTCAAGTCGTTTGGTTGAAAGACTTAGATGTTGCGAAAAGTACGATTGGACTCTTCAGCTTGCTAGGTACTGGATACGCTATCAATTGGCTTTGGGCGCCGATCGTTGATCATGTCCGTATCCCAGTCTTGAATCGTATTGGACACTGGAAATCGTGGTTACTACTCTGTTTACTAATCATGTGTGCGGCCACTTTTTGCGTGAGCTTCTTCGTCGTCTTCAAACCAGATTCTGATCCCGTTCCCGTACTGACGTTATTTGCTTTCTACTTGCTGGTGATTGCTTGGGCGTCAGCAACGCTTGATATTGTCACACCAGCGTACCGAATCAACATTATCAAACCTAGTGAAACTCGTCTAATCGGCGTCGCAGCTTCGATGGAGGTTGCTGGTTGGTGGGTGGGATTTGGTGTCCCTGCGGGATTTGCACTCTTTTGGGTAGATCAATTAGGCTGGAACATGACCTATGGTGGTCTCGCCGCGCTATTTTTATTACTCGCGTTGATCGTCACTTTCGGTATACAGGAACCCGCGCGAGCGCCGCGACCACCGATTAAACGATTCATAGATCTCCTTGATCGAACCCATTTCGGTGCGTTGCTTGAATTTTTCAAACGAAATGGGTTCGTACTTGCTTTATTCATTCTGTTGTTCGTGTTTTCATTCAAACTTGGTGAAGCTTTTCTCGGACGAATGTCACTTGTCTTCTACAAAGAAGTCGGATTTACAAGTCAACAAATCGGAATACTCTCGAAATGGGTGGGGACCGCAATCACGGTGGGAGGTTCTATCGTTGCAGGTTTGTTCATTGTTAGATTCAAAATCCTACCGACTCTTATAGTTTCAGGTATCGGTATGGCAGCAACTAACCTCATGTTTGCATGGATAGCCATGAATGCCGCGAAACATGGTATACCTAGCGAAACACTCTACCTTTGGACTACGATACTCGATGGGATCTCTGGAGCAATCGCGACGATGGCTTTCGTTAGTTTTATCACTCACTATACCTCGCGCGTACACTCAGCCACCCAATACGCTGCTTTAGCTTCGATTGGCACTCTAGGGCGCACAACACTAGCCGCGTTTAGTGGTTTCTTGGTCGAAGGATTAGGGAACAACTGGTCGCTATTTTTCGTTTTGACAGCACTCATGGTCATTCCAGCGTTGATGTTATTATGGCCATTACATCGGAGCATGAAGAGACAAACTGTTAGTAGTGAATAATGGAACAGAATACATAAGATGTCTAATCGCATCAGTCGTGTAACCACCAAAACTGGAGACGAGGGTTCGACTAGATTAACTTTCGAACACTCTATTGATAAGGGTAGTGATATTCTTGAATTAGTTGGGGTACTCGACGAAACCAACAGCGCATTGGGTGTTCTGGTTCAATATATCGACACCCCTTTCACCGAAGAACTTAAGCGAATCCAATCTAGACTTTTCGACGTCGGCGCTGCCCTAGCCACAGAAGTAATACAGCCGTATTGGCAAAGAGAGACTCAACACGTGACGGAGAGCATTAAAAAATTGAATGCGAAACTTGAACCACTAAAAGAGTTCGTGTTACCCGGTGGTGGTAAAGCAGCGGCATTTACTCATTTAGCCCGTACGACGGTTCGGCGCGCTGAGCGCGTATTTTGGCGTTATGCAGATGAAAAACTCAGAGAATCCGGTATCGGTGCCTACCTGAATCGTGTATCAGATTACTTGTTCGTTCTAAGCCGTGCAATCGCTGAAACAGAAGAAATTTGGCGTCCCCTAAAAGAATAAAACCATACGGAAACACTATGATTGATTTATATACCTGGTCTACACCAAATGGGATTAAAGCTTCTATCGCTTTAGAAGAATTGGGTATCGACTATACAGTTCATCCGATCAACATTGGTAAGGACGAACAATTTGACCCTGAGTTTTTAAAAATCAGTCCAAATAACAAAATCCCAGCTATAGTCGAACGTACCTCTGGTCGATCAGTTATGGAATCCGGTGCTATTCTTTACTACTTAGCCAAAAAACACAATTCGTTGCTTGGAGATGATCCCATAATGACTCTGGAATGGTTAATGCTACAAATGGGTGGCGTCGGTCCGATGCTCGGTCAAGTTCATCATTTTCTACAGTTCAATAAGGGTATATCGGACTATGCCGAAAATCGATATTGGACGGAAGGGTTACGTTTGTATGGTGTACTCGACCGGCGACTTTCCGAACATGAGTATTTGGCTGGGTCGTATAGTATTGCTGATATTGCTACTTGGCCTTGGATTTCGCGGTGGGAATGGCACAACGTTGACTGGTCTAAGTTTCCAAATCTAAAACGATGGTATCGGTTAATCGCCGAAAGACCAACTGTTATAAAAGGATATAACGTTCCTCGGGAACTAGGTCCAATCCCTATTCCCAACTAATGAGCAACTAAAGTAAGAGTTCGCGAATTTCGGTTAGTCGTTCTCGCAAAAACTGCATAAAACGACCAGCTTCCACTCCATTTATCGCCCGATGATCGTATGACAACGATAGTGGCAGCATCTTTCTTGGAGAAACTGCCCCCTTGATCCACATCGGTCGTGTAGTTAACCGCCCAACCCCAAGAATCGCCACTTCTGGCGCGTTCACGATAGGTGTGAATCCTGTCCCACCAATCAATCCAAGACTCGACACTGTAAAGGTAGCCCCCGAAAAGTCGTCAGGGAGTAATTTTTTCTCAACTGCGAGCGACGCAAGTCGTTTTACATCGCGAGAGATCACTACGATACCTTTCTGATCAACATCACGCACAACCGGGACGACTAAACCGTCATCTGTGTCAACCGCGACACCCAAGTGGTAGTATTTCTTTTGAATCAGATGGTCATAACTCGGATCAATAGATGAATTGAACTGTGGATAAGTCTGCAACGCAACCGCACAAACTTTAAGGATAAACGGTAACGGTGTTAACCTGTCTTGCTTTGGCGCGCGTTGATTCAATTCTTGGCGAAATGTTTCAAGTTCGGTCACATCGACTTCGTCGTGCTGAGTGACATGTGCCACACTCAACCAACTGCGATGTAAATTCTGTGCAGCCCGCTTACGAATACGCGAGAGAGGTACCACCTCGACTTCACCGAATTTCGTGAAATCCGGCAACTGAATCAGTTCAACCCCCATGCCAGTTCCGGTTGAAGCAGACTGAATAAGACGCTGCTTAACGTAAGCTTTAACATCATCTTTGAGAATCCGTCCCTTATCACCTGTGGCTGTGATTTGCCCTAGGTCCACGCCAAGTTCGCGCGCTAGTTTACGAACTGCCGGTCCCGCATATAGGTTGGAACTCGTCGTTCTTGTCTCAGAGGTAGTCGTAGTGGTAGTCGGCGAAATCGCTTTCTCTGGAGACTCTGAGATCTCGGGAGGTTGCGGTGTGGCAGGAGGCTGCGGAACTTTTGGTGTTTCTACAGGTTCAGGTGATTCTGCTTCGACGCTTTCTGCGTCCACTTTTTCGACTTCCACCGATGCATCTGTTGCCGCTGGCTGAATAATCGCGATCGGATCTCCAGAACTTACCTTTGCTTCTAGTTGAACCAATATTTTCTCAATCACACCAGATACCGGCGCGGGTACTTCCATCGACGCTTTCTCAGATTCAAGAACAATGAGTGGATCGCCTTGTTCAATTGCAACACCTTCGCTGATACAAAGTTCAATCACTTCAACACTTTCAACGTCGCCTAAGTCTGGGATTTCAACAGTAGTGGAAGTCATAGTTCTCGTGGGTCTATCTTTTCTGGATCAAGGTTTAGGTTGCCTATCGCTTGTGCAACTTCTTCCTGTTTAACTGCATTTACCTGCGCTAGTTCATACAGTGCAGCAACTGTGATATAAGCCGCATTGACCTCAAAGTGTTTTCGCAACATGGCGCGGGTATCACTTCTGCCAAAACCGTCGGTACCTAGCACCCGATAAGGCGCATCGAAAAATCCGCGAATTGATTCGGCTAGTGACTTCATGTAATCCGTCGCTGCAATCGTAGGGAAGTTGTTATCCAAAACGGTTTTAACGTACGAAAGGCGCTTCTTTTCAGTAGGATGCAAGAGATTCCAACGCTCGACTGAAGCACCCTCTCTCGATAATTCAGTGAAACTGGTTACACTATAAACGTGCACTGTTACATCGTAATGCTCAACTAAGTATTCAGCAGCCTGTAACACTTGCAACATGATTGTTCCACTTCCAAGTAAATTTACAACTTTTCCAGTCGTCCGATTTTGATCTCCAAAGGTCTTATAAAGATAAATTCCCTTAATGATCCCTTCCTCTACACCTTCCGGCATGGGTGGGTGGGTGTAGTTTTCGTTCATCAGTGTGATGTAATAGAAAACATTCTCTGATTCGGTGAACATTCGACGAAAACCCTCGTGAATAATTACCGCGAGTTCGTACGCGAAACTAGGATCGTAAGAAACACAACAAGGAATTGTGCTAGACAACACGTGACTATGGCCATCTTGATGTTGTAATCCTTCTCCATTCAATGTCGTTCTACCAGCAGTTGCACCTAACAAGAAGCCCCGTGCTTGGACATCGCCGGCAAGCCAAGCTAAGTCTCCCACCCTTTGAAAACCAAACATCGAATAAAAGATGTAAAAAGGCATTAATGTGTAACACTGGGTACTGTAGGAAGTGGCTGCGGCAATCCAAGCTGACATAGATCCAGCTTCGGTAATGCCTTCTTCCAATACCTGTCCAGTTTCACATTCTCGGTAAGCCGCTAACTCTTCAGAATCTACCGGTTCATACAGTTGCCCTTCTGACGAATAAATCCCTAATTGACGAAACATACCTTCCATGCCGAATGTACGAGCTTCATCCGGAATAATCGGAACGATTCGTTCACCAAATTCTTTATCGCGCAGTAACGTCGCAAGAATTCGCACAAACGCCATCGTCGTCGAAATCTGGCGCTTCCCGGTACCTTCAATCTGAGCTTTAAAAGTACTCAAATCAGGCGTCTTAAACCGTTCGTCAGAAACCACGCGAGTCGGGATCATACCGCCCAATTCGCGCCGTCGAGCACGAATATACTCTAGTTCCGGCCCATCCTCAGGGGGACGGTAATACGGGACGTTTTCCAATTCAGAATCACTGATTGGAATATTAAAACGATCACGAAAATGTTTCAATTCATCATTATTGAGTTTCTTGACTTGATGAGTTTTATTTTCCGATTCACCTGCATCGCCCATGCCATATCCCTTCACGGTATGGGCGAGAATCACGGTAGGTTTTCCCTGCTGTTGAATCGCACTGTGATAGGCAGCATAGATTTTGAATGGATCGTGACCACCACGATTTAATCGCTCAATCTCAGCGTCGCTCATATCGGCGACTAACTGCTTAGTCTCTAGGTACTTACCAAAAAACTCTTTACGTGTGTACTGAGCACCTTTAGCTTTACAGTTTTGGAATACCCCGTCCACGGTTTCATCTAGTAGCTGTTGTAGCTTTCCGGTTTTGTCCTTAGCAAAGAGAGGATCCCAATAGCGTCCCCAAATTACTTTGATGACATGCCACCCGGAGCCGCGAAACTCTCCTTCGAGTTCTTGAATGATCTTACCATTACCACGAACCGGACCGTCCAACCTCTGTAAATTGCAATTGACCACAAAAATTAGATTGTCCAGTCGTTCCCTTCCGGCGAGCGCCAATGCTCCTAACGATTCCGGCTCATCGCATTCTCCATCTCCCAAGAAAGCCCAAACTTTCCGATCACCCATCGGTACTAGACCGCGCGAATCGAGATATTTCATGACATGCGCTTGATAAATTGCTTGAATTGGACCTAAACCCATCGACACGGTGGGAAACTGCCAATAGTCAGACATCAACCGTGGGTGCGGATACGAAGATAACCCTTCGCCACTTGTCTCTTGCCGAAATTTGTCGAGTCTACTTTCGTCAATTCGTCCTTCAATAAAAGACCGCGCATAAATACCCGGTGCGCTGTGCCCCTGATAATAGATCAAATCACCAAGACCATTCTCGTCAGGCCCTCGAAAAAAGTGATTGAATCCGACATCATAAAGTGCCGCAGCCGAGGCAAAGGTAGAAATATGCCCCCCAAGATCGCCATCTTTTCTGTTTGCTCTCACTACCATCGCAAGGGCATTCCATCGAGTAATACTGCGAATCTGTCGTTCGATGTATGCATCTCCAGGCAACGGCTCTTGCGATTCAACCGGTATCGTATTTCTATAAGGAGTTGTGAGTTTTGGTAATGGTGTACCGTTGTAGGCAATCCGCGATGCTAATTG
Source organism: Gammaproteobacteria bacterium (assembly GCA_028819195.1). Taxonomy (GTDB): domain Bacteria; phylum Pseudomonadota; class Gammaproteobacteria; order Pseudomonadales; family Azotimanducaceae; genus Bin55. The sequence goes on along the minus strand of JAPPMF010000009.1, from coordinate 471,511 downwards.
CTTTAGGAGATACACCGCCCTAACACCATTAGTATGGTAGAGCACATCCTCTAAAGCTTCTAGCCACTCTCGTGTCTCTTGAGGATTTTCATCCGTGAAAAAAGTGTTCTCGGGCATACCGGTAATCAGGTTTAAGTTGTAGTGGATTATAGACTCACGGATTTCTGGGATAATATTCGAATATACAGTGTTGTTGTTTCAAACTGTGTCGACAAAGACCTCTACGGCAGATTAACTAGACCTTTTATTAAGCATAAAACCCATGAATCGACGCCAGTCGAACTGGGGACCTGGATCCCACTTACGACCCGGAGAAATCTCATTGTGACCCACAATTCCACTCAGAGGAATCGCGTCATACTTTACTCTAAGACTACAGATAACATCGACTAAATTAGAATACTGCGAGTCGGTAAAGGGGACATCTGCGGTACCTTCTAATTCAATACCAATCGAATAGTCGTTGCAATTCCGGCGACCACGATACCGCGATTCACCTGCATGCCAAGCGCGTTTGTTGAACGGTACGAATTGGGTCAGAAGACCTTTTCTTGTCAAATAGAGGTGGCTAGATACTTTGACATTGACCAAGTCCGCGAAAGTGGGATGAGTTGTTTCATCCAATGTGTTTGTAAATAATGCTTGAACATAGTAATTACCAAACTCACCGGGCGGGAGTGAGATCGCGTGGATCACGATCAGAGTGATTCGAGTATCGTCGGGCCGCGAGTCGCAATTCGGGCTTTCAACGAAGTGAACGTTGTCGAACCGGTGACTTTCACCAATCGCAAATTTTCGATTCATTAATAGGGTTCACCGGAGGTTAAATGAGGGTTCCGAACGAATTGATTGCCCCCCAAGTCGCCGTAGCACTGAAAGAAGACTTTGGACAAGGTGATATTCATGATTCAATTGTAGATTCTCAGCAGCATAGTGAAGCTATCATTCTTTCTCGTCATGATGGAATTTTATGTGGCCAAGACTGGGTAAATGAAACGTGTCGGCAAACCGATCCGTCAATCACGACCAACTGGTTCGTACCAGAAGGCGCTTTAATTGAACCTGACCAGGTCGTGTTAGAACTATCTGGACCAAGTTACTTGTTGCTCCGCATCGAAAGAACCATGCTTAACTTTTTGCAGTTGTTAACCGGTACAGCCACGAGAACAAAGGAGTTTGTGTCTCGAATTGCTCACACTAAAGCAAAAGTACTGGACACCAGGAAGACGATTCCTGGTTGGCGCACCGCACAAAAATACGCTGTGGAAATCGGTGGTGGAGAAAATCATCGATTTGGTCTCTGGGATGCGTTCTTGCTGAAGGAAAATCACATTAATGCAGCGGGTGGAATCCGACGTGCAATACAACGAGCAAGGAACGCTGAACCCGATGTCTTTCTGGAAATTGAAGTGGAGACGCTACGCGAATTACATGATGCGCTACAGGGTAGACCTGACCGGATCATGCTAGACAACTTTACCATAGAAGATACCAAACACGCTGTCGATTTAGTAAGAAAATACCACAAAGACCACGGTATTGAAATCGAGCTCGAAGCTTCTGGTCAAATTAATCTAGAGAATATCGTCGAGGTTGCGGAGACTGGGGTTGACTACATTTCTCTGGGCACTCTCACAAAAGACGTGAAAGCCCACGATTTTTCGTTACAACTGAAGAAGTAGTTCCCTTTGGACTTGGTTGTTCAATAGAACTGTGAGGAACATGGTGCCGGAACGCAGATTCGAACTGCGGACCTACTGATTACGAATCAGTCGCTCTGCCTAACTGAGCTATTCCGGCTTGAATAATCAGATCGTAGGATTCTGTTCCCTTTGAACGTAAAATTTTAAGTTAGCGATGATCAAGTTCACTCAGTCGACATTTATCCGATATAACCAGACATGATGTCATACACTGTTATTTACACTATCGCCGGACTAGCCGGATTAGTGGTCGGAAGTTTTCTTAATGTCGTCATATCGAGGTTACCCGTCATCGCTGACCGGGCTCACCACGATAACTCCAATCGCGAAACAAACTCGCGGAAACAGTTTAACTTATGGGTTCCGCGCTCACGCTGTGAATCATGCAAACAAGCGATCGCGTGGTATGACCTGGTTCCAGTACTGAGCTGGCTCTTGCTGCGAGGTCAATGTCGAAACTGTCAAGCAGAAATTCCCTGGCGTTATCCCTTAGTCGAAACTTTTACTTGTCTTTTTGCCATCCTGATTGTTGGCACAAGTGGCGGTTTCAACTACTGGTCCTTGGTTCTTGGTCTATTCATGACTTTATTACTTTGTCAAGCAGTTATCGACTACGAAAAACACATACTTCTCGACAGTTTGAGTTACATGCTATTATGGTTGGGTCTAGTAAGTAGCATCGTATTCGCCTCGGCACAAGTACTTCCCCGTACCGAAGAAGCAATATTCGGTGCTCTATTCGGTTACCTTTCCTTCTGGTTGATTAATTTCGGCTTCAGAGCATGTTTCAAGAAAGACGGTATGGGTGCTGGAGATTTCAAATTGTTCGCCGCTATTGGTGCCTGGGTGGGTTGGGTGTTCTTACCATTCGTCGTATTGATTGCAATCGCGTTTGCCTTTGTCTACGCAATTTCACAAGTGATCACCAAGAAATACTCTGCTGAGCAAGGTATTCCGTTCGGACCATTTTTGGCTGGAGCTGGATTTGTTGCTGTAATTTTCAGAGAAAAGTTGACACTATTCATGCTTACGGTTGAATTGTTATGAAGGAGCGCATAGTGAAATGTCCTACGTGTCGTCGCTCGAGCCAGTGGACAACGAAAAATCCCTACCGACCGTTCTGTTCTCGACGATGTAAACTTCTCGACTTCAATGAATGGGTCGAGGAACGTCGTTCGATCGGTTCGGAAAAGTTACGTGAACGACCAGAACCATCGAATGGTCGGGACGAATACTCATAATTTCTTTACGCAGTACTCCGTATAGCTCCACAACAGTGTTTAAATTTCTTACCTGACCCACAAGTACACGGTTCATTTCTGCCAACCTTGCGTTGTTCACGTACATAGGGTTGTTTTATCTCGGTCCGCTGCCCATCGGGACCACGTGACCTAGCCTTTAGCATCGGATTGATTTCTTTTCTCGTTTGCAGTGTAGATTCTCGATCAGGCTTACGAATGACGGTATCTGGCTTGATATCCATCCGTGTCAGCATACGTATGGATTCATGCTGGACGTTTTGTAGTAAATTCTGAAACAAGTGAAACGATTCTCGCTTGTATTCTTGCTTAGGTTGTTTTTGGGCATAGGCACGAAGATGAATCCCTTGTCGTAAATGGTCCATGGAATACAAGTGTTCTTTCCATTTTTTGTCAAGAATCATCAACATGACCTGTTTTTCGACAGTGTCTGCCTCAATTTCACGGTCAATCCACCCATGTCGCTTACTGGAATAACGATGGGCAAATATTTCCGCAACTTTGTCGCGAATATCTTGCTCCGTATCAACGGTCTTGGTTTCAATCCATTCACTAATCGGAATTTCGATACCAAATTCAGCCTGAAGTACTTGTTCTAACCCACCGATTTCCCATTGATCGGGTAACGAACCGGGGGCGATGTACTCGCTAATCACATCATCCAAAACATCAGCGCGAATTTCTTCGATCATGGGAAGAATGCTCTGCGCATACATTAATTCGTTGCGTTGGGCATAGATTACCTGGCGCTGATCGTTCGCCACGTCGTCATACTCTAACAAATTCTTACGTACGTCGAAGTGTTGACCTTCGACCCGTCGTTGCGCCCGTTCAATCGCGTTATTCACCATTTTTGCTTGTATCGCTTCGCCACGTTGCAATCCTAGAGATTTCACCATGTTGTTCCATCGTTCGGAGGCAAAACGTCGCAACAAGTCGTCTTCCATTGAGAGGTAAAAACGTGATGACCCAGGATCGCCCTGTCGCCCCGAACGACCTCGCAGTTGATTGTCTATTCGACGAGATTCATGCCGTTCAGTACCTATGATGTGTAAGCCACCAGCATCAATGACTTGTTGATGACGAACGTTCCATTGCTGCATAATCTTGTCGATTTTGGCTTGTTCTGGTTCATCTCCCAATACCGAAATTTCGGCGGTAAAACTACCACCAAGGACTATGTCAGTGCCACGACCGGCCATGTTTGTGGCGATTGTAACTTTACCTGGACGTCCGGCTTCCGCGACGATATCAGCTTCGCGTTCATGCTGCTTAGCATTTAACACATTGTGTTGAATCTTGCGCTTGCGGAGTTCGCGGGATAATCGTTCAGATGAATCGATGGAGGTTGTTCCAATAAGTACCGGACGTCCAGCATCCCGACAATCACAAATGTCCTCCACGATGGCATCGTATTTCTCTTCCAACGACATGTAAATCACGTCATTACGATCATCTCTAATCATCTCTAAATGTGTCGGGATAACGATAACATCTAAGTCGTAAATTTGTTTGAATTCAAACGCTTCGGTGTCCGCTGTTCCAGTCATGCCAGACAACTTCGAGTAAAGTCGAAAGTAGTTTTGAAATGTTGTCGATGCCATCGTCTGGGTCTCGTGGCGAATAGGTACCCCTTCCTTAGCTTCAATCGCTTGGTGTATACCCTCAGACCAGCGCCGCCCAGGCATTGCTCTACCGGTATGTTCGTCGATAATGATCACTTCGCGATCTTTAACCATATATTCAACGTCACGTTTGTAGAGAAAGTGAGCTTTCAGAGCAACGGTGACATGGTGTAACAACTGTAAATTCCCCGGCGCATACAAACTATCATCCCTACCAAGTAAGTCAGCTTTGCGAAGAAACTCTTCGACTCGTCCATGCCCACGTTCCGTCAGTTCAACCGAGCGATGCTTTGGTTCAATAAAGAAATCGCCAGTGTCTTCGACGTCACCACCACCGAGCACCTTGGGAAGTTTATCGTCAACTGGGTCTTGTTGTTCGAACCGGGGTGCTATGCGATTAATCTGCTGATACAACTCGGTATTGTCATCCGCGGGTCCCGAAATGATGAGCGGAGTACGTGCTTCGTCGATGAGAATCGAATCTACTTCATCCACTATCGCAAAATTTAACCGCCTCTGGTAACGATCCGTTAACCGAAAAGCCATATTGTCTCGAAGATAATCGAAACCAAATTCGTTGTTGGTTCCGTAAGTGATGTCCGCCATATAAGCTTCACGTTTTGCCAACTGTTCTTGCCGCGACTGAATGACTCCTACTGTCATGCCTAACGCGCGATAGACTGGCCCCATCCATTCCGCATCACGCCGGGCAAGATAGTCGTTTACAGTAACGACATGTACACCATCTCCTGGAATCGCATTGAGGTAGGCTGCAAGAGTTGCCACCAGCGTTTTCCCTTCACCAGTGCGCATTTCAGCAATCTTACCTTCGTGTAAAGTGATACCCCCTAAGAGTTGTACATCAAAGTGCCGAGTATTATTAGCTCGCGTGGCCGCTTCACGTACCGCTGCAAATGCCTCTGGTAGTAGATCATCGAGATTCTCTTCGCCAAACCGATTTCTAAACTCATGCGTTTGATTACGTAGTTCGTCGTCGCACATAGCCTCAAAGTGGTGCGCCCAACTATTGATCTCATCGACCTTACTTTGCATTCGCTTGAGTTCACGATCGTTGCGATTACCGAAAACTTTCTTTAATGCTTTAGTTACCATAGGTCTTAAACTGTCCCTAACAGTGAGATACGCTTAAAATTGTACGAGTCGTTAACGCTTCGAATGGAATATATATAGGTACGAGGGGCAAAATGTCAAGCGCGAAGTACTATCATATCAAAGAATCGTTGCAGCCCACCGATAAACGTAAGGGCAAGTTTCAGCGTTTGATAAATCGCTTGCACAGCCATCAGTCGTTAAAACAAATCGTTAAACATTTATTACCGGAAGAAGAATCTGAACATTGTGTCGGGACTCACTTACGCGGTTCAACGTTGACTATAGTCGTAGACTCATCGTCTTGGGCTAATCGAATTCGGTTCACACAAATGACATTGCTCAGTAGTCTACATAGACTAGCCAACTTTACTCATATACAACGCATCGTCGTGATCACTGATTCTCGGCAACAATACGCGCGTAATTAGCGCGACGTACAATCGCCGATTCGGTTTTGAAATTTCGTCGATAAGCTAGGAAGTTTACCTTCTGAACGAAGGAATTAACTAAAATATCAAAAATAACAAAATTCGATTAATCGTATATTTGTTACGTTGGATATTCTAACAAGAAACTCTTGGTAACCCAGTTATACCGACGAACGAAATCTCAAAACTCTAGGAGTCACAAAAATCTCTTTCACATTTCGACAACCTCAAAAGAGTCAAGGAACAGAAATCATGAGTAACGTTAGTGTTTGCACGAATCTACAAACGTCAGGATGTTTTTCTTCAATCAGAGCCGTAATCGCCACAACTATTTTGTTTACGTTTTATAGCATGAGCGCTATGGCAGAGCACTCTAATTGTGCTGATTGGGGAGATACAGACACCCAATTATTGCAACTCGAAATCGGTGAGACTAAGAAATTTCAACTTCCGAAAGCTGAGGTAGCAGAGAGTGCTCCATCCTGTGTCACTACTGCCGATGACTTGCAATATGAAGTTACCGGTAGTAATGATCCAGTCCTGCCGTCAGGCTTCACCTTTGATGAAAATGAAGTTACCATAACTGGTTGTTCTACCACCGAAGTTAGAAGTTTTCGCTTCAACTTGGTTGCAAATGGGCCAGACGCATGTAGTTGTGAATCGTCCTCTATCGAAGCGTTGATTCGGGTCAAACCAAGTACGAGTGAAGATGAAGCAGTTACCTGTCCTGCAGACGCCACTGCTACCGAAGAAGATTCAGTTGCTCTGGATCAAACTCCACCGATGGCACCCTGGTATGGCTGGGAGCAGGTTGAAATTGGCGAACGATGGATCCAAACAATCGGTTTTGACGAAAGTGATCAAGGTGCCCGGATTACCTATACGGCACGTTGTACCGGCGAGTATGACTTAGCCGAAAACTATGTCGACGTGTGTCCATCTAAACTTCGAAATTTTGATATAGCTAAATACGACGGCGGTGTCACTTACGTGACAAAAGTCATTCCAAAGGATCGCGGGTTGATTGGAATTTATCGAATCCGGGTTACGGCGCGCAAAGAAGACGTAACACGTTCCTCTGCGACAACGGTGATTCTGGAGGTGCATGGTAATGACCCCATCCCAGAACCCCCCACCATGACTGCACCTGAACCGCAGACGATCAGGATTGTTTGGGATGTAGACGCCGATCGTAAGCGATATATAACAGGATATGATCTCGAGTTTCGGCGGGAAGACCGCACTGGCCAGACTAGAAGTTTTAAGTTAGTCCCTGAGACAACAAGTATCACAATCAGCGACCTCGCCGTAGACACTAAATATGAAGCGAGAATACGTTATCGCGGTGGCGATTGGTCAGATTGGGCTGAAGTGTTTACACTCGGTAACGACGCCCCTAGTTTCGATAACGCTTCTTACGAGTTTTCGTTGGACGAAAATGTATCCGGTAAAGAAGAACGAATAAGGTTAGGTAAGGTTACTGCAACTGACCCTAACGAGGGAGATGAGGTAACGTATGAAGTTGAAGCGACTGAACGAGACAGGTTTTCCATCACAAAGAAAGGCGGTACCTTGTATTACATTGGTACTGGCGAAGACCACGAATCTACTCCAGTTATCAATGTTACGATCACTGCAACTGGCGGCGAAGGAGAACGCGCGCTATCAGCGACCGTATCAGTAAGCGTGAATATCTTGAACGTCTCCGAACCAATATACTTTGCCGACGATGCTGAGATTGTATTTGAAGAAGACTTTGAAGTCGGAACATACGTTGAGATTCAATTACCGAGGGCAATCGGTGGAGACGGCTCACCTCGATACACCGTTGATCCCGACCTACCCGACGGTTTAAGCGTTGGTTCCGGTTCAGGAATCTTGCGTGGTACTCCAACCGAACCATCACCACGAACCGAATATACCTATACCGCGACGGATGACGAAGAAGAAAGTGTGTCTCTCGGATTCGAGTTACGCGTGTTTGGTGCAAGTCCTAAACCACCAACAGATCTAGAAGTCTTAAAAGAAGATGCGAAAAGTATCACGATTGAATGGGCGAATCCGAGTAGTCCGTTCATCACTATAGTCTCCCATCGTATTGAACATCGCAAGAAAGGGGCGATAGAATGGATCTCAGATTCAATTGAAGCATTTGCCACTACTTATACCATCGAGGGTCTAACGCGAGATACGCTTTATCAAATTCGCGTAAAAAATGTTGCTGATACAGGATATGTAGCGACCTCTAGTACGCTCGAAGCTTCCACGGATCCCTACGACTTACCTAGCGAACCACGAAACGTTCGCGTATCCGATCAGCAAGTCGATTCATTGACCATTGCCTGGTCTCCTCCAGCGGATTCAGGTGGGCGAAATATTGCCGTCTATGATGTAAGGTACCGACAAGAAGGTACCGAAGAGTGGACCGAAGAAGAAGTACGTGGGAGTACCTCACTCACGATCGATAACTTGACAATCGGAACGACCTACGAAGTACAGGTTCGGGCCGTTAATAGTGTTGGCGCTGGACCCTGGACAGAAGTGTTGTTGGCAATGACTGCTGCTCATACACCTCCCGAAAAACCTCGTAATCCACGCATAACCGATCGAGAATTTCGTTCATTATCCGTATCGTGGTTAATACCCTTGGATGACGGAGGTTCGCCAATCACTTCCTACGATATTCGGTATCGCAAACTCATTGACGGAGAATGGGAACAGGTCAAGAGTTCGGACACCGAAGTAACACTCTCAAATCTTGAGGTAGGCACTCAGTACTTAATCCAAGTACGTGCAGTAAACGCGATTGGCGAAGGCGACTGGACTGACACTTTATCCGCACGGACACTCATTAACCATCGGCCAGTTTTTGACACCGGTGCAACTATACCTGATCAAGTTTATACCTTCGAGGAACCCATTCCTACCTTACAATTGCCTCGCGGAAGTTCAGGAAACGGTTTGCTTTCCTATTCATTCAGTCCTGATCTTCCGAAAGGTTTACGTTTTAACGGAGTCGAACTACAGTTGGTGGGTACTCCCACTGAAGTTCAAGAAACCACGATGTATCAATTCACTGTATCCGATTCAGATGAATTCACCGACGACGACTCATCAACGCTCGAATTTTCGATCACGGTCAATGCAAACACCCCATTAGCTCCGACCATCCAAGTTTCAAACATTGGCTACGAGGATGCACAAGTGTCTTGGGCTGAACCGAATAATCGTGGCGCCGAGATCACATCCTATGAAGTAGAACTGAGAGAAATGGGAACTACAACTGCCCGGACGCTGTCGACGACTACCACGTCTACCGCATTAGGAGATTTGATACCAGTCACAGAGTATGAAGTTCGCGTTCGTGCGGTGAATAGCATCGGTCCCAGCGACTGGTCAGCTTGGGTAGCCTTCACTACGACCAAGGTACCAGCCGAGATTCGTTCCCGACCGCTGTTATATGCCTATGACTTAACGGGTAGCGATCTTGGTAGCTCAGCTGTCGAGTTGATTGGTGCTAGAGCACGACCAACCATAGGATTACAAGAAGATTCTGAATACGAACCACCTTATTTCTTCCAGTTAATACAACCACCTACAGCTGGTGTACCGGATATGGGTAGATTACTTAACTTGAGCGAAATTAGGCTCAACCAAACGGGAATAATGGAGAATTTAGTTTGGTCAATCTGGGGTGGACTCGAGAGTTCCTCAAGTGAGGCTAACTATGAAGATTCAATTGATAATCTCAGTGTGACGGTACCTATCGAAAGTAGCCATTCGAATGCGTGGTTGGGTGCCGAGATTGGGTTTTCAACTGAAGTTCGTTTTGGTTTAGCTGTTTCGCGAAACTCCTCGACCGTCGAAGCTCACAGGGTGATCCGAGGTTCGAATCAAGTCGCGGATGAGGTGGATGAGGTCGAATTAACCGTTACCAGTATATACCCCTACGTAGTTGGATCAATATTAGAACAATTTGTCGCATGGGGGACGATTGGTCGAGGTTCTGGCTCTTCGACACTCACGGACAAATGGGGTGAACTGGCTGACATCGATTTGACTTCTTCGGTGATTGCGGCAGGTGCAAGATTTAATTTGGATAACGAAAATTTAACTGGTGTCGCGGTGATTAGTGACTATTTCCAAGCAACAGTCGAATCTGATGCCTTCGACGAGATAGATATTGAACTTTCATCCGAAGTTCGTCGGTTACGCGGTGGCGCTCAAGGGAGATGGTTTATCGATAGTGAAACAATCGATTTGGTACCTACCGTTGAACTACTTGGTCGGTTCGAAAATGGTGGTGTCGCTGATGGTACTAATATCGACTTAGGGATTGGCCTTGATATCCTACTTAACGCAAACTGGGGTATTGACATTCGCGTGCGATCCGTGCGTTCCATGGAAGAAGAGCAGTACAGCTCAAACGGCTTTGGGATTACCCTACGCCGGGAGTCTGCAACTGATGACAATGGAATGACGCTTAGTCTCCAACCAGCTTTAGCGACTGAATTGTCTAGTTTTGGCTCGCTACAGCTCGATGAAGACTTCTTGTTAAGCCAAAGTTTGACAGACCGTGCAGACGGAACCAGATTACTATGGTCATATCGTTTTCGTTCCCCTAATGGTCTAGCACAATTTGAACCATACAGTTCCTTCACACAAGAAGAACAAGCGAATCGCTACGAATTCGGTATGCGATGGAGTAAATCTCCCGGCCAAAACAGAAATCTCAATATCGATTTCTCTTCGCTAGCGATTGACCGTCAAATGAACTCAAACTTGTTTGAGTGGCGAGTTCGCTTTGGGCTGCGCTTTTAACAGACTTGTAATCGAAGGTGTCGAACAGATATAAGGAGAGGTTACTCGCCCATCTTTCGACGCCTTAATCGGCTTGATCGCGGAATAACGCTGGTATCTCCGTCGATGCTAGTTTGCGGGTCGAACCGCCGCTAACTTGTGCACGTAGTCCGACAACACTTTGGTCTTCACCTTGCTCTGCCGATTCATCGGAAGCAGAAGAAGCAGGATTATTTCGAGCAGTGAAACGATCGATTGACGCGACTCCTTGTTCACTTATATGTTGTACAACGTCGCCCTCATAGTCGCTATAGCCTGCTTTTCGCGTTCGATCAACACCTGTCAGTAACAGTGTAAGTTCTAGCTCTTCGCCCATACTCGGGTCATCGACAATACCAGCATAAACACCGCCAGATTCACCCATCATGTCGTGAAATAACTTCATGATGTTACGAACTTCGTCAAAACTCATCTGATTCGCACGAATGTTGTACAACACATTACGTACCCCTGACAAATTAGTGTCTTCCATTAACGGACAATGCAACGCGGCCTGAACTGCACTTTCGGCACGATTTTGACCAGTGGCAATTCCCTTACCAATCAAAGTGATACCAGCCCCATTCGCGGTAAGAACCGACTCGACATCTTTGAAATCTAAATTCCATAAACCATGTGAATTGATTACGTTCGCAACTCCTGTCACACAGTCAGCTAAATAGTGATTCATATGGTTGAAAGCTTCTGTAAAAGGTACGGCCCCGTCAATCACCTTACTCAACTTGTCATTGGGAATCGACACCAAGGAATCGACAATATTGTGTAGTTGTTTCACACAATACTCAGCGTTTTTCTTGCGAATGTTCTGTTCTTCGACCATCGGATGTGTGACTATCGCGATAGTTAAGGCATCCTTATCCTTCGCAATTTGGGATATGACGGGTGTCGCGCCTGACCCAGTTCCACCACCTAAGGTCGTAATGATAAAAACTAAGTTCGCATCGCCAATGGCATCTTCGATCTCGGAGATCGACTCTTTAGCTGCGGCTTCACCGACAACTGGATCCATCCCAGCGCCTAGTCCTCGCCGGCGAGAAGTGCCAAGCGGGAGTTTTTGTACTGATTCAGGGACGGCACACAAGTCTTGGATGTCGGTGTTAGCAACCAGTAGTTCGACACCGCGCAATTGTTGGTCAGCCATGTAGGTCAGGACATTACCTCCACCCCCACCAACTCCAATAACTTTAATGATGGCTGGAGGTGCCATATCATCTTCATTTTCTGAAGGTTCAAAGTTAAACGACGATTCTCCCTTGGTCGGAGATTCGTTAGGTACGGAGAAATTAAACTTTTCAGTTTTGTGTTCAGATTCTTCCATGATAGTTCCGTAGTTGTGGTTAAAAGGTTTTACGTATCCAACCCTTCAATGCATTGAAGGGATTAGAAGTGCCATTAATTTGTTCAGCTTCATCGTTTGAACTCAATATCTTCTGCGAACGTACCGCCCAGACCAAAAGACCAGTACAAGTTGTGTAGGCTGTACTGCGATGAAAATCATCTAAGCCAACAAGATTTTTTGGCTTTCCGTTTGATACAGGTAAGTGAAAAACTTCCTCAGCGAGTTCTACAATTCCTTCCATGTTAGCGGCCCCACCGGCGAGAATAATACCTGAGCCTAAGCGTTCCATCGATATCTGTGCTTCTTCCAATGAATCTTGGACAATTTTAAAAATTTCTCGATAGCGTGATTCAACAACAGCAGCTAAAGTTTGTCTAGGTATTTGGGTTGAAGGACGATTTGCTACTCCCTGCACGTGGATTGTTTCATCATTATCAGTGAGTTCTTGAAGGGCGCAAGCATACTTAATTTTTATCTGTTCAGCATGCTGCGCTGGTGTTCGAAATGTCATCGCGATGTCTCGAGTCACGGAATCACCTGCCATCGGCACGACGTGGGTGTGTCGAATCGCACCATCAGTGTAAACTGCTACATCGGTGGTGCCTCCACCAATATCGAGCAAACATACACCGAGTTCTCGTTCATCGTTCGACAAGATGGAAGCTGCTGAAGCGAGTGGTTCTACCACAATTTCGCGTACCGTGATATCGCAGCTTGTAACACACTTGGTCACGTTCAGCAGGGCGTTTTTCGCACAGGTAATAAGATGGACATTCGCGTCCAATCGTGTTCCAGACATACCTAATGGTTCACGAATACCTGTCTGCCAATCAATGACATATTCCTGAGGGATTACGTGTACGACACATTCGTCGTTACTCAGTGGAATAGCTTTTGCTGACTCTAGTGCAAGTTCAAGTTCCATTTCACTAACTTCCCGCGAACGAATTGGTGAATTTCCCTGAGAATTGATCGACTTGATATGTTCACCATTGATTGAGACATAAGCAGAAGTGATTTGTGTATCAGCTAATTGTTCCGCTTCGACGATGGCCGCTCTCAGTGCGGTGACGGTAGCTTCGATATTAACAATTAACCCATGTCGAACCCCAGTATTGCTAGCGCTGCCAATGCCAATTACTTCTACGGTGCCATCATTGTGTAACTTGCCTATACTCGCTGACACGGTGGATGTACCAATGTCTAGCCCAGCAAGTATATTGTTATTTTCTGTGCTCATTTCTACGTCCTTGTCAAAAACTCGCGAAGATTAGTCTCTAGTTGCGTCAGAGCTTTCATAATGACTAATCACGTTATTTGCTTCCTCCTTTATTGCCACCCCGTGTTCATATCGTGCATCAGCTTTTACGGTTGTATTAGATTTTAACTTTGTTAGTTTTGTATACACTGTCAAAAATCGATCCAATCGATGTTCTAGTTCGTCGCGCCCAAGTAATACAGAGTCGTCATTCACTAACACAACGTTCCAACCCTTAATTGTATGTTCAAATTCAGAAACTGCAATACCCGATTCGGCAAGTCTAGTGCGTATTAGGTCTAAGATTTGTGCTTCGGTTTTAGCTTGTTCATCATTTTCTAATCCTGTTAATGTCGGTAACTTGTTTTCTCCTGTACTCGATTGTGATATGACATCCCCCACAACTGTTAGTACAGTACCTTCATCTAGGCGAGCCATTGCTTGTTTTGCACCGACCTCTATGTGTAGGACGTTTGCCACCGTGCGCCACACTTTCACATCTTTCGTCCATGGTAGTTCTTGTACGGATTCAGCAACTTCAAGAGCTGAGATCAGCAAACTACCAGAATTTGACGACTGTTCAATCAACGATTCGATGTCCCGTTGTCTTTCCGCTTCCATCACACCATGTACGACCACTTGTAATGGTTGGTTAGCGACGTAAAACCAACCCAGTAGACACACCGTAGCAACTGCAATACCGAAAATGAGTCCGCCGAAAAATTTAAGTACTGATTTCATGTGCATTTTGACTTCAATAAGTTAGAAATAGTGTCGATATTTCCGGCACCTTGGATACATACTACATCTGAATCGTGCACCAATCGCAAAACTAGTGCATGTGCATCCATCGGTGAACTGGCAAAATGAACTGATATCTGACTCTCCTGTTGTAGTGCTTCGACTAAATCCTCAGTTTTAGCGTCATTGATCGGTTCTTCTCCAGCCGCATAAGTTTCAACCATTACCAACAGATCCACGCAACTCAAGACAGCAACAAAGTCATGAAAAAGATCTCGAGTACGAGTATATCTGTGCGGCTGATATACCATAAATAAACGGCGCGTTTTGAACAACAACCGAGTCGTTTCAATAACATGTCGAATTTCAACTGGATGATGTCCGTAATCGTCGATGAGTGTAAAAATTCGTGTCCCGCAAACCAATTCACTGATTTCGAATCGACGACTAATTCCTTGAAATTTTGCTAGTCCATCAACGATATGTTGATCGGAAACTCCTTCGTCGGTAGCTATCGCCACGGCACCTAGGACATTTCGTACGTTTTCGATCCCAGGCAAGCAAGTCTGTACCGTCAGTGGAAGGTACGGTGGGGGCCGGACTACATCAAACACACACTGGGTTTGCTCATACCGTATATTTTCCGCTCGATAATTCGCTTCTGGATGGACTCCATAAGTAATCATAGGTCGGCTAATACGATCGATAATCTGTTGTACTCCAGAATCATCTAAACAAACAACTGCTAAACCGTAAAACGGTAAACGATGTACGAACTCAACGAAGGTATCCAACAAGCGAACGAACTCATGCTCATAGGTACCGAGATGATCTGCATCGATATTACAAATCACAACTACTAATGGATTCAATTTGAGAAATGACGCATCACTTTCATCAGACTCAGTTATAAGGTATCGACTCCCCCCTAACTTAGCATTTCGCCCTTCGCTCTTTAGCAAGCCACCGATAATGTAGGTTGGGTCAAGACCGGCTTCTTGAAAGATGCATGTAATTAGACTAGTTGTCGTCGTTTTCCCATGGGTACCAGCCACGGCTATCCCATATCGATGACGCAGTAACTCGCCAAGCATTTCAGCACGCGCGACTACTGGTATTTGATTGTTGTGTGCATACTGAACTTCAGGATTCGTCTTTGAGATTGCCGTAGAAGTAATCACAACATCTGCATCGATTGCGTTTTCGGCGAGGTGGCCAAGTGTAATCGTTACACCTAAATTGCGTAAACGATCTAAAGTGCTCGAGTGTACTAAATCTGATCCCGTAACCCGATATCCTTCGTTTAGTAGTACTTCGGCAATACCGCACATGCCGGCACCACCAATTCCAACGAAGTGCAGATTTTGTACCCGCCGCATTCGAAGCGAACTCAATGAATAGGCGTCGTTCATCGTAGTCATTGTTACTTGTTCAAATTCTTATTTTTAGCTTCTACTGTTTGTATTTCACTGTACGCGCGGCAAACCAAGGCTAGTAATCCAGCACAAACGATGAGACTGTTACCACCAAAACTGAGAAACGGCAAGGTCAAACCTTTTGTTGGTAACGCCCCCATAGCGACTCCAGCATTGATCAGAATCTGAATTCCCAACATTAACCCGGCACCGTAAGAAATAAAACCAGCAAATCGCTGTTCCATCGCAAGGGCGCGTTTGGCGATGGCAAAACATCGAAAAACCAACCATATGAGAAGACAGAGTACCAGAGCGCCACCGAAAAATCCCGTTTCTTCTACAATCATGGAAAAAATGAAGTCATTGTGCGGTTCTGGCAAATACAAGAGTTTTTGGATACCATCACCAACTCCGACACCTGTGAACTCTCCACGCCCAAAACCAATTAACGATTGAGTCAGCTGATAACCTTCATCTTGCGCATGAGTCCAAGTGTCAAAGTAAGCAATAATGCGATCGCGTCGGTGGTAACCTATGTAAAGTAATCCCACCGAACCAATCAGTCCGAGTATAAATAAATCTCGATAGCGTACATTGGCTAAATACATCATGCCTAATACGACTAGTCCGATCAGTACCGCAGACCCAAAGTCAGGTTGAAAAAAGAACAATAGTAGCACTAGTCCAACCCACACGGGAAGTTTCATTGCTGCTAGAGTTGAAGTTTGAACCTTATCGTGTGCTCGCGCCAAATGGCCGGCGACATAAATTGGGATCAAAAATCTAGCGATTTCCGATACTTGCAGAGTAAACACACCGAGATCGATCCATCGGCGTCCACCACCAGCAACAACTCCAATCCATGGTAAGAGAACGACTAGCGCAAGTACTAACGTCACAAAATAAATGGGGATGTGAGCTCGTTCGAATAACTCTAAAGGTACAAACAAGATCGCCGCGAACGCACACACTGCAAGAACAAGGTACACGGAATGTCGAATCGTATATGCGTTAACAATACCATCGGTCTGATAAATCGTTGCACTACCGACAGCAACTAAACCCAAAGTAGCTAACAACAAGCTAAGACACACGATTTGAAAATCAAGTTGGATCTTCATAGTGCAGAACTCCGCACGAGTTGTTCAAAGATTCGTCCGCGTTCTTCAAAATTCGCGAACATATCTATACTTGAACATGCCGGCGCAAGTAACACTGTATCTCCCGGTTGAGATAACTCGCGGCACTGTTGTATTGCCTCCGCCAATGACGACGCCATCGAACAAGGCGCGGAATGTACATGTTTGGCAATATGATGAGAATCTGCACCAAATAGCAGTGCATGCGAGACGTACTTATCAATAGTAGTACCTAAAATTTCGAAATGACTACCTTTTGCAGTACCGCCCGCTATCAGGATTAAGTTATTACCAAAGGAACGATTCGCGCGGATGGAAGCTACTGCAGCAGCGACATTGGTAGCTTTGGAATCATTTACGTATTTCACTCCATCGAACACACCGACCACTTGCGCGCGATGCGGTAAACCACCAAAGCTAGCGGCCACGCTTCGTATTTTTTCCATTGACGCACCGAAGATGTGTGCGATCGCGCTAGCGACAAGCAAACTTTTTAGGTCATATTCATTCTGCAAGGCGATCTCGTGCCGGGAAATTTGTTGTCCGTCCACGACGATAGCATTATCCTCCATGCACCAATTGTGATTTTGATTGAGTGCGATAAATGGAACACCTTCTGGTGGAGTCGTGTATGCTTCGGTGCTGTCAAAAACTGCTAACTTACATTTCTTGTAGACACGTTGTTTAGCAGCAATGTACTCTTCCATACTTCGATGGTGATCTAAATGATCCATTGATACATTCAAAACGCAAGCCGCATCAAATTCTGCCGGTTTAGAACGTTCGAGTTGAAAACTTGATAACTCAAGGATGTATCCGCTAGCTTCGAAACTCAAAGCTTCCAACGCCGGAGTGCCAATATTTCCGCACGCGACAATTCCTTTGTCGGAAAGCATGGCTTGCAGTAGTGCAACCGTCGTACTCTTACCGTTAGTACCCGTGATAGCAATTACTGGTACTTTGACCTCATCCATGAACAAATCAAGGTCACCAAGTACTGGTATATTTCGAAGTTTTGCTAATTGGAGAAGCGTGTGCGACATCGGAATACCGGGACTAGCGATTATGCGCGACACCTGGGATAAAACCTTGTTGATTTGCTTAGGTGGTACGACTCGCACATTCGGATACGTCGAGCGCAACTGTTGTAATCGAGGTATAAATTGCGAGTCTCGTCCTGAACGAGTATCGCAAACTAAAACGGCCCGTTTGTTGTGGAGAAACTCAACAACAGAGTAACCTGTTACCCCTAATCCCATGACTAAATCGACTGGCTGTTTCATCTTAGCTTTAACATCGACAATCCGACTAAGACTAGCATAAAACTGATAATCCAAAAGCGAACGATAATGCGTGGTTCTGGCCACCCCTTGAGTTCAAAGTGATGGTGTAGTGGAGCCATTTGAAATACTCTTCGCCCTGTCATTTTGAAACTTGCGACTTGTAATACAACTGAAGCAGACTCCAGTAGAAACACACCGCTCATAATCAACAACACAACCTCATGTCGTACTAGTACACCTACCGTACCTAACGCGGCACCAATTGCTAAAGCACCTATATCGCCCATGAAAACTTGCGCAGGATACGCGTTGAACCAAAGAAATCCAAGACCAGCGCCGACCAATGCACCACAGAAGATGGCTACTTCACCCATGTGTGGTACGTATGGAATCTTAAGGTAGTCGGAAAACTCAACATGTCCTACCAAGTAAGCAATGAGTCCCAAAGCTGCCGCAATCATAACGCTTGGTAGGATAGCTAAGCCGTCGAGACCATCAGCTAAATTCACTGAGTTACTCATACCAACGATCATCAGATACGTGAGAAAAATGTATACCAGCCCCAATGGGATAACAACTTCCTTGAATATCGGGATGATCAGTTCAGTTTCCGCTGGTACGGTTGCTGTATAAAACATCGTACAGGCGATCGCTAAACCTAATACAGACTGTAGCGCTAACTTTAGTTTTACCGACAATCCTCGCTGCTGTCGCATTTTTTTCAGGTCGTCAATCAAACCGATGAGTGCAAACCCAAACAGTGCAAACACAATGATCCAAAGATGACGATTGGCAAGATCTCCCCACAACAACGTAACGATGACTACCGAAAGCACGATCATTAGACCGCCCATCGTTGGTGTGCCCGCCTTTTGTTGATGAGTTGCTGGCCCATCTTCTCGAATCGTTTCGCCGATATTGCTCACTTCAAATTGTCGAATGATGAGAGGACCAATAAAAAGCGTGAGCAACAATGCCGTAATTGAACTTACGATTGTGCGGAAAGTCACATATTCGAACACATTGAAGAATGAAAAATACTGTTCGAGATAGGCTGTCAACCAAACTAGCATAAGACGGTACTCCGTAACGTCTCGATAATGGTTTGACGATCACTATAGGGTACCTGTTCACCCTCAATGTCTTGATAATCTTCGTTTCCTTTACCGGCAATCAGGACGGTGTCGTACTCGTCTGCAAAAGCTAATGCTTCCTGAATTGCTCGCGACCGGTCTAACTCAATTACAACACCATTGTGACGTGTGAATCCACCCAAGACATCTTCAACGATAGCTACTGGAGATTCAAACCGTGGATTGTCGGTCGTTACATAAACTCGATCAGCATATCGTTCGGCTACTGCTGCCATTTCTGGTCTTTTACCACGGTCACGATCCCCCCCGCAGCCAAACACGCATAAAAGTTTGCGTGGAGTACGTTTTTTCAGAGAATACAAAACCGTTTCGAGGGCTGCAGGAGTATGAGCATAGTCCAAAACAACTTTCGGTTGATTCTCGTCGGAGATCAATTCCATACGACCAGGAACCTGTGGTAGCTGTTCCATCTTTTCAACCACAGTTTCAATGTCTTGTTGATAAAACAAAGCGACTAAGAGAAGTGCGGCCGAGTTGGTAATAGAAGCTTCAATACAAAAAGGAAGTTCAAATGGAATTTCGCCCCAGTCGCCTTGCCAGACTCCACTAAAACCAGTTGCTGTAGATTTGATATTTCGCCAGCGCAACTGCGCATCTTCGCTCGTACCATACGACCAACAAAGTCGGTCGTGTGTACGTAATTGGCTAGCAATTGATCGACCAATTGGATCATCAATGTTGACAATACCACAGCGTAGATTTGGATGTTGAAAGAGCTTCTTCTTCGCATTTGCGTATTCAGACATATTGGCGTGGTAATCTAAGTGATCTCGAGATAAATTTGTGAACACAGCACAATCAAAACGCACATTATTTACTCGGTCCTGAACCAGTGCGTGCGAACTTACTTCCATTGCCACACGGGAAAATCCTTCCTGTAGGAGTTGACTCAAATTCTGCTGAACTAGAATCGAATCGACAGTTGTTAGTTCACTTGGTCGCAATGACGGTGGTTGTCCCCAACCCAAGGTACCCATACAGGCAGTTTCGAGTAGTAGACTTGCAAGCCCGTACGCGATTGAAGATTTACCGTTGGTACCTGTGATACCAATAACATTTATTGCATTTGAAGGATTGTTGTAGAACCGCGCGGCGATCTCACTTTGAACTTTTCTGACGTTGGCAAAGTGTAGCCACGGTACAGAAACGTTTGCTGGTGCAGCACGATCACCAATGATCACCGTGGCACCCTGTCTAATCGCGGAGTCGACGTAATCGAAACCATCCAGAAAGTGACCTTTGTATGCAAAAAACACATTGTCCGGACGGACTCGCCTGGAATCATTGGTTAATCCAGTAACCTTTACATTTGGTACGTTCGTACCGTCGATTAATTTCCTAAGAGGTATCGCCATTCCATCCCTCCTCCGTGTGTGGGACTACGAGTTGTAAGGCATGTTTCACGATTCGAGAAAAAATAGGAGCCGCTACACCACCACCTGAAAATACTTCACCCTTTGGTTCGTTCACGACGATTACCGCGACAATTTGAGGTTCATCCGCCGGGACAATACCGGCAAACCAAGCAATATGCTTAGTATCGTCATACTGACCGTTTGTAATTTTGCGAACTGTACCAGTTTTTCCTGCTACTGCAAAACCTTCAACGGAGGCACCAGGTGCAGTTCCAATGGGAGATACCACGCCCCGCAGAATATTTAGGATTTCCTGCACATCGGCTGGGAAAAAGATCTGCTTTCGAGGCTCTTGAGGCACGACATCATTGCGTAAAATCGATACTGGAGTTTTCTGACCGCCCGACGCGAGAATCAAGTACGCGGACGCAAGCTGTAGCGGCGATACACTAAGGCCGTAACCAAAAGCTAACGTTACACGACCGATATCGCGTTTGAGTTCTTCCTGTCGTAATGACCCAGCTGCTTCGTGTGGTAATCCACTATGTGGTCTTTTCGCGAATCCCGCGCGCAACAACACATCAGAAATTTCGGTTTCGCCCAGGGTCAAAGCAACTTTGGCAATCCCCACCTGACTTGATTTAACTAGTACTTTTTCTAAGGTTAGAGTACCGTAATCTCTTGGATCTTCCACCAGTTTTTGATCGACATAGAGATGTCCCGGCGAAGTGTTTATGACCGAACTAGCACGAAAATGTTGGCTTTCAAGCGCCGCGAGTGCCGAAAAGGGTTTAATGGTCGAGCCCGGTTCATACACATCTTTAATGGCTCTATTACGCATGCGTAACGGATCCCGATCAGTGAGATCATTGGGATTAAAAGTCGGGAAATTAGCCATTGCTAGTATCTCGCCGGAGGCAACAGACAAAACCACTGCAGAAGCTGAAACTGCCTTGTATTGGAAGACTGCTTCGCGCACGGTACGATAAGTCAAATACTGTAGTCCGAGATCAAGTGTCAAAGTGATGTCTTGACCAAAAACCGGCGGTTCAGAGAGTTCGAGATCACGTAATTCACGACCTTCGCGATCGCGTAGAACTCTTCGTTTACCCGGTTGGCCGCGTAACGCTTGATTCTCTGCGGCTTCTAGCCCCTCTATGCCATCGCCATCAATGTTGGTGAACCCGACGACGTGTGAGGTAACTTCGGCTGCTGGATAGTATCGTCGATACTCGGTTTTGAAACGTACGCCTTTAATCTGGAGTTGTTCAACGGCGTCGGCGACTTCTTGAGTAGTCCGCCGTTTGAGATACACGAACCGTGTATCCTGCGCAGCGAGAAGTGTATTTTCGAGAGATCTCTGTGAAATTTGTAGTGCCGCCGCAAGATTTGGAATATCCTGCGGATCAATCGAGTCGAAACCCGGGTCAGTCCAAATCGAATAAGTTGGAATGCTGATCGCTAATGGTTGTCTATTGCGATCATAGATGATTCCTCGATTAACAGGAATCGAAATCGTTCGTTCAGCAATGGTACTACCGCGTTCTTGCAGAAATTCGCGATCGAAATACGTTAAAGATAACATTCGCATGAGCATGAGTCCAAAGACCATGCTAATCCCCAAAATGACGATTCGATGTCGGTTGAAAATCACTCTACAATTTCCGGTTTCGTCGGAATAATGACTTTTGGAAATTCCATAGCCAAATCAGAATTTGCTACATCGACGACACGTTCATAGGATGCTTCGCTCCCAAGTTCGACTTGTAGTCGTGCTAATTCCGACAACGTGTCATCTTGTTGTACACGTAAATCGAGCATGTATTGGTACAACGCTCGGCGTTGGTTACTTTGTTCCACAACAAGCAACCCAGTAACCAAAATACTGCCGAATAGAAATACCCAGGCAATCCACCAAAATCGAACTCGCGCGCGGTCGAGTTTTTGTTTTGAAGTAAATTTATTCGACACGTTCGATCACCTGCATGAGTGCAGCACTAGAACGCTTATTGATCTGCAACTCTCGAGTACTTGGTCGAATACCGCGTTCGATGATTTTCATCGATCGGTTTTGCGCTCCTCGTACAGGAAGTTTTGCTGGCAATTTCACTGCCGACCAACTTAAAAATTGTTCTCGGACAATCCGATGTTCAAGACTATGGAAAGAGATTACAGCTAGCCGACCCGATACAGCTAAGAATTGACCTGCGATTAGTAATCCTTTGCGTAATTCTTCAAGTTCATCATTGAGGTAAATCCGTATAGCTTGAAACACTCTCGTCGCCACATGTTTTCGTGAATCTCGGACTTTAGCCGCTTGATTTATCACGCGAACTAATTGAGTAGTCGAGGTTAACGGCCGTGCTTCCAAAATCGCCTTGGTTATTCGGTGAGCGTCGCGTTCTTCACCAAACTTATTGAGTATTTGTGAGATTTCATGAAAACTCGCACGATTTAACCAATCGGCAGCGGTTTCCCCTCGCGTCAAGTCCATACGCATATCTAACGGTCCATCGCGTAGAAAGCTGAAACCCCTAGCAGCATTGTCAAGTTGCATCGACGATACTCCAATATCCATTAGTATACCGTCAAACGCGCTTAATTCGTGTTTCGACAAAATCTGTGCTAACTCAGAAAACTTTGCGGTATCGTAAGTAACCCTAGAATCCGTTGCTGCTAATTGTTGAGCCAAGCTTACGGCCACAGGGTCGCGATCGGATACAAACAAATTTGCCGTTGGTGCTAATTGATGCAGTAGTGCTCGGGAATGCCCACCACCACCAAAGGTGGTATCCAAGTAGCAACCGTCGGGTTTGGTGCCCAGAGTCGAAACGACTTCGTCGACCAAAACTGGAGTGTGTGGGATCCCCATAACGAAGTCGAATCAACATGGTTTTGAAATGATTCGATAGGGATATTTGAAGTTCACCATTAGCCTCCCTGCATTCGAACTTCCAACTGTCGGAGCTTGACGCAAACCCTTATCTTTCCTTGACAAAGGTTAGTGTACCTGTATATATTATCCTAGAACATCATTTTTTCCAAAACTCACTAGAACGTTTCATTCGTAGCGACGGTTGTTAACGTGACGAAATTTGCACAAAAAGTAAGTTTTCCTCGGAATCTTTTAAAGAGTACCTAGCCGATATTTCACCTAGGATTGGGTTGCAACAGTTGTTCTATTTCACCTTCAAGTTGGTTGGCTGTTACAAAGTACATCAAATAAGTGGTGATTTCTCCAGGTGGTGCCTCAAGTTGAACATCGACCGGTAACACAAAATCAAGGCGTTGTAGCACACCATTAATTTGCTCTTCGTACAATTTCAGGGCATCTGGATAGGTTACGATCGATTCTAGTGCCGCCGCTACAACATTGTCTGCTACATCGTCACGTTGGATCAACGAGATTAGAGCAGCAAGCCCCCGTGGAGACTGAAATCTACCTAAGCCAAGAGTTGCTTGAAGTTGCACTTGTACTGGACTACGTTGATTGGTCAAATACTTGATCCGAAATTCGTTTGCTTTGGTACTGGTGAACTTCCCTACATCTAGTAAGGATAGCGTGAGTAACGGTTGCTGGGGATGCTGAGCTTCCCAAACGATGTCATATACGGCTGGATCTTGTGGATAAAAAGTCACCAACACTGCGGGAATAGTGAGCCAAGCCCATTGTGCTTTCCAAACTGTTCGTCCATTTCTAATTTCCACGAACACCGCTTCTTTATTTGAATCAGTTGTATCACTTTCGACTTTTATCCATGGATTAGGTTGCTGTTTGCGATTCTGTTCCCAAATTTGGATGAGATTTTCTTTTAACGCTGGAATCTGTTCGACCGTCCGCGGGACATAGAATCTATCGTATTCAGGTAAATTCATCGATTTATAAACTGAAATCCATGCCAGCGCTCCTAGTGTTGCACTTTGAATGTCACGATCTTCGCTGTTAAGTCCCGCTTCCAAAATGCTATTAAGTGTATCGTTGGATACCTCGACATCGGAGATGGCTTGATGCCCAATCCAATCGTATAACTCAATGCCCTGTAAATTTTCAGGAATTTCCTGTGACAACCCATGGTAACACAGAATATGGATTAAGCACACAAACCAAGCAAACAATGGTGTTTTCAAGTTAAGCTCCCTAGCAGAACGTGAAAGAGTGAGACGGCCGATAAGCCGGGTTCTGTCGTGAGCGATCATTCATCTGGAACAGATGTTGCCATCTGTTTCTAGCGACCTACCCAGATTGGACGCGGACCACGCCGTACTATCTCTACTTGGTCTTGCTCCAAGTGGGGTTTACCTAGCCAATGCTGTTACCAGACATTGCGGTGTGCTTTTACCACACCGTTTCACCCTTACCCTAGTTAAAACTAGGGCGGTTTACTTTCTGTTGCACTTTCCGTAAGTTCACACTTCCCAGGTGTTACCTGGCACTTTGTCCTTTGGAGCCCGGACTTTCCTCTAACAATTTAGTTTGTCAGCGATCGCTTAGCCGTCTCACAATAATATTAGCATTTTTGTTCTTGAATTGAAACAATTCGCCGATAGATTTGCTTTCGATCACCGTGAGTTACCTTTGATACGATCCGTGAAATTTCAGAATTTTTTAGATGTGGAAGCAATTGCTCAATTAGACTATCGGCGATAATATCTGGTGGTTCTGCTGCACTACCGTCTAATACTACAACGAATTCACCTTTGATGGTGTCGCGATTTTTCAGCGTGTGATAAACCTCTGCTACAGTACCCCATAAAAATTCTTCAAAGCACTTTGTAAGTTCTCGTCCAACAAAAATACTACGCTCGAGGAGATCAAGTTCTAACATAATCTCTAAGGAGGGTACGATTCGTTGTGGAACTTCAAAAAACACCGACGGCACCTGTGAGTTGCTCAGTTCAAACAATCGCCGTTTTCGAGCTTGACTTTTTCGTGGTAAATAACCGACAAACTTAAACTCGTTTGTGGGAATGGGACAAACTGACAACAGCGTCGTAACCGAGCTTGGACCCGGGATTGGGATGATTTGAAAATGTAACTTGTGTGCGCGACGAATGAGCTCGAACCCTGGGTCAGAAACTAATGGAGTACCTGCATCACTAACGCATGCTACATCGTTCCCTTGGTACAAATTGTCAACAATTTTGGGAATAGCTATATGTTCTCGAGGATCGTTTAACACAATAAAATTCATATCACGATAGGATATATTTAGTGAATCGAGTAATATCTTTGTACGATTTATGTTTTCACAACCAATGATTTTGACCGTCGAGAGAATTTCAATGCAACGAATTGACACGTCCTGCAGGTTACCTATTGGTGTTGCCACCATGAACAGTCGGCCTAGCTTTGTAGCGTTTTCGATTTTGTTTGTAATCATACTATCAATGCTTGTTTTAAGTGGTTGCCAATTTATATGGGATTCATCGACGGACCCTAATCCTGTTTCTCCTGAGACACAACGACCCACTGCTCGGTCGAATCCATTACAGGAATTGAGTTTCGTTCAACTGTTAGATGCAGTTCATGCGCAATTGCAAAAAGCAGAAAGAGGACAAATTCAACGGACTATTCTAGATTGGCAGCGCGGGTTAAGTGACGACCACAATAGATTGCTATCACCTAATTTTGTGCGCGGGGCGAGTGGAATCGTGCTTGAATTTCTTGATTCGCCGTCTACTGCGATTGAACAAGCAAGTAGATTGACGACTTTAAACGAACACGAAGTCAATTCGCTTGCGATTCTTCAAGCTTACCTGTGTACTTGGAATCATGACTGCGAAAACGCCATCAAATTTTTAGCAACTGTACCTGCTCAGATAAGCCAAGAATCGGAAGATCGAGCACGGCGTTTGTGGCAAATCATTAGAGGGACTTGTGCCTATCGACAACTGGACGTTCATGATCTAGGCGAGCGAAGCAACGAAGACCATTGGTGGAGTCTCGCTACGATGCTTTCAAATTCCCACACACCGTCAGAACTGCACCAAAGTTACCGTGAATGGCGTGAGAACTATCCAGATCATTTAGCTGCGAAATTTGCTCCAACTATTGTTGCGGGTACCCAACCGCGCATCGATCAAATTGCATTATTGTTACCTCAAACGGGACCACTTGCTAGTGCCGCTCGAACCATTCGTGATGGTTTTTTAAGTGCGCATTTACATTCAAACTACGCTAGCGACATCAACATTGAAGTCTACGACTCTAGCTCGCAAGAAATCACTAGTTTAATTGAGCGTATTATCGCTGAAGGTGCTGATTTAATTGTAGGGCCACTAGATAAAGAACGAGTTGCGACAGTGTTGGCGGAACCAACCTACGAAGTACCTGTATTAGCATTGAATCGAACAATTTTGAACAACTTATCACATCCCGACATAATGCAATTAGGACTAGCTGTCGAGGACGACGCAGTTGAAGTTGTTCGCTATCTGCATAGTATCGATCTGCGGCGAGTCGTATTAATCATGGGGGCAGAGTACTGGAGTATCCGATCTGGATTAGCTTTTAAGGAGTCCGCGAAAAACTCTCTCGATTTGTTAGATGAAATTCAATTAGCCAACATGAGCCAAGTTGCGGACGTTGTAGCTGATGTCCTACATGTCACGCAGAGTACTGCGCGCCATGAAAAAATCTCTCGCATTGTTGGTCGTGGTAGTTTAGAATTTGTAACACGACGCCGAGAGGATATTGATGCGATCGTAACATTTGTTGAGCGCGACGAGTTTGCCTCACTGGCGGCAACTTTACACTATTATTTTGGTGGTGATATTCCTATTCTCGCAACGGAAACTTCATTTCGCGGTCTAGAACGAACCTCTACGTATTCTGAAGGGGCACTATTCACCGCAATGCCCGTGACTTTACATGAGTTTTCATTCTTCGAACAGCTGAAGGCGACTTACCCTGACGTCGAGCAACATCTTGCTTTATACGCTTTTGGTGCCGATGCTTATCGAGCGTCTATGTGGTCGTACGATTTGCGTAGAGGTCACCAGATAACGGGTTACACGGGAATATTACAACAAGATTCTCGTGGCGTCATTCATCGTCAACCTATTTGGGGGATTATTAAAGATCGAAAGATATCCTCGTTACATAATCTTTCTCGTTTAACCAATCGACCTAAATCTTTACTGTGACTATCGAAAGGAGCAATGGAATGCTGAACACAAGTCTAAGTATACGTTTGACCGCAGCGGCTGTGGCGTGTCTTGGTGTATTTTTTTCCTTAACTGGCTGTGCACCAAGTTTTACAGATCCGGACCATCGAACGCCTGGAACCGTCAAAGATGATGTTCTTATAAAGCAACTCGCAAAGAAAAACCTACGCCTTGATTTAGATCACTTACCCGATGAGCGGATTAGAGTATCGGTATTTAATGGTGTCGTGCTTCTGACCGGACAAATTTCAACACCTGCACGAAAAGAGCGTGCCACCAAAGTCATTGAGGACATTGAGTATGTTCGCGCTATTCAGAATGAACTCACGACGGAAGATTTTCGCGGAGTCATAGGTCGTCAACGAGATGCGTTTTTGTCGTTCAAGGTAAATCGCTCGTTGAATAGAAATAAGCGGATTGATGCGAAGAAATTTTCGGTTGTGATTGATCGAGCTACGGCGTATGTAATGGGGTTAGCTACACAATTTGAGACGGAGGAGATGACCGATATCGTGCGGGATGTTCGAGGGATCAAAAAAGTTGTCACAATTGTGGAATACACTGACTGAACAACTCAATTCCCATGATAAACCACTAACTGGTTTTTATTGCTCGACTTAAAGTTTTCAACGAACTCAATCCCTATCCGACCTCTCGTACAACTCTCCTGTGAGTGATGTTATGCCTGAATGCAATGTAACCAACAGAACAATATTCTGTACGGATAATTTGGATGTTCTCCGAGGAATCAACTCCGAGTGTATAGACCTGATTTATCTCGACCCTCCGTTTAACAAGAATAAGAAGTTTACAGCACCAATCGGTTCTCATGCAGAAGGTGCGAGTTTCAAAGACATCTTTCGAGAAGAAGATGTAAAAAAAGATTGGCTACAAACTATTAAAGAGGACAATCTCGACGTATATCAGTATCTCCACGGAGTGAAAGGTGTAGGTAAACCTTATAACTTCGTCTACTTAGCGTATATGGCAATTAGACTAATTGAATGTTTCAGAGTTCTCAAAAGAACAGGATCAATTTACTTACATTGCGATCCGACGATGAGCCATTATCTGAAGACGACGATGGACTGCATTTTTGGAGAGGAAAATTTTCGCAACGAAATTGTATGGTGTTACCGTACTGGAGGTCAAACTAAACGACAATACGGCAAAAAACACGACATTCTTCTTTTTTACAATAGAGATCATCGGGTCGCGGTGTTTAACGTGTCCAAAGAAAAGTCTTACCTCACCGGACAACTCAAACACTCACCTAACAAACTAACCTACACGGATGAATGGGGAACTTATCAAGAGGTCTTGTTCTCGAAAACGAACATCAAACTTTACCGGGATAATGCAGGATACTTTACGTTAGTAAATCGAAGAGACTACTGGACAAACATAGACGCGGTCGGTCGGACCAGTAGAGAACGAACAGGCTACCCTGCCCAAAAACCTATAGCACTATTGGAACGAATCATTCAAGCAAGTACGAATGAAGATGGGGTTGTATTAGATCCGTTTTGCGGTTGCGCAACTACTTGTGTAGCTTCCGAGAGACTTAGAAGAAAATGGATCGGCATTGACATTTCGAAGCAAGCGTACAATCAGGTCAAAAATAGACTACTCAAAGAAAAGAAGTTTACTGAGGAGTCAGACAATCAACAAAAACCTGATAACACCGAGATCACCTTACAGACTGAGCCACTGCAACGTAACGACCAAGGTGAGCACTACCGAGAGCAAAAGTACGTCTACGTTATTTCTAATCGAAATTGTCCCGGTGAATTTAAGGTAGGTATCGCAAAAGATGTGAAACTGCGACTAAATGCGTTCCAGACCTCTGACCCAAAACGACAATTTCAATTGAGACACAGTCTCAAAACCCCATGGTATCGAGAAATAGAAACTCATATTTACAAAAAATTCCCAAACAAACACGAGTGGGTTTCCGGTAAATTAGAAAACATCGTTTCCGAGATCGAGAACTTCCAACCCTCCCATCACGACGGCGGCAATCTTTTTCCTGATCTAAGACTTGTTTAGTGATCCGAGTTCGATACAAATCAGTGCAAGTTATTCACTGACCTGGTCAGCATCCGTCTCTACCTTAAGCGTGTACTCGGACTTTTCAGTTGTCTCACCGGAAACATATAGGTAATAAGTGCCTTCATCAACGGTATAAGTTAGCGAAAAGTTTAAATTTTCTTCGCAGTCTTCGTCATTTTCATCGCAAATATCATCATCTTCGACGATGTCGACATCGTTCAAGTTTGTTAACCGACCAACTGTATCAGTTTCACCTTCAGTATAAATCGTTATCTTCGTTTTGCGTGAAAAAACTAACTCAAAGACGTCCTGATCGAAAGCATCGTTAATGTAAGCCACGGTCGAGAACTTCCAATTACGCGCACTTGAAGATATAGTGGTAGCTGATTCTTTGGTATCGCCATGGTCGTCGTGAGCCTCAAACTCTGTGTGTAGTGTGTATTCTCCAGTCGAAGTAGAATGGCCCTCGACTTTGATGAAATAGGTTCCAGCGTCAGCATTTAACGTAATCGAAAAGTTAAGGTCTGCCCCGCTGTCGTCGTCAAAAATATCCACAGTACCATCCTCATTGGTGACGGTACCGGTCGTATCAAGATCACCAGTTGTATAAATTTTCAATGTACCTGCACGATCAATTACGATTTCAAAATAGTCTATGTCTTCCTCATCGTCAATCTCCCCCACGGTTGTAGAATCTAGTTCAAGCGGTGTTGCGGTATCCTCAGTATCGCCATGGTCATCCAAATCGTCGTTCTGTTCATTGTGTACCTCAAACTCAACGACAAGTATATAGCTGCCAGTTGACGATTGGTTACCCTCGACCTTAATGCTATAGGTTCCAGGATCAGCGGCGAAACTAATTAAAAAATTCAGGTCGTTACCACTGTCCTCGTCAGTTAAATCGACTGAACCATCTTCGTTTGTTACTGAACCTGTGGTATCGATCGAACCAGTCGTGTATATCACTAGTGTACCCACTTGCTCGACTGTGATCTCAAAGTAATCAATATCGTTTTCGTCGTTAATATATCCTTCCGTTTCAGAATGTAGTTCGACGACAGTTGCGGTATCTTCCGTATCGCCATGAACGTCGTCAGGTTCCGCGGGTTCTGTTTCAGCACCTAACCACTGCGCCACGTCGGGATAAAAATGTTGGAACTCACCAAAATAACCGATACCACCTTCACACGGTGGGTGATCTGTGGATTTTACAGATAACACACCGACAAAGTAATCCTCGTTGTCGTCAGGATGGTTTATTCTCAGGGCAGAGCCACTAGCACCACCTTCAATCGCACCACTCTCTAACTCGAGTTGAATAAGATCGACAAGCAATTCGCAATCGTTACCGTCTTCGTCAGCACAAACACTTACATCGAAATTTCCAGTGGTCGTTCCTGAGAAAAACTTTTTGATCCCAGGGGTAGGATGGCCAGAACAGATACCAGTTTCACCTGTTTCAACATCGGTAACCCACCACCCCGAGAAAAAAGTTCCAGCTGGGGCGTCATTTCGCAGGCGAATTAGTGTTTGGTCGCCTTCTGGATAAGTAGCTAAGAGGTCAGCACCTCCCGGGGTTGAAGTGTAGTCACTACTCAAAGATGTGCCGCCACATTGCTCATACTGGTAGTTCCAGTAAGCGACCACTGAATCGGCTTCGGCCGAAGTTGAAATGCAATGTTCAGCGGTCATAATGTAAGGAATCCAAACATCTTCCCCGTCATTAGGGACATTTAGGATTGTCCCTGAACACGCATAAGTCACACCTTCACTCTCATACCGAAGGCGCATGCTAGTTGAAACGGATTCTTCCGAAATGTCTCCATCGTCAATCGCGCATTGAACGTCGATATGATTGGTGCACTCTTGCACATTTGTAGCGGCTGTAAACGATCGTTCGTAGCCATGCGCAATCTTGAGTAATTTAAGTTCAAAATATTCTTTTGAGGCTTCATCGGGTAACCATATCTCAACCCCAATGCTTTCACCAGAAGCAATGGGTGACCAGAACCTAGAAGACTCTTCAAGTTCTTGCGCATGCACATCGTAGCTATGTATAACGCTAATGTGGGGGGTGGTCGTTATCTCATAAAAATTCAATGAGGCACCAACCGGGAGACTGAGATCTGCCAAAAAACGCACCGATTCGGCATCGGGTGAATGAACTAAGAGGTATGCCACGATACCATCGTCGCGTTTACGCCACGTGAGTGAATGCTTTAGTTCACCTCGATATCGCTCAGGCAAATCGCGATGTATGCCAATCTTTTGCGGTCCAATAGTAGAAATTGAGTGGAATTTGTCGCGTTCGACGCTGGTCGTTCTGGGCAAATAGACTTTGTATTCAAAAATATACGGTCGTGCGAATGCCAGATTGACCTGTGGAGCAACGTCGGGTAAATTTGGTTTAAATGCTCCGGAAACTCTTAAGCCTTCCGCGCTTGTTCCACCGGAACTAACGAAGAAACATAGAACTAGTGCGAATACAACAACAGCATTGAACGTGTTGTATCGAGTGTGTTTAACTATACCAACTATTCGATTTGTGTGGACTTGGTGATTTATTAAACACTTAGTTCTTGACTTTACCATGTGTCTTCACCGTTATCTCAATCAACATGATATATTGATATGGCATCCGACAACTTACCCCTCTGAATTGTACTGAGAAATTAGGTTACGTGACTTGTTAATGATTCGACAAGCGTGTAAAGACCCTCGGGGGGATTGAATGCTTAGTCGACCACTTGAAATCTTGACCGAGCGATTTCGTGTTTGTCTAAATCGAACGAAAATGTTGCCGTGTCATTGTCTTCAAAACTAAAGCCTACTGCTTTGTCTTTAGTCTGAACTGCGACAATTGCGTTCACCGGTAGTTGTACACGAAATGAATTGCTCTGAAAGCGCGCGTCAAACGCAATTCCATCCTCGGTCTTGCAATAATTATGAACTGCTCGCCTAGACACATTAAGCGCCAGTCTGTTGTTTTGGGCATAGCCCGCAGGTACCTTCACTCCTGGTATGTCTGTTCGTAACACTATATAAGGTACCAAGTTATTATCATCCAACCATCGGATCATGGCATCAATGAAATACGGTTGAAAAGATGTAGTCATGAGAGTCTAGCTAGGGGAGTTTATGCCACTCTTCTTCAATCTCACTTAGACTGCGCTGAAATGAGCCACGTGAAAAGACCAAATTCATATATCGCCTGAGACTCTTCGTCTGTCTCTCAGGCAATCTGATCCCCAAGTGATCGAGCCGCCATAACACTGGCGCTGCACAACAATCAACAACGGTAAAATCATTGTCAATAAAGTATTTTTGATCGGACAGCAGATACGCATAAGAAATCACACTTTCACGCAATTGTTTTCGGGCGCGTTCGCGTTGTTGCTGTCGGTATCCTTTACCGACAATAATGTCTACGCGTTCGGCCCAATCACGTTGGATCCGTTGAATTAACAATCGCGCTTTTGCCCGTGCGACCGGATAAATTGGTAAAAGAGGTGGATGTGGATAACGTTCATCTAGATACTCCATGATCACATTGCTGTGAAACAATACAAAATCTCGATCCACTAGAGTCGGTACTTCGCCTGTGGGATTCTCAGGTAAATCATCTTCAACGTCTACCTGATCTATTTGAATCTCTCGTACGATGATTCGTTTCTCTCGCAAAACCATGCGTACACGGTGGCAATACTGATCGGCGCTATGTGTGTAAAAAAGTATTGGTGTACGACGGCCGGAAATACTCAAAGTCTTTTTCCTTCAATGTTCTGTGGGCATGTGTTCTGCAGGAGCGCGCGCCGGTTTAGGTATGTCTTTCCAATATTCTCGTCGTAGTAGGTAAGCAAAAATTAGTAGAACAATCAAAAATCCAATTACGTATTTACCTAGTTCCATACGTGCTTGTCTGGATGGATCACCCATGTAGTGTAAAAAATTGACAATGTCAAAAGTTGCTTGCTCGAATTCCTCTTCGGACATGCTACCCGTACCAGCAATGACCTTGAGTTCAGGACAGTTGAGTTCACGACCAAATCCTTGATCATACTCCTCAGGCTCGTACGTACCTTCTCGAATCGCCGCTTCAATCACTTCGTCACGTAACAGTACGTCTAGACTTTGATACCCAAAGCATTCCTCTATTGCAACCCCTTGGAGAGGTAGTAATGCATGCGGCATCGCGACATTAGGGAATACCTTGTTGTTAACACCAAAAGGACGTGATTCATCAATGTAAAAAGTTTGCAAGAAGTTGTAAACCCATTTCGGACTGCGTACTCGAGTTACCATGGTTAAGTCAGGGGGTGCCGCTCCAAACCATTTCTTAGCATCTTCCATGGACATCGAATTGGACATATAAGAACCGATTGGTTCACCCGTTACGAGGACATATTCTTCCATCAGATCGTGGGGAATGCCTAGGTCATCTGCAGTTTTTTCATAACGTTGGTATTGCAATGAATGACACCCAAAACAGAAGTCACGGTAAAGCGCTAAGCCCCTTTGCAATGAATCTTGATCCTTTAGGTCCGGTTTCATCGGTTCGAGTTCCCAATCCGTCTCAGCACCGAAGAGACTAACACCACAAATTAAAGTGATGATTACCATTCCAACGAACGTGCTTTTCATGTTTGGCACCTTAATGACTAGTGTCCGCCGGTCACACGTTCAGGAACCGGTTTGGTTTTTTCTCTTCTTGTATACCAAGGCATCAATAGAAAGTATGAAAAGTACAACATCGTGCCAATTTGCGCAATAGCAGTCGCTAACGGTGAGGGGGGAATCGTTCCAAGATACCCTAACACGATGAAACTCACGACCAACAGTCCCAGCATAAACTTTGAAATCCTACCTTTGTAACGAATGGATTTCACAGGACTTCTATCCAACCAAGGTAGCGCGGCGGGAATAAGAATTGCTCCAGCCATTACCACCAATCCCCAAAATTTAGCGTCCAAACCAAACAACGGGAAAGTTGCGGCACGTAACATCGCATAAAAAGGAGTGTAGTACCAGACTGGCGCAATGTGTTCTGGGGTCTTCAGAGAATTGGCTATTTCAAAATTTGGTTTTTCGATGAAATACCCGAACATTTCTGGCGCGTAAAAGACAACTGCACAGAATGCGATCAAGAATAGGATAACCGCGACGAAGTCATGTACCGTGTAATAGGGATGGAATGGTATACCGTCGACCGGAACCCCTTTCTCATTCTTGTTTTCTTTAATCTCGATTCCATCAGGATTGTTGGACCCAACATGGTGTAACGCGACAATATGTACAAAGACAAGACCTACAAGCGCCGCCGGTAACGCAAACACGTGCAGTGCGAAAAATCGATTCAAGGTAATACCTGACATGACAAAATCACCGCGAACCCATTCCATCAAATCAGGACCAAATATTGGAACAGCACCGACCAATGAAACAATCACCTGTGCTCCCCAAAATGACATGTTACCCCATGGAAGCAAGTACCCAAAAAAACCTTCCGCCATCAGTACTAAGTAAATAGCAATACCAATGAGCCAAATCAACTCGCGTGGTTTACGGTAGGAACCATATGCAAATCCACGAAACATATGTAAGTAAATCACCAGAAAAAAGGCAGAGGCACCGGTAGAGTGCAAATATCGAACCAACCAACCGAAATCCACTTCGCGCATGATGTATTCGACCGACCTAAACGCACCTTCGCTAGTCGGTTCATACGACATCGTCAGCCATAAACCTGTAAGTAACTGCAGACCTAGGATGAAAGAGGCTAGGACACCAAAAACGTACCAAACATTAAAGTTTTTGGGGGCGTAGTACTTGGTGGCGTGTTTCTCAAGGGTGTTTGTCCACGGAATTCTTGCATCCACCCAAGCTAGTGAACGTGATAACCAGTTTGGATTTTTAATTGATTCAGACACTAGCTAGCCTGAGTATCATCGCCAATGAGAACAATCGTTTCGGCGATAAATTGATAAGGTGGAACGGGCAGATTTGTCGGGGCTGGTAGGTTCTTTTCGACGCGCCCAGCAAGGTCAAAGCGAGAGCCATGACACGGACAAAAGAAACCACCTTGCCAATTCGTCGCAAATTTCTGTGGTCGAACCTCGCCGTAATACTTCGGAGAACAACCCAAGTGTGTACATAACCCAACATAGACCCCAATCTCAGGTCTAATCGAACGGGTGGAGTTGGCAGCATAGTCAGGTTGTTCACTCTTTTTCGAGTAAGCGTCTGCTAAATTTCGATTTTGTTCGTTAAGACGCGCGATCACTTCTTCAGTTCGATGAAGAATGAAAATCGGCTGACCGCGCCAAGCGGGAACCGGTCCTAGCAACTCGCCTGGTTGGAGTTTTGCAATATCTACCTTTATGGGAGCTCCCAACGCGCGCGCTTTGGCACTAGGATTCCATGATCGCACAAACGGTACTGCAACTGCCGCTGTGCCTACAGCTGTTACCGTTGAAGTCGCCAACAACAAGTATCGCCGCGATACCGTCAGGTTAGTTGACTCGGTCAAGTCCGTTGTTCTCCTTCTTCAAGACTCTGTCGACTACTGTTATTGGTTGACTCAAACGAGAGGATTGACAAAACTGTTCAACTCACCTTAGCGTTTCGAGTATTGTGGTCGCTTGCGTGCTTTACGTAAGCCAACTTTCTTCCGTTCGACTTCGCGATCGTCTCTAGTTAAAAACCCGGCTTTCCGTAAGTCCAATTTGAGACCATCGTTATAGTCTACCAAGGCGCGTGCAACTCCGTGTCGTATCGCACCGGCTTGACCAGAACTGCCGCCTCCCCTGACCGTTACTTTTATATCAAGCGAATCTCGCATATTCGTGATCTCAAGCGGCTGACAAATAATCATACGCGCCGTTTCTCGACCAAAATATTCGTCGAGCGGTTGCCGGTTTACTAAGATTCTCCCATTGCCCGGTGAAACATAAACGCGGGCAGTACTAGACTTTCTGCGTCCCGTACCGTATCCAGTATTCAAATCCATCGATTGTTAAACACCTTTCCTAAAACTCTAAGGTTTTTGGTTGTTGAGCACCGTGAGGATGTTCGGTACCACGATATACTTTGAGTTTCTTTGCCATCTTTCGACCAAGTGGATTTTTGGGTAACATACCTTTGACCGCAATTTCCAAAATGCGTTCGGGATACCGTTCTCTCATTTCACGCAACGTGCGTGACCTTATCCCACCTGGATATCCACTATGTCGATAGTATAGTTTCTCGTCTTCTTTACGCCCGGTGGTTTGAATTTTCTCTGCATTGATCACAACAATGTAATCGCCCGTGTCGACATGAGGTGTATATTGTGGTTTGTGTTTGCCACGCAACTTAACAGCGATCAAAGACGCAAGCCGCCCGAGCGTATGGTCTGCGGCGTCAACGACGAACCATTCCGGTACCACATCGTGTGGTCGAGTACTTAGAGTCTTCACGACATTTCCAATTCAGGATAAAAACGAGAATGATAGTGAATCCAAATAGTTATGCAATAAGATTGGATAAAACTATCGAAACAATTTCAAAATCAAGCATGACATGCAAGCTTGTGTGCAATATTTTACTTGTACAACATTAATCAATAAAGTGTACGTCGATAGAGTATGCTAGTACTGCCACATGAACCTGTGTACTTCGTTAAGTCTTTGTGGAATAATACGTAGTTGGTTGTTACCGCTAGAACATGTATAAAACTTTAAACCAACATTTGAACGGGGAATTAAGGACATCAAATACATATGAAAAAGAAAAATAAGCAATCCTCAGCAGATATCGCACGATACGTGATTCTTGGCACTTTAGGACTTATTTTAGGCGCCGTTGTCGTGTACAGTCTGTTGTATATCTTTGGGGTGACAGACGACGCCGAACGTCCTCCTTATCTAACCCTAAGCGGTAATGATTTACAGACCGATCCGATTGAAGTCATAGAGTTCTTTTCTTATGACTGTCCGCACTGTCGGCGGCTAGAATCGTTTGTCGATGACTGGGTAGAAAACTTACCCGATGGTGTGACTTTTCGCCGAGTACATGTCGCTTTTTCAGGTAGAACTAAAGTTCTGGCTACTATTCATTGGATGTTACAAGAACGCGGCATTCTTGACCAAAACCATGATCGTATCTTTAAGACTGCAGGTGAAGGAAAATTGTACATCTTTGAGACTTTAGAAACGATGGCGGAGTATTTTGATGGCTATGGAATTACTGCCGAGCAATTCAAAGCACTTTTCAATAGTCAAACACTTGCACACCGAGTCGAACAGAACCAAACCCTCACCGACCGCTATCGGGTCACAAGCGTACCACAGATTCTCGTTGCGAACAAGTACAAGGTTTTTGCATCCAAGAAATCTGAGAAAATACTTGAGGTAGTCGATGAATTGATTACCGATATACTTAGTGGCGAGTTACCCGAAACTGAAGCAACTGTCGAAGAAACAAAAAATTAGTTTAGCAAAGAAATTACCTATGACTCATTCCCTCGTACTAAAAAACGCAACGATTGTATCTGACTATTCAACCGTAGAAGGCGACTTAGCATTCGCCGGTGAACGGATTAGCCAAGTGGGTGGAACTGCAGTAGGAGCACTCGAATACGATGTCAGTGGTTGTTGGGTATTACCCGGCATGATCGACGACCAGGTACACTTTCGTGAACCAGGGATGGAACATAAAGCTACCATTGCGACCGAATCTAGAGCCGCTATTGCTGGTGGGGTTACTAGTTACATGGAAATGCCTAACTGTGTTCCACCAACCATCAATCGCGAAAGATTGCTCGCCAAGCACGAACGTGCAAGTCAAACTTCACTTGCAAACTACGGTTTTTATCTTGGTGCGACGAATGACAATATAGAAGATATCAAAAACCTAAATGACAGTCTTGCTTGCGGTATCAAAGTATTCATGGGGGCATCGACCGGTAATATGTTAGTTGATAACCCGCGAACATTAGAAGAGATTTTTTCTCACTCGACGGTTGTTATAGCAACTCACTGCGAAGACACCCCAACGATAATTCGGAATGAAGCAAAGGTGCGTGAACTATATGGTGCTAATCCTCCACCGGAATTGCATGCGACGATTCGTTCGGACGAAGCATGTTTTCGCTCTTCGTCGTTTGCGGT
The DNA here is from genome assembly GCA_028819195.1 of Gammaproteobacteria bacterium. Lineage (GTDB taxonomy): Bacteria > Pseudomonadota > Gammaproteobacteria > Pseudomonadales > Azotimanducaceae > Bin55. The sequence continues at coordinate 432,474 of JAPPMF010000009.1, read as the reverse complement.
ATCGCTAGCGAAAAAGTTTGGTGCTCGTTTGCATGTCTTGCATCTCACGAGCGCGCTCGAACTACCACTATTTGATGCCGGCGATATTCAAAACAAGCAAATCACTTGTGAAGTATGTGTCCATCACCTTTTGTTCGATGTTCGGTCTTATGATCAAAAAGGAACTCTCGTTAAGTGCAATCCTTCTATCAAAACTCAAAATGACCGCGATGCACTTCGGCATGCGCTCATAACTGATCGAATCGACATCATTGCTACCGACCATGCCCCTCATACACTTGCCGAGAAAAAACTCCCGTTTTTTGACGCTCCTGCTGGTATGCCACTAGTAGAGTTCGCATTGTGTGCAGCAATAGAAAACGCGATTAATGGAGATGCAACTATTCATCAAATTGTCGCGAAGACCTCCCATAATCCCGCACTTCGTTTTGACGTTAAGGAACGCGGTTTTATCCGTGAAGGTTATTTCGCCGATGTCGTAGTTGTTGACCCTAACCAGCATACCGAAGTCAATTCCACACCGATACTTTCCAAGTGTGGTTGGACTCCATTTTCAGGGATGTCGTTTTCCTCTAAGGTTACTCATACATTTGTGAACGGTGAACTACTTTATCGCAACGGACAATTTCACTCTGATCAGAAAGGTAAAGCGATAGAATACATAAGAACCTAATCCAGAGAGATATAAGGTTACATGATGAATCTCCAATATCAAGTCAACGAAAATCCTCCAACGCTACTGTCGATTGGTTTGGCCAGTCAAATGGTTCTGCTAACTATCGCGGGGATTGTTTTAACTCCCGCGATTGTGATTCAAGCTGGAGGGGGTAGCGAAGGATACCTTGAGTATGCGGTATTTGCTGTCTTGATCATAAGTGGTTTAAGTACGATTTTGCAAGCGCGGCCGGTTTGGCGTTTAGGGTCTGGTCACGTCTTAATGATGGGTACATCAGGAGCATTCATTGCCGTCTGCATCAGCGCGATAGAACATGGCGGTCCGTTCTTGCTTGGACTACTCGTCCTTACGTCGTCATTAGTTCAGTTTGCGTTTGCGGCAAAACTTTCACTACTGCGAAAAATATTTACGCCAACCGTAGGTGGGATAGTACTGATGCTCATCCCGGTAACTGTGATGCCTATTGCATTTGATATGATGAGCGCGGTAGCAGTTGAACACCAATCGTTCAACGCTCCTATCGTAACGCTAATCACAGTTCTGGTCGGGGTGGGTCTCGGTATTCGTGCCAAAGGGTTATTGCGTTTATGGACGCCAATCATCGGTATCTTGGCCGGTGTATGTGTAGCGATTCCACTAGGGATGTTCGACGCAACCAAAGTTAATGCAGCTAGTTGGATCGGTTTTCCTTCTTTTAATAATCTCGAATTCAACTTTACCGTGGATAGTACCTTTTGGGTTCTACTACCGTCGTTCGTATTTGTGACAATCATCGGTATGGTCGAGACAATAGGAGACTCCATCGCGATTCAGCGAGTCTCTCAAAGGGAGCTCAAAGCACCAGATTATCGTGTCGTTCAAGGTGCGGTCGCAGCCGACGGTTTTGGTAACTTACTGTCTGGTCTGATGTGTGTTGTACCCAACACTACTTATTCAAGTTCAATCGCAGTTACCGAATTAACCGGTGTAGCTTCGCGCCGAATCGGGATTTTTATCGGAATCGGGTTTTTGATTGCGGCATTTGTACCCAAGTTGCAAACTTTAATCGTTTCGATTCCCACGCCAGTAATGGGTGGATACTTATTCATTATTCTGGGAATGCTATTCGTCGTCGGAATGAAAATGGTTGCACGTGGTGGTCTCGACTACCGAACTGGGCTGATCGTAGGTGTGTCAATCTGGTTGGGTGTAGGATTTCAATTTCAGTACATTTTTCCTAACCTATTCGTTGGCTTTTGGGGTGAATTATTTCAAAATGGCATGACCGTAGGAGGACTTACGGCAATCTTTTTGACGATGTTGTGGCATATCACCTCTTCACGTACGCGGAAAACGCAAACCCCGCTGAATGTTGAATCTTTGGCCGTCTTGAGTGAATTTATCGAGAAGTACTCTGCAGCATGGAAGCTCTCCGAAACGGTACAACAAAATCTAAGGCTAGCAAATGAAGAGACGTTGTCGCTACTACGCAATCAGTCAAGTGAAGGAGTACGCAATATTCAACTATCTTTTCGAAAAGAGTTAAATATTATCGCGCTTGAGTATTTGGTATCGGCCAACTTAGAGAATATCGAAGACAAGATCTCGATTCTGCAAGAAGCACCGAATGAAATTAACGAGGACGATTTCTCACTCAAAATTCTACGACACATTTCTACTCAAGTCGAACATCAGAAGTACTTCGATCTCGATATTGTGACCGTTAAGGTTAAAACTTAGCGGTGCGTATCTCGTAGGATATGGCAATGTCCGCTCTGGCGCCAAGAAATCGAACTCTGAAATGCTCGCCAGAGGAATGCGAAAAATTTGCTACTAAACTCCTAAAACCGAATACTAAACAAACACCAGCGCAATTAGAAAACCAACTCATAGTAGGAGATATTTTTGAGATAGTGAATTATTTACCTTCTCAATTTGTAGACCTGCTAATTCTTGACCCACCTTACAACTTAACAAAAGACTACAACGGAAGCAATTTCAAGCAAAAATCTCCTGAACGTTACTCACGGTGGTTTCAAGCTCTTATCGTCACTTTGAAGCCTTTTCTGAAACCTAATGCTACCGTGTATGTTTGTTCTGATTGGCAGACGTCTAATGTTGTTTTTCCGGTGTTAGAAAGTGTATTTTTCGTGCAGAACAGAATCACCTGGGAAAGAGAAAAAGGTCGAGGTGCGAAAACTAACTGGAAGAACAACACTGAGGATATTTGGTTTTGTACAAACTCGAAGAAGTATTACTTCAATGTTGAAGCGGTAAAGTTAAAACGTAAGGTGATCGCCCCGTACCGTACCAATGGTCAGCCCAAAGATTGGCAGCAAGAGGGTTCTGGGAACTTCCGACTCACGCATCCCTCAAATATTTGGACGGACATTACCGTACCGTTTTGGTCCATGTCAGAGAACACCTCACATCCGACTCAAAAACCCGAAAAACTGTTTGCGAAGTTGATTCTCGCTAGCTCGCAGGAAGGCGATCTAGTGTTCGATCCGTTTGTGGGGAGTGGAACATCTGCAGTAGTTGCGGAAAAACTGAATCGTCGTTGGTGTGGAATAGATACAGATACCGAGTATTTGTGTTGGGCTTTGAAACGGTTAAATGCGGCAAGGAATGAGCAGCATATACAAGGGTACGATCAAGGTGTGTTTTGGGAACGCAATACCCAACCGACTCAACCGTAAAACCTTAACCTTGACCGACAAATTTTGAGAAAACCACTTGATAATCTGAGACGTTTGTTATTTGCCTCTAGCTTAAGTTCGCGTTTTTGTAACTCTTTGGCATGTTTTTTGCATCTTGATTGGTACTATCGCACAAATTACAGAAAACTTCAAGGAGCAAGACAAATGGTCAGAATATCTAGAGTAATGTATCCAAGACATTCGTTGATTGCCTTAGGTGTTATGATCGGTTTTGTTTTAGCGCTATTGATTGCCGAGTTAGCGCTACATCAGCCATCGGCGTTGAGTGATGCGCCAGCAGAAGATCAAGTATCGACCGTACAGCTAGTCTCGGCGCACCCAAAACACTAGCGATTGTCAGTCCTAAGAAAACCGTCGTTCAAGAAAGAAACTAATAATCCCGCAACCAGACTTTCGTCTGTTGTTGAAGTCAGAGATTCCACTGCAGTCTCGAACTGTTCCCCAAGTTCTTCCTTATGCGACCAACAAAGACTGTTAGCAAACGACTTGGAAAACTCGGGGTGTCCCTGAATCGTCACGATGTACTCGTCAATCATTGTTCCTGCGTTTTCACAGAAATTACTGGTCAGAACGACCTTAGCCAAATCCGGTACTTTTACTACTTGATCTTGATGGCTACACAGTAACTGAATGTTGGCACAATTAAATGAAAGCGGATTAGGATGCACAACCTTATATTCATGCGCACCAAGGCCCCATCCCTTCTCCGACTTTAAGACGATTCCACCTAAGGCATCAGCGATAATTTGATGGCCGAAACAAACACCTATCAGCTTGATCTTGGCTTCATGAATTCTTCTAACGAAGTTTTTTAACTGATGAATCCACGGTTCATCGTCATACACACTAAATCGACTTCCCGTAATTAGGTAAGAATCACATTCATGGACACATTTTGGAAATTTATTGAGCGTTAATTCATAAACTCTAAATTCATGTTCGAATTGTGGGACTTCACTGAAAAGCTTTACAAACATCTCGTCGAAATCACCATTCTCTGTTCGTTCTGGTTCGTCGACAATGTCAGCTTTAAGAATGCCTAAGGTTTGCAATGTTGTCTATTACCGTTTTGGATCCATGAGGTATGGTTTAGTGCTCTCAGTATTAGTGCAAATACGTGAACAACTGGCGGCGATAGTCCTTTGCAATAGGAGAATCTATTGGCATTAATGACATCACGCGAATCATCGTCGTCCTACCAATATCGTCGCGGAACTGACGATCCGTTCGCAAGATTTGCATTAATCTTTCTAGAGCCACTTCATACTGCCTGTTTACTGCTTGCCGAATAGCTAGTTCATAAATAGCGTCTAAGTTACTCTCATCTTGATTCAGAATCTGTTCTAATTCGTCTACCGATCGCATACCGGCCGCTTCCTGTGCAAGTTCCAATCGGTGTTGCGGCCTGATTCGATCGGGTAAGTCAGCTGGTATTTTGTTCAAAACATCAAGTGCTTCATCAAATTCTTCTCGACAAACTAAGATATCAGCTAGTTCAACCAAAAAATTGGTGTTTGTCGGTTCGTCGAGTAACGATTGACGGACAATTTTCAAAGCTTGATCCCAGTCCTCGCGTGCAAGGACTTCTTCCAGTGTAGACTGCAATTTTTCACCCGACGACATCGTGATCTGTTGGATTAAATCACGGAGTTGCTGTTCACTCTGTGGCCCTTCCGCTTGCATTGCAATAGCTCCTTGATACAGAACTCGCAGACTGGGAACTCCTTGGATCTGTAGCTGCCTAGCAATTAATGGTTCTCGCGCTACATCAATCAGCCCTAACGCAAATTTACCATTAAATTGCTCAGAGAGTCGCTCAAGTATCGATTTGGTTTCCACCGAAACCGGAACTTGGTCTGTCCAAAACAATAATACAACCGGTGTTTGTTGCGAGCGCTGAACTACATCCGATTGAAATGTTTGTTGTGCTACTTCGAAAGTGTGAGGTAAAGACTGCATGCAAGGGAATAGATTAGAAAAAAGAAAATTTTAGCAATCAGTTGTTATGGAGATGTTTCGCAAAAATGTTCTGAACACGAATAGGACTGACCCTCCAAGAATCAAGAATAGGTCGATTCAGTTGCTTTTCGATCAACAGAAATCAAAAACAAGTTAATACAATAAGGAAGGTATTTCATTGCCGGTATTTGACCTCTTACTCACCCCATGTCATTCATGGTACCATTAGTTGTACTCTTTTTTACTTGGGTCTTTTTTGGTCCATGGGCGCTCATTTTTGTTCTACCGCTTATCTTTGGTTATTTAACCTTTGGACCACGAATTTCAACGGCTAGTTATCGTCACGGAAGAAGAGCTAACTTTTCTCGTCGTGAACCGGTCAGGATTTCCGAAGTCGGATTTAGCACGTTCTTTCAAGTTGCGGGGTATATTTCAAAGTCGGACGGTCGTGTTAGTTCCGAAGAAATTCAACAAGCCACTCAGTTCATGGATCGTTTGTCGTTGTCTACGAACGAACGACAAGTAGCGATTACTTGCTTTAATGAAGGAAAATCTGGTACTTTTGATATTCAGCGTTGTTTAGACCGTCTACGCGCGTCGGCCGGTATGCGACGACTCGCATGCGAGTTACTTTTTGAAGCGATGCTACACGTCGCTGTACTCGATGGACTGACGAATGCCAAGGCCACGATTTTGATTGCTTATGGTGCCGCGTTAGGTATTGACCAAATTACTGCGCAGGCATATTTGAATAGCCACCAACAGCGATACCGTAGCGAGTTTCAGCAAGACCGACATCGTTTTCGAGGCTCGGATACCCACAATCGAACAAATGAACTTCGCGACGCCTATGCAGTTCTTGGTGTGTCTGCGGATGAATCTGATGCACAGATAAAGAAAACCTATAAACGCAAAATCGCAGAAACCCATCCAGATAAATTTGCTGGTAAAGACATACCGAAATTTCTTATGGAAGCCGCGACTGAACGAGCTAGTGAAATTAATCGCGCCTGGGATCTAATTAAAAAAGAACGCGGAATTAGTTAGTTTTCATGCTAGGTCAATGGCGGAGAGGCAGGGATTCGAACCCTGGGTGCCCAAAGGACACACCTGATTTCGAGTCAGGCCCATTCGACCAACTCTGGCACCTCTCCTAAGAAAATATCTTTCCAATAAATAGTTGAATTGAATTACTCAACATACCATTCGACAACTTTGTTCAGACTTCAACCCATTCAGAGCCTAGTTCCTGCGAAGCAAGTTGAATGCTAAAGGAAGTACGAAATCGTTCAAACTGTTCGTTCACCACGTTTGGACAATTATTTTCGTCGCTCAGATGGGCTAACACGACCGAATTTAACGAATGTGCGTCTAACCTGTCTAACAGTTCCATGGACTGACAGTTAGACAAGTGGCCATTATCGCCAGCAATGCGCTGTTTCAAACTTTCCGGGTATGACCCATTCCACAGTTGACCTAAGTCATGATTTGCTTCGAGAAGCAGGGCATGACAAGTTTTGTAGTGTGCAACAACATGTTCGGTGATATGACCTAAATCGGTTAGAATACCGAAACGCTTTTCGGCATGTTCGAAAATGTATTGCGATGGCTCACGAGCATCGTGGGGAACGGAAATCGGTAACACATTCAAATCCCCAAATTCAAGATATTCATCTCTAGTCAAGTCGATCGTTTTACAATTCTTAGTGTCGATGGAGTTCAATGTTCCAGCCGTACCATAGATAGGTACGTTGTATCTTCTTCCAAACCTTCCGACACCGTTACCGTGATCACTGTGTTCGTGAGTTACGAAAATTGCATCAATCGCTTCTGGTTCTATACCTTTTGTTAAGAGTCTTTTTTCGGTTTCTTTAACACTGAAGCCACAATCGACAAGTACCTTACATTGTTTCGAGGAAATCAGAGTCGAGTTACCGCGACTACCGCTACCAAGAGAAGTGAATCGTAACATCTAACAATGTTTAACTATACAAAAAAACATTTTTACCCGAGATTAACTGCAAAAATTTTAGCAGTTTGCAGATTGAACCAGTTTTGTACTTGCTAACTGACCCCAGGTATTGAAAGCAGTGGGGGATTTATCTTTCCAGATTGATTAAATTTTTAGTCAAATTAGCCGACTGTGACACCTAGTTTTCTCGACTTACACTCAAGAATTACACGGCGTACTCGCGCAATATCAGCAAAATCTGTTGCACAAACTCAACACTCAAACTATCACCCGCTTCAAGTGAAGATACCTCTACACTATACCCTTCATCCCGTTTGTCTAAGATAACATTGATCACATCAGGACGCGATCCTGTATCACCTTGCCCAATGCTAGTTAGTCGATTGATGATGAAAGATCTCTGGCGACCGCGCAGAACTTTCTTGGAAACTTCTACCTGAAAAAATTGTTGAGAAGAATCTTGCTCAGTAACTTCAAGACTGGCATTATCCAACGCTTTTTGAACAGTAGCCCAGGCACGCGCAAAATCTACATTCAATTGGAGATATGGGTATCCGTCGTCGTCGATTAACATCTCTGCCTTGGGTCGTAAGGCTATTTGTTCAGCTATTCTCGAGTGGGTTGGAGCAACATAACCAGATGCGTCATAATTTGCTAGGTGTTCTAGCACCTTCCGCTCAGTCGGTATGTCGGTCGAAGTTTCAGGCCACTCAAAAGCATCGGAGTCAACTGCTGAAGAACTATTAAGGTAGCGCACATGTACTTCAGTTGAAGCAAGACGTATTCCGTTTTCAATACGCAACGCAATCTGGTCGACTCCACCGACAATGCCAGTGTTGCTTTTGCTGTTTTGTACAACTTGACCCAAGTTATCTATATCACTAGGATCTAATTGCAACGCGTTGGTAACTAAGAGGCCCTCACCGGCATTCTCAATGGCAATAGTCGTAATGCCATTATCTTGCAACCATTGTTTCACAACTGGCCAAACAGTCTCCGGTGATCGTTGGACGACCATCCAACTACGATTGCCTAGACTTTGAATTCGAACTAAATCAGGATCAGCATCGCCAACAATAGTTGCCGGACGTGGCGCGCCCTTGGGAAAAACTAAGGGTAATGGTCGTTCTACAATTTCCGGTATCGTCCAGAGATCTTCAATCTCAATAGCATCCATGTGTTCTGGAATGACCAAATCAGGTGTGCTACGAATCTCTAAGTACTCTTCGGAACGGGAAAGACCTTCCTCGCCGCCGGAGAAAAATTGACAACTTGGCAGCAGCAATAAACTCAAACAAAATAAACCTACTAAGAATAATTTACAGTATTTCACAATTCCTTTACCTTTGTTAGTTGTTCCCATACTCGAGCCTGGTGTTCTGGTGCTAGTTTAATCAATGGTAGCCTAACTCCTTCCTGAATGCGCCCCATATTCTGCAACGCCCACTTCACCGGGATTGGATTCGTATCGATAAATAATACTCGATGAAGAGGTTGAAGGATTTCATCCAATTCTGTCGCCTTAGTAGTATTTCCCGTTAGATACTGTTCACAGAACTGTGACATCATATGTGGAACCACATTAGCAGTCACAGAAATCGTACCGACTGCACCGTAATGTAACATTTCTAATGTTTGAGCATCTTCTCCTGACAAAATCATAAAGTCGTTAGGTACACCTTCCCGAATCTCTAAAACTCTTTTGGGATCACCGCAAGCCTCTTTGATCCCAACTATTCGTTCGATTTCTGCAAGCCGGATCACAGTTTCCGCCGTCATATCACGGGCGGTCCGCGACGGAACGTTATATAACACAATTGGCAGATCTACTGCTTCCGCAATCTCGCAAAAGTGCCGATACAGTCCATCTTGTGGTGGTTTATTGTAGTAGGGAGTGACTGACAACGATGCAGTGGCACCTGCCAACTTCGCATTTCGAGTTAACTCTATGGCATGTCTTGTCGAGTTGGTACCACTACCGGCGATCACCGGTATCTGGCCATTTGTATGCTCCACTGTAACTTCGATAACTCGGGCTTGTTCCATCGTAGTAAGCGTCACGGATTCACCCGTTGTACCAACACTGACAATCCCATGAGTACCCGATTGGATGTGCCAATCAATAAGAGCTTCAAGAGCAAACCAATCGACCTCACCGTTTGGTAACATTGGTGTAACTAAGGCAACAATACTCCCTTGAAACATATAACCTTTAACCTCGCCTACTGCTAACCAAACTTTTGCTAAGCATTACGTCGTTACTTCTTCGTCACGGCGTGGCCATGCATTCATTACCGCTTTAATCACGATAGCTATTGGGATTGCAAAAAACAGTCCCCAAATCCCCCACAATCCGCCAAAAATCAGAACAGCTGCGATAATAGCCAATGGGTGTAATTTAACCACCTCAGCAAACAATAACGGTACCAATAGATTGCCATCAAGAGTCTGAATAACCGTGTAGGCAAGCATTACCCAAAAGAATTCGGCTGTCAAACCAAATTGTAAGAATGCAACCACGATCACTGGTATTGTCACAACCGCAGCGCCGATAAACGGGACAATCACGGATAGTCCCACCAAAAGTGCTAATAATGCGGCATATTGCAATCCGAGCAGCAGAAACGTGAAATAGGTTACAGTACTCACAATCACAATCTCGATAAATTTGCCGCGAATGTAGCTGCCGAGTTGAGGGGTAACTTCACGGGCGATTCGATCAAGTATCGGACGTTCCACCGGTAAGAACTGTTCGAAAAACTTTCCTAACTGCTGTCGGTCTTTGAGAAAGAAAAACATTGAAATAGGTACTAAGACTAAGAAAATAAGAAGTGCTATGACATTCGGTGTTTGCCGAACTGACCAACTAACAAAGTTCGTCCTCATGTCACGTAGACTATCAGTGAGTTGTGCCATTACTGCTTCCGCGGTATCTGCGGGTATGAGGGTTGGGTGTTGCTCACTCAAGTCGTTTAGTACATCCGTTAGAGTATTACTCAATTGAGGAAGGGCTGCAACAGTTTGTTGCAACTGCGTCCACGCGACCGGAAGAATGACAATACTCAAAGTAACTAGGGCACCAACAAACAATAACATCGTGATAATAACTGCTAGTAAATGTGGCACCCTCCATCTCGTAAAAGGTACCCTCCACTTCGTAAAGAAATCTACCAGTCCTTGCAGAACATACGCAAAAACGAACCCAGTCAATATCGGTGCGATAAATTTACCCAGCAGCAGTAAGAACAGCAAAAAACCAATGAACAGAAACAACAGAAATATCGATTCTGAAGTGGCGAATATGCGGTTCAACCATTGCCCGAGAACTTTTAAAAACTGCACGTAGTGTGACCTCTAGTTCTTTCGCAACAAAAAACAATAGACACCAGCTTCTTCATTGAACTCCAAAAGTTCATGACGGCTGTGTAGTGCAAAAACTTCGAAATCTTTCACGGATCCAGGATCGGTAGTGTGGACACGAAGCACACCGCCAGACGGGAGTTCCTTGAGGGCTCTTTTGGTCTTTAATAGTGGCATCGGGCACTCTAGTCCCTTCAAATCTAAATCAGTGATTGTAATATTGTCCATCAACTCAAAATCTAAAAATTCGTAACTTCTCTTGCTTTTCAGGCATTGTAATCTCCAGAAATCACAATACGTCAATAAAATTAGTGATAATACTATCTTAACGATGAAACCTTTCACACTGTTAGTGAAACTAAAGTATTGTGAAATTTGAAGTTTAGCTCAATGAAATCCTTCATTCGTACGTTCACACTGATTGCTGTTAGTGTAATACTGCTTAATCAATCGATTTGGAGCGACGATCCTAATCTACCTGATTTAGGCGATAGCGAATCAGCAGTGCTTTCACAGCACGACGAGGAACTCTTAGGTTCGCAAATCCTTATGCAATTTCGTCGGTCGGGGGCATTAGTCAAAGACCCCATAATCAAGTACTTTGTGAAATCGAATTTGTATGAGCTCGCACAGTATTCCGAAATGAATCCAAGCGACTTGCATCCAATCATTATCGACTCGCCAGAGTTAAACGCACTGGCCGCACCCGGCGGAATCATTGGTATTCACGTTGGTCTCTTTTCGTACGCGCATGATATACACGAATATTCGTCGGTTATTGCACATGAACTTGCTCACCTGAGTCAACGCCATTTTGCACGCCGGCTCGATCACGATCGACGAACTAGATTAACACAAAGTTTGGCGTGGGTCGCGTCGTCTCTTGTCTTTGCAATGGGAGGCGACGAAGCCGGATTGGCAGGTTTAGCAGCTACAACTGCGCTCAACGAAAGATTAACTATGGGTTACAGCCGCGCGCAAGAACGAGAAGCAGATCGAATAGGTCTTGAAACTTTAAAGCAAGCCGGTTATGATCCAGAAGGTGCAATGCGTCTATTCTTACGATTACAAGACCAGCAAAAGTATGAAGCAGAACTAGAAGTCTATCGATCGACCCACCCTTTGACAACGGAACGAATTTCTGATCTTAGAGTCAGTGTACAGGAACCCGAGGAACAACAGTATCCGTCTTCGGATGACTACCAACTCGTGCGCGCCCGAACTGTTCATAGTTTTTTTGATTCACCCTCGGAAGCAAAGGCACACGCGCAAAATCTATCAGACGATTCGATCTATACTAAGTACATGCAGGCATTAGCTTTGCAAGCGAACGATGAGTTCGATGCTGGTGTAAAAATTATGGAAGAGGTTGTAAAAACTCTACCGGGTAGCATCATTGCGGCTTCGTGTTTTGCCGATTACCTGATTGAGGTAGAGCAAGAGGAAAGGGCCATTGAAGAAATTGACGACGTTTTAGCAAACACACCGGGTAGTACACCACTTCGATTGATGAAAGTTAGGGCATTTCGTGCCCTCCACGAGTATGAACAGGCAGCGAAGTTGTTAGCTAAAGTCGCACGACAAAATCCAGATGATACCGAGTTATGGTTCGACCTTGCCGAGATTCAGGGACTCGCAAAAAACACTTTAGAAGTGCATCGTGCAAGGGCTGAGTATTATGGCTTAGTTGGTAATTTTGCCGACGCGATTAAGCACTTGCAGTTAGCCAAACGCATTAACGACGGCGGAAGTGAGTTGATCGATGCGAGAATAGATCAAAAAATCCTGGAATTCCGGCGGCTAGCTGAGCTCAATTCCTAGCTCTTACGGTTTAGCCTTGACGCTGAGTTTGAACTAATACAGTGTGCGAACTCAGTTTGGGAAATCCAACATCCTTTGCAACGGGATCATCGCTCTTCGTGCAATGTCCGGTTCAACAAAAACCTCATTATCAAGCATCAGTAATGAATCTCTTACTTTTTCGAGTTCATTCATTGCCATCCATGGACAATGTGCGCAACTCCTACAAGTTGCTCCTTGGCCAGCAGTCGGCGCTTCGATAAATCGTTTTTCCGGTTCGGCTTTTCGCATCTGATGCAACAATCCGCGGTCTGTCGCCACAATAAACATTTCATGTGGTAACTCTGAAGCGGCGCGTAAAATCTGGCTAGTCGACCCAACCACATCGGCAAGTTCGATTACTGCGGCAGGTGATTCCGGATGTACCAATAACCCTGCAGATGGATACACTTGCTTCATCTTACGCAGCGCGTCGTATTTGAACTCTTCATGAACCACACAAGCTCCCGACCATAACAACATATCGGCACCGGTTTGCTGTTGAATGTAATGACCTAAATGTTTGTCCGGTGCCCACAATATCTTTTTATTCTGATGCGCAAGATACTCGACAATCTTCAGTCCAACACTTGAGGTAACGACCCAATCTGACATGGCTTTAACTTCAGCTGAAGTGTTCGCGTAAACAACCACCGTTCGATCGGAATGATCTTGGCAAAATGTACTGAACTCTTGCGGTGGACAACCAAGATCAAGCGAACACTCCGCTTGCGACGTAGGCATGATCACAGTTTTGTCGGGGGACAAAATCTTAGCCGTCTCACCCATGAAACGAACCCCTGCGACTACCAGAGTCGATGCTGGATGATTACTACCGAAGCGAGCCATCTCTAACGAGTCAGCTACACAACCATGAGTCTCAAGAGCAAGGTCTTGTACATCGCTGTCCACGTAATAGTGTGCCACTAGAACGGCATCTTGTTGACATAATAACTCACTAATCTCTTGTTTTAGTAAGGCAATTTCACTCGGTAGTAAGGTGCGCGGATTAAACACCGGTACCTGCTGTGGAGATAACGAGTAATCTTGTGTTAGTTCTGTCATATGTTCAGTAGCAAGTACTCATACAGTTCAATCATTGCATTTTGTATTCTATACTCCATGAATAAAGACGAAGAATACGGATTACAAGTGTTGTTGTTAACAAATTTTATTTTTTGTCCGAATACCACAATCTTTACTATAGTTTCTACAATACACAGACCAACATAAGGAGGTAGAATTTTGGCATTACTCACAGGCAAAGTTGCACTAGTAACTGGTGCAGGGGGTGGTTTAGGGAAAACCTACGCACTACTGTTGGCTCAACATGAATGCAATGTGGTCGTTAACGATCTAGGTGGTTCTCGAGATGGTAGCGGGGCCGGCACAAGTATGGCTGACGCCGTTGTACAAGAAATTTCAGAACTTGGCGGAAGGGCAATTGCTAATCACGGTAGTGTTGCGAATGCCCAAGATGCACGAGAGATGGTGGCACAGGCTGTCGAACACTTCGGAAAACTCGATATTCTTATTGCTAATGCCGGAATCCTAAGAGATAAAACGTTTAAGAACATGACGGATGACATGTGGAGTGCCGTCATTGATGTTCATCTCAACGGAACGTTCTATACAGCCAAAGCCAGTTACGATCAAATGCTCAAACAAGGTACCGGTGGTCGAATAATCGTGACGAGTTCAACCTCCGGCTTATTCGGTAAATTTGGACAGACTAATTACGGAGCTGCGAAAGCCGGCATCGCAGGCTTAGCAAGAACTCTGTATTTGGAAGGTATGAAATATGGTGTAACAGTGAACATAATCGCGCCGACGGCAACGTCACGCATGACTGAAGACATTTTTACGGAAGCAATCAAACAACAATTAGCGCCAGAAAAAGTTGCCCCCATGGTTGTTTGGTTATGCAGTGAGGCTGCTCAAGAGATATCTGGGCGCACTTTCTTGGTCGCCGGTAATCGGGTAGCGTTGTTGAGCTGGCAAATGGATAACCTTGCATCCAAAAGCGAAGCTGAAAAACCGTGGGAGGTGGAAGAGCTTGGGCAAAAAATTCTGGAGACACAAAGTGCCTGGCCGGTAATTAATCCTCTTTTGAGTAATGACTAGGCAACACTCAGGAACTATGTGGACAACTTGGGTTATACAATATTTCATCACAATCTTACTCAATCTTGGATTCAGTTGAGTGATAGAGGCGAATTTTAAACGGTATTTTGCGTGAATTTTCTTGTTTGAACGTCCACCGTTAGATTCCAACCTGGACAAATCTATGAATACCGTACTATTCCACGGACTCAAAATCCAGTTATTCGCTGTTTGCTAACTTGTGCTAAATTAATTTTTATGCTTGAATCAATTACGCGAATTAAACACATCGCTTTCTCTGAAATCCGAACATTTCGCCGACTTACAAGGTTTTGGGTCGCAATAGTCGTACTGTCTTTTGCTTGCGTTGTTCCGTACATTTTTTCAGCATTTTCCTACATATTCTTAGCCCCATATTCTCAATCTATGGGAGCAACTACACCCTTTTACCTTCTCAGTTATATCGACCCCACCTACTTCCTATTCTTTCAACTCGTAACTCTGTTTCTACTATTCGATTCACAGCATCGTCTTGTTCGATCTCGCCTCCAAGAATCGCTCAATTCTAAACCTCCGAAAACGTTTGAATACTTAATGGGCCGTGTATTGGGTATTTCCTTTCTATTATGGATGTTCATTGCTGGAATTTTGATACTCATGTATCTTGTAGGTTTAGTGTCAATTATTTCCGGGCTGGAGTTTTCAGACGTGTTTCAAATTCATTCAATGATTAATTTATTAATCATTGATGTACCGGTGATGTTGGTGTTTTGGGCCTCGTGGACGGTGTTTCTCTCTACCGTTCTCCGATCTCGGGTGCTTGTCCTCATCGTAGGACTATCGACAATGTTAGTCTGGTTTTACCTCACCCAGCAACTCCCCTTTTCGCTTCATAGCTTAGTGACTCCTTCTTCGAACGACACTTTGTTCGTATCCGACATACTTCCACAATTTGTGTCATTCACTACAGTTTGTGTCAGACTAGCTACTTTGATTTTCGCTTGTGGTCTTATACTCTTGGCTAGCAGTCTATCTGGCCGGACAGAAACCGAAAAAAACGTGACCAAGTATAGCTTTTCCTACGGTTTCTTGTTATTAGGGAGTTTAGTTTTTGTACTCGCAGTGGTTTCGACTTTGGCACGTCATAACCTGGTTTCGACTTGGCAGTTAGCACATGAACAATCCAGCTGGGATCATGAATTAGACATACTCGGGGTCGCGGGGAAAATTGAAATTGACCCTGGTAAAGAATTTGTCGCAGATCTTACGTACGAATTCCAGGTGATGGATTCAAACCTCTCCGACGAACTCGCTTTTAGTCTCAATGCGGGTCTAACAGTTGAACATGTTGCGCTAAACGGCATAACCGTCGATCACACCTTGAATGACGGATTGTTGCTGATTACGCTTCTTGAACCTCTGAATGTTGCTGAGACTCACGCTTTGCAGGTGGTTTACCGTGGTAAACCCGATCCTCGATTTGCATATTTGGATGCTGTTTATGACTATGAACATGATCGTCTGATACCACCAGATACAGTTAAGTTTTTAGGTACACGAGGTACCGTTTTCGAAGCTGGTTATATCGCTCTAATGCCTGGGGCATATTGGTATCCACAGCCCGGCTCAATCAAAAACAGTGCGAAACCATTAGCCCTGGAGCGAGACCTGTTTCAAGTTAACCTAGACGTAACTCTAAAGGCAAGAAAATGGAAATTGATCACGACAAGCGATACTGATGAAATCAGTCCAGGAAAATATAAAGTAATGTCGAACATTGATGTACCCGAAATTGGGATATTAGCATCGAACTTTGAATCGGTCTCAACGGATATTGCTGGAATGACTTTCGAGATTGTCACACATAAGCGTCATGGTCGTAATCTAGGTCTCTTTGATTCGTTAGGTGATAGCCGGCGTGAGGCTTTGGAAGAGTTAATCCAGCAAGAGTTACTGAATGGATTAACACTGCCCGATCAATCGCTCAGTTTTGTGGAAATCCCTAGACAATTACGCACAGTAGGAGGTGGTTGGCGCATGCCTTCGACGCAATCGCTACCGGGATTGATTTTGATGAAAGAACATGGCTTTCCGCGCGCGAACTTACAAAGAAATTTCACTCGAATTGATGATGAGTTCAATGATGATTTCACTGAATCCGAACGAGCTCGCTACGAAATTAATTCACTCAGAGCCTTCTTTGATCACTTTAGTGTCGGTACCGACTCACTCAAGACCAACCTTGTATTGCAATCTTGGAAGCATTTCACATCTGCCAGAGGTGAAAATGCAGCTTTGATTGATAATGTAATACAACATCTGATTGGCTCTTTAACATCGTCGGGATTCTATATGTTTTCGGTTCACTCGGCAACAAGAATCGCTCCCCAATTATCTATACATAGTGACACGGCGTCAAAAAGACCTGCGCAAAGAGGTATCGGAAATTGGATTTTGCAGGATGTTGTCCAAAATGAACGAAATTTTCAAAGTAGGATAACAAACATTGTGTTGTACGAAAAGATCTCGTTAGGGAATATACCCTCAAACTACGGTAATCGGTTTGATTTAGAACACCTTATGTACAAAAGCTCCGAAATAGCTACCGGCCTCACGATTTTGCACGACAACACTGTGCTTACCGAATGGATCGCCGAGATGCAAGAGGACTTTAGGGGACGAACCTACACCTTTGAAGAATTGAAGCAGCACGCTGAGCAACACGAAGTTCTGATTGAACCTTTTCTTACCGAATGGATTGAGAGTGGAAATGCACCGGGATACATCACGTCGGACGCGACAACTATTCGTATAGCCGATGATGAAAACAATCAACCGCGTTACCAAACCTCAGTACATTTATGTAATGAAGAACCAACGTCAGGGGTGGTAGCGTTTCGACAGGTCTACACTACAGGTATGTGGAATTGGGGAAATCCGATCATCGTGGTTCTAAGAGACTCTTGCGTACAAGTGAACATGATTACCGAAGACGAACTTTCTGAACTTTGGATGATTCCCTACTACTCAATGAACCAATTGCAGGTTCAAATTGACGTCCATACTAACTCGGAGGATTTCTCTCACCTTCAGCCCGGACCAACAACGGAGGATACGTCGTGGTCTCCAGAGTTACACGAAGGCATAATCGTCGACAATTTAGATTCAGGATTTTCTATTCCTAATCAACGTGTGAGCGAGAACAGCTTACGCAAACTTGGACCAAGTTTTTGGTTTTCAAATTTGCTGGGGAGTGAATTAGATTTATTCAAAAATATGATCGTCGTCGATTTATCACAAAATCTATGGTCAGAACAACCAAATAAACATTGGTACTTGCTTCGAACTCCATGGTGGTACCGAACCGCATATCAATACAACCCTTACGGGAAATACGAAAAAAATCATGTTCAGGCTAGAGCAAATTCTACTCGAGATAGAGCTCGATTTTCAGTCGACATTCCTGAACCAGGAGTTTGGAATTTAGAGTATCATTGGCCGTGGGGACCGGATCGAACGAACGATCTATTTGGAGATGCAACATGGGAATTGAAGGTGTATATTCAATCTGATGGTTCGTTGTTCGAAACTAAGGTCGATATGCAGACGTTAACATCTGGTTGGGTCAATCTTGGAACATTCGAACTAGCAGCAGGTGAAACAGTCGTCGAAGTGAGTCCAGAAGTTATCAATCGTACCAAGTTTCGTGGACGTATTTATGCCGATGCAATACGTTGGTTGCGAGATTCCACTGAATGACTTCCATTATTGAATAGCAAAGGAGTCATAGAGACCCAATTTTGTTTTTTC
Source organism: Gammaproteobacteria bacterium (assembly GCA_028819195.1). Lineage (GTDB taxonomy): Bacteria > Pseudomonadota > Gammaproteobacteria > Pseudomonadales > Azotimanducaceae > Bin55. The sequence continues at coordinate 414,056 of JAPPMF010000009.1, read as the reverse complement.
CAGTGTAAGCGTCCGAAAATCTAGAGTCAAATACTTTCCTCGTCCGAGTCAGACCGGAGCAATACCGTCCTTGTCTTCACATCGTTGATGACAATATTATTCGGTTGATAAGTTCCACGAAAGTTGGACCGGTAGTAACCACCGTCCGGCACCCGTGTGAGTGATACGCAACAACGACGATTGCATCGTGGGAGATATGGTTACCGCTTATACAACTATATCATTCGCAAAAAACTACGTAATCGGTACGAGTTGCTATCTGAATACTCTGAACTGACCTAAGCTGGATCGTCGGGAAATGTCATAGACTTATCGGGGCGATGTGAGTAGTACTGAAGGTATAAATCTTGCGATCTGAACAAAGACTATAGCCAATTCTTATGTCGAAAGTACAACAAAGTACTGCTTACTAAAATATAGCCTCTAGGGTCGTTAGCTCAGTCGGCAGAGCACCGGGCTTTTAACCCGTGCGTCCTGGGTTCGATTCCCAGACGACCCACCAACTTGACCACTCTGGCAATGGTGAAGGTGTTTACCACAACCTGAACTGAAGCCGAAATCACTCAATTAATGTGTTAATGTAGTCTTCGGCTAATCTAGCTTCGCGTGAATCGGGAAATTCTTCGATCACTCGTTCCAAGTAGTCGAGCGAAGTCGGGGAATCTCCAAGATCTTCATAAATGACCCCTAAGCGATACATTGCTGCGGCAACTTTCTTATGCTCTGAATACAAACGCAACAACTGGACCAAATTCTGTCGCGCCTTTTCCAATGCCTGAGAATCAGTGCGATCCCTAGAATAAAGTTCACCCAGCCAATAAAAACCATCTGGTACGCGCTGACCATTCGGAAAAGTTTCAATCATTTCCTCCAACTTAACGATTGCTTCGTCGTACTGCTCCCCTTCAATGAGCACGATCGCACTATTAAACAGGCCACCTTCAGTGCTGTTGTCTCCTAAATTGTCAGTTGAAAGTTGGATGGTAGCTTGACCAGACAACACCCTAACCCGTTCATCAAGTTCGGCGTATCGCTCCCGATTCTCTTCCCGCAGTACTTGCACTTGATGTTCGAGTTCTTCGACTCGACCGAGCAGAAAACTTATTTCTTTATTCTGCTCATTAATTTTTTTAAACAGTTCGACTAACTGAGTTTGATTGGGTGTAGTTTCCTCTTCTTGATCCACCACACCCAGCTCGTGCCCAATGGGGTCGCCACTAGACTCTTCTGCTTGTTGGGCGATCGCGCTTCCACACCACCACAAGATGAAAACCAACAAACAGACAATGATAATTCGAGCAATGATTCGCCAATCGTCGAGTTGTGAACTAGCACATACTAGACCCAAACTGTTCACTGTGCTTTACTTTATTTTTATCACCGCACGGCGATTCTTCGCCCATGCAGCCTCGTCATTACCTGCATCGATAGGTACCTCTTCACCAAACGATACAACTGTCAATTGTGAAGATCTAACTCCGGCAGACATCAGGAAATCAGCAACTGCTTGTGCTCGGCGTTCACCCAATGCAAGGTTGTATTCCCGTGTACCCCGTTCGTCACAGTGACCTTCAATAATCGCACTGCGATCTCGATTTGCTACAAGCGCTTCGGCGTGACGGGAAAGCGCAGTGAAGTCACCCGAGGCTAAGTCAGCTTCGTCGAACTCAAAATTGAATACGTGCGAAACCCGTCGACCCTCTTCATCAATTACTTCAATTTTTGGATTACCCTCATCGTCAACTGTATGTTCAAAATACTCTGGCGTAGTTGGTTCTGGAGGGGGGGTGGGTTCAGGTACAACTGGTACCTGCGGAATCACCACGGGGGGTTCGGGATCAACAGGAGCTACCGGTTCGTCCATAGTGTCGTCAGAACACGGCAGACACGCAGAAAGTAAAAAAGCTGTCGCAAGCAGTAGAAACCAAGTCGCGATCTGTCTAATAGTCATTCAACTACTCCAAGTCTAAATTTTTCGGTGTTTAATAAGGGTGGTGGATAAATAAGGAGACCAAGCCGGCTCTTGAACATCCCCTTCTTCCGAAGGGAGTCGTAATTCGACTTGCCCATCTACTGAAACAATGCCAAGTATACCACGACTTCCTTGTTTCGTAGCATACATGACCATCGATCCATTTGGCGCAACAGATGGAGATTCATCCATTACACTGCCAGTAAGTACGATTGGTTCACTTGATTCGTCCAAAGAAGCCCAAACGATATGATAGTTTTGTCGGATTCGGTGGACATAGAGTAAGTGTTTTCTATCAGGTAAAGTTCGGGCTCGTGCGTTGTACGTCCCTTCAAACGTCAGTCGATTGGTTGATAAAGATTTTAAATCAACTTGATACAGCTGGGGATTACCACTACGATCAGACGTGAAAATGAGCGAAGAACCATCTGCTGTCCACGTGGGCTCTGTATCGATTCCACGATGCGTGGTAATCCGCCGGAAAGTTCGGTCAGCTAAATTCATCGTGTATACCTCGGGATTACCATCACGAGTCAACGTCAAAGCAATTTGCTCACCATCCGGTGAAAAATCAGGCGAACTATTATTACCTTCAAATGCGGCAAGTACCTCGCGTTCCCCTGTCAGAATCTCGTGACCAATGACTTGTGATCTACCCGATTCGAAAGACACATAACAAACGCTTTGACCGTCCGGTGCCCAGGCTGGTGAAAGAATGGGCCAATTTGATTGCAATATCGTCTGTATGTTTTCTCCATCAGAATCAGCTATATTAAGATGGTAAGTAGGGAATTCGGTACCTCTACCTTGGACTAAAACATACATTATTTTTGTTGAAAACGCCCCTTTTACGTTAGTGATTGCTTCAAATATTTGATCGGCAATTAAATGGGCGATATCACGGATTAAATCTTTCCTTCCCGAAGCGACTCCGCCCACTAGACGGCGCTGTAATTCGACATCAAAAACGTGGTACGTTACAGCGACCTCAATTTCTGAGCGTTCTTCCATAGACCCAATAATCAAGTACTTCGCGCCCAGAATACTCCAATCTCTGAAATTTACCTCGTCGGTTGTCTGCGGCATTGACAGCATATTCTCTTCAGCAAGGGCAGTAAACAAACCGCTACGCTCTAAATCGAATTCGATCACATCCGATGGGTCGTTCACCTCTGCGACGGTCCCAAAGGGAACCACAGCAATCTTACTAACTTGATCAGTACCGCGATCGATAAAGATTTCGAAGGCGACTAGCGGCCAAGAAAAAATAAAGATACCAACAAGGATCACTAACTTTTTCATCTTAAAAGATCCTCTCCTCGAAAACGTAAATTGAACTTGCGAAATTTTGCTTCAAATACATCCTTGTCATCTGGAACCGAAAACGATCCTACTGCTCTAACTGCTGATAATGTTGAGCGATCAAACGCGTCGTTACCGCTAGATTCTATTACATTAACCGTGTTTAACTCTCCATTAGGAAACAATTCGACACTGAGTAAGGTTTCCATTTCTTTACGCGCACTCGGTGGACGTGACCAGCGCAGTACTATCGCAGAGTATATGGCGTTTACGTAACTCGCGGATTCCTCGTCTAGCTCATTTTCTGCTAATAATTGTAATTCTCTTTGTAATGATTCATCGAAGGTGGAGTTTCGTAGCTCTTCTAAAGTTTGTAAACGTTTCTTTTCATTCTCTATATTTGGTTTGATTTCTACGACCGAATCGGGTTCTTGTTGGCCCAATTTAGTTTGGTTTTCGAGACCTTCTGTACCCAACGATACGGCAGTATCTTGTACTTCATAGGTGGCTGATCGCGTATGATCAAATTCGGCGACAAGTAAAGTAGCACGGATCGCTTTAGGTTCAAACACCGTTACATTGTCAATTAAAGAAAAACTGCGAGAAATGACGACGGGGACTACGATCACCACTACGTGCAGGAGCAGGGACAAAACAAAAGGTAAGGTATAGTTACTAAGCCTATTCAACTTCTCTAAACCTCCGGTGGTTCTGTGATTAGACCAACATCTTTAGCACCTGCGTCTTGCAGAATATTCATGATTTCAATGATCCGCCCGTAAGGCAGGTTTTGATCGGCGCGTAGAAACACTGGTACGAGGGGTCGAGCACTGATTACTTTGCTGGCGTTCGATTGCAGTTCTTCCTTGGTAACAAAGGAGTCTTCATCAAAAATATCACTTACGCCGACATTGAGATAGATTCGTTCGTCAGCCCGGATGGTAACAACCAAGGGGTTTTTGTCGGCATCTTCTAAGGGTTCAGAACTTTGCTGCGGTAAATCAACATCTATTCCTTGAGTCAACAACGGCACCGTGACCATGGATACGATTAACAATACTAACATAACGTCAATAAGTGGTACCAGATTGATTTCGGACATTGGTTTTCGTCTACTAGTCATGAGGTATGATCTCGGCGAGCGGCACGGTAAAGAATCGAGACAAGTTCGTCAATCAATCCTTCGTACCTTTTCATGAGTATTTCGACACGTGCTGAATAGCGATTAAAGGCGATAACCGCAGGAATCGCTGCAAAGAGACCCATTGCTGTCACAATTAAAACACTTGAAATACCTGGGGCGAGAGAAGCGATGTTCGCTTGGGGCATATTTGCAAGATCGCGAAACAAATAAATCATACCCACTACAGTTCCCAACAAACCAACGTAAGGACTAACTGAACCTACGGAAGCCAATATACCTAAGTGGGTTTCTAGCAATTCTTCTTCACGATTAACGGCAACACGGGCCGCCCGCATTACTGTCGTCTGCACTATTTCAGCATCAACGACTGCCGTATCGGTACTCGTATACCCAGCTGCATTACTTCCAATCTCATCGGTCGCGCGTTCAAACTCCCGAAAACTCGCGACGAATATTCGCTCTATACCCGATTTTGATTCTTCCTCGACTAGTTCTGAATACAGTTCGCGTAAGTCAGTTCCGCCCCAAAACTGATCCTCAAAATCGAGTAAGTCTCGTCGAGCTTCTGACAATGCAATGTAACGATGAATTATGATGATCCAGGACCATACAGAGACACCTGCCAGGCCAACGACGATGACCAAGACTGGCCAGCCACCGTGGCTAGCAAATTGTGTGAACCAAGACATACCTAACCTCGCTTATCAATTTCTAAAACGTCATTCATCATATTTGCACCCGCATACTGAAGTCCAAGATGGGCCCACGCCCGTTGGGTCGCTACACGACCTTGTCTAGTTCGCATAAGAAATCCTTGTTGTATTAAAAATGGTTCAACTACATCTTCTAACGTATCACGCTCCTCACTGAGCGACGCCGAGAGTGTATCGACTCCTACCGGACCACCACTAAATTTCTGTACAACAGTGATCAGGTAACGAATATCCATTGCATCTAATCCGGCTTGATCAACCTCGAACAAAGCTAAAGCTTTTTCAGCAGTTGGTTGGGTGATTTCCCCGTTCGACCGCACCTGCGCGAAGTCGCGCACGAGTCGTAAGAGACGATTGGCCACTCTAGGGGTCGCTCGAGATCGACTGGCAATTTCCTTTGCGCCGCTATCTGTTATCGCAATTGACAATTTACGCGCCGAGCGAGACACAATTTCTGCAAGTTCATCGGTATTGTAGTATTCGAGTTGTAAAAGATTGACAAAACGATCTTGTAACGGCTTGGTGAGCAACCCTCGGCGGGTCGTTGCACCAATCAAAGTAAAGGAAGAAAGTTCCATCCTCATTGACCGGGCAGAGGGACCATCGCCTAGCATGATGTCAAATTTAAATTCTTCCATTGCAGGATATAACAACTCTTCTACGGCTACTGGCATTCGATGACATTCATCGACAAATAATGTTCCCATACGTTCCAAATTTGTCAGTATGGCGGCCATGTCACCTGGTTTATCTAGCACTGGTCCAGAGGTTACCCGAATCGTAGAGTCCATTTCATTGGCAAGGATGTGTGCGAGTGTCGTTTTACCAAGACCGGGTGGCCCCCAAAATAACGTGTGGGCTAAATTCTCACCTCGTTGTTGAGCGGCTTCGATGAAGATTTTCAGTCGTTCCTTAAGAGCTGCCTGACCAATGAATTCACCAAGCGTCGAGGGACGGAGTTGTCGTTCATACGAAGCGTCAGACACTTGTGCTGTCGTGTCCACTACACGAACTTTGTCAGTTTTTACAGTCATGATCTAATGCGATAGTCGTTGTAGTGCGTTTCGAACCAATTCTTCGACCGAAATATCTTCGTGCCACGCAGCCTTGACTGCTTTTCTAGCCTCTCCTAAACGGTATCCAAGACTTACCAACGCATTTTCGGCTTCTTGCAAGGTCGATGAAGTGGGAATTGCGTCCATAACCGCAAGTGGTAACTGGTCCACCATGTTAGCAAGTTCAACTACAATTCTTTCGGCACTTCGTTTACCAATTCCTTTGACTCGAGTCAGACATCCATCGTCTCTTTCACGGGCAATTCGACCTAACTGCGTTAGCGAGTATGTTGACAGAATTGCAAGAGCACTCTTTGGACCAACACTTGGAATCTTGATTAATACTCGAAAAAATTCTCGAGTCGGTTTATTTGAAAATCCAAAAAGAACCATCGCATCCTGTAGATGCACTTGATGGACGTAAACCGTACACGTAGTGTTCATTGCGACGTCATCGAAAGTCCCAGTGGGCACTTCGAGTTCGTATCCGACGCCATTTACGTCAATCAATGCCTGGTTGCCCTCCAGCTCGGTTAAAATTCCGTGTAGACGACCAATCATGCGTTAGATTCCAAGAACACCACACAGATTCAATCTAACACCTCAGCTTCGCAGAAAGTCTCTCGTTGTACCGTAAGGATTAAAACTGTTGTCGCGCAACGGAAAAGACCGAGCATGACAGATCGCCACTGCTAAAGCGTCGGCGGCATCAACACTCAATTTACCCTCAATTTGTAATGTTTGTTTTACCATGTAATTCACTTGATCTTTAGTTGCTGAACCAGTGCCTACCACCGTTTTTTTTACGCGGCGAGTTGCGTGTTCGTACACTGGTAAATTGTGAGCTAAAACTGCAGCCAAAGCTGCACCTCTAGCCTGCCCTAATTTAAGCGCAGTATTAGGATTCTCGGCAACGAACACTCCTTCTACGGCACATTCATCGGCTGTGATTTCACTTAATACCAAATCAATTCCTTCGTAAATATCTTTCAGTCGTAAAAAAAAGTCCGAGCCTGTAGTCTGAATAGTACCAGACGAAACATACTTCAGGTGCGAGATAGAATAATCTACTATACCATAGCCGGTCGACCGAGATCCTGGATCGATTCCCAATACGACAGTCACGATACAGAGTCGTCTGACGTTGTGAATTCGGCATTGCAAAAGACATTCTGAACATCGTCCAAGTCTTCTAGCGCTTCAATAACTTTAAGTGTTTTTTCAGTCGTATCTCCATCACAAAGAGTAGTTGTTGTCGGCATCATTGTGACCTCTGAGCTGATCGGTTTCAATCCCTGAGACTGAAAGTAGTCCGAGACTGAACTGTAGGATTCAAACGAGGTAAGTACATAGGTAGAACCACTCTCATCTGTTTCCACATCGTCTGCGCCACTCTCAAGAGCAGTTTCCATAATTTGATCTTCATCAACCGATGAGTCAAATTGTAGGATCCCCCGTCTTTCAAACATATAAGCAACCGAACCTGAGGTTCCTAAAGAACCACCAAACTTTGAAAACGCATGGCGAACGCCGGCAACCGTTCGATTACGGTTGTCAGTCATGGTTTCGACAAGAATGGCAACACCACCCGGTCCGTAACCTTCGTAAACTATCTCTTCCAAGGCACCTTCATCACCAGCACCTACCCCGCGAGCAATCGCGCGATCCATGGTGTCTTTAGGCATATTGACTGCCACTGCATTATCAACTGCTGCTCTTAGTCGAGGATTGTCAGAGGGATTCCCACCACCTAACCGTGCTGCTACTGTGAGTTCTCTGATCACTTTAGTCCAAGCCTTAGCACGTTTCGCATCTTGTCGAGCTTTTCGATGCTTGATGTTCGCCCATTTTGAATGACCTGCCATCAGGAATCCTGCCTAACGAATACGCCTAAATCTCGTAATTGCGATGGATCTGCAGCAGTTGGTGCGCGGGTAACTAAACAACTAGCTTTCGTAGTTTTTGGAAAAGCGATTACGTCGCGAATTGACTCTGTATTAGTCATTAACATTATCAAACGGTCGATCCCTAAGGCAATACCACCGTGCGGAGGACATCCCAATCGTAAAGCATCTAGCAGAAACCCAAACTTCACTTGAGCTTCCTGACCTATGCCTAGAACGTCAAAAACCGCTTGCTGCATATCGGTGTCGTGAATACGCAGCGAACCACCGCCAAGTTCATAACCGTTTATCACAACATCGTAAGCAAATGCTTTAGTGGTAAAGGGAGATTCCGTGAACTGTCGTTGTCCGCATTTTGGACGAGTGAATGGATGGTGCATCGGCGCCATCGATCCATCTTCCATTCGTTCAAACATTGGCCAATCGGTAATCCAACACGCTCTGAATTCATCTTCAAATATATCAAGTTCGTGAGCAACATGATTCCGGAGTACCCCCATGAAATGACTGACAGTTTCCCTTAGTCCCGCACCAATGAATAGGATATCGCCAGATTGCGAGGTAGTTTGTTGTAACAGCAATTGTAGTTCGTTGTCGGACAAGAACTTGAGAATCGAGGATTGCATCCCCGCACGACCGCTTTTAGAATCATTAACCTTAATGTAGGCTAGTCCCTTTGCACCGTGTTTTTGCACAAATTCAACCAGCTGATCCAACTGTTTGCGCGTAAATCGATCGATGCATGCTGGAACCCTTAATACCGCGACTCGATTTGTGTCGTCATTGGCTGCTTCGGCAAAAACATTGAACTCACTGTGTTGCACAATCGCATCGATGTCCATCAATTCAAGTGGGTTACGTAAATCTGGTTTATCGGTGCCGTATCGACGTAGAGCAGAATCGTAGTCTAGTCGTGGAAATTTCTCCAAGGTTACATTGAGTTGTCGTTTAAACACATTACATAACAACCTTTCAGTCAAATCGAGAACATCATTCTCTTCGATAAACGAGGCTTCAACATCTAGCTGTGTGAATTCCGGTTGACGATCATGCCGTAAATCTTCATCTCGATAACAGCGCGCAATCTGGTAATAACGGTCAAGGCCCGACATCATGAGTAGTTGTTTAAAAATCTGCGGCGATTGGGGTAATGCAAAAAAAGTCCCCGGGTAAGTGCGACTAGGTACGAGATAATCTCTTGCACCTTCCGGCGTAGAGCGGGTTAAAGTTGGAGTCTCAATCTCCAAAAATCCATTTTCTTCCATGAATGATCGGATGAGACTTAACACCTGCGAACGTACGATCAATCGTTGTTGCATTTGTGGTCGGCGTAAATCTAGGTAACGGTAACGAAGTCGTAAATCTTCATTCACATTAAAGTGCTCATCCAATTGAAAAGGTGGCACCTCAGATTCATTCAGTATCGATAAAGCTTGCGCGTAGAGTTCAACTTCTCCAGTTGATAAATGAGGATTGGTTTGATCGCTAATCCTGGCTCGTATTTCGCCGGACACTTGGATCACAAATTCGTTCTTTAGTTGTTGTGCGATCTGGAATATTTCCTTGAGTTCCGGATCAACGACAACTTGTAATACTCCCTGTATATCACGTACGTCTAGAAAAATGATGCCGCCCAAATCACGGCAGGAATCTACCCAGCCACAAACCATTACTGGCTGTCCAATGTGGCTCTTTCTTAGCTCACCACAAAAGTGAGTTCTCATACTGACTATCCTTGTCGAGTACTATAATTTCAATGAATTGAAAACGATTACGAATCTGTTACTGCAGAATTTTTATCTGACGACTTAGTACTTGTTTCTTTGTTTTCAGAAGTCTGAGAGGTGCTCGCCTCGGAAGACTCTGATTTGGTATTTTCTTCGGTTTGGTCAGAAGTCGACATACCGTTCTGTTTCTTAAAGTCGGTCGCGTACCAACCGCCACCTTTAAGGACAAATGAGGTCTGTGAAATCAACTTCCGAAGCTCGGTCCGTTGACATACGGGACAATCCACGAGTGGGTCGTCGTTAAATTTCTGTAGTTCTTCGAATTCATGCCCACAAGACTGGCACTGATATTCGTAAATCGGCAAAGTCCACTCCATAGACTTGGGAATGAATCAAAATTATATGCGCGCGGTGTGGATACAGAATAAAAAGGGGTGTTGAACCCGAAGCAAATACTTACAAGTTCACCCATCAAACCTTCCAATATCCTTATAGATTTATGAAGTTTAGCGAGACATTTATACCAACTCTACGAGAAGAACCGGCTCATGCTGAAGTCATTAGCCACATCCTTCTACTGCGTGCCGGATTCATTCGCCAACTCGGTTCTGGTTTGTTTACATGGTTGCCACTTGGGTTGCGCGTGCTCAAAAAAATTGAACAAGTGATTCGCGAAGAACTCACAAGATACGGTTGTCAAGAAATGCTTATGCCATTTGTTCAACCGGGCGAATTGTGGAAACAATCGCAACGGTGGGAGACGATGGGTATGGAGTTACTACGCCTGCAAGACCGACATGAAAACGATTACTGTCTGAGTCCTACTCACGAAGAAGTAGTTACCGATTTGTTCCGCGACAACTTTATGAGTTATCGGCAGTTACCTTGTAATTTATTTCACTTTAGCACGAAATTTCGAGATGAAATCAGACCACGTTTTGGCGTTCTAAGATCACGAGAATTCATTATGAAAGACGGGTATTCTTTTCATATGGACGACAAATCTCTTGATGCAACCTATCAAGAAATGTATGACGCTTATTCCGCGATTCTGACACGGTTTGGTGTTAACTTTCGAGTAGTAGAAGCAGATCCCGGAGTGATTGGAGACGGCGAAAGCCACGAGTTCCATGTTATAGCTGGTTCTGGTGAAGATACACTAGCCTATAGTAAACACAGTAACTATGCGGCAAACATTGAGAGTGCAGAAGCATTACCACTGGGTAAGAGATCAACACCCACGATGCCTTTACAGAAAGTACCCACACCGGAAGTTCGAACCATTGAAGATTTGACGAGATTCCTAAATTTACCGGTCGAGCGTACGGTGAAAACACTTATCGTATATGGACAAAAATCGCTGGTCGCATTGATACTACGGGGAGATCACGAACTTAATTTAGTCAAAGCTGCAAAAATTAAAGAAGTATCTCAACCAGTCACTTTTGCATCCGAAGAAGTCATTTCCGCGGAATTGGGATGTTCGGTTGGTTCACTCGGACCAATCAAACTAAAAATCCCGTTCTACGTGGATCGGAGTGCTGCTATGGTCTCGGATTTCTCTTTCGGAGCGAACGAAGAAGGTAAGCATTTCATTGGGGCGAATTGGGATAGAGACGTTGAGTGTGAAAACGTCGTCGATTTACGGATGGTTGGTGAAGGTGATCCTGCCGTAGACGGTAGTGGTCCGCTAGCTATACAACGAGGTATTGAAGTCGGTCATATTTTCAAACTAGGTACGAAATACACAAAGTCGATGGAAGCGACGGTGCTCGACCGTGAAGGAAACTCCATTTGTCCGACGATGGGATGTTACGGGATTGGCGTGACACGGATGGCCGCAGCGGTAGTGGAACAGTGCCACAGCGCAGCGGGAATTGATTGGCCGATCGAAATAGCACCAATGCAGGTACATTTAGTCGGTCTATTTTCTAAATCGAATTCCAAGGTAAAAGACTCAGTTGACCGTTTGTACCGTACACTGTGTGATGCAGGTGTAGAAGTCCTATATGACGACCGGGAAGAACGACCAGGAGTTAAGTTTGCTGATGCCGACCTTATCGGCATTCCCCATCGAATCGTTGTCGGTGAAAGGAGCTTGAATCAAAATACTGTTGAGTATAGGTTCCGGCAAGCTGAGAGTGAGAATATACCACTTGATGAGATTGTGACGAAGATCCTCAATTCTCTAAACAAAAAGTAATAGAGTAAACACCCTTCACATACACGATGCTAGTGCTCGGAATCGAAACTTCGTGTGACGAAACTGGTGTTGCACTGTACTCCAGTGAACGCGGTTTGGTCGCGCCGATCGTGTACAGTCAAACGGAACTGCACGCGAAGTATGGTGGCGTAGTACCAGAACTAGCATCGAGAGATCATATCCGGAAGTTAATCCCACTCATACGCCAAGCCTTGTTTGAAGCGTCGATAACGGTTAAAGAGATCGACGCGATCGCCTATACAGCTGGTCCTGGTCTTATCGGATCACTGATGGTTGGTGCGACAATCGGCAGAACCCTTGCCTGGTCTTTACAAATTCCGTCGATTGGAATGCATCACATGGAAGCACATCTGTTAGCCCCCTTACTTTCAAGTGAACGACCGAAACCACCGTTTGTAGCTTTACTTGTTTCGGGTGGCCATACACAGCTCGTCTATGTTGAGCAAATCGGGAAGTACAAGTTGTTGGGACAATCGTTAGACGACGCCGCTGGAGAAGCGTTCGACAAGACAGCCAAGCTTCTAGGTTTAGGGTATCCAGGCGGACCTGAAATATCTCGCGTAGCACAGCAAGGAAATTCAAGTCGCTTCAAGTTACCTCAACCGCTAACCAATAAACCAACTTTGAATTTCAGTTTCAGTGGGTTAAAAACTGCAGTGAGAAATCTCATCACCAAGACCTCGCCAATGACAGAGCAAACCAAAGCTGATATTGCCGCTTCGTTTGAACTAGCAGTTACTGAAACTCTACACAAAAAGTGTAAACAAGCAATCGATCAGACGCGTGCTAAAACTTTAATTGTTTCGGGTGGAGTGGCTGCCAATTCGGCGCTACGTGAAACCTTACAAACACTTTCCTGTGAAGTTCACTATCCACCGCAAGAATTGTGTACTGACAATGGAGCCATGATTGCGTTTGCAGGACATGAACGACTACAGAGCGGCTTTATTGAACCGTTAAAGATCTCGACCACTGCCCGGTGGGAGATTGAGAGTTTACCATCTACCTTGACGTAGTAATTTGCTGGTACGGAAGTGACCACTTTTTCAACAGATTCTTGTTCCTTTTGAATAAACTAGGTCTGATTGGCGGACAAGACTTTACATCCAATCCCATTGAGAAACTTGGATGAACACATTGCTACAAATTAACGGAGCAAAAGCTAGTTGCGTTGGTGGTCGAGAAATTCTTGAATCATACCGATACGTTTTCTATGCAAACATTCCTCATAGCTGATAGATTCTGGTGGTTGAACGCGAATACACCGTACTTTGGAAACTAAGTCAACTAATTCACTGAGGTCAAGACCGGAACATAGTTGCAATGATCCGACCAAGTTTAGAAATATTGCTTCATTTCGAAACGCTCCAATTGACTTTAACGCATAAAAGTAATCCTCAGCATTCATATTGTTTGACTTCTTGAGAATCATACAACTTCGAGCCGTTGCTCGAACCAACTGTTGGTGCTTGCGCGAAGCTTTGATTTTGGATAAAAAGCGTGATATCCGCTCTGGACCTTGGATCCAACCAATCGCCGCTACAGCACTCTCACCCTGCAACTGTCGTTGTTCCTGTAGGTCAGCTATTTCGTTTAGCCTAATGTCCTCGAACCAAGGTTCGACAATGCAAATTTCTTGAATCGTCCGAAAGTACCTATAAGCAGCAGGTCCGTTCATCGCCTTAAGTGTTTCAGACCAAACCCGTTCTGCACTAAGTGAAGCCAACTCATCTCGCATGGAACGCATCAGTTCCTGAGTCTCCGTAGCAATTTGGAAATCAGGTAATTGTGCCGTAAAGCGAGCCACCCGAAAGACACGCAATGGATCTTCGACAAAGGCATCCGTTACATGGCGTAAAACTCGCTCTTGGAGGTCTAGTTTACCATTGAAAGGATCTACCAGTGAGCCATCTACAGTCTTTGCGATAGCATTGATTGTTAAATCTCGGCGTGCCAAATCCTGTTCAAGTGTTACGTCAGTGTCGTATTCTGTACTAAACCCTTTGTGTCCTGTACCGACCTTACGTTCGGTACGGGCAAGTGCATATTGTTCGTTCGTAATCGGATGCAAAAACACTGGAAACGAAGCGTCAACCCGTTTAAATCCAGCCGTTTCCATTTGCGTAGGAGTCGTGCCAATGACAACCCAATCACGTTCGTGATCAACCCTGACATTTCCTAACAATTGATCGCGAACAAAACCGCCGACCAAATATACTTCTCCAGGAACTTTCAACGTGTCCACTTTATCATATCAGCATTTTCGGCACGGCAACTCTTGAATGATCTGATAGATTCATCGCTGTCAATGTTCGACCCCAAACACAACCGGTATCTAGCGAATGAAATTGCTCGTTATTCGTGAAACCATTTAAGCTAGCCCAATGACCAAAGATTACATCGTTTTTGAGTCTAGTTGGACAATCAAACCACGCTTGAAATCCTGCCGGTGGTACCGGCAAGAAGTGTTTGTTTTTAAAGTCTAAGTTACCATACTTACCAATGTATCGCATTCGTGTTAAATAATCGAGAATCATGCGGTATCGCTCTATTCCACGAAGCTCAGTGCTCCAACAATCGGTTTCTCTATCAAATAGGTGCCTTAGTAATTCTCGATACGCCTCTCCCCTTAGTACGTTCTCTACCTCGTTTGCAAAACTGAATGCTTGCTTTTCAGTCCACGTATGTGGAATACCAGCATGTACCAACAAATGACTATTTTCTTTGTGGAGCAGTGGGAGTTGTCTGATCCAATGACACAGTTCCTCACAATCATCAGCACTTATCAGGTCACCTAAAGTGTCGTTATCGTCCATTGAATACTCACCGAACACTATCACCAAGGTATAAATTTCGTGGTTTCCCAGTACCGACACTGCGCGCTGACCTAAACTGCGTACAAACCTGAGTACTTCAACATTATTTGGTCCGCGATTAATGAGATCGCCAGTAAACCAAACCATATCACTAGCTGGATCAAACTTGATCTTATCCAGTAAATGTCGCAATTCACTGTAACAACCTTGTACGTCGCCGATGGCATAAATTGACATTAGAGTTAGTTCTATGGCTCTGAGAACAGTGAGTTAGCTATATTTACAAAATCCGCAACGTTCAATTGATCTCCACGTAAATTTACATCGACACAAACAGTATCCCAATCAACCATGAACTTCTTCAGACTACTAGATATTTTTTTTCGTCGTTGGTTGAACGCCGCGGTTAACACTATATCGAACAGGTTCATATCGTTAATCTCAAGAGGAATTTTCTTGCGATCAAATCGAACAAAGGCGGAGGTTACTGCAGGGGGAGGATCAAAAGCATCTGAAGGTACTTCAAACAGTGTCGTGATATCAAACATGTGCTGCATTTTTACGGAAAGTCGTCCCCAAGATTTAGTGTTGGGAGTCGCGACTAGACGATCGGCTAGTTCCTTTTGAAGCATGAAATGCAAGTCCCGAGTATTGTTAAACTCATACAAGTTTATTAATAAGGGAGTTGAAATCCCATAGGGAAGATTCCCAACAACTCGTCTTGAACTGAAAATGTCCGCTTCTAACCTGAGTATATCGCCTTCAATGATAGTCGTACTCAAAAAGTGCTTTCGCAGATAGTTGACAAGTACTTTATCGATCTCAACGACTACAAGCTCTGCACCGGTAGCTACGAGCCCACGAGTTAGATTACCGTACCCAGCACCAATCTCAAGTACCCGATCATTACGGGATATGTTTAGAACTTCGTGGATGTCTGCGATAACACTTACGTCAACCAAAAAATGCTGACCAAAGCGTTTTCGTGGTTGCAGAGGCATCACATGAGTCGTGCAAGTCTAATTAGGGGTTGTACACAATCTTCACAAAGGCTTCTTCGCGAATCTCTTGCAGCCAGTCTTGTAAAGCTTCCTCAAATTGCCGTGAATGGAGGGCTCGTAACGCTAAATTGTTCAAATTCTCTTCTGTAAGATCAGCGACCCGACGTTCCAGAACTTCAAGAATATGCCATCCAAATTGAGTCGCAAACACCACCGATACTTCTCCTATGTCAGTTGCGTGCATCTCCTCAACAAATTGTGGATCTAAATCTTTGCCATCGGTCCAATCTAGCTTGCCTCCATTCCGAGCCGAGCCTGGATCGTCCGAAAATTCTTGTGCTAACGTGTCAAAGTCTTCGCCGTCGAGAATTCGCTGTCGAATACCTTCGATTTCTCTTTTCGCTTGTAAATCGGTTTTGATGGCGTTCGGTTGAATGAGGATATGACGAACTAGAGTTTGTTCACCCTTGGAACCCGAAGATCCTCGTTTATCTAATAATTTAATGATGTGAAAGCCACGTTCATTCACAATTGGCTCAGATATATCGCCGACTTCCATACCGACGACAGTTTCTGCAAACAAACTGGGAATGTCCTGAGAATCCCGCCAACCAAGATCTCCTCCTTCCAAGGCCGTCGACGCCGCTGACTCGTTCACTGCCATGATGGCAAAATCAGCGCCATCTCTTAACTGCTTCACGATATCGGAAGCTCGCCGTTGATTGCTTTGTGTATCGGAGTTCTGTGCCTCTTCCGAAATCGGAATCAAAATGTGACCAATTCGATATTGATCAGTCGCTAATAGATCAAAAAACGGAGAATTACGAAATTCTTTGATGTCTTGTTCGGTGATAAAAATCCGGCGGTTTACGACTGCTGATTGCACCTTTTGAATCACACTTTGACGATGTACATCTTCTCTAAATTCAGCGTAGGAAATTCCATCCGTCTGCAAGCGTTCACGAAACTGCTCAATATCCAAATTGTTTTCTCGTGCCATTGCTCGAATAATTTCAGTCACTTCCTCCTCGCTAACCAGAAATCCTCTATACGTCGCTTCCTGTAGTTGAATACTTTCCACGATCAACAACTCCATAATTTGATCAATGATCGTTTTGCGCGATGGAATTTCGCGAATGTTGTTAGCCGCAAATTGACGTAAGACTAATTGATACCGATCTTCAACTTGAGATAAGGAAATGATGTCGTCGTTGACGATTGCCACAACCCGATCAAGAACCTCTTTCTCAGCGTAGAGTTGGTTTATTGGTAGCGCACTCAACAGTAGCAATACTGCGATGCAAATAGTTTGGTTTCTTAAATTTATCATTTAAATCTCAATAAGCATAAATGGAAAAAGGGGTCCGGGCTCCGCGACTCACCATCGAGCGAACATTATCTCCAAGCGAAGTTAGACCTTTCAGAGAAATCTCAAAGCGAATGCCTCTCCCTGTTTGCAATGATTCCGAGTTAACCCACTCGTATCGGAGCGTCTCATACCATAGTACTCGATACTCAATACAACAACCGGCATACTCCACACCGATGAACGATTCTATATGCTCTTGTTCGGACCAATCAATGTGTAGACGTCCGTAAGCCTTCCACCGATCGTGTACAGGAACGGCAAAATCCATGTAGGATTGCTTCAAGTCCGACGCTCTTTCCGTTCGCATCCAAGAGGTAAATCGCCACTCGGCCTGTTCAAATTTAATGCGGAATTCGTGTGTCCAATCATCGTTATGTTCGGAAAATTGCAAGGCAGCAAGACTAAGTTGAAGTACGGAACTTGGTCGTCCCTGAATAGCTAATCCAAAAAGTTGGTCTTGGGTCGATTCGGTAGCCGACACAGTTCGATGGGAACCCACTACGAATTGCACCGACAGTAATTCCCTATAAGAAATTAAATCAGTCAAAGTTTTACGTACACCTAGCGCGATCGACTCTACCTCTTCCAACTTATCGTATCCCAAGATGCGCGTCGGGTAAAAAATAGTTTCAAACGAATGTGTGTGTTCACCATCATCGAAAATCGGATAAGGAGCAACACGATTCATGGTTCGTTTGGACGCCACAAATTTTGGTTGCAATTTTTGAAAATACCGTTTGTCTTTACCCATGCTTCGTTCAAACGTTATTCCACTATCAAACAAAAAGGTGGTTAATAATCTTATTTCATGACGATCATTGAAATCAAATCGAGTCATCGACCGAATACCTGAGAGAGAAGCATGCCCCCATTCCTTTTCAATCGGAACTTTCCAGGATAAATCCAAATGAGTTCGTGTGCTATCCTGTGAAGAATCGATATCGTAAGTTCGAAAGTGTGCCGTATGGGAAGCTACTCCGAGTTGCATACCTTGGAAAGTCAATCTACGATTGTAGCCGATTTCTGGGGTCTTCGAGACAGACGTACCCCAGTGACTAAACGGTTCGTATCGTTGTGTAGTCACAAAAAATTCTTGGTCCGATCCCCAATACTCAAGACGCGCCGTTCGCGACAAACCCACACGACCTAAATCATCAATCGAGTCACCAAAATCTCGGAGGTAATTTTCATCACTGACGAAAGAGTAGTCTACATCAGCTGTCCAACGATTTGCAGTCATTGTATGTTTTGCACCGACGTACCAGCGCCGATCAGATTCTAAATCGGCGTCGGAACCACGATCAATCCGAGACTGTAAGAAATCTCGATAAGCACTGTAGGACGGTAAAAAATTGCCTTCAAATTGAGTTGTTGACAGTCTACTCAAAAATCTAAATTCTCCGGCTATGCTATGGTTTCCGGAGGACGAAAACAAGGGGGTAACGGTAAGGTCGTAGTTCGGTGCTAAGTTAAAGTACAACGGTACACTAATGGCATATCCACGTAAGCTACTACTTTCTACTTGAGGCGGTAAAAAGCCACTAATGCGAGAAGTCCCAACAGGGAAACGTAAATAAGGGATATACAACGCAGGTAATTTACCTACGTTCAACGTTACATCACGGGCGACAGCAATACTCTCCACTCGATTTAGTCGAATTTCCCTTGCCGACACGAGCCATGAATTATTCTTTGGAGGACAGTGTGTGATACTAACGTCGTAGAACTGAATTTCTTTGGTCGTCGCATACACAGATTCAGCACGACCACGAAAATCTTCGTCAAATATGACAAAATCGGCACCTTGAACATCTAATTCCTGGTTTGTCATACTGATCTCCGTTTCGTGTACGGCGAGTGCAAATTCTTCGTTCACGACGGTCATCCCTTGCATAGACTGAAACACATAGTTATTGAGATCTAAGTCAATTTCTGGAGTGTGAAGTTCCACACCTTGATACACGATAGAGACGTTTCCCTCAAGTTTGCTCAGCCCATCCAATGACAACTCTAACCGATCAGCACGAGCTCTGATTGTAGACGGCTGATCTTGTTGAAACAGAGTTTGTTTCAATTGATTAATGTCGTAGGTACCACTACAAGCCGAATCCTGTACGGTATTCGTCCATAAGTCCTCAGCTAAACTTGCAGCTAAAGTTGGGATCGTTAAGAACAATAGTCCAATGGTCCCAATCTGCTGAAACAACGTTTTCAATGACCTGAAATTTCTCGTCCAATAAGATGATTTTATAATCGACAAGTGATGTCACGCCGATCCCTAGCTGAAATCGTCTTGTGGGCTTCGAATTTCGTCTCTTTAGACCCACACGCTATCCAGCAACTCAAGACCGAGGCGAGTACCCGTCGATTCTGGAGATGCAGGACTAAAACTCGCTCAGTAGTATTAATGGACTCTCCACCTTCCACGGAAAACAACGAACAGTTTTTGCGACTGGCAAACATATTTCTGACTTCTAGTATACCGGTACCAAGGGTAATTGCTTCCGACTTAAACAAAGGTTTTTTTATCATCGAAGATGTAGGTATGAGTGACTTTCACGCAGAATACACTAAAGGAAGGGTGAATGAGTGCTTGGGTCTCGCTGTGGATGTTCTGCACACAATTCAGCAAATCAACAGTGAACATATCCCTAGTTATAGTAACGAAAGATTGTGCACGGAACTGAAGATTTTTGAAGAATTTATTTGTAACTCAATGCTCGAAATCTCCGCGCGTCCTCTACAAAACAACACTGAAACAATCTTGAACATAATTCGGAGTGCGCCTAACATAACGGTACATCGGGACTTCCACTGTCGAAATTTGTTGGTGCGAGCCGAGCCTCCTGGCATTGGTGTAGTCGACTTTCAAGATGCTTTAGTAGGACCTATGACTTATGATTTGGCATCCCTTCTTTACGATTGTTACTGGGAACATAGTCCGGTTGACATTCAGAATTGGACTGTGAAATTTTACAAGCAAATTGCCAGTAACACTCATTGGTCGGTGAGTTTCGATAACTTCGAAAAAGCACTTAAAACAACAGCGGTGCAAAGATTGTTGAAAGCCTGTGGAATCTTTTACCGATTATGGGTTAACCGTCAACAAAGTTCACATCTTCAATTTATTCTTCCCTCGTTACAGAAAGCCTATAAATTGTGTGGTGAATTAGACTCATTGGAAGAATTACATGATTGGTTAGGTGTCGAAGTCATTCCACGCGGTCAAACATGCCTCAATGAGCACAATCGATGAAAGCAATGATTCTGGCTGCAGGTTTTGGTACTCGATTACTTCCACTGACAAAAACTATTCCGAAACCTTTGATTTTGTTCCGAAATGAACCTCTCATAGTTCATCAGATTCGAGCTCTCAAACGAGCTGGAGTTGAAGAGATCGTTGTGAATGTGCACCATTTAGCTGAACAAATCATGTCAGTTCTAGGTTCTGGGAATGAATATGGAGTCAAGATAGCTTATAGTGAAGAGCAAGAAATCTTGGACACCGGGGGCGGTATTAAAAAAGCCTTACCATTGCTGGGTCAGTCACCATTCATAGTCTTAAATGGGGACGTTTGGACTGATTTTACATTCACTCAAATATGTCAACGAACTACCGACTATGCACATCTAATTCTCAAGCAAAGTGATGGTTCTTCAATGAGTCGAGACTTTGCATTTGAGGGTGAAAATATCCAACGTTTTGCCGTTACTGATTTCCACACCCATACATTTTGTGGGATTTCCTTGATCCATCCCTCAGTATTTTCCGGTATCATTCGAACGAAATTTTCGTTTACGCGAGACTTACTCTTCGACTTAGTTCAACAGAAAAAGGTCACTGCAGAAGTCTTTGACGGTGTTTGGTTCGATATAGGAACTAAAACCAGTCTTCACCATGTACAAAAGATTCTTGCTACTTAACGATGTGGTTCGAGATTCTTTTATATATTCTTCACCCGCAAAAATTCCAATGGTAGTTCGGAGGACGAGCAAGTTATTGGACGCAGAATGGTTTTCTTATCAGTTGTCCTCGAAACACTATCCACCGGAACGTCTTGTGCTGACTATCTAACTACCACAAGCTGCACAAAGTCCGGCTGATGAACGAGGTAAACAGTTTTTGAACCCGTGTCTCCTCGAATAGTGTCCCACCCGTCCGTGCGTCATGTATATTTACAGTACAAATAAAAATCGTTTAAAATTCGTTTAGGTTATACTTTTTGGTTACTTTAAACTTTTCGACGACTTCGTCACACCACAAATTCGACGCCACGTAAAAAACTTCCATGATGTGTTCTAACGGTACAGTAGAAGCAACTTCAGCTCGTCGTTGTGGACTACGAGCCGCCAAATCTACCTCCTTGATTGCTATATCAAGTCTTTGGTTAACATCGTTAGCAGTCATCGCTCAATCTTCAACCCCAGTTCTCTTTGAAGAAGCCGATGTCGGTTTTGACCGAGAGCTACCACGAATGCAAGGGGATTGGTCAGATGAACAAAAATTTGCGGTTGGTGTTGCCGCTGGAGATTACGACAATGATGGCGACATCGATCTGTACGTCGTAGGAAGCGATACACAGCGTAATCACCTCTACGAAAATGATGGCAACGGTCAATTCACCGAGGTGGGACAAGAACTTGGTGTTAACGTGATACACCGCGGAAGCGGACCTGCCTTTGGTGATATTGATGGCGATGGAGATCTAGACCTTTTTGTTGGATCCATTGACCAAAATCCAGTGTTCCTCTTTGAAAACAGAGTCAACGAAGCCGAGGGTAAATTCGTTGATATAACTGAAACTTCAGGACTAAACGACCAGCCTCGTAATACAGTAACAGCGTTGTTTTACGATTACAACACAGATGGTTTGATGGATCTCGTCTGTTCGCACTGGGGAGTGTCGTTTCAGTACGGTAGAGAAACATTCACTTTATGGCGAAATCAAGGAAATAGAACATTCATTGCATCAGGATTGGAAACAGAGGTTGCGACACAACTGGTTAGTCGATCACATTTCGATTGGTCCTTCACTCCAGGCTTTACTGATATTGATGACGATGGAGATGCTGATTTTCTCCTCGTCTCAGATTTCGGTGAAACACAACTTTTCCGCAACGAAGGTGATGGTACCTACACTAACATAACAGACCGCGATGAAATAACCGACCAAGCTGGCATGGGTACAGCTATCGCTGACTTCGACAATGACGGTGATATGGATTGGTTTGTTACCTCAATCTACGATGAAGATTTCGGTGGCGATTATTTCGGTAACCGCATGTATCTCAATGACGGAGACGGAAATTTCACCGATGTTTCTGAATCCGCAAACATCATTGATGGTGATTGGGGATGGGGAGCTTGTGCTTTTGACTTTGACCACGATGGATTCCAAGATATTTTTCACGTAACAGGTTGGAGTCGTAGTCCCACAGGCAAAGACCACACGATAAGTCTACCGCGGTTTTTCTATAACGAAGGTTCTGGAGAAAATCTGAGTTTTTACCTCTTTAATACAGAGTTTGGCATTGAGAATCGAGGTCAGGGTCGCGCGATAGCTTGCTTTGACGCAGACGACGACGGAGACATCGATGTTGTAATCGCCAATAACGGCCCCGATGGAATCATCTATTATCGAAATGTTTCGCCGTCAACTGGGAAGTTCCTAAAAGTGCGCTTAAAAGGTCTCGGCGATAATCGTTTCGGCGTGGGCGCGCGCATTAAAGTTTCCACATCAGATGGTAAAAAATACATGCGAGAAATTGGATCCGAGGCAAATTTTTCATCGCATAATTCACTGGTCGCACACTTTGGATTAGCTAGCGCTAAAGAAGTCGATATTGAAATCTTGTGGCCTGATGGTTCAGTGAGTAAAGAGACCGGGGTTACCACGAATCAGACCATCACAATTCAAGCTACAGAACTCAAGTCGCGATTGATTTTGGTGAATGGGGCAGGCTCAGGAATTTATGACGCGGGCGATGAAATTGAGATTCGTGCCGCAGAAGGCGCAAAGAATTACTATTTTTCTCACTGGACGTCGACTAAAGGGGGCGAGTTCGCCGACAAGTATTCGTCTACAACGACGTTTACGATGCCAGCAAATACGGTAACGGTAATTGCGAATTACTTACCCGGAGTCGGTCCAGATGAAGACGTATCGGTCGCACGTCGATGGAACGAGTTGTTGCTACAGTCGATCCGCCATGATTGGGCACGACCGACGGTGCATGCGCGCAATTTGTTCCATACTTCAGCCGCGATGTATGATGTATGGGCTTCCTATACGACCCAAGAAGTACCGTGGTTGTTAGGGCGGACGCAAGCCGGATATACCTGTGATTGGAAAGATCGTCCCTCAGTACCTCGAGATGGCCCAGAGCCTGAGATCCCCGAGGTAGAAGCCGACCGTGAAGAAGCGATGAGTTATGCCGCATATCGGTTAATCATGCATCGATTTCGTGCGTCGCCCGATACCGGTTCAATTCGGCGCGATGCGAAGGCATTGATGAGTTTTTTAGGTTATGACACGAGTATAGAAACGGCGAGCTGGGAGAGTGAAGATCCAGCGGAGTTAGGGAACTACATTGCTGCTTGTTATATTGCGATGGGCTTCGAAGATGGGGCGAATGAACGTGATGACTATGCAAACTTGCATTATGAGCCAGTAAATCCACCGTTACGACCCGATGATCCCGGGAATCCGGATATTGAGGACTTGGCCCGATGGCAGCCGTTGGAGTTACAAGAGTTTATTGATCAGGCCGGTAATCCAGCAGTCGAGTTACCGGAACATTTGAGTCCCGAGTGGGGACAAGTCTGGCCGTTTGCGTTACGTCCTGAAGATCTGACCATCTATACCCGCGATGGCTATGATTATTGGGTCTATCATGATCCGGGTCCCCCACCGACCTTAGCGAACACCTATGCTTCAGAGTATCGTTGGGGTTTTGAGTTAGTCTCGATTTGGGGTTCGCACTTGGCGTTCGATGATGGGGTGATGTGGGATATTTCACCGGCGTCGATTGGGAATATCCAGGAGTATCCTGAGGCGACGGACACGGAGGCGTATCGGGCGTTCTATGATTTGTATGACGGTGGTGATACCAGTACCGGTTATGACCTGAATCCGTTTACGGGCGAACCGTATGAGGAGCAGATTGTGCCGCGTGGCGACTATACGAGGGTGTTAGCTGAGTTTTGGGCGGATGGTCCGGATTCTGAAACCCCACCGGGACATTGGTTTGTGTTTTTGAATGAGATTAGCAAGCATGAGGAGTTTGAGCGTCGGGAACATGGTACGGGACCGGAATTAGACAAGTTGGAGTGGGATGTAAAGGCGTACTTCAAGTTAGGCGGGGCGATGCACGATGTGGCGATCACGGCCTGGGGGATTAAAGGATATTATGACTATATCCGACCGATCTCGGCCATTCGGGGGATGACCACCTTAGGACAGAGTTCGGATGCAAATTTACCGTCCTACCATGTGAATGGGATTACGTTGATTGATGGTTATATTGAGTTGGTGTATACGGGTGATGAGTTAGCTGGCAATAACGATGAGAATGTTGGTAAGATCAAGTTGAAGACGTGGAAGGGACCAGACTACATTGAGGATCCGGATGAGGATATTGCAGGAGTCGGTTGGATCTTAGCGGATCATTGGTGGCCGTATCAGCGACCAACCTTCGTGACGCCACCGTTTGCGGGATATGTTTCGGGACACTCGACTTATTCACGGGCGGCGGCGGAAGTCTTGACTGAGTTAACGGGTAGTGAGTATTTCCCGGGTGGGAAGAGTGAGTTCAAGATTGAGGCGAATAACTTTTTGGTCTTTGAGCGTGGCCCGTCGGTGGATATGGAATTACAGTGGGCGAAATATTATGATGCGGCGGATCAATGCAGTCTATCGCGTATCTGGGGTGGCATTCATCCACCGGCTGATGACATTCCCGGTCGGAAGATTGGGATTGACGTGGGTAAAGATGCCTACCAACATGCTTTAGAGTACATCGACGGTACCATTGACAGTGACTGAGATTTTACAGTCAGTCTGCTGAACATTTACTTTACCTGTGGTACCAAACGAACAATTTGTTATGTGCCGTAGTGTCACTTTCGTGTTCTCAGCGCCATATTGTGCTCCCTCGATAACAGGATAGACCTACGATTGGTTTCATTTCTAGTCATGTCAGAGTCAAAATACTCTCTGTATTCTCATTGATTTACCCTTTAGAACCAACTTCCACCGCGTATACGAACCTGATTTCACGTGCCTGAACACTAAATTGAGTATTAGCTCAATCGTAAAATAATCGTATGCGTTCTCTCATCGCACCTTCGATTCTTTCCGCTGACTTTTCGAAACTAGGTGATGAGATTCAAGCGGTACTCGATGCCGGCGCTGATGTCATCCACTTCGATGTCATGGACAATCATTACGTACCGAACTTAAGTTTCGGACCAGTGGTTCTTCAGTCGCTCAAAAAACGATTCAGTACCGTGGAATTCGATGTTCATCTCATGGTAACCCCGGTCGAATCGTTGATCGATGCTTTCATTGACAGCGGCGCAACCTATATTTCGATTCACCCGGAAGCTACACAGCATTTGCATGCAGCCGTACAACGAATACAGGACGGAGGTGTTCGCGCTGGGATTGTTTTAAATCCTGGTACACCACTAGGTGTGCTAGATTCAATCATCGACAACATCGACTTGATCCTAGTTATGTCGGTTAACCCGGGCTTTGGCGGGCAAAAATTTCTTCCTGAGAGTTTACCAAAACTAGCGGACGCAAAATCTATGATTGACCGAGCAGAACGTCCGATCCGGCTAGAGGTCGATGGTGGAATTAATGTTGACAACATAGGTCTAGCTCGACGAGCTGGCGCGGATATGTTTGTAGCTGGTTCGGCGATTTTTGCGAGTGCCAACTACTCTACCATAATTTCACAGATGCGCGCGTTAATCGACCAGAAAAATTAGCATTAATGTACGACGCCTACCTGTTTGATCTGGACGGTACATTGATCGACACAGCTCCAGATTTGCACTTCGCTTTGAATAAAACACTAGCGAAATGGCAGCATCCTACAGCGACACTCCAATTGGCTCGCCGATGGGTTGGACACGGTGCTAAAGCGATGATCACGAATGCTTTGTTGAATGAATCACAAAAAACACCAGACGAACAAGTCATCGAAGCAATGTATCTAGATTTTCTAAAGTATTACAAAGCTGACATTGCTAACGTTGGACAGCCGTATCCTTCGGTAAGGCTTGTCATTCAGTATCTCTTTCGGAGAAAAACACGTTTGGGGGTCGTTACCAATAAGCGTTTTGACCTCACCACTATACTCTTCCAAAAATTGAACCTAAGCAATTTTTTTGAGGTGATTGTCGGTGGCGACACCTTGACTGAGCAAAAACCATCTCCTAAACCAATTGAGTACGCCTGCGGGAAGTTACACTCAAACCCATCAAATACGTTATATATAGGTGATTCACGTACAGATGTTCTTAGTGCACGCGCGGCAGGATGCCCAGTAGTCTTAGTTCCTTATGGATATAACGACGACCTTCCTGTAGCGACGCTGGGGGCTGACAAAGTGATTCACTCATTCCTAGAATTGATTGAGTAACTCTCCTTAGTTTGAATGAATCTTTCGTGTTGTTAACTAACCTCTCCACTCGTACCAACAAAATTGTCGCGTCAACGTGGTTTACCACATTAATTCTAGTACTCATTCTTATCAACGCTGCGATGGTTGGTTGCGAGACTTCGGACTGGATCAATACTCGCTTTACGTCCGAGTTCACGTTTGTTTACAACGTGATCCTAATTGCCTTCATAATCGAAGCCATCCTGAAGATGATCGCAAAAGTACCACAACCGTGGCGGTACTTTCAGGACGGGTGGAATTGCTTTGACTTTGCAATCATTGTTCTATCGCTAGTTCCCGCAGTTGGACAACTAGCCATGATCGCCAGAATTGCGCGTTTACTCAGAATATTCCGCTTGATATCGGTATTCCCGCAACTCAGAGTACTTGTTACCGCGCTACTCCATTCCCTGCCAGGTATGGCTAACGTCGTGTTTTTAATGTCGGTGATCTTTTACACCTACGGAGTCGCGGGATATCATTTGTTTCACGATATCGATCCGATCCATTGGAAGGATTTAGGGACCTCATTGCTGTCACTATTTCGAATTGTTACCTTAGAAGATTGGACTGACATTATGTATGTCGCGTTAGACCATCATAGTTGGGCTTGGATCTACTTCGTAAGCTTCGTCGTTCTTGCGACTTTTGTAATCATTAACTTGTTCATTGGAATTGTGGTTACGAACGTGCAGGAAGCGCGAGAAAACCAACTAGCAGAGTTGAAACAAGAACTGCACACTGAAGAAATCGTCCACGAGTTACAGCGAACTCGAGATGCGCTCCAAAGGGTTCAAAACGCGCTTGAGAATAAACATGCCAGTTAAACATAAGTTCACAACTTTCATCGTGACCACAATCCTGTGTGTAACTGTAGGGAGCTTGATTTGTGATGAGTCGTTACCACTCACGGGTACTCGAACATTACAATTCGATACCCAGGAAGTTACGTGGCTATCTCTTGACGTTGCTCCCGACGGTAATACGATAGTACTTGATGCACTAGGTGATCTTTACGAACTTCCCATCGGTGGCGGTGAGGCTACACAGTTGACCTCCGGAATGGCGTTTGATTCACAACCTGTCTATTCACCAGACGGATCAAAAATTGCATTCATTTCGGATCGGAGTGGTAAAGAAGATGTATGGATCATGGACCGCGATGCATCGAATCTTCAAGCCTTGTCAGACTCGACCGACGACGCACTCTTTGCATCCCCAAATTGGAGTCCCACTGGCGACCATGTCATCGCGTCCCGAACCACGTGGGGTTTGAGTACTTATGAACTTTGGGCGTATTCGACACTTGGCGGTAAAGGTATAGCGATAACCCGAGCCAATCGTAACAGTTCCACTACTCGCAGTTCTCGACACAATGCGATGGGTGGAGTTTATAGTCCAGATGGAAAATACCTTTACTACGCGCGTAAGTACGGTGGGTTTGGGTACAACATTTCTTTCCCACAGTGGCAAATAATTCGGCGCGAATTGAGGACTGGGTTTGAAGATCGACTGACCGGGTCGTCGTCGGGCGCGTTTAAACCAAAAGTTTCACACAATGGCGAATATCTAGTCTATGGAACTCGACAAAGTGGTTTAACCGGACTCCGAATTCGAAACTTAACGACTGGTGCTGATGTTTGGTTAGCACAAACAGTCCAGCGTGATGAACAAGAGTCGCGCTATACACGTGATCTTCTACCTAACTATGCGTTTACGCCGGACGACGAAACCTTGATTTACACACACCAAGGAAAAGTGTGGCAACAATCGGTATATGAAGCATTCGCCCACGAGCCTCTGCAACCACAAGAAATTCCCTTCTCATTGTCAATCAACCAAAAAGTTGGACCTCAGCTTTACTTTCCGTACCCTTTGGGTGTGGGACCTGTCAAAGTGCGATTGGTTCGTTTCCTTGAAATGTCACCAGATAATAAACGGTTTGTGTTTTCAGCAATGTCTCGACTCCACGTCTATGACATCGAATCTCGGGATATTTGGGAAGTTGATACAAACGGACAATACGCGACCTATCCGACTTGGTCGCCCGATGGAAACAAACTTGCTTTTGTTACTTGGGACGGTGTAAAGGGTCAGGTTTGGACCGTCCCTGCGACTGCTGGGCAACCTCCTGAAATTGTATCTCGCTACGCCGCGTATTACTCACAACCACTTTGGTCTAAGTCTGGTGAGTCGATTTTTGTTTTCCGAGGATTGTCACATGAACGTCAGATTACCGGAAGTGATTTTGGTCATCCTCCTGGTACAGACATCGTCGAAATATTTTTACAAGATCCTAATAAACAAGGACGTGTGGTAAGACCTGCTCGCGGATTAGTGAACCACCATTGGGGGACGGAATCTGATCGACTATATGCTTATTTATATCCCGGAATCTTTCGTTCGGGTGACTCGGGACTAGTTTCATTTCGACTGGACGGATCTGACTTCCGATACCACGTTATCGTCAAAGGACCTGGCATCTATTACGACGAAAACGATGTGCCTGCCACCTCGCTCGAGTTATCACCGAACGGAAAATACGTAGCAGTTCAACATGCTAATCAACTCTACATTCTTAATCTCATCGACATACCTTTGCCGTCGATCGAGAGTAATATCAAAGAATCTAAATTTCCACAAGTCCCATTGACGGAGGTCGGAGTAGATTATTTTGGCTGGTCGAGAGATTCACGAATCATTTACTGGAGCGTAGGTAATAAACTGTATTACCGTTATTTGAACACAATCAAATCTGCTGTTGATTGTGTGTTTATCGACGGTAGTGTCGATCATGATTGTGATCCGACTTCTCCTACCAAGAAAGTTGAGAATTCGTTACTCGAAGAACATGAGGCTGTACACCGACTAGCTATCGACATTTACCATGCGCGCCATGAACCTGAGGGGGTTGTAGCTCTAATAGGTGGAACTGTAATTTCCATGAACTCAGCGCAACCGGAAGTTATGACTGAGGCAACGATTGTAATCGACGGTGACAGAATCATCGCTGTTGGACAAGACGTCGAAGTTCCGAGTGACGCGACTCTGATTGACATCGCCGGAGCATACGTTCTGCCTGGTTATATCGATACGCATGCGCACGTCGCGATGTACCGAGACGTTCTCGATCCTAGGATGTGGTCATTACTGGCTAACCTAGCATACGGTGTAACTACCGCAATCGATGTCCAACCAAGTACGATTGATGTTATTGAATACAGTGATCTGCTTGACGCGGGCAAGATTGTCGGACCACGACTATTATCGACCGGACCAGGAGTGTTTAGTCACCACAAGTTCAAGAGTAAAGAACACGCTGAAAAGATTCTCAAACGTTACGCGGATAACTATGCGGTACACAATATCAAAGCTTACCTTATCGGTAACCGCGAACAACGACAATGGTTGCTGCAAGCGTCCCAAGCCTTAGAAATCATGCCAACCGCCGAAGGAGGATTAGACACGAAACTTGTTCTAACCCATGCTATCGATGGATTCAGTGGTAATGAACATAACATTCCGGTCGTTGGACTATACAACGATGTAGTCCAATTGATGGCACAATCAGAAATCGCATACACACCTACACTATTAGTCAACTATGGTGGACCACAAGCTGAAGGCTATTTTCTCACTCGAGAGTCGCCATTAGAAGACGCTAAGATTCGACAATACATACCTCAATCATTACTTGATTCGAAGTTTCGTCGAACCCCTTGGGTTCACGAACAAGAATATGTCTACAAGTTTCATGCGCAACAGGCGTACAGAATCATGAAAGCTGGGGGTAAAGTCGGTGTAGGATCTCACGGACAAGTTCAAGGACTAGGATTCCATTGGGAACTGTGGAGTTTAGCTAGTGGTGGGTTTTCGAATTACGAAGCCCTTCTGTCAGCGACTCGGACGGGAGCAGAAATGATTGGTGTAGTACAAGACATTGGGACTATTGAACCTGGCAAACTTGCCGACCTCGTGATTTTGGAACGTGACCCGTTGGTGGATATACGTGCCTCCGATGACTTGCTTTATGTGGTTCGAGGTGGTGTCATTAGAGAAACTGACAATCTCCAACAAGTATGGCCAGTTGAAACACCATAGCAAAGTTCGGTTAATCCTACTAACTCAACACTATGTTAAAACTGTTCCTCTTCATTACGCTCGCTTTATTTGTATCAATGGCGAGCACGGCACCGGTGGTTAACTTGTATGAATTTGAGTTGCAAAGCAGTGACGAAAGACAGAAATCGAAATTTGATTCATTACCTGCGGGGTTGCACTTAATTGAGCCTCCGAACGGCGGACACGACACGATGCTAGTCGCAGTCCATGGTCAAACAGCTAGACAAGATGATTGGATTGAAACTCTCAAGACAATAGACAATGAAACGACCAAGACTTACTTTTTTCGCTGGGATACTAAAGATTGTCCAACCGAGAGTGCAAAGGAACTTCTCGCTGATGTTCTAGCAATAATTGACAAATCTCCCAAACTTGGTCACATAGTGTTTATCGGTCGGGATTGGGGTGGACTGGTTCTAACCCAATTACTATCTAAATGGCAGGTAACTATTGCTTGTGATGTGCACCTAGTAGCGACTCCGCTTGCTGTACTAGATGATTTATTTGATTCTAGCAATTGCGAAATGAGTCTTCCAAAGCGTATACAACCGACTGTACGATTGTTTCATTGGAAAGTTCGTGAGGTAGCAGAGGACAGTTTTTTTAAAAAGTTTGACACTGACCCTCAAGAATTGGATATTGACGGCAGCCTCTCGATAACGTTACCCACTAGTTACGAAAATGAACTCATCACGCACGCTACTAGTTTGAAGTGGGTGGCGCGGCGAATTAGTGAAAGTTTACGCACAAACCAGTCGGTAGATTGAAAAAATCAGCCTCAAATTCAACCATGCGTGTGTGTTTTGCAATCAGTGGACCAAATACCCGGGGAGGTATAGAACGGCACGTTTACGATCTGTCTCAGGGACTTGCGCAGGCTAGTACCCACGTTTTTGTTTTAGCCCATGAATCGTATGCCGACTGGTTTCCTAAAACAATACAGTTTCGTCCGGTTCAGTTTGATCAGTGGCGCTACAATCCGAGGCTTCTTGCTGAAGTAGTCAAGAACATTCGACAGGTTCGACCTGATATCGTTCATGCCCATGGTCGGAAGGCGGCACAGGTGGTTTCACTTATAAGAAACCGAGTACCGAGTCGACGTATTTTGACCGTTCACAACGCTAACATTAAAACAATACATTACCGCCACTTTCATGAAGTGATTGCTGTTAGTTCAACTGTTGCTGCAGCAATTGAACACCCACGACTTTTCGTGATACCGAACGGTTGTTAAAGACAATGCCTCTCTCCGCTATTGCCGTGGGTCGTTTAGTACCTGTGAAAGGCTTCGATCGACTGATTCAAGCATGGCAAAAGATTCCCATTCCACTTGATATCGTCGGCGACGGGCCTGAACGCGGGCACTTGCAATCATTGATTCAAAAGAATGGCGTGAGTGACCGAGTTCGATTGATCGGAGAGTCCAAAGTAGTCTTCGATGTCATGCGAAGTAAAGATCTACTAATAGCCCCATCTCACCGAGAAGGGTTTAGTTACGTTATTCTCGAAGCTTTACAGTTCGAGTTATGTGTGATTTCCACAAAAACCGGTATCGCGCCGGACTTGATACCGGAGGAATTTTTACTTGACCAGCCAACGACTACATTACTTACCGAACGAATCAAGTGTGTAATTGAGAATTTCGCCGAAACACAGAGAAAGTTTCAACCCGCATGGGAGCAAGCTAAACAGTTCACTGTGGAACGGATGGTGAAGCAAACTGCGGCAATCTATCGAGATTCAGTTAACCACCGTCATTGACGTTCGTAAGTGCCGATTAGTCGGTTCATCGCGATTACAGAGGGTTCTATAAACTCGAACAACTCTGCCATGGTCAAACCGACTGGTAGATTTAATTCTTGATCTAAGGCAAGAATCCAAAAATAGTAGTGATGCATCCCGTGTCCAGACGGTGGCATCGGTCCACCGTATCCTAATTCACCGAAATCATTCCTCCCAGTCGTGTGATCAGGAGTGGCTTCGGATAAAGTCCTAACACTTCCGGGTATGTTGTAGAGCGTCCAGTGTACAAAACCGTAATTGACCGACGTAATGAGTGGCGCGTCCGGATCATGGCATACTACCGCGAACTCCCGGGTATCTTCCGGTACATTTCTCCAGGAAAGTTGTGGAGAAACATTAGATCCTTCACCGGTGTACTGAGACGGAATGGCGCGTAGATTCTGAAAAGCACTACTAGTGAGGGTTATTTCAGATAAAGCAAATCCCATAATTGCGGCTCCGTTTGAGCAAATCTCTAATCCAACTTAGAGTTAATTTTATTATGTAATGCTAAAATTCTTAACGTTTCACTACCAATTGAACAAATAGTTGATTAACTGAGGTGTAACCTGAGTACCACTCGTACCGTTATAGAACCAATGAGACCTACTAAAACAGCAACTCCAGAATCACAAGGAACGTTAACAATTCCCGCCGCGAGTTTGGGGTTGCGACACGTAGCTCTCTATTCGTCAAATTATGAAGCAAGCAGACAGTTTTATGTGGAATGTCTAGGCCTAATTGTCGATTGGGAACCGGATAAAGATAACGTGTATCTGACGAATGGGACGGACAACATAGCGCTACATCGGGCACAAAAAAAAAATTTCTCAGACGACACTAAACTTGATCATATTGGGTTCGTTGTAGCCAGTATGCAGGATGTGGACCTGTGGTATGAGTATTTCCGAAATGTCAATGTATCCACGGATGGTCAGCCAAGGACGCATCGAGACGGTGCACGAAGTTTTTATATTTGGGATCCCGATGGGGTGAAAGTTCAGATCATGTACCACCCGAAGATTTCCCACTAGTTTGAGATCGTATAAGACGTACGCTGTTAATGATGTGGCCGCGAACGAACACTGCTGAATCAGGTTCTGCTCGACTGTGCTCGCGATTTACAATACAGAGCATTGCATGTGTCAAAGAGCAAAGGCTGAACCGCAAAATGTCCGGTCGTCCTCAGTGATTGGAACATGATTAGATGAATCTGTTCGATCTATGGGCGACCTGACGTTACATAACGCTATGTGACGAAGGTATTACTTATAAAGGAACAGAAATGAAAAAAGCTGGTGGAATATTAACTATTATCGGCGCGTGCTTGTCGTTTTTCCCGATACTTATCTTTCTTGGTATTGGGGCTTTACTTGAGATTGAAATTGTTGATGAAGAGGAGGGAACCACGACTAGCGTTATAGAGGCATATGACGAAGAAACCGGTGAAGAAATCGAGGTGGGTGGTACGTTACTCATTGGCATGGCTTTAGGAGCATTGTTCTTCTGTGCCGTAACGCTCGGTCTGGGAATTTTCGCATTCATGACTAAAAAACCAATTCTAGTGGGATTAATCATCATCATTTGCTCGATAATCGGTTTAGTCCTAGGCAATTTTTTCGCCTTATCTTTAATTCTCTCTATACTTGGTGGAATCTTTGTCTGTTTGGAGAAACCAACTACGACAACAGCGCCAACTGAATTACAACATTCAGAAAGTTGACTAGCTCAGAACTTGGAGATATAATTTTCTTCGACGGCAGTAAGTCGTTGTTTTAAGGTATAACTTTTACTTTTAGAGAGAATCACACATGAAAAAAGCCGGAAAAATTATTGCTAGTGTTTTTGCTTCTATTGGAATCATCGTATCTCTTGTCGTATTCGTAACAGCGATAGTGATACAAATGGCTCAGGAAAATCCTGAAGAATTTTCCGAAGCTATAGGCGAAGGCATGGAACAGACTACAGCGGACTTATCAGATGCTGAGAAGGAGCAAGCGCAACAAGGGGCAGAATTCTTTGAAGAGTTGGTTTTAAACACAGATTCCCAAGAAATGCGAGGGCACGGAATCCTCGGCGCACTCTTGTCCCTGATTGTTCTTGTAACTGTTCTGATCAACGTTAGTAGTATGCCAGTCATTACACCTGCGATCGCGAGCCTTGCAGCAGTTGCTGGTGTTCTTTTCTGTGGTTTAGCCATTACCATAGTCATGGTCCCGACGTTAATCGGTTGTGCTTTGGTTCTTGTCGCAAGTTTTGGTGAAGCCAAACCGGTATCGAGTGACGTCGAAAATGAGTAAGTCAGATTATTGACGGAACAAGAGGGATCTCGGTGTTCTAACAATAGATTTCTGATTTGGTCAAGTAATTGTTACCGGACCATTGATGTAAGCTCGATAAAGATAGCATACACTGCCCACTAGTATAACCGCTTTTTTTTCCTCTCGGCGTTATTGGTTGTATAAGGCAATACTCTGAAGATCGTAAGAACGAACCGTGACTGTCCGTTAAAAATGTTTCGTGGTTTTTGTCATTACTCGAGACATGGCAGCCATTGTACGTTTCATTACTTGTGGAAACTCAATGCCACCATCTTGCAAGGCAGCTCGCTGATGTTTTTCTTCATCCAACCGAATTTTTTTCAAAATCGAATGACTTCGGACGTCACTACCCGATAACGTATTCAGGTGTCGATCAAGATGCTTACAGACTTCATCTTCGGTTGCTTCGACAAAACCCAAACTTATTCGATCTCCCAGTAATCCAGAAATCACACCTAAACCAACGGATGCACCGAAAAAGAATGGAGTGAGCGCACTTGTAGAGCTTCCCAATTCAATTAATCTAGTTTTACACCAATCTAAGTGTACTCGCTCTTCTGCTGCTGCTTGCATTAAATGTTCACGAACGTTTTTATCGCGCGCTACTAAAGCTTGTCCCTCGTATAGGCCTTGCGCGCAAACTTCGCCCGTATGGTTAACACGCATTAACTGCGCTGACTTCTTTGCTTCTGCATACGTTAGTTCGCATTCTTCATCGATTGGTAGAACAATAGGTTGTTGGGTACCGACGACAGAACGTAATCCGGCATCTACGATACGAATAAACCGATCTATTTTTGACTTACTGATGAACATTCTTGTCTCTATCGTCCCAATGCTTTACTTCCAATATCAGACCTAAAGTGCATGTCTTTCCATTGGATTGCTTGCGCGCGAGCATACGCGCGGTCAATCGCTTGAACAGTCGACTTCCCTGCTCCGAGTACCGCTAAGACCCGCCCTCCACTTGTGAGTACTTCACCTTCACCGTTAGAACGTGTACCAGCATGAAAAATCTTCGTATGTTGTTGAGTTTGATTTAACCCACTAATCCTTAATCCGGTTTGATAACTCCCTGGATAGCCACCAGAAGCGAGTACGACTGCCACCGTACAATTTGAATCAAATTCCAACTCAGTACCGACTAAACCATCCCCCAGTGCAAGTTCACACATTGCCGCAAGATCCGACTTCAACCTGTACAAAACTGGTTGTGCTTCTGGATCACCAAAACGGCAGTTAAATTCCACGGCATAGGGCTCACAATCAGAAATCATGAGTCCAACATACAAAAATCCTTGGAATGGGTTTCCTTCTATAGCCATCCCCTGAATCGTCGGATTCACAATTCGCTCCATTACCTGCGCTTCAATTGCAGTAGTCAAGACGGGTGCAGGGGAATATGCTCCCATCCCTCCAGTGTTTGGACCTTCGTCGCCATCGAATACCGGTTTGTGGTCTTGTGAACTCGCAAACGGAACAGCAACTTTACCATCTGTCATAACGATAAAACTTGCCTCTTCTCCGACGAGAAATTCTTCAATAACAATCTTTCTCCCTGCTTGTCCAAAAGCCTGGCCCGAGAGCATGTCTTCAGCGGTTTCTATTGCACCTTCTCGCGTTGTCGAAATCACTACACCTTTACCTGCAGCCAACCCATCCGCTTTGAGAACTATCGGTAGAGTTACATCTTCCAAATGTGCTATCGCCTCGCAAATATCACTGGTTACAAAAGCGCGTGCTGTCGGTATGTTGTGTCGTTGCATGAAAGCTTTAGCAAATGATTTCGACGACTCTAACTGTCCAGCCGCTTGAGAAGGTGCAAAACACTTTAAGTCGTGCATATCGAATTGATCACGAATACCCTCAGCAATCGGTTGTTCCGGTCCAACAATAGTAAGCTCAATATTCTTATGCTTCACAAAGTCTATGAGGCTAGCATGATCATTCGCTTCGAGTGCAATATTAGTTACGCCTGGCTCACTTTGTGTTCCATAGTTTCCAGGGGCCACATAAACCTGTGACACTTGCGGACTCTTCGTTAAACACCACGCCAAGGCATGTTCTCTTCCACCTGAACCAATGACTAGAACTTGCATCATCTTGTCTCCACTCTAATGTCGAAAATGTCGCACTCCTGTGAAAATCATCGCAATCTGATGCGCATTAGCTGCCTCAATCACAGCATCATCTTTAACTGAACCGCCAGGTTGTATAACTGCACTTATTCCAGCCTTACTCGCGATTTCGATACTATCTGGAAAAGGAAAAAATGCATCCGAAGCTAATACTGCACCACTGGTATCTAAACCCTCTTCTTGCGCTTTCCATAACGCGATTCGAACACTCATTACGCGACTAGTCTGCCCTCCACCGATTCCTATGGTTCGCCGTTCAGAACCAAGTACGATCGCATTCGACTTTACGAACCTTACAACGCGCCAAGCAAACTCTAAATCGAGTTTCTCGAATTCGTCGGGTTGACGTTTTGTAACACAGCGATAAGTGTCATAAGCTATTGGGCTTTGATCAGCATCCTGAAATAAAAAACCGCTACCTGATTGTTGTACATTCATGCGATCATTGATCGCCTGATGTTCACTTATTTCTATTAATCTCACTGCCGGACGTACCATAGCGGCATCCAGTGCTGCAAGTTGAAACTTAGGTGCAAGAATCACTTCGACAAATTGGGCTTGCAAAATGGTACTAACTGTTTCTGCATCAACTTCTCGATTAAAAGCAATCACTCCACCAAAAGCAGACTTTGGGTCGCAACCAAACGCGGCTTCATAGGCTTCCTTAGGGGTAGTTCGTTGAGCTACGCCACACGGTGTGTTGTGTTTAACGATAACGCAGGTTGGGTCAAAAAAACTACTCACGGTCGTAAACGCTGCCGTGGCGTCCGCTATATTGTTGTAGGACAGTTCCTTTCCCTGCAAAAGTTTGTCTGTAGCAAATGTTTGAAGATTCGTCGATGAAGTTATGTAATAACCTGCTCGTTGATGAGGGTTTTCGCCATAACGTAATGGTTGTCGTAAATCAGCAGAAAACAACAACTTTTCTGGTAGTGGCTCTTCTTTGGAAAAATAATTGGCAATCACGATATCGTAAGCTGCTATGTGTTGGAAGGCTTTGCTAGCCATAGCAATTCGATATTCACGATCAACCTTTCCACAGGAAAGTAAGTCAATCACCTCTGAATAGTCGGTGGGTTCAACGACAACGAGTACATGTTGATGATTCTTCGCGGCGGCGCGAATCAAGGTAGGTCCCCCAATATCAATATTATCCACCGCGTCAGTGGGGGTATGGTTTGGATTGCTAATTGTCCGTTCAAACGGATAGAGATTAACAACCACGAGGTCGATTTCACTTATCTGATGTGATTTGACCGTCTCTTCATCGTAGACTCTACGGGAAAGTATCCCACCGTGAATCAACGGATGGAGCGTTTTGACTCGACCATCCATAATTTCGGGAAACTCAGTGACTT
Source organism: Gammaproteobacteria bacterium (assembly GCA_028819195.1). Classification (GTDB taxonomy): domain Bacteria; phylum Pseudomonadota; class Gammaproteobacteria; order Pseudomonadales; family Azotimanducaceae; genus Bin55. The sequence goes on along the minus strand of JAPPMF010000009.1, from coordinate 375,436 downwards.
GTGCGAGTTCGGTGTACAGTATGTCATTGTCCTGTAAAGTTCGCCCGGTCCCACCCGTTGCTATAAGCTCACAGCCAAGTTTTCTTAGTGAGTCTGCTAATTCGGTTAGACCGGATTTGTCAGAAACAGAAAGAAGGGCACGTTTGGGTTTAAATTCTGTCATTTCAGGTAGTTGTCTTTATGCGTAAATTAGGCTCGGGCTCGGGTCTTGCACCCATGAATCAGCAGCCATTCATCCTGCCCATTCGTTTGCTGGATTTCTATACCTGAATAAGCACAGGTAATTGCTGCATACTGCTCTAGAAGAACCCCAGATAGCACAACTTCTCCTCCAACCGTGAGCAATTCTGACAACCGATCCGCGTAGTTAACTAACACATTCAAAAGAATGTTAGCAATGATAACGTCAAACTCTTGATTAAGTTTTGAGATACTCGATTCTAGAGAAACCTCCACCTGGTTGAATTGTGCATTTTCTAGCGCGGTTTCGAGACTTAGTTGGTCATTATCAACCAATACGACACTTTCCGCTCCTAATTTTTTTGCAGCAATTCCGAGTATGCCTGAACCACAACCGAAATCCAATACTCTTTTCCCAATCAAATTTTGTTTGGACAACCATTGGAGGCACATTGCTGTCGTCGGGTGCTCACCGGTCCCAAATGCTAAACCAGGATCTAATTTAATGACCGTTTGCGTTGTTGTTTCAGTGTAATGTCGCGGGCAAACGCTTATGCGACCGAACGTGTTTGGTATAAGCGACTTTTGCCATTCACCGATCCAATCCTGTTCGGGTAGGAAATCGACTCGACGTTGCTTTATACCAAATTGATCTAAAACGTCAGGTAATATTGCTGAGTTGAAGTTTACCGGAAATATCGCTTGAAGAAAAGTTCGGTCCCAAAGTAATTCAGAGTCTAAGTTAGTTTCGAAAACCGCATTTCCATCTGCGCTCGACAGACTTACTGATACAACTCCTAGTCGTTGGAGTTCAGCGGTTAGGCATTCGATCAAACAACTATCGACAGGAAAAGATACCCGTAGCCATGACATTTTGATACCCAATCTACTTTAATCAAAGGTTTCGCGGAAGCCGTCCGATTGCGCTTCCGGTACAGAATCATTGCCTTCATTGAGTTCCCTGTCTTCCACGTTAGGCATAGCGCAATCAAACGAATGGTAATTGATCTGCAGATCTCGATCGATTGTTGTTCTCCCTGATTTCAGATGTACTTTCAGTGTAAACCGAGTCAATACTTCAGAATCTAGTTCCGTTACATGCTCAAAAGTCTGGGTACTTCCGTAATGTTTCACTTTTAACCACGGAAACACCTTGAACGGTTCACGCGCTTCGCTCGTAATCTCTTTTAGTCTACCAAACACTGGATCAATCACAACGGTGTTACTTAAATTTGAATGAACTCTATCGTTCTTATATTTTTTCTTAAATTCGAAGTTGAATCGAATTCCCTCTAGGTCTTCCTCGACAAACTCAAGGGTTTGTTCATCGATGAATTCAAAGTTCACAATACTCGGTATACGTTGCCGTGTTGTAGGAACGTAGTTAGCAAACTGGGTATTTGTTGGTACTTCACCATTGACATCAAGTAGTTGCCACTGCTCTTGGTTAGATTCCCACGGTGTATATCTTTCAGACACACTTAGATTGCTGTTTATCGTCGTCTCAACTGTATAAGCACATGCTTGAGATAAACCTGTCAAGCTAGCATTTGGTTCGAACACTTGCTGGATAAGGTACGCTTTTTCAGCCTCGGATATCGTAGCATCCAACTGTGAATTCGAGATCGATAGTGGAACGAGAATTAGAACGATAAATACTAGTTTCAACCTTTCAAGCGCTGAGTCCACTAGTTTTACGTTAAATTTAACCTTTCTATCGCGCCGTAGCGCTGTTTTACACCATTCTAAGTGGAATCTGAGGCGAGAAGCATTAATCATTGGGCATCGACTATTAAAATATAGAGTGTGAAGAAAATTCGTAATACACTTTAAAATAATTCTCAATTCTATACGAGACGCGAATTATTCAAGTGACTGACTCGACTGCTTCCTATGACTGACGGGACGACTTACTCAGGTACGAGTACTAAAACGGAACGTCATATTGTTGACGTCCTGATCGAAGAACGTGCCGTAAATCTGATGCGCCATCCGGCTTTATGGCGGGTGATTAAAGCATTGAGTTACGGTATACTTGGTTATGACCGAGCCGTACAAATGGCTGACACCATCGCACCCTTGCGCGGTATAGAAACATTTCAATATATGTCGAATTTGCTGCAATTGCAGCTTAGTGTTACAGGCAAACAATATATTCCAGCTTCAGGTGCTGCAATCGTGACCCCAAATCACCCGGCTGGAATAGCCGACGGAATCGCCGTGTGGGATGCAATCAAAGAGATTCGGCAAGATATCATATTTGTAGCAAATAGAGACGCTATTCGAGCTTCACCTGGACTTGCTGATATTATCATACCCGTGGAATGGAGAGACGAATTTCGATCTCCAAAACGTAACCGTGAAACCATTAGGGCTTTACAACGAGCGATTAAAGATGAACGGTTGATAGTAATTTTTCCTTCCGGAAAACTAGCACTACCCAGTTTTTCCGGATTAGTCGAACAACCCTGGCAAATCACCGCACTGCAACTCGCTCAAAAGTATGAACTAGACGTTATTCCCATCCACATCAAAGGTCACAACACTTTCTTTTTTTACGCCGTCTCGTATATCAACAACGAACTTCGTGATATGAGTTTGTTTCGAGAGTTACTTAATAAATCGGGACAACGTTATCAACTCACCATAGGTGAACCAACTCGGGTTGAAGGTAACGTAACCGAAACTACCAAGAAACTGCAAAATTTTGTTTTGAAAGATTTGGGAAGTGGGAAGACAGCTTTCTCAGACAACAACACCTAACCAATTTCTTCGATCTTGTCAGTTCAATTGTGTCTAATTGAGTTCCGGAAAGATAGCGCGAGAATTCCATAGATGTCCCAGAATACAGATTCTGCGACTGCCTGCGTGTTAATCATTGGGGATGAGATTCTTTCGGGTCGGACCCAAGATCTCAACCTGCAATACATCGCTAAAACGTTGCGCCGTCAAGGTGTATTAATTTCAGTCGCACATGTGATTCCAGATGTAGAAGAAACCATTATCGAGTATGTCAATGTAACTCGCAACCGACATGACTACGTGCTCACGACTGGAGGAATCGGTCCGACACACGACGATATTACCGCAAAATCGATAGCAGCTGCATTCAAAGTACCTCTCATAATGAATGAGGTTATTGCCCAGAGAATTAGATCATACAGTACATCAACCGACACCTTGAACAACAGGTTGCGTATGGCTTATGTTCCGCAAGGCGCTGGTTTGATTGAAAACCTGACAGGTGGTCCCCACGGTTTTTACATCAACAATGTTTATGCAATGGCAGGTATTCCACGAGTCCTCCAAAGTATGCTCCCGACAATACAGTTTCGTGGAGGGTTAGTAATGCATTCTGGGGCAGTTGAGGTGTTTGTTGGCGAGAGTTGGATCGCCGCCGAACTTAAGCGAATTCAAGAAGAAAACCAAGTGAAGGTTGGTAGTTATCCGTTTCGTCGAAACGGCAAATATTGTACTACTGTCGTCGTTCGAAGTCACGACAAAGACCGAATTTTAAAAGCCTTAGATCGAGTGAAAAACTCAGTACAAAGCAGAGGCGAAACAATCGGAAATGTAGAATGCGATTGGCTACAAGAGTAACCCAACAAACAACTACGACTTCAATAGTTGCGTAACAATAGCTTCTGTAGACACTTCCGAAACATCTCTTAACGATGTCATTCGTTCGTAGATTTCAGCGGCAGCTTTATGAAACCCATTGGGTAATGACGCCATCTCAAAAGACCGGGCAATTTCTCGCATCTCAGGTGCAAATCTCCAAGCCTTACGACTGACTCCTTGACTCATTCGTTCCGAACGTTCCCACAATCCCGGTATCGATTGTTCCCATTCCTGTTGTAACGCGTCAGAAATTCCGTAGTGCTCAGCCTTTGCTCGTAAAGCTAGGATCAACGCCGCCGTTCCTTTCGTATAAGCTGCGTAGCACATTTTGAGTGCTGACGCACTCACGACACCTTTTGGCATAATGCAACAACCCAAATGGCTGCCTGCGAACAGTTCGGCAATGACATGTGCATTTACACCAGCAAGATAGAGACGGGTCGTTCCCGGTGAATGAGAAGGTGGACCCACTACAGCGCCGTCGACATAAGAATCGTTGAAAATTTCAGCAATTCTTAGAGATGTATCGGGCGCAACAGCATTTGCATCGCAGTAAATTCCATTAAATTCATGCTTAGCAACTGACACCGCTACGTCGAATGCTACGGAAGGCGGACAAATTGAGATCACAACTTCGGCAATTTCAAGTGCTTGTTGCAGATTCGAAACCTCATTCATACCTTGATCGTTGGCTCGTTTAGCTGTTGCCGTCGAACGATTTTCTGATACCCAATAGGTTTCATGATCATTGATATTGAGATTAAGTCCTATAGAGACTCCCATCGCTCCGGGGTGAAGAATTAACACTTTTGTCATGAATTTTTCCTAGTTGCTACGGAATCAACGGTTGTACTATTGTCCCAATTACAATCGTCAAAAGAATGGAACTTCAAGTGTGTCGCGAACAAACAGATCCGTTCTTAACACGACATTGCTGTCCACGTTCACAACAGGTTTCGCGATCTCATTAGACGAATCGGGTTGTTCCTTGTTTATACAGGAAAATTTCGATTTCGCAGTCTCGAATCGGCGCCGAATCATTTCAGCATACATTCCTGATCCTCGCATTCGTGTACCGAATTCTGATGAGCTTGTCTGTCCACCGTGTATCTCCCGAATACGGTTCATAACACGATCGGCTTTTTGCGGAAAATGCTCTTGCAACCAAGATTCGAATAATTCCGCAACTTCACCAGGTAAGCGAACCAAGACATAGCTAATGAATTGAGCCCCTCCGCCCATGCTTTTTTCGATGATAGTTTCAATTTCATGGTCGTTCAGCATCGGGATAATAGGCGCGACCAGTACGCCTGTTGTGATACCAACCTCTCTAAGGTGCTTGAGCACTTTCAAGCGTGCGGCACCCGACGAGGTTCTAGGTTCCAACTTTGCTTTGAGGTTATTGTCTAAGGTTGTAATGCTTAACGCGACGGAAACCAGGTCAAGGCGGGCTAACTCTTGTAACAAGTCCAAATCTCGTAAGATTAGCGAGCCTTTTGTGACGATACTAACGGGGTGTTTGTGTTCCAAAAAACATTTTAGTAATTCCCGGGTAACTTCAAGTTTCTTCTCGGCCGGTTGATATGGATCCGTATTTGTCCCCATCGCAATAGGCTTGCATATGTACGTCGGTTTTGCGAACGCTTCGCGAAGTCGTGAAACAGCTCCATTTTTGTAAAAAATCTTAGTTTCAAAATCTAACCCTGGTGACAGATCAAGGTAAGCGTGTGTTGGACGAGCATAACAGTAAACGCAGCCGTGTTCACAACCTTTGTAGGGATTGATCGAACGGTCAAATGGAACATCGGGCGACTTATTGGTTGTGATAATCTGGCGTGTTTTATCTGGATATAGTTCGGTTTTTGGGTTTACTTGCAGTTCGGTTTGCAAGAATTCTTCTAATGAGTTCCAACCGTCATCGAACAACTCCGTCTCATAAAGTAGAAATCTAGAATCTGGATTTCTGGTAGCGCCTCTTCCTTTTACTGGGGATGATCTAATCATTTCGGTTGTGAAACAAAGACACTGACTAGGCTTGCTGGTATACAATAAACGTACTGAAATTTCGTAACTATATCGTACACAATCCATTGAAACCCCATTCAACCTATTCGAGAATATTCCTCACTCTGTTAGTACCATTGTTATTTGCAGTCAGTGGTGCTACTGACGAGGTACACGTAGTAACTATAGACGATGCTATCGGTCCGGCTACTTCCGATCACTTCATTCGATCACTAGAAGAGGCAAATGAAGCCGAAGCCGAGTTACTCGTCTTACGTCTGAATACGCCAGGCGGTTTAGTGTCTTCCATGCGAGTCATGATCGAAGCAATACTAGGTTCAACCATTCCAGTCGCAACCTTTGTAGCGCCAGACGGTGCCCATGCAGCAAGTGCTGGAACCTACCTAACTTATGCCAGTCATATCGCGGCCATGTGTCCGGTGTCAAATATTGGCTCAAGCACACCGGTTTCTGTTGGCGGAAAATTATCAACACGGCTGGCTTTTCCCGGTTTACCAAATTTTCAAGCTCCAGACTCTACCTCAGACGAAAGTGATGACGAAAACGATGCACCAAAAGAACCGAGCGCGATGGAAAAGAAAGTCATGGAGGATGCAGTCGCCTACATTCGTTCACTTGCTGAGTTACGAGACCGAAACGCCGAATGGGCTGAATTATCTGTACGAGAGGCAGCCAACCTGACTTCGTCGGAAGCCTTAGAACTCAATGTCATTGACTATATAGCGACGGATGTTGATGATCTACTCATTCAACTCCACGGCAAAACTATCGCGAATGTAGGCGGGAATGAAGTAACCTTGAACACGCTAGATGCAACCGTTGTCGAAATCGAAACGGACTGGCGTTATGAAATACTTAAAGTACTAACCAATCCAAATGTCGCTTATTTGCTACTGATCGTAGGAATCAACGCTATCATTATTGAGTTATACAATCCAGGTTTAGGTGGTGCAGGAATCTTAGGAATCATTTGCTTGCTACTTGGTGCTTACGCCATGCACATGCTGCCAATCAACTATGCTGGTATTGCACTGTTAGCTGTGGGGCTTGTTCTGTTTATTGCCGAAGCTCTTACACCTTCCTACGGAATATTCGGTTTAGGTGGTATCATTGCGTTTGGAGCGGGATCATTGCTACTAATGGATACTGATATTCCCGCCTTTCAAATTTCTATGGGTTTAGTATTTGGTATTACAACCGTAACAGGCTTGCTCATGATCTTTGTTGTCAGGGCGGCGGTAAAACACTGGAAACGGGGTCCGGTTTCTGGTCTGGAAGCCGTAGTGGGACAAGAGGCGATTGTCGCGGAGGATTTTGCGACTAAAGGACGGGTTTTTACAGACGGTGAATATTGGAATGCGGTTTGTGATGAACCGGTCACTAAAGATGAAAAAGTCATCGTTAAAAAGATAGATGGATTAATTTTGACAGTCGAAAAGGTAACTTAAACATGCTGGTATATGTACTCACTGTAGTTCTCATCATTCTCTTTCTGCTTTTCGCTTCATTACGAATTATGATGGAGTACGAACGAGCAGTTGTTCTTTTTCTTGGAAGATTCCAAGCTGTTAAAGGACCTGGGTTGATCATTGTTATTCCATTCTTACAACGAATGATTAAGGTTGATCTACGTACGATCACCATGGATGTACCTTCCCAAGATTTGATTACCCGGGATAACGTCTCGGTGAACGTAAACGCCGTACTTTATTTTCGTGTGCTTAAACCTAAGGAAGCAATCATAAATGTCGAGAACTACATACTTGCGACGGAACAGCTCGCTCAAACTACCCTACGCTCAGTTTTGGGACAACATGAACTTGATGAACTCTTGGCCGAACGCGAACGCCTAAACGAAGATATTCAGACCATTCTCGATCAACAGACGGATCAATGGGGGATCAAAGTGGCTAATGTTGAAATTAAGCACGTCGATATTGATGTCACAATGGTGCGAGCAATCGCGAAACAAGCTGAAGCAGAAAGAGAGAGACGAGCAAAGGTCATTCACGCGGATGGTGAATTCCAAGCATCCTCCAAGTTGGTGGATGCTGCTGAGAAACTTTCTTCACAGGCTGGATCAATGCAACTACGATACTTGCAAACATTGACAGAAATCGCCGGCGAAAAGTCGTCGACAATTGTGTTTCCATTACCGGTGAATGTCTTAGATGCGATTCAGAACTGGACTAACGAACCACAAGTAAAAGAAGTTTCACAAGAGTAAGAAACTTAACTAATCAGTAAGTTTTAGTCTTGTCTGTTATTGGCGTACAAACTTCTCGTCGACTTTCATATCTAAAGCCGCACCGAATAAGGCTTTAGCATATTCCGTCTGAGGATTCTCAAAAACATTTTTCGCTGGACCTTGTTCTACAATTTTACCATCACGCATCACAATCAACCAATTAGCCAGTGCGCGCACTACTTTAAGATCGTGACTGACAAAAAGATAAGCTAAATTGTGATTCCGTTGGAGTTCACGTAGTAGATCGACGATTTGTGCTTGAACTGACATATCTAAGGCAGAGGTAGGTTCATCCAATACCACGAATCGAGGTCGCAAAACCATCGCGCGCGCAATCGAGATACGCTGCCGCTGTCCACCAGAAAACTCATGTGGATAGCGCACCATCGTAGTAGGATCTAAGCCCACTTCAATCATGACTTCACCAACTCGGTCTTGGCGCTCCTTTCTTGAGAGTTTTGGTTGGTGAACCTTTAAACCCTCTTCAATAATATGCTGTATAGTCATACGTGGCGACAAGCTACCGTAAGGATCCTGAAAAACAACTTGCATATCTTTACGCAAACGCGTGAGTACCTTACCTTTCAAGGGTAGAATGTCCTCACCATCGAACTCTAAATTGCCCGTACTACTCAGTAATCTTAGCATGGCAAGTCCTAAGGTAGTTTTGCCGGAACCGGATTCGCCCACTACACCTACCGTTTGCCCAGCTCGCACCACAACTTCGACGTCGTCCACCGCCAAGATAAACTGAGTCTTCCCCAGCCACCCTTTACCCCGTGGGTATCGAACCGAAAAATTGTTAACTTTGGCAACAACGGTTGCAGTGTTATTCGTTGCAGCAGGTTCTCCCGAAGGCTCGGCCGCGAGCAAATGCTGTGTGTATTCATGTTCGGGAGCACCGAATATTTTTTCATTCGGGCCGTGTTCCACAATTAATCCATCGGTCATGACATTGACTCGATTAGCCACGTGACGAACGATTCCCAAGTCATGCGTGATCAACAGGATTGCCATATTCATCTGCTCCTGCAAATCTTTTAATAGTTTGAGTATCTGCGCTTGAATCGTCACATCCAGTGCTGTAGTAGGTTCATCAGCGATAAGTAACCGAGGCTCATTCGCTAATGCCATCGCAATCATAACGCGTTGTCGCTGGCCCCCGGACAATTCATGAGGATACGAATTTAGACGGCTCTCGGCATCTTGCAGACCGACAAGTTTGAGTAGTTCCAAAGTTCGATCGAGAGCATCGCGTCGAGACATCCCTTTGTGTATGCGTAAAGCCTCGCCCACCTGCTTGGAAATCTTATGTAGTGGATTCAATGAGGTCATGGGTTCTTGAAAAATCATGCTGACTTTAGCCCCGCGAATGCTAAGCAAAAGCTCATTGGATGCCCCCATCACTTCGGTTCCGTCAACAACAATACTACCGGAAGGGTGGTTGGCTAAAGGATATGGCAGTAATTGCATCACCGATAGTGCAGTAACAGATTTACCAGAACCGGATTCGCCTACTAGAGCAACCGTTTCACCTTCTTTAATCGTAAAAGAAACGCCACGTACTGCTTCTTCTTCGCCAAAATTGACACGAAGATCATCAACTTCCAGAATGTTACCAGCAACGTGCCGATTCAGTACAGTTTCAATCACCTATTCGTTCCGGTTTACGGTTTCCCGATCCACCTTTGGACAGTATGTTTTGGTGGAGGTTCCTCAACAATTTTGGCTAGCACCAAATCCCACAATGCGTTTCTGGTAGCGCTGGCAGTGTCCCAGCTATCAACGTGTTTTAGGTAACCGCTTTCTTGGTTCAATAACAGCAGAATCGTTTCTTCAACTAATCTCATGTAAGAAAACCTTTCCCGGCAGCAATTGTAGAACTTAGATCTGGTCGACTCTTGTCGGAAAACGATACCATTAATCAGTTTACATAAGAGTATATGATAGAGTTTCTTAACCGAATTTTGGTATAACGTTTCTCTTTGTAAGATTATATGAACACTCACAACACCTTAATTGGTAATAAAACGCTTTAGACCTTACGTTCGCAGGCAAAACAACGATAGATTTTTATAACGCGAATTACCAAATTCGAAGAATAGTTCATAAACTGATACAATAAAGAGCAAATTCGGATATTGTGCGACTTTCCCTGGGTATAAAGATCGTCCGACTCAGTTAATCTCTTGACTCTAGATCGCGGGTAAAGCACAATAAGGAATAATCAATGTTGTGGCAGAATCGATCTTAAAGGACGCCGGTTTAAAAGTAACCACCCCGCGTCTACTCGTCCTAGAAGTCTTCAAAGACAAGCAAAATCGACATTTGTCCGCTGAAGATGTGTATCGTTGTGTATTGCAGCGTGACGAATCTATCGGGCTAGCGACCGTCTATCGAATTTTGACTCAATTTGAAGCTGCAAACATCGTCGATAGGCATGATTTTGCCGACGGTCATGCGGTTTTTGAGCTAGCTAATACACCTCACCACGACCACATAATCGATGTCGATACTGGTGAAGTAATTGAATTTGTGAATGAAGAAATTGAATCCTTACAAGAACAAATTGTCAAAAAACTCGGTTACCGTTTGGTCGATTACAAAATGGTGCTGTTTGCGCAAAAGATCAAGAAATGACAGCACCATACTAATCCAATCTCGATCAAAGTTGGTGCGCCTGTCCGATATATTCTTCCGACATCATTTCCTGAATTCGGCTCGTCGTTCGAGTAAAAACTGACCGGTTGATAGTACCGACATAGAGTTCTGCGATATCAACCCTGGCGTGTAGTATCAAATTGACGGAATGATCGTACAAGACGTCGACCAAATTTATGAAGCGTTTTGCCGAATCTTCGTCAGAAGAAGTCATTTGAGGAACGTCGTAGATTAACATAGTCTGAAACCGTTTCGCAATTTCAACGTAATCGGCTGCGCTACGCGGTTGTCGACACAGTTCGGCAAACTTTAACCCAACCACTCCACCACCCGAGAACAAGGTCGAGATGGAACGATTATTGACTAACAAGGTACTAGGATTGACCATGGCACGCCCTACGAACAACTTACAGTCTCGTGCTAACATATCCGGAGGAACGCCTGAACCAATACGATACAGAGCTTCATTACGGAGTGTTTCTAACCGATAATCTTTTTTGCCACGAAGGCGAATCACTCGGTATTCTTCTTCAATCAATCGAATAGCTGGCCAAAATCTACGCCTCTGTAAACCATTGAGGTACAAATCCGCCGGTGGTACATTAGATGTGATTACTAAAATGACTTCCAATTTCAACAAGTTTCTCAGTAATTGGTCAAGAATCATAGCATCGCCTATGTCAGTAACAGAGAATTCGTCCAAACACAACAAGTTTACGTCTTCTGCTAGTTGTTCAGTCACTCTTGAAAGTGGATCAGGAGTTTTTTTAAAGTCCACTAACCGCTGGTGAATGTTTTGCATGAATTCATGAAAGTGGAGTCGTTGTTTTTTCTCAGACTGTACTTGGTTAAAGAACTCATCCATCAATATTGTTTTACCTCGACCCACTCCACCCCATACATATAACCCACGAATCTTAGTTACTCGATCGCTATGATCGAACAAACGTTTCAACCACTGAAATATCGATGGTTTTCGTTCTTTGTCATCTATCTGTCGACGTAATTCATCGAAGCAGCGTGCGACTTGGATTTGATAAATGTCAAGTACTACCACAATCTCAGAGAAGACCAGAATTGCGGGGCTAGGCTTGTGAATTCATGTTTGAGTTCGTTCAACTACTCCTCCTAAACTAGCTAGCTTATCTTCCATCCGTTCGTAACCCCGATCAAGATGATAGATCCGGCCAATGATTGATTCTCCTTGTGCTGCGAGCGCCCCAATGACCAAACAAGAGGAAGCGCGTAAATCAGTTGCCATAACGCGCGCACCTGTTAGTTTCGAGACACCGTTAATCACCGCAGTCGTAGGATTCTTCAAAAAAATATCAGCACCCATGCGCACCAATTCTTGGATATGCATGAAGCGATTCTCGAATACCGTTTCTTTAATCGTACTAACACCTTTAGCTAAACAATTGACAACCATCAGTTGCGCTTGTAAATCGGTGGGGATGCCTGGATACGCGGCGGTCGTAATGCTTACTGGAGATAATCCACGACGACGCGCGGAAATATCGATCGTCGATCCCTTGACTGTAATGTCTGCCCCGAACTGTCTCCCAGCAGTTGTCACAGCGACTAGACTGGACGGGTTAGCGTTCAATAACCGTACATAACCGCGAGTCGCAAGAGTAGCCGCAAGGTAAGTTCCAGTCTCTATCCGATCAGACATGACCTGAAACTCACATCCATGCAGAGTATCAGTTCCCGTAATAGTGATCGTACTCGTACCATCACCTTCAATCGACGCTCCCATACAACGTAAAAATGATGCCAAATCAACAACTTCAGGTTCACGCGCAGCATTGTGTATAACTGTTGTTCCGTCGGCTAAGGTCGCAGCCATTAATACGTTTTGTGTACCACCAACTGTCACAACATCCATTTCAATCTCAGTTCCACGCAACCTACCCTCGGTGTTGGCATGCACGTACCCATCTATCAAGTCGATTTTTGCCCCCATCTTGGCGAAAGCTTTCAAATGTTGATCAACTGGACGAGTTCCAATCGCACAACCACCCGGTAACGAAACCGAAACTCGACCATAACGAGCTAATATCGAGCCCAATACTAAGAACGACGCGCGCATCGTCGACACCAGTTCATATGGCGCGACTAAACTAGTCAACTCAGCCGCTTGAATTGTCAGTTTTCCGGCTTTTAGGGGGGTAGTTTCAATTCCCAAACCACGCAGTAAATCCAACATTGAGCGCACATCCTTCAAATCTGGAATGTTTGAAAGCGTAACTGGCGCCCCAGTTAAGATACTTGCAGCCAATATAGGCAGTGAAGCATTTTTTGACCCGGATATATTGATCTCGCCGACGAGAGGATTACCACCCTGAATACGCAACTCGTCCATATTCTCTCTGGGGTACTATTCGCTGGGAGTAGTGGCGTGAATAGTAATAGCGTGTAATTCCCCCGATTGGATGAGGTCATTCACACAAGCATAGACCAACTGTTGTCGCTGTACGGGAGACTTACCTTCGAACCGATTGGACGATATTTGCAAAATAGCATGGTTACCTTCTACCAACACAGTGAATTGTGCACCATCAAATTCATTTTCTAATCGCAACGTGATGGCCTGTTGTAAACTCATGTCTTTACTACATCCATTTCCTATAGCTCCCTTTCCCGTGTGTGAATAAGTCGTAAACGCTTACCGCCTACGATTTTTTCCAAGCCCGTATGATATTCGAGCAAATATCGGTCCAAACGCAAATAATTACTGTTGCGATAAATCGCCCAGCGTAGTTCCATGGAATTACCAATCTTAATTCTTATTCTTTTACTTGTAGTAGGCTTCATCGCGCTAGTATGGAGCGCTGATATTTTTGTCGAAGCTGCCGCTGCATTAGCACGGAACCTCGGAGTGTCAGAACTCGTTATCGGGCTCACGGTCGTCTCAATCGGTACTTCCGCTCCAGAAATTTTAGTGGCGGTCATGGACTCGTATACCACAGCACCAGAGATCGCGATCGGTAACGCCATAGGGTCCAACATTGCTAACATGGGACTTGTACTTGGAGTCACCGCACTCTTCGTTCCTTTACCATACGGTAAGCGAATTCAAAAAAGTGAGTTTCCACTCTTAATCACGGCAACTGTGTTGGTCGCCATTTGTCTCGCAAACCTGGAAGTCGGTAGACTAGATGGTTTGTTATTTCTAGCCCTGTTTGCTTTCATTCTGTATCGGTTCGTGATCAGTTCGGGTCGGTCAAAACAGTTTTCCGAAGAAATCGAGCACCAACTCCAAGGTATACCAGAGATGTCAGTCGGAAAATCAATCTTGCGGAGTACCGTCAGTCTAATCATTTTGCTAGTGTCCGCTCGATTAATCGTAATCGCAGCTGAAGGAATCGCGACTAAACTTGAAGTCAACGAAATGATCATTGGTTTAACCGTTGTCGCATGTGGTACAAGTTTACCAGAACTCGCCGTCACACTCAGAGCAGCGTTGAAAGGTGGACATGCAATCGCTATTGGTAATATTATTGGTTCGAATATATTAAACCTTCTGGTAGTATTAGCTGTACCCGCGATACTGCATCCTAGCGCGATTACGTTGATGGAATATGGGCGAGATTTTGGTGTAATGTTCGGCCTAACGGTAATCTTAGGTTTGTTCATTTACGTGAGTAATCGTAACGACACGATAAGTCGGATTCATGGTGCTGTTTTTCTGATACTATATATCAGTTACATTACGTTATTGACGACGCAAACTACATGACTATTTCACTGCAGATTTCGCCGCAGTTGCGCGAAAAACTGAACCGAATCCGTGGTCTCATCCTCGATGTTGATGGAGTGTTAACTACTGGCGCAATCATATACGATCACCTCGGTAACGAGGTGAAAGTTTTTCACATTCACGATGGTATGGGCATCGTATCGATCCACAAAATTGGATTAGTTACGGCGATCATTTCTGGTCGTACATCACACGCAGTTCAAAAACGCGCCGGTGAATTGGATATCCAGCATGTGTACGAACAAGTTGCGGATAAAACAGTTGCTCTGGATGAATTATGTAATGCGACTGGTTTGCTCGAATGCGAGTTCGCTCACATTGGGGACGATTTAGCTGACTTAGGGTTATTCAAAAGAGTCGGTTTTGCGGTTGCCGTTAAAAACGCAGTACAGGCTGTCCAAGATCGAGCTGACTATGTAACTCGGTTAGCTGGTGGACAAGGTGCTGTACGCGAAGTTTGCGACCTTCTCTTGGCAGCGCACCAATAATGAAAAAAATTCTGTTGGTAGCAGGGTTATTAGTTGTCATTGGTGGTGCTGTAGCCTTATATCTACATACGGCGAACTCTCGTAGTGAAAGACTCACCGTACAGTTGGCGAACGCCCCAGACTTAACGTTACAAGAAGTAGAAGTACGGGCATACACTACGGAAGGGAACCGTGTGTATGAATTACAGGCAAAGCAAGTTTATCAACATTCGCGAACTGGAGTAGTTAACTTCGAAGACCTCGACATCGTAGCGCAACATTCCGAAACCGTGACTTGGTATATCGAAGCTAAATTCGGCGCGATTCAGACAACTAACAATCAAGAGGTTAATGAACTCAGCCCCATTCATTTACAGCAAGGAGTTTATGTTTACACACTCGCTAATAGCCAGGTCGTACAATCGTTCAAGGCAGATTCGTTAACTTATTTACCCGCAGAACATCGACTAATAGGCTCAGGATCAATCTCAATCAAGGATCATGAACAACTTTATGTTGCCGATAATCTAGAGGTTGATCTAACAAAGCAAGAATTTAATCTAACCTCACAACCTGGACAATCCGTGGAACTTAAACATGTCAAACCAACCAAACCCGACTAATCGCTACATCGGCGGAATCATACTTGTCTTCGTTCTGCTGAGTTTTTCAGGTCATTTCATTATTGGACAAAGCTTTGCTGGGCTCCGATTCTCAGCCAATGACTTTAGTGGTTCCTTAGAAGACAATACGACGATTTTGTCAGGAAACGTGACCGTAACAGCGGACGACATTGAACTAACTGCCGAGGAAGTTACGGTAAAACGAAGTGAAAACTCCGATCCCGTCTCAATCGTCGCGACTGGGGACCCGGTCAATATTATCATGACAATTGAAGAATCGCAAGAAGACCAACGAACACTAGAAGCGACTGCTAAAGAGCTCTCCTACGATAGACTTGAAGGATGGATTAAATTTACCGGTGATTCAAAACTAGCCATGGACAATATCGAAATCATTGCTGATGTCATTCATATTGACATTGAATCGAAAAACATCTCAGCCACGATGGATGACCCAGATGAGCAAGTAGAAATCAACATGTATGATGTCGAAGAACGGTGAACGATTTTGTCAGAACCTTGAATAATGAATGCGATACCTAGTTCCCAACTCACTGCCGAGAACATTTCCAAGAAATATGGGAAAAGACATGTCGTAGAAGACGTTTCGATGTCAGTTTCGACGGGTGAAATAGTTGGTTTGCTTGGACCTAACGGGGCTGGCAAAACCACATCGTTTTACTGTATTGTCGGCTTGGTGCGCATGGATGCAGGCAAAATCATGATTGACGAATTTGACCTCACCGCGAGCCCGATGCACGTTAGAGCCCGCCACGGACTAGGTTACCTACCGCAGGAAGCAAGTGTATTTCGGCGCTTGACAACCTTTCAAAATATATTGACTATGGTCGAATTGAAACGCAATCGTAATCGCGCTGAGCAAAGCGCTCATGTCAATGAATTAATCGACGAATTTAATCTAGGCCGTGTACGAGACGTTCTTGGCGAACGCTTATCTGGCGGAGAACGTCGCCGACTCGAAATAGCCAGAGCTCTAGCTAGTGAACCGAAATTTATACTGCTCGACGAACCCTTTGCCGGTGTAGATCCGATCTCGGTAGCCGACATTAAACAAAATGTGCGGCATCTCGCAGCAAAAAACATCGGTGTGTTAATCACGGATCACAATGTTCGCGATACGCTAGATCTCTGCGATCGGGCTTATATTGTGCATGAAGGTCACGTCATAGCAGATGGCACCACTAATGCTATACTCGCCAACACGCATGTTCAACGCACTTACTTGGGAGAAGGTTTCAAGATTTGATTTACGATGCGTCAGACACTTGAACTACAACAACGGTTACAGACGACGCTCACGCCAGAGTTGCAACAAGTTCTTCGCATTATGCAACTTTCGTCCACAGAGCTGCAGCAACAACTGCAAACCGAATGTGACCTAAACCCCTTTCTCGAAATATCGGAAACGTCCAACGAGGGAAACGAACTTACATACGACAAACCAATATCAACTACCGAGGACATCGACGAGGTTCACGTCGAACGCTCGGAGTTAGACTATGAAAGTTCTGCATCTACAACCCGAGCAGAAGTAGAAGAAGTAACTGACTTCATTACGAAGGATGGTTCCCAGGAAACAGGTATCACGGAAACAGATCAAGAATTAGACTGGTCTGACCGTTACGACTATGATTCAATATATACAACCGAGACTGGAGACGTTTTAGCCCAACACTCAGGTTCGCTTTCATTACAAGATTACTTGCGATCGCAAGCACGTCAGCGTCCTTTATCTGACCGTGAAACCTTGCTCATTCACTTTCTCATCGACGCTGTAAACTCCGACGGTTATCTTGATGATTGGATGGATATACGGGACACCGTCGCTGAACAATTGCACGCAACCGAAACTGAACTCGAAAAAGCGCTACAAATCCTCCACGAGTTTTCACCCAGTGGGGTTGGTGCCCGTACGGTACAGGAAAGCTTGAAGATTCAGTTACACGGGTTGCGACCTACCACTGCATATCGTGATGTTGCTCTAACAATCATCGAAAAAGGGTTTGAAGACCTTGTAGACAAAAACCTATCGAAGTTAGCAACACGACTCAAAACTCACATTAACGACATCAATACAGCGGTGAAACTCATTAGATCTCTGAATCCTCGACCGGGAGCTGCTTTTGCGGATATTTCCTCATCGTATCTCACTCCTGATCTAGTCGTACTAAAAAGGAACGATGAATGGCACGTGTCTTTGAACGATTCAATATGTCCGGATGTCAAGATTAATGATTACTATGTGAATTTAATTCGTAAGTCTCAATCAAAAGAAAACAAAAGTTACATGAAAGAATATCTAACTAGAGCGCGTGCATGGCTCTATGGTATCCGTACGAGAAATACAACGTTACTGAAAACTGCCATCGCCATCGTAACAGAACAGCAAGGCTTTTTCGAAAATGGAGAAGCTAAGCTGAGACCGCTCACACAAGCCGAAATCGCGTTAGCGGTCGGTGTCCATCCTTCCACCATTTCCCGAATCACAACACAGAAGTTCTTAACTTGTAGCCGAGGTACGTTTGAACTCAAATATTTCTTCTCGAGTTTTATTCGCTCGACGCAAGGAGACGATGTTTCGAGTACGGCTATACAAGCTCAGATAAAAAAGTGGACCGATAACGAGGATCCTACTTCGCCTTTTTCCGATGCCGAATTAGTCCAAAAGTTTCGGCAACAAGGGGTAACTATTGCGCGACGAACCATCACAAAATACAGACAGAACCTGAATATCCCTTCTACCCGCGAGCGGCGACTCGATTCCGCTAATCAACTTGGTTTCTGAAGTGATAATGTACCTATCGTTTTCCTAAATCTAGTTTTTGTAATCCATTAAGGAGTCATCAAAGTGCACGTTAATATCACAACAAAAGATTACCACCTCGATGCTAAGTTACGTTCGAACATTGAACGAAAAATTGCAAAACTTGAGCGACACTACAATCGTATTACATCAGTACACCTCATGTTATCGGTGACAAAAGTGAACCATCGCGCCGAAGCCTCAGTACGAGTCGATGGCAACGAGTTGTTTGCCGAATCAGTAGAATCGGATATGCGTTCTGCTATCGATGCTCTTACTAGTAAACTTGAGCGACAAATTTCGCGACATAAAGACAAAATCACTCGATATTAAAACTCTCCAAAGTAAGTCTTTGATGTACGCTAAAGCTACAGTCGTTATTCGTTTGTGATCGAGTTCGATACTATTTTTTCGCCAGCAACCGTATGCTTTGTGCACGATTGCCAATCACGGAAAGCTGCGTTGCAAATCGCTGCAGAACTAGTAGGAGACTGGAAGAAATCCATAGATCCGAAGATTCTACTAGAAAAACTCCTAGCGCGAGAGAGTCTTGGTAGTACAGTACTCGAAGACACTCGCGTTTCGATTCCCCACTGCAGATTCAATGGGTGTTCCGCACCCATCGGTGCTATCCTTCGCTTCATCCCGCATGTCATGTTTGGTACAGACGGTGCCGTGAATATGAGTTTTGTCTTAGTGGTACCCACTGAAGAAAATAACACTCATTTAGAAATCTTGAACGGGCTAGCCAAACTTTGTATTTCTAACTCAAGATTAAACTATCTTATGGATGCAGCTACTCCTCAAGACCTGTACGACCGCTTCATCCAGACAGCAAGAAAGGTCAATAGCGGATGAAAGTTTTTGTCATATCAGGTCGCTCCGGTTCCGGTAAAAGTACGGTATTGCATGCCTTAGAAGATGCTGGTTATACGTGCATCGATAACTTCCCTGTACTATTGCTTAATCAGCTTATCGATAAATATGTCGACAACCAAAACTACAACAACTTGGCTGTTTCCATTGATGCCCGCAGTCCGAGTAGCGAACTAAACAGGCTCCCTGAAGTCCTACAATCGTTAACGCAAGAGAGCTTCCAACCGCGATTAGTCTATCTCGACGCTCAGAGCTCAGTTCTCGTGAAACGATTTGATGAGACGCGTCGTCGACACCCCCTCGAACAGATTGGATCTGACCTAGTTCAATGTATCGACGCCGAAACTAACCTCTTGGCGCATCTCGCTGACATCGCTGACCTAAAAATCGACACAACAAATTTATCCCAACACGAACTAACGCGACTCACAAACTCGTTACTTATCAAAGGTGATAATCGTGAGATAGTCTTGTTGTTCCGCTCTTTTGCCTTTCGGAACGGCGTACCCGTAGATGCCGATTTTGTATTCGATGTACGTTGCCTACCGAATCCACATTGGGATGTAGAGTTAGCCAAATTGAGCGGTCGAGACAAAAAGGTACAAGAGTTCTTTCAACGTCAGGAGTTAGTCACAGAGATGCAGCAACAGATCGTTAAATTTTTAACTCGTTGGCTACAGGTTTTTGAGCAACATAAACGAGCTTATGTTACTGTTGCAGTCGGTTGTACGGGAGGCAGGCATCGATCAGTTTACATGACCGAACAACTCGCGCAGGCGTTTCGTAAAAAGTACTCCAACGTACTCACTCGACATCGTGAAGAATAAGGGAATCTGCATGATTCTGAGTAAGGTAACAATTGGCAACAAACTCGGATTACACGCCCGGGCTTCTTCAAAATTTGTTCAACTGGCTAAACGATTCGCGAGTTCTATTAAACTAGGTCCAACCGAAAACGAATTGGTCAACGCCAAGAGCATCATGCACATCATGACTCTTGCGGCGTCAAAGGGTACCGTGCTGTTACTCAAAGTAGAGGGTGAAGATGAGGAGGCCGCATTTCACGCACTCCGTACACTGATTGAAAACCGATTCGACGAAGGAGAATAATGCTTTAGTGTGCAGCAACAGTCATGGATTCAACAAGAATTGATCCGGTCCGGATATTCCTTCTGTTCTCAATATCGTCACCGAAGGCAACTATATTCTTAAACATTTCATCGAGTTTACCAGCAATTGTTACTTCGTCGACTGCGTAAGCAAATTCACCATTCTCGACCCAATAGCCAGAAGCACCACGTGAGTAATCTCCGGTGAGTATGTTGACTCCTTGACCCATGAGAGAATTCACGACTAAACCTCGTCCCATTTTTCGCAAAATGTTTGCAAGTGGCTCAAAGGCGGCTTCAACAGTCAAATTGTTGACCCCAGAAGCATTTCCAGTGGTCGGTATGTTCAATTTTCGACCGGAATAACTGTTCAAAACGTAATTTCTCACAACCCCCGCTTCGATAAATGCTTTGTCGTATGTCGCGACACCTTCCGCATCAAACGCGCGACTGCCTACAGCACGAACCAATCGCGGGTATTCTTTCAATGTCAGATTTCGTGTAGTGGCTGTCTGCCCCAAAGAGTCTAGCAAATAACTAGACTTCAAATACTGACTTCGTCCAGACAACGCACTCATTAGATGGGAAATCAATCCTGGCGCGACAGAATTATCAAAAAGAATTGGATATGAACCTGTTGATAGTGAACGAGGAGAAAGTTTCTGTACGGCCCGAGATGCTGCGGTCATACCAACAGATTGAGGAGAATCCATGTCGTCGCGAATACGAGATGAGGTGTACCAATACGCCGATTGCATGCCTCTGTCGTCTTTGGCAAGTACCCCCATCATACGATTGTAGGAAGAAGAGCGAAACGACTGTAGAAATCCTAAACTATTACCGTAAGCAGTACATGCCGAAATGGCACCCACGCGCGCACCATCAGATTTATACATACGTGGATCGAAGTCCATTGCCGCGGCTTCCATTTCTTGAGCGACTGCTTGTGCGTCACTAACGTCAAGCTCTTCGGGGTGGTATAAATCTAGATTAGGGATTTCACTTGCTAAACGATCCGCATCGGCTAACCCACTACACGGATCAGATGCAGTGTGTTTAGCAAAGGCAAGAGCGGTCTGAACTGCTTCATTAACCGAGCGCTCGTCCATGTCCGTCGTACTTGCATGACCACAACTTTGATCGACATAGACTGAAATCTCAAATCCTCGATTGTTGCAAAATTCGACAGTTTCAATGTCCGCTTCGCGAACTTTAACATCCAGACCTACATCATCTCGTGCGGCGACCTCTGCTGCCGTTGCCCCTTCCTGCGTCGCTAAATCTAAAATTTGAGTGATAAAAGTTTTCAGGGCGTTCTCATTCTCAGACGTGTGGGGAATTGGGTTTCCATTACGGTCGTCTAATGTCAAGTCAGAACGTTTCATACTCTAGTACCTCCTACCGTGATCTCGTCGATCTTGAGAGTTGGTTGCCCGACACCAACCGGCACACCTTGTCCTTCCTTACCGCACACACCGACACCAGTATCCAGTGCCAAGTCGTTACCAACCATGGACACCTTATTCATGATGTCTGGACCATTACCGATTAGAGTTGCGCCCCGAATAGGCGCCATCTTCTTGCCGTTTTCGATTAAGTATGCCTCTGTCGCCGAAAATACAAACTGTCCAGAAGTAATATCAACTTGACCACCACCAAACGATACCGCGAAAATCCCGCGATCGACACTGCGAATGATCTCTTCTGGGTCGCTATTCCCAGCTAACATAAAGGTATTTGTCATACGCGGCATAGGTGGATGCGCGTAAGATTCACGGCGCCCGTTACCAGTACTAGTTGTCCCCATCAGACTCGCATTAAGTTTATCCTGCATATATCCTTTCAAGATACCATTTTCAATTAAGATTGTGCGTTGTCCAGGGGTTCCTTCGTCGTCCATCGTGAGTGAGCCCCGACGATTTGGAAACGTAGCGTCGTCAATCACAGTACACAGTGGTGAAGCTACCTGTTCACCAATCCGATTAGAGAAAGCAGAAGTACCTTTTCTATTAAAATCGCCTTCTAGTCCATGCCCGACAGCTTCATGTAGCAATACGCCAGGCCAACCCGGACCCAAAACGACGGTCATTGGTCCAGCTGGAGCATCGATTGCGTCTAAGTTAACGAGCGCCTGACGCACCGCTTCGCGTGCGAAATCTTCCGCCGTGTCATTTTCGTATAACCAGGATAACCCATGTCTTCCACCACCACCGAAACTACCTCGTTCCCGTCGCCCGTCTTTTTCAACTACAACAGATACTCCGAAACGGACTAACGGGCGCACATCGCCGCGATTAGTCCCATCACTTGAGCAAACGTAGGTTGTCTCGTGATTCGCGACAATGGATACCGATACTTCCACCACTCGTGGGTCGAGTGCTCGTGTGAATGCATCGATGCGCGATAACAGCGCTACTTTGTTGTCCTGCGAAACACTGCTAATCGGATCAGCATTGTCATAAAACGACGGTATCGGAGTTGTAGTCGGGATTTGAGTCCGTTGTTCCAGTCCTAATTTAGCAATAGAACGAGCCGCACCTGCAGTCTGTTCCAAGGTACCCATCTGAATATCGTCAGCATACGCAAAACCACTTTTTTCGCCACAAATCGCACGCGCTCCAATTCCTTTAGATAGTGAATAGCCAGCATTCTTCACGAGTCCTTCCTCAAGCGACCAATTTTCGTTTCGGATACATTGAAAAAAGAGTTCACCGCGGTCAATTTGCCGCGACATCATTCCTGACATCATCCGTTCGAGCTGTTGTTCGCTGATATCGCCAGTAGCTAGTAAGCTCTGTTTGGCTACATTCGTGCTATCACGACTCATTAATTTTCCTCCTCCGTTGCAGATTCTGAAGTGTCGTTGGGGGTTACATTTTCCACACTCGAGAGTTCATCTGTAAATAATCCGACGAATTCCACATACGGATTATCGATTGTCCCAGATACCCGGTACTTATGGCTCGCAATTCTGTCGATTTGGTCCGCGAATACCGTCTTACCCAACCAGGTTCCTAAAACCAGCGTCGGATTGCCAGTGACGATAGCTACATAAAAAGGCAGACTTCCAGACAGGGGGAGTCGGACGACGATTTCTCCCTGGACAGCTTGAGTATCAAAGTTTACCGTACCACTAAACAAGATATCCGAACTTCTACTCTCAATTTCGAATGGAGTCTCATTGGATACACTGATCACAGCTTCGTCGACATAAGCTTTAAGGAATACGCGATCAAATATGAATCCTTCCTGGAACAGATTCCTAAAGTCAACTCGCAACTGCTGAATGATTGGTGCGATATTGAGTAAACTCGTAATTCGTCTAGCTCCAATACCAACATCCGCCTCAGCGAATCTTCCTCGTTCGATTTTGGCTTCTAGAGTGCCATTGACGTGTAGTGACTTGAAATCGAAAGGCGAGCCTTGCCATTCGATATCGGTTTTTATTTCAAAATTTCTGCTCTCGACTTCACCGTCAATTTCAAACTGTTGTAATGAATCGATCAAGTTTTCACCGAATAAAACGCCTGAAAATGTGGTTGTTCCATGGTTCGTATCCCATACCAAGACTTCACTTTGACTGTCTAGTGGTTTTATGTTTAAGTTTTGAATTGTTGCAGTCAAGTCTGTTACAACAATACTCTGGTTACGCACTTCCACCGAACCCGACCAAGTGCCAAAGTCAATTTGCTGTCCTTGTTCGTCGACATGCAGTATTTGTTCAACGACCACATCCATTGAAGGAATCCAGTTGACTAGTTGTGAATAAACGATAGGTTTTGAACTGACCGTGTCACGTTTTTCGTGGTGAAACTTACTGATCGATAGGTTTAGGCGTTCATCTTGCTTCTTCGACAATGTGGCATCCAATTCATCCGAATGTAACGTTAGCTGTACTGTGGCGCTCGATAACTCACCAAACATCGTGCTATTGGTCAGAGGAAAAGAGGGATTAAGTAAGTCGACGATTTTTAGCTCTTGAATCCGAACTAAGGGAAAGTCATCGGTGCCAGTATCGTTTAACTGTAATGTCGATAAATCCAGCCGGTCAATTTCTCCTGCAATAACCCAATCATATTCTGCGAGTTCGAGGTCGATAGGATCCACATTGAAACCAATTTTTCCCTTTAATGAACCCAACTCGTCGCTCGTGATATGTGCGCGCAGTTCTCCCGAGTGTACTTCGAAAATTGGTGTTTCATGGAGTAATATATCGACTGTCGTTGGTTTGGACTCTTCTTTAAGTTTACCAATGGGTAACGGTAACTGTACGCCCATTCCTTGAAGATCCGATTCAAGTACAACTCTGGAGGATGCATCTGCTTGAATCGTCGTTTCAAAATATCCATAAACTTCAGTCTCGCCTGTAACCATCTTGCCGAATACTGGTCCGAGAAAATGGGAAACGGTAGCCGGAGTCAAACTAGATCTAAAGTCTACGTGTGTACTAACTGCTTCGGTGGGATTCTCACTTGGTCGAAGATGCAATGAAATAGGTTGATCAAAAAACTTTGCACTCAGTAAACCACTGCTTAATGAATTAGGAGAAGTGAACTCCAGGTCTCCTGTTAACTCGGTTAAAGTTAAGCTCAAAGGCTCATGTGTCAGCGTTACGTCCGATAAAACTGTAACAATATCACAAGTAAATGGTGTTGGATTCGTATCACCAATAGGTATATCTAAGTTTGCTTCAACGCTTACACTTCCGGCACCGGTAATATCTGACCAATCGAACAATTTTGAATCGTGCAGTTCTAATGCATTAAGCAGATTTAACAGGTGTTCTGCAGAAGTATCCGAGTGTACTGATAAGTGAACTACAGATTCCGCAAATGGGAAATAGAGCTCAGTTGAATCCAATAAATTGAACCCTAATTCACCAGCTCGTAGCTGAGCACGTATGGCGTCCTGGTTAAGAGATATCGTTCCTGAAGCGTCGAAGAGCGGTGGCCAATCGAGATAGTAGTGCATATCAAGTTCTTCAAAAACACCCTGAACCCCGTAACTCAATACTTGAGCCCGGTTGAGATTTGCATTAGAACGGTGTATCGTGAACGCGACATCAGACAATCCACCTTGTTTCAAAGAATTTTGTATATACCGAAAGACGGTCTCCGGTAAGGTGTTTGGTAAATAATTAGCAAGTTGATCAACCGTAGTTGAAGATAGTTCAACAATCGTACCAAAATCAGTTGTCGCTCGCCAAAACTCATGCCTAAGTCCAAAACTAACCGAAACTTTATCCCCGTTCGATGACATGGCGTTACCAGTCGTCATTAACGCTAAAGCCTCCTCGCCAAATTCCATTACTCCCGTAAGATTTGTGGTAGCAAACGACCACGGGTCTGTAAACCAACGAGTTAAAGTAAGATCTGTTGGACTATCAACGACATTAAAGATATGAACTTGGTTAAAACCTACTATTTCAACTCGTTCTGTTGAAATCATCGGAATATTACTAAAACTGTTTAGAAAAAAGTCATTCACAAAAGCGCGGTAAGCAAATCCTTCCTGATCCATCAATACATGAAATTGGTCTATGGTGCCTTTAGGTGATAGTGAGTTTGTCCAGCGATGAATTTCAGTGTCCGGTTTACCAAATGAGTCCAAAATCTCGGTTACTAGACTCAACGGTACAGATCCACTCCTACCTAGCAAGTGTTGACGTTGTGTATCGAAGTGAAAGAAAATCGATGGAATGACGCTAACCAATTCCAACTTACTATTCATCAAAGAGCTAGCCAGTTCACTCTGACAATGATCATGAAGACAATTGGTTTGTACTTTGGCTACCAGCGAAGTTGGGCTACCTTGGTCACCGACTGTTTGGGGGACGATTGCAATTTTCGCTTTACCAACACCCGTATCGTTGGTGGAACGCCACCTAAGTTCTAAATCGACGAGTAATTCATTGAGAAAATCAAATCCAAAAAGGTAAGGTAACAGAGGAAACTCGTTAACTGAGACGTCGAGTTCCCTGTCGACCTTTCTGGAAAGCAAACCGGAAGCATATTGAACGTAACTTAGTTTGATGGCACAATCATCACAATCACTGATTTGTGTTACTACTAAATTAACCTCGACCCGAGAACCGACTGTTCGTTTGTGTAAAGTTCCGATATGTTTGTATTCTCGTTCTCGGCAGTGTATTGAACTACCAAACTGAACGTCAACTGTCCTACTTTCTAAAAGCATCGCGAATGCCCCGAAATCAAGACCTGAGCTGAATGAAGGAGAATCTAGCGAACAATCGTGCGAATCTTGTGGAGGTTGCACATCCAGCGATTCGATGTGAACGACTCCAAACACTAGTTGGTTACGCGCAATACTTCTAAACAGATCAACTTCGGCTTTGATATCGTTGATTGAAAAATGTGGATGCTGGATGCTGTCCAATTCAATAATAGGATCGAAACCTGACCAACGAACGGTTAGGCCGGATATAGTGATATCCGACTGTTCGAAATGACGGTTGATCGAATCGACAAAATTAGGTGCAAATATCGAAACGATCCGAGCTACATTGATGATCACCGCAAACAATACAACGACAACAACGACGCAAAGACCAGTCATGCGGACAAAGGTTTTCATAACTATCTAGGGCGCGAGAATGCGGACCGAATCTCGTTATTTGCGATACTAGCTGAGATTGACTTCACGACTCAAACTAATCTAACCCATACCATTGGTTTAAAAGGAAATATTTGAAGGATCCTTATAGATCCAACGTTCAAGAACAAAATTTACGATAAACCACGTCACTAGCGTAGCGAGTACCGACAAGATTGCACTTCGGTAATCAATAATTATTGTATGTTCAGAGTAAAAGATTAAACCAAGTGTACGACTGATTTCGACAAGAATGAACAACGCAACAAGTCCAATCAGTTGATTTTTCAATGTGTTTTTCTTCGCTTGTGGAGGAATCAGCATAGCGACAAAACTAGTAGTACAAAAAAGGAGTGCGTTGAGACCGATTGGAAAATTGAAGTGGACATCCACGATGAGTCCGATGGTGAATGGTAACACTAATGAAATTTTGATGTCTTCTCGAAAACCAAAATAATAACAAACCAAAAACACTAAACTTGGATTGAATTGGTCGAAAATCTCTGGGACGAATTCAGGCATTTCCACTAGGGAAACGAGCAGAGCTACGACGAGCGCTATACCAAAGCCGAGGTTATTCTTGGGTAGTTTCAGTATTCGTTTCCTTCATTAGGATGAGCAACCATCGGCGACGGTCAATTTGTGCAGAGGGTTCCACAATTACCGTTGCTTCAACGCCCGTTTCTTCGTGTCGTATTGATGTTACCACACCAATCGGATAACCAGCCGGGTACACGCCGCCTAAACCCGACGCTACAATCACATCGTCTTCCTTGACATCCCACGTTACCGTAGCGTACTCCATCGCCAAGTGTCGACCATCCCCAACACCCGACAAAACAACATTTAAACCTGATCGCTGTACCCGGGCTGGAATCGCGATACGCTGATCGGTAATTCGAACTATACGACTTAGGAAGGGTTGTACTTCAACGACCTGGCCATATATTCCTGAAACATCAATGACAGCTCTACCCGGTTCAACCCCATCGGTACTTCCCTGGTTTAGATATACCTCGTCTCGAGAGTGAGTTTGAATCTTCGACCTAAGTTCGGCAACAATGAAATCGAAACGATCATCAGACGAATAAATCTCGAGTAGAGAACGCAGTTCGCTGTTTTTTTGTTCGAGAGACTGAATTCGCTGGTTCTGAACCTTAAGTTCAACATTTTCACGTTCCAGATCATTTAGGTGTTGCAGAACCACTTCGCGATCCGTTATGTAATTCGAGACGGCATCAACACCGGTGCTAGGAAGATTGACAATCGAAGCTAAATTCGAGGTTGCCCAGGTAATTATGTGACGAGGTGTTTGTGGAATTGTAAAAAAAATTTCAAGGACAAAAAGCAGGCAGCAAACGATACAAAGTATCAGATAAGTAGGGAGTTGATTGGCCCCTCTTCTCGAACTCAACATTGTGGATCTAGCCTAGGGATAGTTATGAGGTTTCGATATTTAACTAGCTTAGAACTTCCGATCAGAGCGAAGTCATGTCATGTGAACTAGCTTCACATCAACAAGTGCTCCATGTAATCCATATCCAATATCTTGCCGCACCCCTTAACAACACACCCTAGAGGATCTTGCGCGACCATCACCGGTAACCCAGTCTCCAGTTTCATCAATTCATCTAATCCGTTCAGTAACGCACCGCCCCCGGTGAGCATGATACCGCTATTAGCGATGTCTGAAGCCAATTCTGGTGGACAACGTTGTAGCGCAGATTTAACGGGTTCGATGATCTTGGCAGTGGCGGTACTCAGGGCGTCGACCATATTGTCGCTAGTAAGCGTGAACGTGCGAGGGACTCCTAAGGCTAAGTCGTGACCGACGACCGTCAGTTCTTCTACATCATTGACGGCCATGGCGGTACCAATCTTGATTTTTATCTGTTCGGCGGTTGTTTCTCCAATTACACACCCTTCTTTTTGACGAACGTATTGCACTACGGAATTATTCAATTCATCGCCACCAATCCGTACGCTCTCAGAAACTACTACGCCACTTAAGGCCATAATCGCAATATCAGAAGTACCACCACCAATATCCACCACCATTGTACCATGCGGCTCTTGAATATTTAAATCGGCGCCAACTGCTGCTGCCAATGGTTCTTCAATCAGAAATACTTCTCGAGCACCGGCGCCAGAAACTGTATCAGTGATCGCCTTTTTTTCAACCTCCGTTGACTGACATGGCATACATATCAATACTCTAGGACTCCTTGTGAAAAAGTTACCACCGATCGACTTTTCTATGAAATGTCGGAGCATGACCGTCGTAGCTCGAAAATCGGCGATTTGACCGTCTTTCATCGGTCGTACTACGTTAATAGCTTCGGGAGTTCGACCTAGCATAGTCCGCGCTTTAGCACCCAGCGCCATAATCGTGTTATCTTTGACTTTCATCGCGACCACAGAAGGTTCGTTGAGAACAATACCTTTATTTCTGACAAAAATCAAAGTATTAGCTGTACCTAGATCGATAGCCATGTCTGGTGAGAATAGTCCGCGGATTGCTTTAAACATATGGATGTATCAGTTCTTTTTACTCAGGTGAACTAGGAATGTGAGCAACTTTAACATCGACCAAGTTTGTCAGGGTTCAAGTTGTCTCTGGTGCTTTGGATTTAATGGTATATCTTACATATCAAAAGCGAACAGCAGAAAAAATACAGGGAAGATTTTGGTATTTTAAAAGAAATTTATGTACACATCGAATCTAACAAATGTTTGCATTTAGTTTGCTTTGAGCCGTCCCCCTACAACATGGAAAACGGGGGAACTTGAATACATAGATGAAGCATTAACGGTTTGCGTTTCCTGGTTCCTTTTTAGTTATACCTTAACAACAAGAATTTATTCCATCGCCGGTAGGAAATGTAAGTTTGGTACGGCCCTGGTCTGATTCAGGTCCACAGTAAGAAATTATCTCAGATCTGAAACCGACAATAATTGGGTCTCCGTTTGTTGTTCCGCCAGAACAAACGCGAATTAACTGTCTTATGCACGACGGGACAAATTGAGTTTCATTCAAGATCGTTGTAACCGTCCCCCTCGAGAATCGCTGCTCATAGCAACACTCGCCACTTAGCGCACAATCCGCCTTTCATCAATCTGTAAACGCTAGTGCTGCAGTGTTTTCTTGATTCAGCGATAAAGAAAGTAATTTGTAAGTAAATACTTGAGACCCCTTCAAAATTTTTACATAAATCTTACTCAGTTGTGGCTTCTAGGTTTCGTAAAATACGACGACAACTTTCAATTTCACTTAGTAAAGGAACTAAATTATGAAAAATCTTCTGATTCTACCGTTAATACTGCTGTCTGTTTGTGTCTTTGCGGACGACCGATTCATTCTCGGAACTATTGGACAACTTACTGCCGAGGGTGATGAAGATGAATTCGGACTTGTTTTGGAATCGAGTATGCTAGGTTTGGGAACAAACTTCTACAATTTCAGAGACGAAAGTGTTTATTTGGGAGCTAGCTTTACCAGTTTTAATGGTGACATTGATATATGTGAAGATGCTCGTTGTATTTCAGGAGATATTAGTAGCACTAGTATTAGTGGAGAAATCGGTCGGAATTTCGAACACTATACTCCGTTTATTGGTGCGGTATTTCAGACTGGCGAGACAGAGATTCTTGGTCTAAGTGAAAGTACTGACGATTGGAGTATTAATGCAGGAATTTGGTTGACACTCGACAGGGTCTACCTACGTGGAGCTATGTATAGTATAGACGACAGTGACAGTAGGTCAATCTCTGGTGGTTTTTTATATCAGATGGAAAGTGAATTTGTTATTGGTGCAGCTGTCGAATCCTTGTTAGATAGCGACATTGACGGAATGTACTTTACTCTTTCGTTCGGAAAGTCTCTTTAATTTTCCGTACTTTGTCCAATCAGTTCGAGAATCCATATATTTCTACCTTACATAGGAAAAAGCTAGTTATCTAGCGACAGGTAAGGACTCGCAAGCCACGAGTTGATTGTCAGTAGCCTGTGCACGTCCAATCAGACTGAGTCGGCGTCGAGCGTGTGTTTCTTGGTTGAAACCGTCGAGCGATTTAGGGAAATACTCGGTACCATTTCGAAGTATTGAGTAGATTATCTGCCCTACCCATGAGCTGTCGTTCTCACTGTTTTGGCTTTTTCATTCGGTCTAAGCGGCACCGATGTTTCGATTTCATACAATTCGCCATAACACCTGTTGCACATCGTTCCTGCCGTTTCATCCGGCCTGAATTTACTAACTGAACTGCAAAACGCAATCACTCTAACAACTCATATGACGAGTTCCAACCTACCCAAGTAACTTCAATCGCATTGTTCTTAAAGCACCACTCTCCCATCCACACTACTACCTCCTTGGGGCGCTCTGTTACCGAAGACACGCTTTCAATTAGCTACCGCGGATGAAATTGCCTTCGTTTCAATGTCAACATACATACTGTCAGGATATTTCACTTTGACCGGATTCTCAGGTTGATTAACTCGCATACAATAATCTCCTAGATAAGCTATAAATAGGTGCAAAATGACCGGCCGGACTGTACCGGCAAAATAGTCATTCTTTCATGTGAGATCTCTTGGTCGATATAACTATAGACACAGGTCATCAGGGAAAATGCTGAATGTACGACGAACTAAGCTTCCAATCCGGGGTATCAATACCACCATTGAATAAATGGCTTCTCCTGGTCGATTTCCTTGTATGCGATAGAGAACTCACCCGACTCAACCTGTTCCCTTCTATTTATGAGCTCTACGAACACAGGGTGTGGGATGTCCCTAGAAATCTAAGTGCAAAAAACTCGCAAAATCAGTAACTCGAAACTCGACGAACTTTGCCGATTAAGTCATTTAGCCCTAGCAGACTCTGAACGTCTACTCATACACCGTTCGCTTGAGTTTTTTATTGGTTCACTCACAGAACTGGAGAGTGTTCCGACAGAAAATGTAATTCCATTAACCCAATGTCAGGAAGATTCAACGGTCACTCGCGAGGATTCACCCTCGACCAATCCTGACCTTCAACAATTACAACAACTGACATCTCATACACTAAACCAACTGTACATCGTTCCTAAAGTATTCGATCGGTGATATTGCCATTTCAATCGCTCGTACAAATGAGCGAGCAACTTCAAGCAAAAGAAATAAGTTCGGTCGAACTGACACAATATTATCTTGACCGAATCAGAGAGCACAATCCAGCGCTTAATTGCTTCATCACCGTAGTCGCCGACAGGGCACTAAAAGAGGCAGAGAAAGCAGATCACCAACGTGCGGTCGGCAATAATGGTTTACTTACGGGGATTCCTTTAGTGCATAAAGACCTTTTCTGTGTCAAAGACGTAAAAACTACATGCGCGTCGAAAATGTTGGCTGACTTTGTTGCACCGTACGATGCGACAATAGTACGTCGACTGAACAATCAAGGAATGGTGTGTTTAGGTAAGACCAACATGGATGAGTTCGCGATGGGATCATCCGGTAAGACGAGCTTTTGGGGACCGACGGTCAACCCTTGGGATGTCACCAAGGTCGCAGGCGGATCTTCCAGTGGTTCCGCCGCCGCGGTGGCCGCCGGTTTAGCACCAGCAGCAACTGGTTCCGATACGGGTGGTTCCATTCGCCAACCGGCAGCATTTTGTGGAGTTACCGGTTTCAAACCTACGTATGGAAGAAACTCTCGATACGGTATGGTCGCTTTTTCTTCGAGTCTAGATCAACCAGGTACGCTAACACGCACCGTCGAAGATGCCAAGTTGCTGTTTGATGTCACAAATGGAGTGGACACCAAAGATGCTTCTACTATAAATACTGCTGCTGACAGGGAGTACAAACTACCTCGTCTAACAATTGGTTACCCTAGTAAATTCTTTGAAGATATACCAACGCCACTTATGTCTGTTTTGGCTGATGTTCGACATACACTTGCGAAAACAGGACACAATTTCAAAGAGATTGAGCTTCCAGATGTTCAAAAGTGTTTAGCGACTTACTTTGCCATTAGTCGCGGTGAATGTGTAACAAATTTGGCTCGCTTCGATGGCATTCGTTTTGGATTTAGAAGTAAAGAGGTGTCGAATATCGACAATCTATACACCAAAACACGAATTGAAGGTTTTGGAGCTGAAGTTAAACGCCGAATTCTGTTTGGAAATTACGTACTCACAAATGGGAAACCTGAAACTCACTTTGTTAAAGCCCAGAAGGTACGTCGGCTAATTCACGATCGATACACTCAAACATTTAACGACGTGGATTTCATCTTGGCGCCATCTGCACCAACCGTTGCTGCACCCGTGTTAGCGGACGATCACGATCAATTCGAACTGTATCGTCAAGATAGATTCACCGTCGCAGCGAATCTCGGTGGCTTACCAGCCATTGGTGTCCCTTGTGGTACGGTCAATGGCTTGCCCGTGGGTATTCAACTCATGGGACCACGGTTTTCGGATTGGCAGTTGCTCGAACTTGCAGCTGAATATCAGCGTTTAACTGATTGGCATCTCAGGTATCCATCCAAATTTCTATGAAGTCCGAGTGCTGGGAACCCGTAATTGGACTCGAACTGCATGTCCAATTGAATACAAAATCTAAACTATTTTCACCAGCGCCGAACCAATACACAGATATCCCTAACGTTCATCTTGATACCTACGATCTTGCAATTCCTGGAACACTACCGGTGTTGAATCGAGTCGCCTTGAGAAAAGCAATTGAGTTTGGGTTGGCAATCGAGGCTAATGTGTCACCTATTGTGCAGTTTGATCGCAAAAGCTTTTTCTATCCCGATTTACCTAAAGGATATCAAATCTGCCAGTACCATAATCCCCTACTGATCGACGGTGTTATCAAGATACCCAGAGAAGAATTGGGTTATACCGAAGTTGATATATCAAGTGCTCATCTGGAAGAAGACGCCGGAAAGTCAATTCACGGGATCATTGACGAATATACGGGAATTGATCATAATCGAGTGGGTACTCCTCTACTCGAAATCGTGACATCCCCCTGTATGAATTCCGCTGATACAGCGGCAGAATGTTTTCGACAGATTCATCGATTAGTAGTGTGGTTAGGAATCTCCGATGGACACCTACATGAAGGTTCTTTACGGTGCGATGCAAATATTTCTGTGAGAAAACAAGGTCAGTCTGCACTAGGGACACCTGTTGAGATCAAAAATATCAACTCATTTCGCTTTCTTAGAGAAGCATTGGAGTTTGAAGTATCGAGGCAGATCGATTTACTAAATAGTGGCGAGCAAGTAACACGCGAGACACGAACTTACAATTCACGCGATAAACAAACTCGCACAATGCGTAGCAAAGAAGAGATACCTCAGTACCGCTACATTCCCGACCCTGACCTACCACCGATTACGGTCTCTACGGACGAAATCGAAAAGCTATGTAATGCGTTACCAGAATTACCGAAACCTAGGTACGATCGATTTGTCAAAACCTATGGTTTAACACCAAAATTCGCCAATCAATTGACTTGTAGTCGGCAGTTAGCAGATTATTTTGAAGACGTAGCAAACCAGTTTCAAGATTTCGAACAAGTAGCAAACTGGATTCTTCATGATCTGAAGGGGTTAGCAAAAAAGAAACAAATCAAACCAGAAGAACTTTGGATTGCTCCACCACAGGCTGCAAAAATATTGGGAAAAGTTCAAAAACGTCAGTTATCACGGACTCAAGCGTTGGAAGTCATTAACCACATGTTCGAACATAAAGTCGAACTCGATGAAGCAGAGCGAATCTTGGGTATCAATTTATCATCAGACTTCGAGAAAATATCGGATTGGATACTTCAAGTTACTGAAAGTAACGCCGATGTGTTAAATAATTACATGAACGGTAACCACAAACTGTTAGATTATCTGGTCGGACAAGTCGTAAAAGTATCAAGAGGTCGAGCAGACCCAAGTTTGGTAAAAGAATATTTTTATGAAAAATATTCGCAGAAAAATTGAAGCAAACTAAATCCGTTATACACACAAAGAAACTTATGAGTTAAGAAATTATGATCAAAACTGATGCAGTTATTGTTGGTGCTGGACCATGCGGTCTCTTTCAAGTATTTGAGTTGGGATTGCAAGGTATTCGTGCCCATCTAGTTGATAGCTTAGCTACGGTTGGCGGACAGTGCGCCGCCCTATACCCAGATAAACCCATCTATGACATTCCAGCAATCCGAGAATGTAACGCTAACGAACTGATTGATCGCTTATTGGACCAAATTGAACCGTTTGACCCAGTCATGCATCTTGACCAGCAAGTTACCGTCGTGGAAAAATTGTCAATTAATGAGTTTCGAGTGGAAACTTCCAAAGGAACCGAATTTAAGACGCGGAGTCTTATTATCGCCGGCGGTGTCGGTTCGTTTCAACCACTAGTTCTTCGAGCCCAAGGAGTTGACGAAGTAAATCCCGGTTATGTCCATTACCAAGTGTCTGATTCGTCTCTGTTCAATGATAAAAACGTTGTTGTTCTTGGTGGCGGCGATTCGGCCTTTGATTGGGCCTTAAACCTAGTAGGCTCGGCTGCGTCGTTGACGCTAGTTCACCGCAGTGAACGTTTTCGTGCAATGGAATCTTCGGTTCAAGAAATGCGTAAACACGTCGAGAAAGGTAATATGAACTTCCTTGTCGGTAACGCAACTCAACTCATTCACTCCGCCAGCAAGTTAGAACAAGTTCAAATCACTCAACCTGACCACAGTGTCGTTAATCTCGACGTAGACCATCTGTTAGTCTTTTTTGGGTTGTCTCCAAAACTCGGTCCAATCGCCGAGTGGGGGTTAGCACTCAACAAGAACCAAATTGAAACCGATACGGAACGATTTGAGACCAATGTCCCTGGAATTTACGCCATTGGTGATATCTCAAGTTACCCTGGCAAACGAAAACTAATTCTGTCCGGTTTTCATGAAGCCGCTTTAGTATCGTTTGCGATCAAAAAACGTCTAAACCCCGAGGCGAAAGTTCATCTGCAATATACGACCACTAGCCCACTCATGCACGAACGACTAGGCGTGCAATCGACATAGCGCTTGCTACCCTAGTTGGTGGCTCTTATTCGGTACTCTAACAATACAAACGACGAAAGTGACCAAGATGTGCTTTTGCTACGGTCACTCGAACCCTTCACGATTGGTGGAACTCGCCTTTGCTTTTTACATCCGGATGATCCTACAAAATGCGTAAAAGTCTTACGCACGGATAGAACCCCCCGGTTAAGACGCGCTCGCACTAAAGGCCTCAAACGATTTAGATCGTTAAAAAATTGGGACGACCAATATAAAGAAGTTCAAGCTTACGAACACCTAGTAAAAAAATCGACACCAAAAATCTGGGAACACATACCAGAATTTTTCGGTCAGGTACAAACTGACCTAGGAGTAGGAATTGTCACCCGACTCTTCCGCAATGCCAATGGAGAATATCCGCGAAATTTGGAAGAAGAAATCCCTTCCGGATTGGATGCCTCACTTGCACAAGCAATGGAAAACTTTAAGTCATGGCTGCGCGAAGAATTAGTAATCACACGCGATCTGTTACCTCACAACATCATTGTTGTTCGAGAAACAGCAGAATTATGTCGACTCGTTATTGTGGATGGGATTGGCAACAGTGAGTGGATACCAGTATCAACTTGGTTTACTTGGTTTGCGCGTCGAAAAATCGCCCGAAAGATTAAGAAATTTGACTACAGAGTTCAACTTCTCCTAAAGGAATAGTCATGCGTTTTTTCATGGGATTTGAAAGAAAATTGCGCATGTGGCGACGAAAGTATGCATTCATTTTCTATGCTGGGACCCGTTTCCACTGTCCAATATGCAACCGTTCTTTTGGCAAGTTTAAATCAGCTGGACGAAATCAATACAAACGTCCAAACGCGATATGTCCGCAGTGTAATAGTAGAGAACGGGATCGACTGATCCATCGATTTTTTCTCAAGAATATTGAATCGCTCAAGCGAGATCCTTGTTCGGTCTTGCATATTGCTCCTGAGAAGAGTTTAGAACTACAACTCAAAGCCCTCGCATCATATATGTATATCAATGGCGATCTTTTTCGGACCGACGTCAATCTACAGTTTGACATCCATGCACTACCTTTCGCCGATGAATCGTTTGAAATAGTGTACTGCTCTCATGTACTACAAGCGGTATCGGACGACAATCATGCGCTTGCCGAAATCCATCGCGTGTTGAAGCCGAATGGTTGGGCGATGATTAATGTGCCAGCACGAGGCAAAAAAACTCAAGATTTTTCGTTACATAGTGATTCCAACCGTCCCGCTGACTTTGTACGAATTTATGGCGACGATTTTGCCGACACGTTAGCTCGCCATGGTTTTCGTTACGAACCCATCCGAGTGGCCGACTATTTCGATCGCGATGAGCAATTGCGCATGCGGGTAGACGACAAAACTGTCGGTGCTTTATACCTCGTTAGTAAAGCGAATAGAGTTCAACCATAATCGATTGTCGATAGGTTTTGATTAACGTGTCTGTTAATCAAGACTGAATAGCCACTAAGCCAAGCCAGTTCGTCAAGAATTGGAAAACGAGTTTGTTGGCAGATGTACTTGTCTTTAAGTTAACACTGGAAACAACTTGAAGACCGAAGACCAAGAGTTTCGTGAATTTGCACATCCGTTTGATCCAGAGCTACTCTATAGTGATCTACGCGCGTGAAAGATTTGTTAGCCAAAAAGTCGTACTTTGAAAATTAGAAGCTTAAGCCACCTTGCACGAATAAATTTAGGTGTACCCTTAGGGTAAATCAATGGTGCGGGGACTTAGGTACCGCCGTCGGATCTGCTCCCATATACTGCACGCGAGTCGCATTAGCATAGTCAGCTTCAACCGCCATCAACAAGATCAAAATAACCAATGCTAGTGGTGGTAGCAAGATCCCAAAGATAAGTGCGAAACGTTCCCATTGCATATGCATAAAGACTGCGACAATATAACCAGCCTTAAGGAACATGAAAATAATGATCAACGTCCATCGCAACATCCCTTCAAACTGCAAGTAATCGACCATGTACGAAAAGAAGCTCACTACAAAAAGGAGCAACCATATTAGGATGTAGATTTTTATTGGATGTTGTTGACCTTCAGTCGCCATTTATTGCTTAACCCACTATTACCACAGATAGAAAAACGCGAAAATAAACACCCAGACAAGATCAACGAAGTGCCAGTAAAGCCCTGTGATTTCGACAATCTCTAGGTTTGTGTGATCGTATTTACCACGGAGTACCTTCGTCGCCACAATCAAGAGATACGCCACTCCGATCGACACGTGAAGGCCGTGAAAACCAGTAACCATGAAAAAAATCGCCCCAAATTGTGGCGCGTTGCCCAATAAGTGGCTATCGTCAGTGTATCCCCAGGGTCTAATTCCTTCTTCTAGGATAAGTTTCGACCACTCGAACACCTGCATTCCTACAAAAGTAGCACCTAACAAAGCGGTAGCCGCCATAAGCCAAAAAACGAGTTTCTTATTGCGCCGATAGCCTGCGTTAACCGCCATCGCCATCGTACCACTCGAGGTGATC
This sequence comes from Gammaproteobacteria bacterium, assembly GCA_028819195.1. Classification (GTDB taxonomy): domain Bacteria; phylum Pseudomonadota; class Gammaproteobacteria; order Pseudomonadales; family Azotimanducaceae; genus Bin55. The sequence goes on along the minus strand of JAPPMF010000009.1, from coordinate 336,835 downwards.
AACACAAAGGTCATGATCGCAATGAGAAGTAATGGAACCGAAACCCCACCTACACTAAGCGCAAACACCTCACTAGGGACGGGCCACGGTTCAGTCGTTGTAGAACGTACCACCATGTAACCGGTGAGAAAACAAGTGAAAATAAAGGTATCTGACAATAGGAAAATCCACATCATGGCTTTTCCCCACGGTACGTCCTTAAACGTCGTCATATCCGATGACCAATCGCGGGCTGTACTAGTCAGAATGTTTTCTTTGTCCAAAGTCTCGCTCATTCTCGAACTAGCTTCCTTTCAACAGATGGAGTAAAAACTAATTTGACTTCTGTTTTGGTACATCTTGTGGAATATGATCTTGGTCGCCGTGAGAGACTCCAAAGTCATAAGCCCATCGATGTACAGTAGGTAGTCGTTCCCCCCAATTACCGTGACCTGGAGGTGTGTCTGGAGTTCGCCACTCCAAACTATTGGCGCCCCACGGATTATCGCCTGCTTTCTTACCTTTCTTCAGACTGACAATGAGGTTGTAGACGAACAATAACTGCGATACACCCACGAAGAGTGCAACACATGTAATGAAAACATTGAGGTCATGTGCTGACTGTGGGTAAAAGCCAGTAATTTCAGTAACACCAGTCTCGTAGTACCGTCTCGGAGTTCCAATGAACCCTAAGTAATGCATCGGGAAATAAATCAAATAAGTTCCGATGAACGTGATATAGAAATGTAACAGACCAATCTTGTCATTTAGCATACGCCCTGACAATTTAGGATACCAATGGTAGATTCCCCCAAAAATTGCAAAAATCGGAGAGACGCCCATGACCATGTGAAAGTGTGCTACGACGAAATACGTATCTGAAAGTGGAATATCAATGATCACATTACCGAGGAATAGTCCTGTAATCCCACCCACAATGAAGGTTAGTACAAACGCGAGTGCCCACAACATAGGAACCGTTAACCGAATATTAGCTCGCCACAGGGTAAGCAGCCAGTTATAGACTTTAAGGGCAGTCGGGACTGCAATAATTAATGTGGTTGTAGCGAAAAAGAACCCAAAATACGGATGCATACCGGCAACATACATGTGATGCGCCCATACCACAAGTGACAATATTCCGATGGCGACAATTGCCCAAACCATCATGCGATAACCAAATATGTTCTTTCTTGCGTGTACTGAAATCAAATCAGAGATTACACCGAACGCGGGCAAAGCTACGATATAGACTTCTGGATGCCCAAAGAACCAGAATAGGTGCTGGAATAATAACGGTTGACCACCAGAATAATCTAAACTTTTACCTAGCGATACTATCGCTGGCATGAAAAAGCTAGTCCCTAAAAACTTGTCCAGAAGCATCATGACGGCACTGACGAATAGTGCGGGAAACGCAATCAAACCAAGAAATGTGGCAATGAATATACCCCATACAGTCAAAGGCATGCGCATCAAAGTCATACCCCGAGTACGTGCTTGCAAAATTGTGGTAATGTAGTTCAAACCACCCATTGTGAACGCTGCGATGAACACCGCGAGCGAAATGAGCATCATGGCAATCCCCCAATCGTCCCCTGGGGTACCTGCGGTTATGGTTTGTGGGGGATACAGTGTCCAACCGGCACCAGTGGGACCTCCGGGCACCACATACGATAGTAGAAGCAGAATTACGGAGATTAGATATACCCAATAACTCAACATGTTGACGAACGGGAAAGCCATGTCCCGCGCCCCACACATCAATGGTATACAGAAATTTCCAAACGCACCTAAAAGAAAAGCGGTTAACAGATAAATCACCATGATCATACCGTGCATCGTTATGGACTGGTAGTACATATCTGCAGTGAACCACGGCATCGCACCTGGAAACGCTAACTGAATACGCATCAGTTCCGACAGGAAGAGTGCGACTAAACCAACTGCCATCGCTGTCACACCATATTGAATCGCGATGACTTTGTGATCTTGGCTAAATACGTACTTACCTAGCCACGTCTTTGGGTGATGTAATGGGACGGTTTCCTGATAGGGTACTTCAACTGTTGCCATATTATTCTCTGAAAATTACTTTTATGACTCCGATTCGTCGACGGATTCTTCTATAGTTTCTAGAGGTGAGTCAGTTTCTTCAACCGCGGGTGCAGTCGTCTTCAAATATTCAATTAATGCATCTATATCTTCTGTCGTTACTTCGTCGGACAGCTGCAACATGGTATTTGAGAAGCCTTTAACCAGTTTCGCTCCTGGGTTAGTGATGGATTCTCGAACATAGGCTTCGTCGCGTGTGACGATAGAACCATCATCAAGTTCAACCTCGGTTCCCCACATTCCTTTCCAAGTAGGTCCAGGAGTTCCGGTTGCACCGGTTGTGTTATGACAAGCAAAACAACCGTTATCGCGGGCTACGGTTTGTCCAAGTTGCTGTACTGGAGTCAGTGGTACAACACCGGCTTTTCGTTCAGCCCAGGTAATCTGATCGTCGAGCCAAAGTTGGTACTCTTCGCGTGTCACTATATGCATTTCTCCACGCATTGCATGATGGCTAGAGCCACACAACTCAGCACATAGAATCTCAAATACACCTGTTCGCGTTGGTTCAAACCAAAAGTAGGTTACCATACCGGGTACGGAATCCATCTTGGCACGAATCTCCGGAACCCAAAAGTCATGCAGAACATCCTTGGACCTCAACAAGACTTTAATTTTCTTATCAATTGGAACCTTTACGACATTAGTTTCTATCACAAGATCATCCTGAGCATAGGGATCATCGTCTCGAATCCCCATAGGATTTGCTATGACATCAATGTTTTTGTTGTGTGCATAACCAAATATGCCATCTTCGCCAGGCAGTCGGAAAGACCATGTCCACTGTTCACTGAAGACTTCGAGCTCAATCGCATCTTCCGGTACAATAATGTAGTCATTCCAGGCAATCAATCCAGGAGCTAACATAACGACCACTCCGATAGTTGTTAGAATCGTAAGACGTCCTTCAAGAACGGGATCTTCCGGTTCGTACTCAGCTAACTGACCCGGTTGATATTGATACTTATAAATCCACCACGCCATTAGTATCCCTAGGATGATGAAAGCAAGTCCACAGAGTACAAAGGTAATCCAGATTGTCACGTCAATAAGCCCCCAATTGGAGGCAATCTGACCTAAATGAAACGGTGTCGCGAAGTTAAAAATCACCGACCCGACAACTACCGCCAATATGAGTAAAGCTACTCGCATAAAGGGTTATATACCGAAAGTCAAATCTGATTGTGGCGAAGGAAGATCTTCACAAAGTAGAGACCTCGTTATCGTGTGTTTCAATTATCTTCGTACTAATCTTGCAAATATTACTAATGGAAGTATGGCATTGTCCAACTAGTTAAGTGCGGATGAATACCTAAAGTTGTTCCCTATGAGACTCACCATTTTGAACTGAAGGCCGAAATTCGGAAACAAAGAGCAGTTCATCAATAACCGATGACATATTCTAATCAGAATACGAACCCACCGTTATCGTCAAGACCAATTCATATCGTTCAATGGACTTTCACTTCAATTGACGCAAGTTTCAATGGTTCACAAGTCGAATGGTGCCAATTGAAATGTGTTTAGGAGACTGTGATGAAATATTTTTACTTGAGATTTCTTTACGTCGTTGCGTTACCGGTGTTATGTTCATTTAATGCGGTTGCCTAGGACGAGGAACGAGATTACTCGGTCTACATTTTTGGAGGAGGCTCTTACTTTGGTGAAGTTTCCAGACCGATCAAACCGAATGCAGTAATCGCTGACATCGACGACCAGACAAAGCAACAAGTTCTGGGATACCGCGTTGCTCCTCAAGGAAACAGGTACGTGGGTACCCTTGGGGTTTCCTTATTGGACGAGCGATCAAGATTACTTTTTAGAGTACATTTTCCTACGGGAAACTACATGGGAAGCAGTGAAGATACTGTCACTTTACTCCGCACTTATTTCGAAAGCGGGAAGTACTCTTCAACCACATGATGGGGTTCACCCACTGCTTCAGCCACTGCAGCATACGTTACCTTACCTTCGTGAACATTGAGGCCTTCGCGTAGATGTACATCTTCCGAGAGAGCTTGAGCCAACCCTTTATTTGCTAACGCGAGCGTGTACGGTAATGTTGCATTGTTGAGTGCAAATGTCGATGTTCTTGCGACGGCACCGGGCATGTTGGCGACACAATAATGTACAACGTCATGCTCGACATAAATCGGTTTAGTATGGGTGGTCGGACGAGAAGTCTCAAACACTCCTCCTTGGTCGATTGCAACATCCACTACAACCGAACCACGTTGCATATCCTTAATCATGTCGCGCGTGACGAGTTTTGGGGTGGTTTTTCCCGGTACCAACACAGCACCAATTACTACGTCAGAAGTTGTGACATTTGTGTAGACAGTATCAGCGGTCGAAAAAACAGTTGTAAGGGCTGGACCAAAGAATAAATCGAGCTCAGCGAGCCGGCGAAGATTGATATCAAGTAGGGCGACCTCAGCGCCCATACCTAAGGCTACTCGTGCGGCATTCATACCCACTACACCACCACCTAAAACTGTTACTTTAGCAGGCGGAGTTCCCGGGACTCCACCTAGTAACGAACCGCGCCCACCTTGCGCGATTTCTAACGAATGCGCACCGGCTTGAATTGACATACGTCCGGCGACTTCACTCATTGGTGCCAACAAAGGTAGTCCGCCACTTGCATCAGTAACGGTTTCGTATGCAATGGCTGTACAACCACTAGCCATCAAAGCACGAGTAAGTTCGGGTGCTGGTGCGAGATGCAAGTAGGTAAATAAGACTTGTCCAGGCCGTAACCGAGCGACTTCTACCATTTGAGGTTCCTTCACCTTGACAATCATGTCGGCGGCAAAGACCTCTTCTACACTAGTAGAAATTGTGGCACCGGCGCTTTCATAGTCTGCATCAAATAAACCGATGTTTAAACCTGCGTCCTTTTCAACAACAACTTCGTGGCCAAAATTGGTTATTTCTCGAACGCTAGTCGGCGTTAAGCCAATTCGATTTTCATCTTTCTTTATTTCGCGCGGTACACCTATTCGCATATTAATTGCTCTCTATTTATCAGATTTGGTTATGTAATTGAACTTTTTGATGTGTAAGACTCGTTGGTTACGCAATGAATCAGCAAGTACTAGGAAATGTTCAGTCCTCCTACAAAGGAATTTGTCATTGCCTCGAGCCAGTGTGAATTTTAGGTATTCAAATTTCTTCTGTCTTCTAATTACTCAACTCTGCATTTGTCGCGAGATTCTTTAGAATCTTTTTCACCGACAATGCCCGGTTCAATGTATAAAAGTGTAAACCCGGCGCACCGGCCTCAATGAGTCGGGTACATAAGCGAGACACCACGTCAACCCCAAATGCTTCCAATGCCTGTCTATCCTCCCTGTATTCATACATTCGACGTTCAATCCATCTCGGGATGTCAGCACCGCAATTTTGCGAAAATTTCACTAAAACGTGGTAGTTGTAGAGAGGCATAATTCCCGGAATGATCGGTTGCGTTATACCAATTCTCTGACATTCATCCACAAATCTGATGTAGGCGTCGACGTTATAAAAGTACTGAGTGATGCAAGCTGTTGCACCGGCGTCAACTTTTTCTTTAAGAAATCTCAAGTCGTTTTTCATTGAGTCGGCATCTGGATGTACTTCTGGGTAGCACCCAACAAATATCTGCAACTTTTCGCCGAAATGCTGCCGAATGAGAGCAACTAAATCCTTGGCCGAATGAGACAATTGGCCGACCGCGCCTGAAGGTAGATCACCTCTTAATACGACCATACCTTCAATCCCGAGTTTTAAATATTCGGAAACTTGCTCAAGCATCGTTAGTTCTGAAGAGTCTCCCCACGAGAGATGAGGAAAAGTGGTACGTCCGAGGTTCCGCAATCTTTGAACCGTCTGATAGGTCCGGTCTTTGGTGGAGCCCCCCGCTCCATAGGTTACAGAAAAAAAGTCAGGGCTTTCTTGCTGCAGTCTGTCAACTGAACGTGTAAGATTACGAAATTCTTCCTCGGTTCGAGGAGGAAAAAATTCGAAACTCAAGTGCGAAATTTCCACGATCAAGTCTCGCGAGACTGTGCTTGTCTTATTGCCTTAACGAGGCAACTTTGTCGGTATACTCCCAGGTGAAATCTCTTTCTTCTCTACCAAAGTGTCCGAATGCTGCAGTCGGTGTATAAATTGGTCGTTTGAGATCCAACTTTTCAATAATTTGCTGCGGTCGGAGATCAAAGTGTTCGTGCACTAGATCGACAATTTGGTGATCTGGAATACGATTGGTGCCAAAAGTATTAATCGCAATGGAAGTGGGTTCGGCTTCACCAATTGCATAGCTCACTTGAATTTCACAACGTGCCGCTAAGCCGGCTGCGACGATATTCTTAGCCACATATCTGACTGCATAAGCTGCTGAGCGGTCTACCTTGGAGGGATCTTTACCGGAAAACGCACCGCCACCATGGTGTGCCATTCCACCGTAAGTGTCCACAATGACTTTTCTACCGGTTAATCCACAGTCTCCCTCTGGACCACCAATTTCAAACGCACCTGCTGGGTTTATATAGTACTTCGTACGTGGGGTTAACCACTTCGCGGGTAAGATTGGATATACAATCTCTTCCCGAATGAGTTGTTCTACTGTATCAAGACTAACGTCCGGTGTATGTTGAGCTGACAGAACGACCGTGTCGATTGCATTCGGCGTGCCATTTGAATAATGGAAAGTTAACTGACATTTTGCATCCGGACGTAATATATCATTGTTCCGTCGAACCTCAGCATGTCGGAGCATTAGTCGATGCGAATAAAGAATAGGTGCAGGCATAAAAACATCGGTTTCGTCGGAGGCATAACCAAACATCATACCTTGATCACCAGCACCCTGTTCCCGTTCGTTTGTTGCATCAACTTTTTTTGCGATATCTTCCGATTGTTTACCAATCTCACATCGAACCGTACAATTGTCTGGATCCATCCCTATTGACTCATCGGTATATCCTGTCTGACGGACAATGTCGCGAGCGATCTTTTCCATGTCAACATTGGCTTTCGTACGAGTTTCACCAGCCACCATGATTATACCTGATTTAATCATGGTTTCACAGGCAACACGGGCGTCAGCATCTTGTGTGAGCATCGCGTCTAAAATCGCGTCAGAAATTCGATCGGCAAGTTTGTCAGGGTGTCCATCCGATACCGATTCGGAAGTAAAAGTCCTGTATTCGTTCATCTTGAATCCTAAATTTGAAGTGTCTAATTCTAGGTTTTCCACCAGTGAGTAATTTTTTGTTGATATTTTTTCGTTAAACCAGATGTATTCAATGTTTCGAAAATTTCACGAAAGATGGAGCCGGTACAATGACACTTCCTAGCTTCGGTTAATGTTTTATTTCAGGGATTTCTATTTTCATGACGACCTCATTTGAACGTGCCAATGCAATCCGTGTGCTGGCCATGGACGCGGTTGAAAAAGCTAAATCCGGACACCCTGGAGCGCCGATGGGTTTAGCGGACGTCGCCGAAGTTCTCTGGCGCGAATTTTTAATTTTTAATCCTCATAACCCTGACTGGTTTAACCGCGATCGCTTTGTCCTGTCGAATGGACATTCCTCTATGTTGCTTTATGCAGTCTTACATCTCACCGGCTATGAGGTAACCATCGAAGACCTAAAACAGTTTCGTCAATTGCATTCCAAGACAGCAGGGCACCCGGAATACAGCGAGTGTCCAGGGATCGAAACCACTACTGGACCGTTAGGTCAAGGTTTCGCTAATGCAGTCGGCATGGCAATCGCCGAAAAGCATCTTGCTCAAGAATTCAATCGCACCAATTTTCCCGTAGTCGATCATCGAACCTGGGTTATCGTCGGGGACGGTTGCATGATGGAAGGTATCTCTCATGAAGCGGCGTCACTCGCCAACACTTTGAACCTTGGCAAACTCATTGTGTTATACGACGATAATGGTATTTCGATAGATGGTGAGACTAAGGGATGGTTTACGGAAGATGTACCCGCACGTTTTCGCGCGTATGGTTGGCGAACTTTACCATCTGTCGATGGTCACGATACTGAAGCAGTTCGGCAAGCACTCACAACCGCTGTTGAAGCCGGTAATCAACCTACTTTTGTGCCGATCAAAACAACCATTGGGTTTGGTGCGCCAACATTTCAAGGCACTGCAAAAACTCACGGTTCACCACTCGGCACAAGCGAAGTGGCAATGGTTCGCGAAAAACTAAATTGGAATGACGATCCATTTCAAATACCCAATGCAATTTACTCAGATTGGGACATGAGATCCATCGGTATCGAGCGCGAAGCTTCTTGGCAATCGTTGTTTAGTCGATACCAAGAACAATACCCGGAGCTTGCGAATGAATTGATGCGCCGAATAGCTGGATTATTACCCGATGAATCTAACGAGTTCATGACCGACTATTTAGACGAGGTCGTTGCCGATACGAAGGCTATTGCTACACGAAAAGCCTCAGGCATGTTTTTGAATTCTATAGCCCCACGTATTCCTGAACTCATAGGAGGTTCTGCCGATCTTTCGGATTCGAATAACACGGAGTGGAAAAATGCGGGGCGGGTGAAGGACGGTGGTCGTTATCTCCATTACGGCGTGCGCGAATTTGCTATGAGCGCTATCGCAAACGGAATCGCATTGCATAAAGGCCTAATTCCCTATAGTGGGACTTTTCTCATCTTTATGGAATATGCGCGAAATGCGGTCCGGTTGGCCTCCTTGATGGGCATTCGACAGATATTTGTGTATACGCACGATTCAGTAGGATTAGGTGAGGATGGTCCCACCCACCAACCAATCGAACAACTAACTAATTTGCGGACTACGCCTAATCTTTCTGTTTGGCGTCCTTGTGATGGGACTGAAACTACCATAGCTTGGCGTGCCGCATTAGAACGAACAGAAGGACCAACCGCGATCGTGTTAACTCGGCAGTCCACACAACCACAGGCGCGCACGAAAGACCAGATCGAGCAGATTCACCGAGGCGGGTATGTCCTGCGGTCAGAATCGTCGCGTCTAGATCTGATTCTCATCGCGACTGGCTCCGAAGTTGCACTTGCCATGGGAGTAGCAGCGCAATTAGAAGACGAAAACATTGGCGTGCGTGTTGTATCTTTACCGAGCATAGATTGGTTTCTTGCTCAACCTGCAGACTACCAAAACACCGTACTACCAAATTCAATACGAGCTCGTGTGGTTGTAGAAGCCAGCCACCCGGATTACTGGTATAAGTTTGTGGGACATGATGGTGCTATAGTTGGCATTAACAGATATGGTGTGTCTGCCCCTGGAGACGTCGCGATGGACTATTTAGGTATCAATTTCGAGACGGTGTATCGAACGGCGAAAGAAGTGTTGAATTAGAGTTGTGAACTTCCGCACGATCGAAGAGTTTGACATTGCACGTAAGCGAGTAGTCATTCGCGTCGATTTAAACGTACCCATTCGCGACGAGGTCATTCTGAATACGGCCCGAGTTAAAGCGATTATTCCGACTATTGAATATTGCCTCCGACAACACGCCGAAGTTGTCCTACTATCGCATTTGGGACGACCAAAGGGAACGTGTGACCCCAAATTTACTCTTCAACCAGTCGCCAAAGAGCTTGAGAGATTTCTAAACCACCCAGTCGAATTTGTAGAAGATTGGAGGACGCGGTTACGACGATCCTCTGATAGCGAGTATGTACGTGATAGCAAAGTGCTGTTAGTAGAGAATATTAGATTCGAACCAGGAGAAGAAAGTAATTCGAATGTATTAGGGGAAGAACTTGCGTCGCTTGGCGACCTTTATGTGATGGAGGCATTCGGAACGTTGCATCGCGCTCACGCGTCAACATATAAAGCCGTTCAAACAGCGCGACAAGTTGGAATTGGTTTCTTACTTGCGCAAGAACTTCATATGCTGTCATTGGCAATGGTAAGTCCCGAACGCCCCTTGGTAGTGGTAATTGGGGGTTCCAAAGTATCTAGTAAATTCAAGGTTGTTCAACACCTGTTAACTCAAGCAGATGCGATTTTGATCGGCGGCGGTATGGCAAATACTTTCCTGTTAGCGATGAAACATACTATTGGCACCTCGTTAGTCGAAACTGAGTTTCTTGAGGAAGTTTCTGAGATGCTGAGTTCCGGCCGCATTACAGTACCTCACGATGTCATGGTTTGTGACGGTTCGTTAGACGAACATGGCAAGTCAATTCACCGTCTCGTAAATGAAGTAAAAGCCCAAGAAATGATTGTCGATATTGGTCCCGATACTGCACGATGCTATGCCAAACTTATCAAACAGGCAGGGACCGTGATTTGGAATGGACCTATGGGAGTGTTTGAGTACGACCAATTTGGTGAAGGAACCCGAGTCGTCGGGGAAGCGATCGGTGAGTCGTCTGCGTTTACTCTTGCTGGTGGAGGCGAAACCATTGCTGCTATAGATCACAATGATCTTTCACAACAACTAGACTATATATCTACTGGTGGTGGTGCATTTCTGGAATTCATTCAGGGTGCGACACTTCCTGGCATATCGGCGTTAAGTGACCAAGCGTGTAACAATGAAAGATGTTGTAATTAAATATCGGGCAATCAATTATCGCGCGTTAAAACGTCGATTGTTCCGTCTTGCCTAGCTACCAACACTACGTGTGGTCTTTGAAGCGCGAACAAACCAACCGTTACTACGCCAGGTATATCATTCAGAGTACGTTCCAATGTGTCTGGGTTTTCGATTGTTAATCCAATGACATCAATGATGAGATTTCCGTTTTCAGTATGACCTGATCTTACGGTAGGAACTCCACCAAAAATACGCAGAGCCTTAGAAACGATGCTGAGTGCATTCGGAATAATTTCGATAGGTAATGGAAAAGAGCCCAATGTCTCCACGAGTTTACTGTCATCGACAATACAGACAAACTTTGTTGCCATCGATGCGACAATTTTTTCCTGAGTCAGTGCACCGCCTCCCCCTTTGATGAGTGCAAAGTTTGGATCAACTTCATCTGCACCGTCGACATAAACATCGACGTCTTCAACACATTTTGTCTCAATTACCGATAACCCAGCACTCTCTAACAACTCGGTAGACGAGATAGAACTGGATACTGTTCCTTTGAACGGTAACGATGCTTGTTGCAGGTGTTCGATAAAAAAGTTCACAGTGCTACCAGTACCGATTCCTATGACCGATGATTGGGTAAGTAGGGGACGGATTGAGTCCAGGGCGGCTTGTGCTACACCACTCTTCAATTCCTGTTGAGTTTTCATCAATCTGAATGTACCAGGTGCGTCATCTCACTTTCGAACACAAGATTTCTCATATCTTGCATATGATCTACGTAGAGATGTCCATCTAGGTGATCGAACTCATGTTGACATACAGTCGCATGGAAGTCAGAAAAAACTCTTTTGTGATTATTCAATTCCAAATCAAGATATTCAATGAGAATCTTCTGAGAACGTTCAACCCAACCACGTAGTCCTGGAATAGACAAACACCCTTCCCAACTACCAGCCATTGTTTCTTCGAGTACTGTAATCACAGGGTTTACAAATATGGTGAGTGGTAACGGTTCTAATTCTCCGTATCGAGAACCCGTCTGGGTGATTTCGATAATCGCTAAACGAACACTTTCGTTGATTTGCGGTGCTGCTAAACCAATTCCGCCCGAACTTTTGAGAGTATCAATCATATCTTCTACTAATCTTTCGGTTGCTTCACTTTGGATTTCGTCGGTGCTTAAGGGACGAGCGACCTGCCTTAATGTCGGATGTCCCATACGTATGATTTCACGAATAGTCATGACTAAACTGCACTGTTTAAACCGGTTAACTGCGGTTTGTCAGTTTGAAAAACTTGAACACCGAGTTCGGTGACTATAGCGTCGAGAGGTATATCACGGTCATCCGTCTCAATATCATCGGACTGTTGACATGAATGAGCAACTCCAATATACAGTGCGTGTTCACACTTTTTCATCATTCGATCGTAATAGCCACCTCCGCGTCCGAGACGCTGTCCGGAATTAGAAAACGCCACCAACGGCGCAACGACGACGTCAATCTCCGTTAAGTCGATCAATTGCGGGTTCGTTGGTTCCACGATTCCCCAACGATTGCTAGTCATTGATGTGGTTGTCAAATAGTTTGCAAAAAACATCTCATTCCCTTGAACAACCGGAACACAGACCCGGTTCCGCCTCTGTAGGAGAAAGACGATAAATTCAGACAAATCGATTTCATTGTCCTGAGCTAGATAACAAGCGATGTATTCATCTTCGACTGTAGTCAATAACTCCATTAAAAGAGACGTGACTATTCGAGAATGGTGTAGGACTGAATCCACGGTAAGCGATTGTCTTCGCGTCCGCAACTGTTTTCGCAGGTGGGTATTTGGAGTGCAACGTACGATGAGTGATTTCTCGCGTTCAGCAAAGCGGCTTCGGAGCATGTGGAGCGATCAGACTCTGAACCGTAGCGGTTCAAGGCGGTGACCGGGAATTGTTTTAGGCTTCCGATTCATTCGACCGGCTTGCGCACCAGCAACTCACCTAAGTCTCCTAAAGTTCATATAACGGAACGAGTCGAAAACCGACTCAAACACACCCCGAAGACAGTTTGAATTATAGGTTTTGCTAGTGACTCGCCAGTGATCTGATTCAGCTGAGCAATCGGAAACGAGCTAGATTCAATTTATGAATTTTCCCCATCTTGGTTGGTGAGTTCTCTAATACTAGCTGTTAGTTCTCCGATGCGTTCTGTAACTGTTGAAATTTCTAGTTCTTGTTTTAGGTACAAGTCAACGACGTTCACAGCCACAGCGACAAGAATACGATCCGGCGTGACGTACTGTGTCTGAGTATGCTGATTCATACTCTCGACATACTCGTTGAGTTTATTGACCGCGCGGCGTAACGAGTCTGATTCTTCTTTTGAACAACTGAGTGTGTAGGTTTTACCGAGCACGTCAAAACTAATGGTCGTGGTTTCAGATATAGTCATGCTGACTTCTGATTCAACTCTAATGATTCTAGATGTTTCAGGGAAGAATCAATATATTTTTCAACCTGCTCGAACCGGCGGAGAGTCTTCCGTCTCTCGGTCATCCATCGTTCATGTGTTTTAGTCAATCGATCATTGCGTTTTTGTAATTCTCGATACTGCTGGATTAGCTCATCCACGGCCGTTTGAAGTTCTTCGAGAGATTGTGAGGACATAAGCTCTAAACTCACAATAAACAGGAATGCAAAATTATATGTTTGAAAGTCTTAGTATTAGTTCAATTTAAATCTATAAATGACGTTTGACGAAAAACTTTCGGACCACTCGTTACTCGCCTCAGTAGTGCTACACCAAAGCGAACTTCACGGTCTTGCCGTAGCTGCGATTATTGCAAAACCAAGTGGTAATCCAACGGTATGGGCAGAACTGGTCGAATCGTTTCGCCCTGGTTTATGCGAGCACGATTCACTGGTGACTTTTTGTCGTCTCGCCCAAAAAGAATTGGCGAGTTCAGAGTTCAACTATCAGCTCCTCATTGACGCTGACGAACCACTGACGAACCGAGTTGTCGCTTTGCGTTTCTGGATTGAGAGTTTTTTGTCGGTGTTCGACGAGTTGAATCTGTGGACTACTTGTTGTGCACCAGCAGAACGCGAAGAATTGCAGCACGATTTCACTGAAATAGCACTACTTGATGACAATATTGAAACCGGTTCGGAACAAGAACAAGAGGAAGCATTCATGCAGGTCGCAGAATTTTTAAGGATTACAACACTCAGTATGTTTGACTTTTCAGAACAACAAGAAAAATCAGAATGAATCAGTTAGAGTTCCAACGGCGCCGTGAGCAGTTAATGGCTATTATCGGGCCGGAAAGTGTTGCTGTAATATTTGGCGCCGACGAAGTGTTACGTAACGCTGATACACATTTTCGGTTTCGTCAGAACAGTGATTTTTTCTACTTGACTGGGTTCACGGAACCTAATGCAATATTAGTTTTGACACCTGGTCGAGAAGAAGGCGAAGTTACCCTTTTTCTGAATCCTCGGGATCCAGCGATAGAGCAATGGGTTGGACGACGTTTAGGACCTGAACAGGCAAGCGACCAACTCGGTGTAGATGTCGCTATCGATATTCATGAAGTTGACAAGAAATTACCAACTCTATTCGTCGATCGACACTCACTCCATACGTTGTGGACCGCACAATCACGTTTTGATGAACGCGTACACAAATGGCTACATCAATTGAAAAAGCAACGAAAAAGTGCCCCCGAGCAGATCATGAATCTGTCGCTTTCTTTACATGAACTCCGACTCAAAAAATCAAAGTTAGAACAACAGACGATGCGACGCGCTGCTGAAATCACTGCTCAAGCTCATATCCGCGCCATGAAAAGTTGTAAACCAGGTCTGTATGAATGGGAATTGGATGCGGAAATCCAGTCCGAGTTTTTAGCGCATGGTGCGCACGCGCCAGCGTACCCTTCAATTGTCGCCAGTGGCGAAAACGCGTGCATCATGCATTACGTAGAAAATTCTGCTCAATTGACTGATGGAGCTCTTGTATTAATTGACGCCGGTTGTGAATTCGAACACTATGCGGCTGATGTGACACGAACATTTCCAGTTTCCGGAATGTTTTCGCAGGAACAGCGAGCTCTATATGAAGTCGTATTAGCAGCGCAGAAAGCAGCAATCGCCGTGGCACGGCCAGGGAACTGTTTTAAAGATCCACATGAAGCCTCACAACGAAAACTCGTCGAGGGGCTGATCGATTTGGGAATCATCAAAGAAGACCTAGATACCGTTATTGAAAAACACTTGGATCGGAAATTTCTAGTCCACGGTTGTTCTCACTGGCTCGGCTTAGATGTTCATGACGTTGGAGCTGCCCGCCACAAAGGAAAATCACGAGTCTTAGAAGATGGTATGGTGCTGACAATTGAACCCGGTGCCTATATCCCGTCGGACGATACCATGAAAGAAGTCGATGTGACATGGCATGGAATCGGAATTCGGATTGAAGACGATGTTTTGATCACCGCTGATGGTAATGAAGTACTGACCTCAGGCGCACCAAAGCACCCTGATGAGATCGAATTATTGATGCATGGTTGAGTACGAGGTCATCGTTAGCGGCGGTGGAATCACCGGGCTGGCGACTGCAATCGGTCTGAGTCAACGAGACGTAAGTACTCTGTTGATTACGGACCCACTCACTAAACCGACACGAGGAAATTTCGGACTAGATCTCCGTACCATAGCACTTTCGCCTGTCTCGACCGATTGGTTGTATGAATTAGAACTAGCTCAAAACACACCTTGTCAAAGGATCGAGAGTATGCGTGTTTGGGAGGCACGGGGGGCAACTTGTATTAATTTTAATGCAACTAGTGTTGGTACAAACGCGTTAGCGTGGACTTACGAACACCAAAGTCTTGTCGCTGAGTTATACACTCAATGTACAAAAAAATTGGATGTAAGATCAGATTCGAAAATATCTAAGATTGATGAAAATCAGCGTTCTGTTACAATGAACAACGGAGAAACTATTGCTTGCAAGTTACTTGTGATAGCCGAAGGGGCACAATCGTTTTCTCGAAAAATGTTGGGCGTTCCCTGGCGCCGACACGACCTCAAGCAACGTGCAATTGTCACTTTGGCGCGTTTAGTTGAAGGTCACAAAAACATCGCGTTTCAAAGATTCGGTAACGGAGTATGTGCATTATTACCCATGCAGGACACTGATGTAGTCTCAGTGATTTGGAGTGTACCAGA
Organism: Gammaproteobacteria bacterium; assembly: GCA_028819195.1. Taxonomy (GTDB): domain Bacteria; phylum Pseudomonadota; class Gammaproteobacteria; order Pseudomonadales; family Azotimanducaceae; genus Bin55. The sequence goes on along the minus strand of JAPPMF010000009.1, from coordinate 320,960 downwards.
AAAATATGTACAGGAACTGGTTGATTTGTCTGACGAAGATTTTAAAATTCGTTTAGAATCGCAGTTTGCCGTTATCTGTGGCGAGTTCACTGAAGTCGATCGTCGAGTAAATTTTTCCTTGGAACAATCACTTGCGGATCAATTTTTGCTGCGTGAGTGGATTGTGTTGCTGGGCGATTCAGCGCATACATTACATCCGTTAGCTGGTCAGGGCGTAAACTTAGGACTCGAAGATGCTCGCCAATTGATTGCAATTCTGAAAGGTGGGTTTAACACCCCGTCGATTCAGCCAACGTTAAGGCATTATGCGGCTCGCCGTCGAGTACGCGCTCAGTTGCTGCAACGTGCAATGACTTTTTTCGATGCAACCTGGAGTTGGAGTTCCCCTACGACTCGTTGGCTGCGAAATACTGGAACGCGACGTTTCAATAACTGCGACTTTCTTAAGGAACAGGTAATCAGGGAAGCAATGGGAATTGGACCACTTGCGAAAGTAAGATGAAGACCCCTTTACACGATATACACGTGCAATTGAAAGCACAAATGGTTGAGTTCGCTGGCTGGCAAATGCCGATGCGGTATGGTTCAACTATCGACGAGCATCATGCCGTCAGAAAACATGCCGGCATGTTCGACGTTTCTCACATGTTGCCGGTGGATATAACGGGAACCGAAAGTACACAATTTCTACAACACTTGCTAGCTACCGACGTACGAACTTTAGCAGAAGATGGACACGCGTTGTATTCGGTCATACTGAACGAGAATGGCGGAATCATTGATGACTTAATAGTCTATCGATTAGCAAACGAGCAGTATCGAATCATACTGAATGCTGGGGCCGCTACCGCCGACCTTGATTGGATTAACCAGCAGCTTCGCAGTACCCACTTTGAGGTCAAGATTAATCCTCGGGGTGATCTCAATATCTTAGCTGTGCAAGGACCTGAAGCAATTAAATTCGCAGAACAAGTTCTAAACATCAGTTTACAAGCGGTTAGACGTTTCAGTGCCACCGAGTTCAGTGATTTATTCATCGCGCGAACTGGCTATACAGGAGAAGATGGAATAGAAATTTTGTGTGCCGACGAAGTACTGCTGAAATTGTGGGAGCAATTTCATCGCAAAGGGGTCATTCCTTGTGGGTTAGGGGCTCGAGACACACTTCGGCTAGAAGCTGGCATGAATCTGTACGGACAAGACATGGATACAACTACTACTCCTTTTGAATCGGGAATATCTTGGGTAATCAAAGACTTAGCCGCAGACCGAGATTTTGTCGGCAAAACTGCGCTGCTCTCACAACAGCGTAATGGAGTACTCACCAAACTGACTGGAATCGTGTTAGAAGGCGCTGTGATGCGTAGTGGTTATGAAGTAACAACTTCTGTCGGTACAGGCATCGTCACGAGTGGAACATTTTCACCGACCCTGCGTTATAGCATTGCTCTTGCTCGCATCCCGCGTGCAGCAAAGGGTGAATGCGAAATAACGATTCGATCAAAATCTAAAATTGGGCGCATCGTGCGACCACCATTTGTACGAGAAGGAGAACGGGTACACCGATGAGCGAAATTCGAAGCAATTTACGATACACCTCTACCCATGAATGGGTAAGGGTAGATGAGGATGGCTTAGTTACTGTGGGCATCAGCGACTTTGCCCAATCTGCATTGGGAGATGTGGTTTTTGTTGAATTACCGGAGATTGATGGTGAGGTCGACGCAGAACAAGATGTTGCGGTTGTTGAGTCCGTCAAAGCGGCTTCAGACATATACGCACCCGTTGCTGGTGTGATTGCTGAGATCAATGAATCCGTCGCAGAAGACCCTTCATTGCTTAACGCTGATCCTTACGGGGAAGGTTGGATATTCAAGTTGCGCGTAGACTCTCTTGAATCTTTCGACGATTTACTGGGTGCCGACGAATACCAGGAGCACTGCGAAGCAGAGGATCAGAATCACTGATTCACATTAACCTCGTAGTCTATGCCTTTTATACCCCATACACCTAGCGAAGCGAGTCAAATGCTTGCGCGTATTGGCGCCTCGTCAATAGATACACTTTTCGATGAAATTCCAGCCTTGGTACCAACTGCGGATTTTTCTTCCATCCCCTTAGGTATTTCCGAAATGGAGATGTTTCGGCAATTTAGTCAACGTGCTAAACTAGACGAATTGGGTCCATGTTTTGTTGGTGCTGGGTGTTATGACCATTACATTCCGGCTGCAGTCTGGGATATCGCTACCCGAGGTGAGTTCTATACTGCGTATACCCCCTACCAAGCTGAAGCTAGTCAGGGAACTCTACAGCTGTTGTATGAGTTTCAGACAATCATGGCTTCTTTAGCTGGCCTCGATATAGCGAATGCTTCGGTTTATGATGGTGGTTCTGGACTAGCCGAAGCGATTCTGATGGCAGTTCGTTGTAACCGCCAATCAAAAAGTAAACAAGTGATCCTTATGGGTGCGGTTCACCCTCATTACGTTTCCGCGGTACAAACGCTCGTCTCTAGTCAAGGGATTGAGTTACACACGACGGACCGCAAAGCTGGGAAAACTAATCTGGACTCCATTCAAATTGAGGATCCCGTTGCCGTTGTTGTGCAGCAACCGAACTTTCTGGGAATACTTGAATCCGTAGACGAAATCACCGATTGGGCACATTCACGAGGTGCAATGGTTATCGCCGTAACTAATCCGCTCACACTCGCTGTTCTTAAAGCGCCGGGTACATGGGGAAAAGAAGGTGCCGATATCTGTTGTGGCGACGGACAACCTTTAGGAGTACCCATGGCTTCTGGTGGTCCCTCATTCGGCTTTTTGTGTACAAAACAGAAGTATGTACGTCAAATGCCGGGCCGGATTGTAGGACGTACCACCGACGCGGATGGGAACGAAGGGTACACCCTGACTTTACAAGCGCGGGAGCAACATATCCGTCGTGCTAAGGCCACTTCAAATATATGTACGAATCAAGGATTACTTGTTACTGCTGCGACAATCTACATGTCAATCATGGGTTTGACTGGTATGAAAAACACAGCTATCCGTTGCCATGAAAACACAACTCGGTTGGTTGAAAAACTCTTAGCAACAGGAAAAGCTGCGCGGGTGTATGACTCCCACTACTTCCACGAATGTGTTATCAGAACGGAAAGAGACTCAAAGGATCTAATGCAAAAAATGCTCAATGATCAGCACTTTCTCGCTGGTTTTCCGTTAGGCACATTTGATGAAAACTTAGCAGATTCGTTCCTCATTTGCGCGACCGAAAAACGGACTGAACAGGAAATCGACAACTACGTCGATGCTTTTGTTGAGTCGGTGAACAGTTGTTGAAATATGGCCAATAATTCGACAATTTTCGATAAATCCCAACAGGGACGGATTGCTGGCGCTCATGTATCTGCCTTTGATGAGTTAACGAATATCCCAACCCAATTTCGGCGCGATAGCTCGCCACTAGTCCCGGAAGTTTCAGAACTGCAAGCCGTCCGACACTTCACTAATCTATCGCAAAAAAACTATAGTATCGATAGTTGTTTCTACCCGTTAGGATCTTGTACGATGAAGTACAACCCCCGTGGCGCACACCGCGCGGCGAGCCTACCTGGATTTCTACAACGACACCCTCTGACTCCAGATTGTGCTAGCCAAGGTGTGTTATCGAGTTTGTATGAATTACAAACTATTCTGCAGACCGTAACCGGGATGGAAGCGGTGTCACTAGCGCCGATGGCAGGAGCCCAGGGAGAACTCGCGGGCGTGCTCATGATTAAAGCATATCACGATAGTCGCAAGGATTTTGCACGCAACGAGATCGTAATCCCTACTGCTGCTCACGGTACTAATCCTGCAACGGCGACTATGAGCGGATGTAAAGTTCGTGAAGTACAGGTGGATCACGACGGCGATGTCGACATAGAAGACTTGAAACGTGTTGTAGGTCCTGCAACGGCTGGCATCATGTTGACAAATCCTTCAACTTGTGCTGTGTTCGAGCGTCGAATTATGGAAATCGCAGACATTGTTCACGATGCTGGCGGACTACTGTATTACGATGGTGCAAATCTGAATGCGATAATCGGTAAAGTGTGCCCTGGCGACATGGGCTTCGATGTTCTTCACCTTAATCTCCACAAAACTTTTGCGACTCCACACGGAGGTGGTGGTCCTGGAGCTGGACCGGTAGCTGTCAATAAAACATTGTTACCCTATTTACCCACTCCTATTGTGGCTCGAAGCGACAATATTTATCACTGGCTTGAAAAAGAAGATTTACCACATTCGATTGGTCGGATGTCGGCATTCACTGGCAATACTGGCATATTACTGCGAGCATTAGCCTATGCACGCATGTTGGGTCGTGATGGGATGGTTCGAGTCTCCGAATTCGCGACACTTAATGCGAACTATTTAATGGTAGAGTTGCAAAAGGCGGGGTTCCAGTTAGCTTATCCCAATCGCCGGGCAACGCATGAGTTTATCATTTCTTTAAGTCACGAAGCAAAACAGTATGGAGTCAAGGCTCTAGACTTTGCTAAACGTCTCTTGGATTACGGTGTACATGCTCCAACTATTTATTTCCCACTATTGATACCTGAATGTTTTCTGATCGAACCAACGGAAACAGAAACTTTAGAAGAGCTAGATGCTTTCGTTTCGGCTATGCAACAGATACGAACCGAAGCACAGGAAAATCCTGAGTTGGTTCGCAATGCCCCACACACACTACCGGTAAAACGTCTCGACGAAGTACAAGCAGCCCGTCTGCTCGATTTAACTTGGTCGCCACAATCAAGTGAGTAAGTGACGCGACCCAACTAATGGGTTCGTGATTCTTGTTCTACGGTAGCCTGTCGGTGCGCGTTTCGAACGAGACGAATAGTGTTTGCATTCTTTTGACCGATGAACTGAGTTTCAACTAGCGTGGCGACCAGTAAGTACAGAAACGGTGTGGCTGTTGTTTTGTTGAATGAGTCGTGCCAAATATTAGTAGCGCGACGCCCAGAATTCGAACAACAATGGCAGTTTCCACAGGGCGGTATTGATGAAGATGAAGATGCCGAAACGGCTGCTTTTAGGGAAATGGAAGAGGAAATCGGCGTCGTGCCACAGCTAGTCAATTTGGTAGCGGCTACCTCGCAATACTATTCATATCAATACCCGAAGCATGTCCAACAAGATGCTTTCTTCAACAGACAACAATACAAGGGGCAACGGCTACAGTTCTTTCTCTTTCAGTTTCTCGGTAAGGATACGGATATCGACGTAAGGAAGGGACCTCACACAGAATTTGATAGCTGGAGATGGGTAGATTTTTGGGAACCTATCACGCTCGTAGTAGAATTTAAGAAAATCATGTACGAATCTGCCTTACGTGAACTAGAACGTTTCATCATGAAAGGGAGCTCACCAATTGCTTGAAGCCATGCAACGTTTAGCAAAAGATATTGTTGCTGAACGAGATTTCAACAAAGCTGCAGCAATGGCAGTAACCCGCATTAGCATGTACCTCGAAGTTGATGCGTGCACCTTGTACGTCGTCGACAACGCGGCACAAGTGATCCAACTGCTGGCACATGAAGGTCTATCAGCTCGATTCGGTGATGCGCAACCATTTCCCATGCATACAGGTTTAATCGGGCAAATTGCGACTAGTATGGAACCTCTCAGTACCCTTGACATGAAGTCACACCCTAACTATAGTCCAATGTCATTCTTTGAAAAAAACAGGTTAAACGTGTTTTTGGGAGCACCTCTGGTACACAATCGGGAATGTATTGGTGTCATAGCCGTTCTACGAGAAGTCGGACACTTTTCGGACAATGAAGAAGGCTTATTATTGTCGATCGCCACGTCTTTATCGCCGCTACTGAGCAATGCGATTGCACAAGGACGAATAGTTCTTTCGAGTACAACCAGAACCCAGAGTGTCGAAAAGAAATTTTTTGGTATCGCCGGGTCACCGGGTTGTGGAATGGGTCGGGGGTTCGTTATATATCCAACCGTGACTCTTGAAAATGTTCCTGATAAAGAGACGAAAGCACCTCACAAAGAATTAAAAAGATTTCGGGTAGCTTTAGCCGCTGTACGAGAAGATAACCTCCGGATTTATCAATCATTAAAAGATTTAGATCAGATTGATCGCGAGTTATTTGATGCCTACATTCACATCCTCGACGACAGCACCATGCTTGAGGAAGTACATATAGAGATCCACGAACACAAGCAATGGGCTGCTGGTGCGATTAAGCGAGTCTTCGATCGGCACAAGAAGAAGTTTGAAGATGTCGAAGATGAATACTTATCAGAACGTGCTGATGTGTTTCGTGACATTGCCCAGCAAATTTTGACTAAACTGCATAAGTCAGAAATCCAAGACAAGCACCAAATGCCCTCCAATAGCATCCTGATCTCAGAAGAACTCAGTGCGTCGATGATTGCGCATTACAGTGAAACCGGGAAAGTAAAAGGTATAGTGTCCAAGACAGGTTCCGCAAACGCACACACCGCGATTCTGGCGAAAGCACTTGGCATACCAGCTGTAATGGGTGCAGTCGATGTACCGCTCTTTGAGGTTGATGGGACCTCAATGATTGTTGACGGTAATTACGGTGAACTAATTGCAAATCCAGAGCGTTCGACTTACCTACAGTATGAACAAATTGTGAAGGAAAGCGAGACGACTAAACAAAAGCTTGACAGATTAAAGAACCTACCTGCTGAAACGCGCGATGGTCACCGCGTACAACTTTGGGTCAATATTGGATTAGTCAACGAAATTGTTAAGTCCCTAGATTGTGGTGCCGAAGGTATTGGGCTGTTTCGAACCGAAATTCCATTTGCTAAGAGCACTCAATTTCCAACCGAGTCGCAGCAATGTGAAATTTATAGAGAACACATGATTGCCTTCGATCCAAAACCGGTCACAATGCGAATGCTCGACATCGGTGGTGACAAACAGCTCCCCTATTTTCCGATAAAAGAAGAAAACCCTTTTCTAGGATGGCGTGGTACTCGCATCACGCTGAATCATCCTGAAATCTTTCTAGTGCAGGCGCGGGCAATGCTTAAGGCTCACTCCGGGTTATCTTGTACTCTTCGCATTCTGCTGCCCATGGTTACGAATTTAGAAGAGATTCATTTTGCCAAAGATTTGATCGCGCAGGCATGCCGAGAGGTAAAGGCCGAGGGGTTCTCAGTACAACCACCACAAATCGGAGTACTCATCGAGGTTCCAGCATTAGTGTTTCAAGCAAGATTAGTAGCGCGCTCCGTAGACTTTCTTGCTGTAGGGTCGAACGACCTTACCCAATATTTGTTAGCAGTATCGCGGAATAACCCACGAGTCGCAAATCTTTATCAAGAGTTCCACCCGGCGGTACTGAAAGCCATGCGTTCGCTAGTTAAAGATGCCCACGCCGAAAACAAACCCATCGGTATATGTGGTGAGATGGCGGGGACCGTTGAAGGTGCTATCTTGTTGTTAGGTTTGGGGTTCGATGTATTATCGATGAGTGCTATCAATATTCCAAGAATCAAGTGGGCTATCCGTAATGTGACTCGTGTTGGTTGCAGACGGATCGTGTCCGAAGTTTTGAACCTTGAGGACGCTAATTCGATCGCGGAGTATGTCTATGACAAAATGCTTGAATTAGGTCTTCAAAGTCTCGTCCCACACCGTAAGCCCGCGGCATCAACGCCAGAGTCAGGGACTGTGTTGCAAAGCTCAACTACGGAGTCAACACCTATAGCGAACTAAAGACCTGCTTCTGGGGATGTGTCCTCTCGTGGTTCCACAGCAGGTGTATCAACGGATTCTTTTTCTGGGAAAGGTCCAAGTTCAAGTACCGTATCAAAACTGCTTAGCACCTCACCAAATTCATCAACCGAGTCGGCCAATGTGATATCAAAGAATTCAATCAGTTCATCGACTGACATGCGACCGTCTGAATCGGCATCTTTGTCTTGAAGGAACTCGTCAATTTCGCCGTGACTTTCAAAAGTATCCCTGCTACGAGGTCCGAGTTCTTTTGTCAAGACAATGTTTAGTAATTCTTGATCCGATAAACCACCATCGCCGTCAGTATCGTAGCTTTTGACAATTAGGTTTATTTGTACTTCAATAGTCGAAAACCAATCTTCGGCTGAGTCTTCAAGAAATGCTATACTTTCGTGGAGTAAATCCGGAACATCGCTTAGCAGTACCTCAGAAAGAAACGCGATCGTAATTCGTTCTTTCCCATCGTTACGCTGATGTTCGATGCTAATTTCAGAATCTTGAGAACTCGGTAACTCTTCGGTGGGGGGCGTGTAATCAGCCAAGAGCGACGAGACACCAAACAGAGCTGTTGTAAGTGCCAAGAATATCCATCTTAGTTGGTTCATAGACGTTATGTTAACCTAAAACAGTGATTTTGGGTAAAGAATCGAACGGTACACAAACAAATTTCATGGTTCGTCAATATATAGATGGAATACTATGACTAATGGTTACACGTCGGCGCTATAAATATATTAGGACAACATTGTGACTTTCACAGAACCAGCTAAGGTCCTTGACATGGAATTTCTCTGGTTTTCACTAAAAATGGGAACTATTGTCAATGACGATAACAGCATGTACCTCCAACACCGTGTGATACGCTGCGGAGTACAAGTTTTAGCTTAAACGAATCAGACGCTGCGTATAGTTGCCGAATTCACCATCATTACGATACTGCTGTTCAAATAACGTTAGTTTGCTTTCACCGTAAATCACTACAGTACTTGATCGAGTTCCAAAGGTGTCTCCTTGTAAAAAAATCGCTTGCGATTCAGAGGGTTCGTCGTTTTCACGACCAAAATCTTCTCGATCGTCATCTTTAAGTTGGAGTACTGCAAAAATATCACACGTGTCTGTAAGACAAGTAAGTTTTGAGAAGCGATCGATCGCCAACAGAGACCGTTCAGTACTTTCACCAAAGGCATTGTTAGTTATCGCAAAGAACCCTGGTGTAATTACTATTGAGTCACGTTCACAGTTGCTAAAAAATGTCAGTCTCTGCCCGTCATACACGACCAAATTAAACCCGTTGTATTGCTCACATTCAATATTCGAAATAAACTCTCTGCCAGTAAGATCACATTTCAAAAAATCACTGACTAGCAGTCCCCGTGAACAGCGTTTTTCATCAACTTCGTTGGCTCTATTTCTATTCGCGATTGCCGCGAATCTTCCATCTGTACTAACCCCTAACCATGTTCCTTTTTCCTGTAAATCTCTACCAGCAAAAATATTCGGTTGGTCGGGCCAGAACTCGGCAGCTGCTGTCGGTCTGTTGAAATTCTCGTCGCGATTAGCGCCGACAATTAATGGTTTCTCAGAATCGACCTTATATGCAATCAAGATCAAACACACTGGGAAAGTCCTATTTGAAGTGGTATTCGGTTAAATCTACGTCAGACTTAGAAAACTACTAGCAAAACGATACAATGTTGTGTGTTAAACAGCACTCAAGCATAACAACCAACTAAGAGAAGGCACACACCCACCCATTGTGAACTATCCAGACCTTAACCCAGTTGCCTTCTCGTTTGGACCGATCTTCTTCATCGATCAAATATCCATTCGTTGGTACGGACTGTGCTATGTCTTCGCATTTTTGACCTGTTTTATATTAGGTTGGTGGCGCATACGAAAAACACAGGTTATCGAATTCAAGCAGTGGCATGATGTTGTAATCTTCGGAATCATTGGAACTATCGTAGGCGGTCGTTTGGGGTACGTCGTATTCTATAGTTGGGATACCTTCTTAAGTGATCCACTCGCACTGTTTCGGATATGGGAAGGTGGTATGTCGTTTCACGGTGGTCTAATTGGAGTTGTAACGGCTTTGTTTGTTTGGTGTCGAATAAATTCGGTTCCATGGCTTAAACTATTGGATTTTGTAGCTGTGTTAGCACCACTCGGTGTGGGTATCGGGCGATTAGGAAACTTTATCAATACGGAATTACCTGGACGCGTTACCGAAAGTTTTCTTGGGGTACACTACCCATGCCACGCCGTACAGCAACTAACAATAAACTGTGTCGGCGAGTATGAAGAAGTGACTCGACATATTTCGAGTCTTTATCAAGCCTTCACTACCGGGGTGATCGTGTTTGGAATCGTGTGGTGGTATTCGTCTAATCCTCGTACCAAAGGACAAGTGAGTGGAATGTTCGCGCTACTATATGGGCTAGGTAGATTTACTACAGAATTCTTCCGAGAACCGGACTATTTCTTAGGGTTCGTGATTGGTGATTGGTTAACCATGGGGCAACTTCTATCCCTTCCGTTAATCCTACTTGGCGCGTTACTGCTCACCCCCGCAATCAATCGACGACTGAATACTTAACGCTATGAAAGAATATCTGAATCTGGTTCAAAAAATTTTGGACGACGGTGTAGAAAAAGAGGATCGAACAGGCACTGGCGCGTTATCAATCTTCGGTTATCAGATGCGATTTAACCTCGCGGAAGGTTTCCCTTTAGTTACCACCAAAAAAGTGTTTTTAAAAGGGATTGTTCACGAACTTCTCTGGTTTCTTTCAGGATCGACCAACATTCAGTATTTATTAGACAATAATGTCCATATCTGGGACGAATGGGCGAATGAAGACGGCGAACTAGGACCGGTGTACGGCTATCAATGGCGCTCTTGGCCTAGTTCAATTGGTGGAAAAATCGATCAATTTTCACGGTTAATCGACGCAATTCGTAACGATCCTTTTTCTCGACGACACATTGTCAGCGCGTGGAATGTCGAATTTATTCAAGACATGGCTCTCCCTCCCTGCCATGCTTTCTTTCAGTTTAGCGTCGCCGAAGATAAATTGTCTTGTCAACTCTATCAGCGTAGTGCTGATGTTTTTCTCGGAGTTCCTTTTAATATTGCTAGCTATGCTTTGTTAACTCATATGGTAGCTCAAGTAGTCGGTTTACGACCAGGTGAATTTATCCATACGTTCGGCGATGCACATCTTTACCTGAACCACCTCGATCAAGTCCGCGAACAGCTCACACGTAAACCTTTCCCCCGCCCGACATTGCATTTGAATCCCGCAGTTACGAATATTTTTGAGTTCACTTACGACGACATTAAAGTGTCTGACTACCAGTGCCATAGTGCACTGAAAGGTGCAATCGCCGTATAGCTCAAGCAATGAAACTCTCTCTTATCTGGGCAATGAGTCAAAATCGAGTGATTGGGCGTGCCGGGCAACTACCCTGGAATTTACCAGATGAAATGCGTTTCTTTGTCGAGAAAACTCGGGGTAAACCAGTAATCATGGGCCGTAAAACCTTCGAATCTATTGGTAAACCACTCCCTAACCGCTTAAACATTGTCGTTAGCAGTACAGAGATCAATGAACCGACGGTAACTTTCCGACGCTCTGTCTCAGAAGCGATTGGTACTGGCCGAGTTTACTGTACTGAACACGAAATTGACGAACTGTTTGTCATCGGTGGTTCGTCGATTTATCGTGCCGCTTTGCCGTTAGCTGATAAACTCTATGCGACAACCGTGCATGCACATATTGAAGGCGATACGTTCTTCCCAGAATATGACGAGTCTTTGTGGGTTTTAAGTGAGGAGTCTCATCATGGAGTCGATGAGCAACACGATTTTGCTTTTTCCGTCAGGGTGTTTGAACGAACCAATTCTGCAAGTTAATGACGAAGTAACTCGTTAATCGAAGTCTTTGAACGAGTTCGCGCGTCCACTGTTTTAATAATCACAGCACAATACAGATTGAGTTCCCTGTCGTCAGCTAGTTTTTGACTCGTTGGAAGTGACCCTGGAACTACAACTGAATAAGCTGGAACTCGACCATAATGGATCTCGCCTGTCTGGAGGTCAACTATTTTTGTCGATGCACCGATGAACACCCCCATAGAAATGACCGAGCCTTCCTCAACAATTACCCCTTCCACAATTTCCGAACGAGCACCGACGAAAACGTTATCCTCGATAATGACAGGATTTGCTTGAAGGGGTTCAAGAACTCCACCGATACCGACTCCTCCCGAGATGTGACAGTTTTGACCGATTTGGGCACAGGAACCTATCGTTGCCCAAGTGTCGACCATCGTACCATCACCGACGTGAGCACCAACATTGACAAAACAGGGCATCAGAACGACGTTACGGCCAATATAAGCTGAATATCGAACGTAAGATGTGGGAACGGCGCGAAAGCCACTCTGTTCGAACTTTTTCTGGTCCCAATCACGAAATTTCGATGGAACTTTATCCCACCATGTCGTTGCGTCGGGAGCACCTTCCATAGTTCGTTGAGGATTGAAAACAAAACTGAGTAGGACAGCCTTTTTTAACCACTGATTGACTGCCCATTGCCCAGAGCGTTTTTCGGCAATACGCTGGTCACCGCGATCAAGTGCAGCAAGTGATTCTTCAACAGCACGACGAATCGAACCGGTAGTTTGCACCGTGAGCTCGGTTCTTCTCTCCCATGCCTCGTTGATAAGGATTTCGTTTGACATTTATTACATTCTATTAATCATTGGAAGTCAGAAACACTAACTGCAGCATCCTTGGTATTCGTTGGGTAAACGGAATTCGTTGCCCCTAACGATCACCCATTGACCCAACGAAAATTGATGTATCACTGGTTTCGAAAAATTGTGTAAATCGTCAAATAGTCTAGCATTTAACTTCTTGGTAGAGATGTTTGGAATGGTCGTAAGTTAATGAATACAAATATCACAGGAGGAACCCATTTGTGTCCAATAAACTTTAACCATAGGAAGATTGTGTGCCGATGTTAAAACTAGGCAATCGGGTCGAAGTATCGAGCCGATCGCTCAAGAATTTGAACTGTTGGTCCTCACGATATGGAATTGGTTAGACGCAGCGATTGGGGTTCCTACTGTCGCTGATGATTCACCTGAACAGCACGAGTTTGCCTCATCGTTTGGCTGGCGATATGGGCTCGGCATGATGCTGGTGGTCTTCCCCACCAGTGTGAGAACTTACGTAGGAAGCGATAAAGCCCTCGGTGGCGATAGAAACAAAAAACGTTGATCTTTGCCCTTTACGACCCGTTATGGAGCGATTAAACGGGCGATAAGCCTGATGATAGAAAAGTAGTTTCATGGTTTGACCTCCTGAAACTTGTCGGTAAATGAGTCAGCGGTGTCACTGCGAGGGGAGGTTTTTCGCTGGGGCTGTCACTACCCAGTGACAACTCCCCTCATTGGAATCATAGCTGAGCTATCAAGTATCTGTTATCAGTATATGAAAATCAAGCAGAGGGGCGTTTTTTCTCGATTGTTGCTAACTTAATGGTTTCGGTGCCGTGGTTACTCGTACACGTCAAGGCGCATCGCGACGTCTTCGAAGGTGGCGATGAGTTCCAGATAAATTTTATTGTCATGGTACTTTAGGCGTAGATCGGCGATAACAGAGCGGCAACTAGGTGGTGGTGGGGCGGTGGGGATGTCAGCGAGGGTGGGGTACGCGTAGTAGGGTGGTTTGCATAAATGTTGTACCAGTGCTTCTTGATCAAAGACGACGAAATCGTTTCCTTTAATGCCGGTACGTTTCCCTTTAACGCCGACCCTTTGAGAGAATAATGGGAGGAGGGGGCGAAAGCGGTCTACACTCGGGGCATGTTTAGTGTTTAGTTTGGAAAGGACGCCAGAGAACATATCGGCAAACGAACCGTATTTATGTCCTTGTTCTGCATATATATAGCGCCCTGGGCGGATGGTTGAGCTGCTAGTTAATGCGGCGGCAGCATCGCCGAGCCGGGCTGCGAGATTGATCAAGGTGGCATCAAATTTCCCTTTGGCAAGCGAATGGATTTTAGCTTGGAGTTCGGTATGCGGCTCGGAGTGTAAATTTAACGTTGGGTCTAAGGTGTCACATTTTTCTCTGATCCAATCGCCCTCTAAGAATTGGATCCACATACTGCGATCCTGCGCTGGCGTGGGGTTATCGTCTTCCCAGTAAAACTGCCGATCTCGGTTCACGACGCCGTTTTTGTGATTGTTACGGCGCATATTGTTGTAGCAAAAGCGGGTTAGCAGGGCATAGTTGAGGATGGCGTCGGCATGGCATGTTTCGGACAACTGCCAGTTGGGGTCTGCATCCTGCCCGAGTTGGCATTCGGGACGCGCGAATGCGTCTTGCACGCGGGCAAGGTCGCCAACTGGATCTTTGAAAATGCGTTCAAAAGTCAAGGGATTATCGATGACGATAAACGAGAACGTACGATTGGCGTTGATGTGTTTGTCGTCTTGGGTGCCCCAGAGGTAGGGATTGATGGCGTAAAGATGGCGTTCTAACGCGTCAAAGCATTCAGGGTCTTCTATGGCTGAGTAAGGATCGTTTGCGTAGGGGTGTTGTGGGTGGTCTGGATCGGGTTCCCAGTAATAAGGGGGGAATTCGTTCACTTCACAAGCGGCGCCAATCGAGCCGGGTGGGTAGTCGACTAGGTCAAGCTGGGGATTGGCAACCGGCGGGGGCTCAACGCTAGCGAGAAAGCTGGGTGCAGGCGGTGGGGTTGTAGGTATGACCAGGGGCGCGGCGGTGCTTGGCGGCGGGGTCTTAAAAAATAAGTATATTCCTATACCTAGCGCAAGAAGGCTGAGGGCGCCGGTGCTTAGCCAAAGATATTTAACAGTGGTTCGCATCTACGTTAGTTAGTTGTGTCTTCCTCACTTTCGGCGTCTCCTAATTGGCAGTCAATTTGTTCCTCGGAGTCGTAAGAGGCGCTTTTAGCATCAGGTCTTGGTTGGTTTTCAGGATCGTTAAACCACATTGTTAAATTTTCTTTGTCTTCTTTTGCTTTTTTTAGTTTTTTAAGTTCTTCGTCAGTGAGTTCATCGCCGTTTGCCTGTTGTTCTGCCTGTTTTTCTTCCAACTCCTCAATGGTTTTTTCAGCTGCGAGGTATTTCTTTTTATTTGCTCGCCATTCTCGGGGTATTCTTTCCATTTGTGATGAGAGTAGCAACGGGGCGCCCATTCCAGTGAGGGCGTAAAAAAGTTTGTGACCTAGCTGGTATGCTTCGACTTCCATGCCGTATTTCATATATGGGGGTGGTATTACATAGTCTTCGGCTTCTGGGTGCAAGGTTTGGTAGTAATCCCATTGTAAGACATGGGTATATTCGTGCACTTGAGCGTACAAAACGAGATGTAAGAACGGGATCTCCATATCTTGGGCATTGCTTTGAATATCTTTGAGGAAGAGATACGCGATCAAACCGGGCTCGTTGGTATGGGGGTTGGTACCATAGTTGACTACTCCAAGGGCGCCGGTACTGCTTTTGTCTAATACCCAATCAAAATCGGAGTCGGCGTTCCATTTGGTGTCAGTGTGTTCGCCTTTCCAATTTTGAATAGCTTCGTCGTCTACCACTGCGTCTTGCCAACACTCTTCGAGGTTGTCGTTCATTTCGTCGGTAAATTGTGACGCTGCGTCGTCGGGGCTACCACCACCGGTGGATACGCCGTTATTGCCGTTTTGATTGTCATCACGCCCGCCGCCACCTGCAGAGCTGCCGCCACTACTGCCGCCTGTGGTAGTGGGGACGGTACCAGTGGCTTTAACTGGCTCTTCAAAGGGGTAACAAGTGTCTGGATCGGAGAGATAAAGATACGACTTAAATTCCCAGTCATCGTGATAGTCATACAGGGTGTTGAAATTTGTAACCTGCAACCAGTTGCCTGAGCAGTTTTCTTGGGTGTAACCTACCACTGCCCCTTTGTCGTCGGCATAGGTCGACACGCTTAATAATATCAACAAGACAATGATAATTTTATGTTTTTTCATCAGTGGTTTTCCTTATTCTGTTTTTGATTGACTAGTGAAAGAACATACTTTCATTTTAATATTATATGTAAAAAAAAAAAAAAGTCAAGTTTTTAGCTAAAACTTTACCTTAAAAATTAGGGTAAGTTGACGCAAGTTTTCTGACCACTTAGCTAGCGTTCGCTACCTCTCGGAACACACGGTTAGGAAAACGTAGTAGAATTCTTCATTCTGCTTCACTACCTTTTCTTTACCCCTTGAACAAGACCTTAGGCTACGCCCGCGTATTAACCGTTAAACAGAGTGTTGATCCCCAATTTACACTGTTGCGTCAGGCTGGTTGTGATGAAATCCTCGTAGAAACTGTGTCTGGTACCGACCGTAAGCGTCCTGAACTTAAAAATTACTTCTCATGCTGCGAGGAGGCGACACCTTGGTCATTGTGAGGCTGAATAGTCTTTCTCGTTATCGTACAAATTTGCGGTCCGTCTTTTTCCTAGTTCGATTTTCGCTCAATTCAATTTGTCCCAATTCGAAACTGATTCATCCAAACGTTGGAGAAAAATAAAATTCTGTTGTTTTATCGCCGAACCAAGAGTTTGCATTTACATTCCCTTACACTGAAAGAGCAACTATCTTATGATGATCGTGAAACCCAGAATTCGGGGCTTTTTATGCACTACCGCCCATCCTAAAGGTTGTGCTAAATATGTGCTAGACCAAGTCAACTACGTTAAATCTAAGCCCGCAATCAACGGTACAACTAAGGCCCTTATAGTTGGTTGTTCGATGGGGTACGGTCTAGCGTCACGCATTTCCGCGGCTTTTGGCTGTGGCGCTAACACCATTGGTGTGTCTTTCGAAAAAGAACCAACTCCAACCAAAACAGCCTCTCCGGGATGGTACAACAACGAAGCTTTCGGAAACCTTGCTCGCGAACACGGATTGTTGAGTCACACTATCAATGGCGATGCTTATTCTGACGGAATCAAACGACAGGTTGTTGATATTATCAAAGAGGAACTAGGGACCGTCGACTTATTGGTATATAGCCTAGCTTCTCCTGTACGTACCCACTCAAAAACCGGTAATGTTTTCCGTTCTTTCATTAAACCAATCGGTCAAAACCTAAACTCGCGGACTCTACAACTAGATGCGATTAATGGGAATTGCGTCGTGCGAGATGTTCATCTACCCGCTGCTACACCGGATGAAATCGAGTCTACCGTAGCGGTTATGGGCGGCGAAGATTGGCAAGATTGGATCGCTACTCTTGCATCCGCAAACGTTTTGTCCTCAGGGTTTAAGACTGTTGCATACACATACATGGGGAACGAACTCACCTGGCCGATTTACCGTGGGGGGACCATCGGTCGAGCCAAAGAACACTTAGATCTAACTTGTCAACAACTTAGTGCAGAGTATGGACCGAACATAGAACCATTGATTGCAGTCTTAAAAGCAGTCGTGACTCAAGCGAGTACAGCTATCCCCGTTGTACCTCTTTATTTTTCTATATTGTTCAAAGAAATGAAAAAACGGGGCACGCATGAAGATTGCATCCAGCAAATTCATCGATTATTCGATGAACAACTTTATCGTTCAGATCGGCGTACCGACGAAGTTGGTCGTATTCGCATGGACAATTTCGAAATGGACGAAGTTGTACAACAAGTCGTTAAAGAAAATTGGCACAGGGTGGATTCTGAAAACGTACATGAACTAGCCGATGTCGAAGGATTTCGCCAAGATTTTCTAAGTTTGTTCGGCTTTGAACGGACGGACATTGATTACGATTTAGAAGTCGATCCTACTACTGCTATTCAGTGAACCAAAATAACGTTGCGCGGGAGTGCGTCTTTCTCGATGCCTGCCGCGGGAAGCAGACTCCTTACACCCCGATTTGGCTCAATCGTCAAGCGGGACGCTATATGCCCGAATATCGACAAGTCAAAGGTGACCGTAAGAGTATTGAGTTTTTCACAAACCCCGAATTAGCGGCGGAGATTACATTGATCGCACAGCGTCTGCTCAATGTTGACGCCGCGATCGTGTTTGCAGACTTATTACCTATTCTTCAACCCATGGGGTTACAACTTGACTACATACCACAAGTGGGACCAACGTTCGAAAACCCTATTCGAAACACGAAAGATGTGAACAAGTTGAGGACGATAACAGCTGAAGAAGATACTGGTTACATTGCACAAACGATTCAGAATGTCAAGCAAGACCTGCCAACAAAAATTGGACTAATTGGTTTTGCTGGAGCCCCGTTCACATTGGCTGCCTACGCGATTGAAGGTCGATCAACACAGCATTTCAATCTCGTACGTACGTTTATGTACTCACATCCCGACAGCTGGATGCAACTCCTGGATACGATTACCGAATCAGTGATTAGCTATGTGAAATTGCAGATTCAAGCTGGTATTGATGTTTTGCAAATCTTCGATAGTTGGATCGGTTGTCTCGCCAAGACGGAATACGTGCAGTATGTCTACCCTTTCACTCAACGATTGTTTCAATCAATTGCGAACACTGTTCCCACCATCTATTTTGGGACAAATAACGCACACTTACTCAAAGCGATGTATAGCACCGGTCCGAACATTATGGCGCTCGACTGGCGAGTTAATCTGGTCGAAACATGGAATAATCTCGGTTGTCGTGCAATTCAAGGTAATTTAGATCCTATGACCCTTTGTGCCGATACAGACCTAATGCTACAGCATACGCGAAATATACTCGATTCGGTCAATCACAAACCGGGACACATTTTTAATCTTGGCCACGGAATCACTCCTACTACTGACGTCGACCAAGTAAAGAAATTAGTCGATTTCGTACACGAATACTCGCAACGATAGGATTACTTACAGCAGTATTCGTGAATCAGTTGGGATAGCGCGCGCTTCGCTGGTTCAATCTGAGCCAAACTAAGGTATTCATTGGCCTGATGCGCTTGATCTATAGATCCCGGTCCAAAAATGACGGTTTCGATACCCATTTGTTGTAGGAAAGGAGCTTCAGTTCCGAACGCCACCGTACCACTTGGTCGACCCGACAGTTTTTCCATTAACTGAATAAAGCGACTACTAGATGGGGTTTTGAAGGGTTCAATCGGTGGCATTACCAATTTAAATTCAATATCAGAATCCAGCTTTGAGCCTAATTGAATTAACTGTTCCTCTAGTCGCGATACCACCTCAGTAGTTGACATTCCCGGTAGGATTCTGCAATCAATGAGCAACTCTGCTTGCCCACAGATTCGATTTGCGCTGTCGCCAGCATGTAAACACCCTAAATTGAGCGTCGGAACAGGGACGGCAAAAACTGAATCGTTGTTGCTCTTTTGAAGTTCGGTCCGAAACACCATAATCTCACGAATGGCGTTGTACATATCTTCTAGGGCACTGACTCCTAACGTTGGGTTTGAAGAGTGCCCAGATTTACCCACCGTTCGAATTCGTGCGACGAAAATGCCTTTATGGGCAAAGATAGGTTGCAAATCAGTCGGTTCACCGATCACGGCAACGTCTGCAGATATAGGGTGGTGGGTCGCTATATGTCTGGCTCCTGCCATCGTCGATTCTTCGTCGGCTGTGACGAGAACCGTGATTGGCCGTCCAAGTTGCGATTCCTTGAATTGCTGCACCACTTCAAGTACTACTGGAAAAAATCCCTTCATATCGCACGTACCTAAGCCGTAATACTTGGAATCGTCGGTCTTTACCGAAAAAGGTGATTGAGTCCACATATCTGGATCACAGGGAACTGTGTCAGAATGCCCCGACAAGAGTACTCCTCCTTCGCCACGACCTTTACGTGCGACCAAATTGAACTTCCGATTGTCGGACGACACAAGTACATCTACATCAAAATCAAGATCGTGCAACCAATTTGCTATATGATCAATGACTGCACGATTGCTAGTATCTAAATCAGGTGATAGACTACTTACCGATGGTGAACTAACCAAGGTATTCAACATTTCGAAAAAAGTTGGTAGAGTCATTTTTGAACTGGTTCAGAAAGTTATTTAATGATAATAAGTTCTTCAATTTACCGTTTAGTTGAACCAAATCGATACATAGGGGTTGTGAAATATGAGTGACCGGAGCAATAACTTTGCAGACCGAGATGGCAAAATCTGGCTTGACGGAGAACTCGTCGACTGGCGCGACGCCACGGTGCACGTTTTGACACATACGTTACATTACGGGGTTGGTTGTTTCGAAGGAATTCGAGCCTATAAAACCGACATAGGTCCTCAAATTTTTCGATTGCACGAACACACCCGACGATTTTTCGATTCGGCAAAAATTCTTCGAATGACTATACCCTACGAGTATGACGAAATATTTGAAGCACAACGCACAGTTTTCCGCGTCAATGGATTTGAAGAAGGTTATATCAGACCACTGGCGTTTCTAGGTTCCAATGGGATGGGGCTGCGCGCAACTGGGCTGAACGTGCGCGTCGCAATCGCGTGCTGGTCTTGGCCAAGTTATATGGAACCAACCGCCTTCACGAACGGTATTCGAGTCCAAACTTCTTCATTCACACGACATCACGTAAACATCAGTATGTGTAAGGCTAAAGCTGTGGGACACTATATCAATTCAGTGCTAGCGTTATCCGAAGCTCTTGACGGCGGATACGACGAGGCTTTATTGTTGGATAACGAAGGCTACGTCGCTGAGGGTTCAGGTGAAAACGTCTTTTTAGCGAAAGATGGCGTGATACATACACCGGAACTCACGTCGTGTCTCCCGGGGATCACACGAAACACGTTAATGACTTTTGCACAGGACCTGGGTATTGAAGTTCGTGAACGCAGAATTACTCGCGACGAACTCTACATTGCGGATGAATGTTTTATGTGCGGTACAGCAGCCGAAGTGGTACCGATACGTGAGTTAGATAACCGTGTTATAGGGAACGGGGAAAGAGGCGCGATTACTACACAGCTGCAATCAATGTACTTTGATCTTGTTCGAGGAAAACTGGCAAACTACTCAGATTGGTTAGTTCCAGTCAACTAAACGTAAAGCTGCTTTACTCATAGGGACGCCGTTGTCCTGACTTCGTCGACTTAAACCGACGATGTACCCAGAAATACTGAGCTGGATATTGATTCACAGCTTCTTCAATCAAGGAATTCACGACTGTTGCTTCGGTTTCGAAACATGTAGGTTCCGGTTCAGTAGAAGGTTGAACTTCCTGAATGCGAATCTCCCAACTTAAGTCTTTTTCAATTCTCAGGTGACTCATAAACAATAACTTCGCACCTGTGTGTCGCGCGAGTCGATACGGGGTAATTGTGGTTGACGTTTCTATGTTGAAGAAGGGTACAAAACAGGTCGATCTTCGATTACCCATGTCCTGATCAGCAGCAAACCATATTGACTTACCTTGCTGTAGTGCCTCCACGATTGACTTGAGATGAGAAGCTTCAAATAACTGAGCATAACACCGCTCTCGGGAACGCCTAGCAAAGTATTCGACAACAGGATACTTAAACTTTCTGTAAGTAGCACCCAAGGGAACATGGGCTGCAAGTGCCGACACACATAAGTCGAGCGAAGCAAAGTGTGCCCCTAAGACAATCACCCCGTTTTCCGACGATTGTTGTAAATGTTCGACACCAGCTATTTTTATTCGATTGATTAAGGGTTTGACACCGCGCAGCCAAACGAAAAGAGTTTCCACTAATGTCATGCTTAACGATTCCATGCATTCCGAGGTGATTGCTTCGCGTTTTCTCAATGCCATCGTGGGATACGCAAGTTCCAAATTACGCTTGATTATTGTTTTGCGGCGTGAGTATCGCGAAAATGCAAGTCGCCCCAAAAACTTACCCAATGCATACTGCCAACTCAACGGTAACCAAACAAGTAGGGAGACTAATCCGAAGATAAACCACACCCCCCAATAGCGCGGTTTAAACAAACTGTTCAATTTTTTCTCACCGATGTCTCGCGAATCAATTCACTCTTATTCAGCGACTAGTATGAATGGATTCATGGTTCTGTATTTTGGTTTTCGAAACTACGATGTTTTATGACTGTACCAGGAGTAACACCCAACAGCGAACTCAATCCCGCGTTCACTTCCACAACGACCGCAGCAGGTTCTTTCGACGAAATACTCTCAAGCGACTCGGGTGTAGTATGCTCGACAACGTGTACGATTTCACCGTCGTTGGAGACAAACCACATATCCAACGAGATATAAGTATTTTTCATCCACATGCTTAGTACGCGCTCCCGGGGAAATTGAAACAGCATACCGTGATCCAAAGGCAGAAACCTGATGTACATCAATCCTTGGGCGCGATCTGCGTTGGTATTGACGACCACAATCTCAAATTCAATTTCTGCTCCTTCTGGCGTTTGTACAAGCATGGTTTCTAAAGGAAGTCGATAGAGCGGAGAATCAATCTGAGCGTACCCGACAGGGATCGCTAACAGCACAATAACTAAACCAAACTTTGCAAACCTTTTCATCGCAACTTACTTTTCAAACACTTGGGTTGGACGTTTCGAAATTAGACTTGAGACAGACATTAACCTTTGAATTTCTTATTACTAACACTTCGTTAAGAAGGGTCGAAATTGAACTGCCTCGATTTCAATATTGCACAACATTTATAAATATTGTTAAAATCTTACCTACCTATCGATTGGAACTCGATAGAATCATAAGGAAAACGTTGTTTAAATTTGCTTGTGTTATTCTGTAGCACAGAAAAAATTGGAGAATCATGATTAAAGCAAAACGAATTGTTCTTTATCCACTGTTCCTGAGTCTGTTGTGCTTTTGGACGGTAATATTTGTGCAAGCCCAAGACGATGAGGCAACTGAAGAAGCGGCCGCTGAACAAGACGATGCCGACATTGAAGTTGTAAATGTGATCGGTTCGCGAAACCCGGAACGATCACTTTCGGATTCGCCAGTTCCTGTCGATGTCATTGATGGTTCGGCACTCGACATGAATTTGGGTGGATCAGATTTGTTGAATCAACTCGCCAACCAAATCCCTTCTTTTAATATCGAAGTTTATCCGATCGCGGATGCAGCTACGATTATTCGACCGCCGACGCTTCGAGGTCTTTCGGCAGATGCAACCCTGGTCTTGGTAAACGGGAAGCGTCGTCATCGAGGTGCTGTCATCGCGTTACTAGGCGGGGGTAAAAACGAAGGTGCTCATGGACCCGATATCAGTGCTATTCCCTCCTTAGCCCTGGAACGCGTGGAAGTGCTCCGAAATGGTGCATCGGCTCAATATGGGTCTGACGCTATCGCGGGCGTGATGAACATGGTTCTAGCAAATAGTCGCGACGCACGATCAGTGGTATTTAAAGGGAGTCAAACCATTGAAGGCGACGGTACAACGTTCGCGATGTCCGGAATTTATGGTATGCCGGTCGGGGACGGTGGCTCACTAACTCTGAGTGCCGACTACAACTTCGCCGAACCAACAGTTCGGAGTGTCCAACGTGACGATGCTCAAGACTTGATTGATGCAGGTAATACTCATGTTCGGCAACCCTATGCTTTAATATGGGGAGCGCCTGAAATTCACTATGACTTTCGTGCTTTCGCAAATTTGGACATGCCTATGGATAATGGTGCAACTTTCTATGGTTGGGGTAATGTATCACTCCGAGATACTGAAGGTGGATTTTTCTACCGAAACCCCTTCACACGTTCAGGGGTATTCACCGGAGATAACGGTAACACTGCGCTGATCGCGGATTTAGGCGACGATAGCAGTGATTGCCCGGTGGTGAACGTCGACAACTTTACTACCCCTGACGCTGATGCCTTGGCACAAGTGTTCAGTGATCCGAATTGTTATTCATTGTTGTCAAAATTTCCAGGTGGATTCACCCCCCAATTTGGTGGAGAAACTGTTGACATGGGATTTGCGGTTGGATTCAAAGGCATGATGTTTGGAGATTGGAACTTCGACACCAGTATCGTTTGGGGTTCGAATCATGTAGTGTATTACATTTATAACACGATTAACCCACAGCTTATTGATCGTCAAGATAATATTCCAACCCACTACAATCCAGGTGAACATAAAGAAACTGACTGGACGTATGACTTTTCACTCGCTAAAAGCATTCCGGTAGCATCCGGCTATGGCGACGTGTATTTAGCTACTGGATTAGAAGTTCGTAGTGAAAACTTTCAAACCATCGCTGGGGAAGAAGATTCTTGGACAGTGAACCCAGTCTTTGCGGCACAAGGTTTCGGTGTCGGTTCCAATGGTTTTCCCGGCTTTCCTCCATCAATTGAGGTCGATGAGAGTCGTATGAGTGTAGCGCTATGGTTGGACGCTGAGCAAGAACTAACTTCGAACATTCTTGGTAATCTCGCAATTCGTCTAGAAGATTATGAAGATTTTGGACATACACTCAACGCCAAGATTAGCACACTTGTTAAGTACTCGGAAAGGCTGTCTATCAGATTTGACTCGGGGACAAGTTATAGTGCTCCCACAGCCGCGCAATCAAATTTCCGTGCCGTAACGACTAATTTTCTTGTAAGTGACATTTGTCCTGTACCTGGACTTCCATGTCTCACAGACGAAGTTACCTTGCCGCCGACTCACCCTGTTTCTGTTGCCTTAGGAGGTGAACAGTTGCAACCAGTTCGCGGAGTTAATACATCGATAGGATTTATATTCGAAGCCTGGGACGCAGATGTAACGGTTGATTTTTTCCGCATCGATGTTATCGACCGTCTAGCTCGTACAGCACCAATTGAAATTCCAGCCTCAGTTTTAGCAGACTTAGTCGATGACCTTGATGAAGCAGACAAGAGTCTCCAAGCTGTGCGTTTTTATACGAACAACTTTGACACACGTACCGAAGGTGTCGAACTTATTGCGACCCGACGTATTCAGATTTGGGAGAACCCCACAGACTTTACATTTTCCGCCAGTTTCATTAAAACAGATGTCCAAAATCGTGACCCCAATTTAATCAACGACCAACGCGTACGTGAATTAGAGAAGGGCAGCCCAAAGCTGCGAGCAAATCTTAACATCGATCATCAACTCGCCCCTCGGTGGTTTATGAACGGTCGCATCCGCTATTACCACAAAATTTGGGAACCGCACGTGTTTACAGATGCATTTCCCATCAACGTGGACCCGGAATTCATCATGGATGCCGAGTTTAGTTACATCTATAACGAAAACACAACTTTGATCTTCGGATTAGAAAACCTACTGCATACCTTCCCCGTCGATAATCCTTGGGCAGGAGATACTGGAGCTAAATATCCGTTAACATCCGCTTTCGGTTTTAATGGTGCAGTCGCATATTTCCGTGCTAATATCGACTTTTAATCGACTACATAATTAAGCTTATCGAAAACACCCGCAGTTAGCGGGTGTTTTTGTAGAGGAATCTCTGAATCGATGTTCAAATAGAATTACTTTTAGTTCAGATCGTCAAAAGAATGTACCCATACTAAGAAGGTTTACCACTTACATGACGACATTTTTCAAGCAATGTTCGACCAACCGAGTCATGCAAATGGTGTTAACCGTGATTCTTGCTGTTGTAGTCTCATTAATATTCTCATGCTCCAGTTCACCAAAACCAACCTCCCCAGCATCGCTCTCATTATCGATCTCGCAGAATGTAATCTCGGAAAACTCACCCGATAGTGTCGTAGTAACAGCCAGTCTCTCAAAGACATTATCGGACATTGTTGTCATTACCCTCGAACTAGGTGGGAGTGCTCAAGTGGATATCGATTATGAAGTTTCCTCGCTGAGGGTCCGTTTTCCCGTTGGTACCCAATCAGAGACCATTGAAATTCGACCTATACGGGATTGGAACGATGATCCGAATGAATTTGTAACTGTTCACATCAATACGATCACTGGAAATGCAACCGATTTAACAAAAACTTCAGTAAGCCTTGAAATCGGCGATGAACCAGTACCGGGTAATTACAAGGAAGACTTACAGTCTAGCTTGAGAGTGTTTTCTTCGTTCGATGTTTATGCGTCAAGAGTTAACGTAACTGCACTAGCATACAACTATGGCTATGAAAGGGCACCGGAGGTCAACTTATCGATAGAGTTATTCGAGGATCTTGAGAATAGTGCTACCTCGGTTTACTACAACTCAACTAGGATACCTAGTTTAACGGCACGAGGAAGTTTTCGACGGACATTTAACATTTATCTTGATACTTTGGATCCCAATAATTCTTACTATGGCAAAATTAGTTGGTGGCCAACTTCAGGAGCAGCTAGCTCTGAATTGTCGAGCGGGTCAGATTACTTCAGTTTTGCGACGGACGCGGACAGTCGTGTAGTAGTAGACTGCGAACCAAACAACGAGATTGCTCGACCATTTGAGACGGATATACTCCAAGAAGAACAATGGCACTTAATGAACGATGGACAGTCAGCATTCGCTAATACTGGAGGTACTCCTGGCGCGGACTTAGGGATGGAGCAAATATTAAGTACCGGACCCGAAGGTGAATCGGTGGTAGTAGCAGTTGTTGACACGGGTTTAGAAATCTGCCACCCTGATCTTGTCGACAATGTAGAAGAAAATGCATCATTTAACTTTGCTGCGGATGCAATCGATGACAGTGAAGTTCGTGGTACTTTGTATGACCCATACAATCCAAACATTTCTGGGGATCATGGTACTTCGGTCGCTGGAATCGTTAGTGCAACTGCTTTGAATGGTATAGGCGGCCGTGGCGTAGCCCCAAAGAGTTTACTTAGGGGATTCAATTATTTGGAAAATCAAAGTTTCGATGTAGCGATATCTCTCGGATTTAGCGATTCAGATCCGGTTTCATCTGACGTTGATATATTCAATATGTCCTACGGTACGTCAGGATATCAAGGTTTCGGAGATGCAGGTTTGTATCAGAGTGGGATTACGTCGTTGCGGAGTGGTAAGGGTGCGATTTATGTAAAGTCAGCAGGCAATGGTTTTTATGGATGCCATAGCATAACACATGATATTCGGGGAGAAATCGGTTGTAACCCAGCGAATGGCGATCCTACCAACAATTTGCCCTATCTGATTGTTGTCGCTGGTTTTAATGCCGACGACGAACGCGCTAGTTATTCTTCTATTGGTAGTAACGTGTGGATTTCTGCACCCGCAGGAGAGTTTGGTCGTTCTAGACCAGCAATCATTACGACCGACCAACAAGGATTGGACAAAGGTTACGATTCGTGGATTAAGGTAGGTTTAGCCGAAAACCATGTTTATAACAGTTTCGGCAATTATGTCAGTACTTTTAACGGTACTTCGTCGGCTGCTCCTATGACGGCTGGCGCAGTAGCAGTATTGTTGTCTGCAAACCCTGAGCTTACGTGGCGCGATGTGAAACACATCCTGGCGAAAACTGCCCGTAAGATTCACCCCGATATTGTTCCGGTCCGGATTGCATTTGGAGGAGGTGCGCCTTATACCATGCGACAACCATGGATCGAAAATGCTGCCGGCTTTAACTTTCACAACTGGTATGGATTCGGTGCGATTGATTTGGATGAAGCTCTAGCAATGGCGGAGTCTTACACCGCAGATAGTTTGGGTGATTTCGAAGAAAGTGAGGTCTATAGTCATGATGTTAGACTTGACGTGATTGATTTCGACAGTTCCGGAGTCACTTCCTCGATTGTCGTGAATGACTTACCGTTCGCCGCGAGTATAGAAGCCGTGGAAGTCGACATTAATGGGTTTCATTGGTTTTTGCCAGATATCAGTATTACATTAGAGTCGCCAGATGGCACCAAAAGCGTGATATTGCCCTTATTTACTGACTTTTTGATTCACGACCAAAGCATATCCTGGCGGTTACTTTCCAACGCGTTTTACGGCGAGTCTCCGCTCGGCGAATGGGTGCTCAAGGTTGTTGATGCCGCGCGCGAACATGACGGCTGGCTCGACAGTTGGTCGTTAAAAATTTACTACGGCGATCACCCCGACAACTAGAACTGAGTGCTTTGTCGCACTATTCGGTGGATTCGAAATGTGGTAGTCAAACTCGTACCTACGCAACTGAGTACGACGCCGATTCCAACAACGATGCTTCCTAGCAATAGATTTGGTTGAACAAATTCGATTAATACATCCTGATCTCTGACAAACCGATCAAGAGGGTCGCCGAGGACGAAAACTGCTATAGCAAGTAGACTTAGGGCTGCAAATCCACCACCAAATCCGTAGAAGAAAGCACGAAGGACGTAAGGACGGCGAATCAATCGTTTCGGTGCCCCTAACAACCAGAAAGTGTATATTTCGTCTGGTCGATACGCAGTAGACACACGAATTGTCAATAACGCGATACAGCCACTACCCAACAATATTGCAGAACCAATTGTCCAGGTGAGCCACTTGATCAGTGATCGAGTTGTACTAAGTTGGCTCATCCACCCCCAGTTCGTACTCAAGTCATCGACAATCCGTTGCTGCCTCAACCACCGAGTCAATTCATCAGTGTTAACAATATCTTTATTTTGTTCGATGAAGATGTGTAGCGACGCGGGAAAGGGATTCGTCTCTAATAACGCAAGTTCCCGTTCAAAACTTGGTCCTCTTCGGAGACGAAATTCATCGAGTGCTTGGGCAGCTGTTTTAAGTTCAACTTGTTGAACAAAATCGTAAGACTTGACCTGAGCAACTACGGTATCAATTTCTGTTTGACCGGTTCCCGGTTCAAAGTATATGGTATACCCTGTGTCGCCTCGATAAGGAGATACCACTTCATCGACATTGAGTTGAATCAACCATAAACCAGTGGGAAGTCCAAGTGCGATGCCCCACAGAAACCAAATGAACAATGTTGGTATCGTTCTAATACTTACATATTTGAGTGCGTTCAACAGGGCAATTATCCACGCTTGAACCCGAGTTTGTATTTGAACCGATTGTGCCTTTGGTGGATATGACTTATTCATCATCAGTCTCTGCTATGATGGATTTTTTGTTTCCGACGGGGTTGATTTTGCGATCTTCAATAGAAAACAAGTTTGTTGATTCGCCAATTTGTGGATCGTTTACCATAGTGACGATCACAGTTGAACCTTCTTTACTCATGCGCTGAAATAGGTGAATAACGTTAATTGCACTGTCTGCATCCAACCCGGCTAGTGGTTCGTCGGCAAGAAGCAATTTTGGTTTTAGGATGAGTGCCCGCGCAATGGATGCTCGGTGTTTTTCACTTTGTGATAACTTAGCACAGGGTACGGACTTAACACCGTCCAAACCGACCAGACCCATAGTTTCCTCAACTCGGTGTTGGATTTCGGCATTCGGTAAACCAAGGATCTGGCAAGGTAACGCGACATTCACTATGGTTGTTCGATCCTCAATGAGAATTGGATTCTGTGAAACTACCCCAGTGTTTCGACGATGTCGTTCTAGCCTCGCGGAGTTTAAGCTTGCAAGATCAACGTCATTGACTTTGACCTGTCCTTTTTTCGGTTTAACCACGCCTAGGAACAATCGGATCAGAGTGGATTTACCAGCACCAGCGTTGCCGGTTACAACATTAAAAGTACCTGGAAGAAAATTGACCGACGCGCCCTGAAAACAGCTGATTTCTTTGCTATACCCAACGTCGACGTTTTCTAGTATGAGTTTAGTCATGGTGTTACCAATCCAGCGACGTAAGCTTCAGGGTCATAGGGGTGAAGATCATTGAGTTTTTCGCCTAATCCTACGAAATAAAGGGGTATCGTTGTTTCTGAGCTGAGTGCTAATACGATACCCCCTTTAGCGGTTCCGTCTAATTTAGTCAACACTAGACCTGTAACGTCGACAGTCTGTTCAAAAGTCTTAAGTTGTGACAGTGCATTTTGTCCAATAGTTGCGTCTAATACTAGGAGACATTCGTGAGGTGCATGGGTATCGAGACGTTTTAGTACGCGCTGAACCTTACTCAACTCAGCCATCAAACCAGATTTGGTCTGCAGTCTTCCTGCCGTATCTGCTATCACAACATCGATTGACTTAGCCTGTGCAGATTGTACCGCATCGTGAACCACCGAGGCACTATCTGCTCCTTGTCGCTGGGCAACCACCGGAACGTTGCACTTGGTACCCCAATTTTGCAATTGTTCAATTGCGGCAGCACGATAGGTGTCGGCAGCAGCAAGTAGTACCGAATAATCTTGAGTTCTAAAGATGTGAGCTAATTTCCCGATTGTTGTTGTTTTACCGACTCCGTTCACACCGACGACCAATACAACGAATGGCCTAGCATCGGACACGGTGAATGGTCGAAACAGTGACGTAGCTTGGTGTAACAAGTCTTGTCGAAATTGTTCATACACGGAATTTGAGTCAGAGGTTGGGGATTTGCGTAAAGTGGTTCGAAGCTTATTGATAATAGACTTTGAGGTTGCAAGTCCAACATCGGCTTGCAATAAGTTTGTTTCTAATTCTTCGATGACCGCTTCATTCAATTTATCGCCGCGCGTAAATAAGTGTTTTATACCCGTCGTAAATCGTCCCCTAGTTTTCGTAAGAGCAGAAACAAACCCTTTAAACGCGTTTCGGGGTTTCCGGTTTGTACTGGATTTAGCCATTTTGTCCAAAATATTGTTCAGCCGCGTTTATTATCACAATTCAATGTTGTACTAAATAAAAATCTATCTTTCTCAATGAGAGAAAATAACTTACAAAGATGAAAAACACAGTTCGAATAATCGGTGGGGAGTTTAAAGGCACACGACTTCGAGTCCCCACAGTAAAACATCTTCGTCCTACATCAGGACGAAATCGTGAAATGTTATTTAATTGGCTTGGTCCACAAATCGTAGACGCACGAGTATTGGACTTATTTGCGGGTACGGGTGCTCTTGGTTTAGAAGCGCTATCGCGAGGTGCAAGTAGTGTGGATTTCATTGAGAGTAATCGAAAAGTGATTCGGTTATTAGAAGAAAATGTTAATCGTCTGAAATTACGAGCGAACCAAGTTTCCATCACATGCAAAGATACTTTAAGGTGGTTAAAAAGAGTCGAAAGGCAGTGGGACTTTATTCTGTTGGATCCACCATTTCACATGGTTAATCTCTATGGAGAAATCCTGGGCCAATTGTCTACTAAACTCAAGAGTAGTGGTTTAATTTACGTTGAACACAATCGCAGAAACGTGATCGACTATCATGATTTCTCCGTGTGGAAAAGTTCCACCGTCGGTGAAGTATGTTGTGTTTTACTCCAGAAGTCTGTAGCAAACGTACCTTCAGTAATCGATGCAAGTAATGCTGTAAAGTAATAATCATAGTACCTACTCTTACGATTGCTTTCCGTTCAACAATCAAAAGCGGTATACAATGGTACTGAGGTGCCTGCATTACCACTCTGAAAAAGATTGAATTGAGTACAAGTATAGATGCGAATTGTCGTTTATCCAGGTAGTTTTAATCCTATCACTTTAGGTCACACCAACATAGTCGAGCGCGCGCTTGATTTGTTTGATAAAGTCGTGGTTGCGATCGGAAAGTCCGCGGATAAAAATAGCGATTCTCTCGTGCAAAAAAGAATCGAGTTGTGTCGTTATGCATTAGCGGAATTTGGCGAGCAAGTTAGTGTTCAAAGTTTCGATGGGTTACTAGTAGACTTTGTCAAACAACAGCAAACTAAATTTATCTTGCGAGGATTACGAACACTTACCGATTACGACTACGAGTATCAAATGTTAGAAATGAATAGGCATATCGACTCTAATATTGAATATGTCCTGCTACCGACTGCTAGTCGCTGGTCGTTCTTGTCATCGACGCGTGTTCGTGAAAT
This sequence comes from Gammaproteobacteria bacterium, assembly GCA_028819195.1. Lineage (GTDB taxonomy): Bacteria > Pseudomonadota > Gammaproteobacteria > Pseudomonadales > Azotimanducaceae > Bin55. The sequence continues at coordinate 289,339 of JAPPMF010000009.1, read as the reverse complement.
CGCGGCCCTAGGAGGCGATGTTTCTGCGTTTGTGCATCCAGTCGTAGCCGAGTATTTGCAACGCGCAGCCAAGTAATTACCTATCTTTGGCAACGGGGACAGTAGACCGTTTGTCTTTGACCCAAAATAATTTTCTTGAGTACCGTTTGACATTGGATGCAACCTAAACCACTCCGTCCATATACCTTAAGTTTGATCTTGAAGTATCCTTGTTGACCGTCCACTCCAATGAAATCCTTCAATGTAGTACCACCAACTTCTATTGCTTCTTGCAAGATACTTTTGCAGTCAGCAACGATCCTAACCGTTTCTTGTTTTGAAACCCTGTGGCTTCGTCGTGTCGGCCGAATACCAGCGCGAAAAAGCGCTTCATTTGCATAGATGTTCCCAATTCCTACAACAATCTTCGAGTCCATTAGTAAGGACTTGATTGGTCGTCGGGTCTTTCGTGCGAAGGTGCGTAGGTAGTCAGTACTAAAGTCATCCGATAGCGGTTCAACGCCTAAATTGTGTAAGAGTCGGTGCTGAGTTTGTTTTGGTTGCCAAAGGATACTACCAAACCGACGAGCATCATTGAACCGTAAGGTTAAATCGTCGGAGAAATTAAGGTCAACATGATCATGGGGACGGATGGGGGTAGAGGGGGGTACGATTCGTAACGTACCTGACATACCCAGGTGAATGATTAGATCACCACAAACGAAACCAAAAAGAAGATACTTCCCTCGACGAGAGATTCCGTTAAGTTTTTTGCCTAGGAGTAATGGCGGTATCTCTACTGGCCAACGTAAGCGACTTTCGCGTACTACCGTAGAGTCTAGAGTACGACCCTTTAGGCTTGCGACAACACCACGGCGTGTGGTCTCAACTTCGGGAAGTTCGGGGATTTACTTAATCTTTGCTTCGTTATAAACGACGTGTTTACGAACCACTGGATCGTACTTTTTCAAGGCAAGTTTATCTGGGGTAGTTCGTTTGTTTTTGTCGGTTGTGTAGTAGTGTCCAGTACCCGCGCTCGACACTAATTTGACTTTTTCTCTCATTAGACTTTCACTCCGCGTTTACGGATTTTCTCTAATGTTGTTTCGATACCGTTTTTGTCAATGTACCGGATCCCAGCAGTAGAGACTCGTAATCGTACGAACCGTTGCTCGCTCGGTACCCAAAAGCGATGGTATTGAAGATTCGGCAAAAATCGACGCTTCGTTGCATTATTTGCATGTGAAACATTATTACCAGACATTGGTTTCTTACCGGTAACTTGACAAACTTGACTCATTGGAGTTACTCACTTACACCTATGTTTTGATCGTATGAATCTCGACTTCAATGGATAATCAAAGAACAGTATTTTAAGGATTCTTAGAGCAGGTGGACAAGGACTAAATTTCTCATAGAGATCGCCTAAATGAATCATACGATTGGTAAAATCTCAATTTGTAAATGCTACTCAAAGTTGCAGAGCTTATCTAACGATATGTAGAAAAGCAAAGAAAGGTCGTAATTTACAGGATCGCCTCAACATTGCCATTGATTCTTCAGTTCAATACACTGAATCGTAAATGTTGAGACTGGCTTGGGCTATAAACCATACTGAGTCGTCGACCGCGTGTCTCAGTACCCCAATTCTTAGATCGTCCAAAATTTTCGTTGACTTGTAATCTCGGGTTGCCCGGCGTAATAATTCAAAAGGACGAATATCAAATGGAAACAAGTGCGGTTCAACGAGTGAGGAAGTCGATTCGACCTTACTATTCTTACTTAACGGCATGATAAGTGAGAGTGTGTTATCAGTTATCAAAGGATAGCACGATTCTCGCAATAAATTAGCTCTTGCATCAACTTCTGTCATTATCCGAAATCTAATCTTTACTGCCGAAGATTCGATACTGCGAGTCTGTGCAAAGTCTTCTTGCCTTGGTTGACGGATTAGAGTACCTTGATCTAATTCGATTTTGCAAAAATCTTGAAGGATGAGCTGAAATGCTCTTCTGATTAACTCGGAAGATGCAACTGTTTCGAAAAAAGCCCCGTGTACTAAACATACTTTCGATACTGGGAAAGGTTTCGCAGTAGGTACCCGTCCACGAATTAGGTAATATACGCTTCTGATTTCGTCGTCGCTGGAACCATAACCTTTCTGACGTAGCGCGACTTTACGCTGATTGGAAAGCAAACCGAAGCTCTTAGCTCCGGTTGGGATGGTTGAATTAAAACTTGCAATCGAGTATGAGTTTGTGTTTTTGAATTCAATGAATTCTCCACCAGAAAAACTAGAGTCTTTCTTATTAGTCCTTAGAACCACGTCAGGAAATCTTCCTTTGGAAAAATTGGCGATTAAACCCGTGTCATAATCAAACGACTCTAGGTCACGTTCTTGAAGAAAATATCCCCTTTTTGACACTAAATCTAAAAAGAAATGGTATATTGAACTGGTCAATTAGTTTATTCTCAGTAGAGTCCCAAATCCCAAATCTTGTTCAAATTTTCTGTATGGCGATACATAGGTCTGTGTTTGTCGATAGAGTCAGCTGTTCTTAATTCGCGCAATCGCTGAATAATATGTTCAACATTAACAGGATCTACGTCGATTCCTATAGACTCTCTCTGTAACTGCTGAGCGACCACCATGGTGGTTCCCGTTCCAGCAAAGGGATCAAGGATCAAATCTCCATAACAACTGGATGTCAAGATAATGCGTAATAAGAGTGAGATGGGAGACTGTTGTTTGTGGATTCGTTCACCTCGGTTATCCCTGAGAACTTCCTTTCCAGCGTAGTACCCTGAAGTAAGTTCGCGAATATCATCCCACACATCTGTCACTCTCACGCCTTGCTGCCGAGGTTTGTACCCGGACGGTACCGGCGGATCAATTCGCAACGAATTAAATGTTTTTGGGGTTCTTCCTTTTGTAGCATAAACAATGATTTGATATGATTTGCTAAAACGATATGTTCCTGGAATCGCAGATGTTTTCTTCTTCCAAATTATTAGATTTTGAAAAAACCAGCCCGTTTTCTTCAATGCTTGAATCGTTTCGCTCGCATTCTTTTCCCTTTGCATAAAGTAAATAGAAGCACCCTCACAAGACTGATGGTATGCTAAGTTACAAATCTCTGCAATCCAATTCCAATATTTCTCTGGAACGTTACGATCGTCAAAGTGTCTGTAATCTTTTCCTTGATTGAAAGGTGGATCTAAAAATACTAGGTCAAATGGTTTGTGATCTTTGGGTCTGTGAATCAACCAATTCGAGGAATCATCACAATATACGGTGGACAGAGCCAGTTGTTTACAAAAGAAGTTGTCCGAATACGATCGAACGGATGTTGGTATTGGAGAGGATATATAGTCCATCACAGAATCCATCAGATGTTTAAGTATCCATGAAGTTCAAAGTTTTTTCTAATTACGTTATGTTAATTAAAAAACTCTTATCGAGTAGTTTTCGGTGTAGCGCGCCGTGCAAATCTTACAATATTCGACACATAACTTAATTAGTCAAACTCATACTAGGAGTGAATTTTTGGGCCCAACTTAAAAAGAATGTCATTGAATAATGCAAAAATTTAACAACAAACGAGTAGTTCTCGGCATATGCGGTGGGATAGCCGCGTTCAAAGTACCTGAACTCATCCGGGAACTTACTGCTAACGAGTATGAAGTAGTCGTCGTTCTCACTGAATCGGGTCATGAGTTCGTGACTGAGACCACATTATCTGCGCTCACGAACCAACGAGTTCGAAGTGAGTTGTGGGACACTGATGCTGAACAAGCTATGAGTCATATCGAACTTGCTCGAAGTGCTGATGTGTTGGTTGTTGCACCGGCAACAGCTAACTTTTTGGCGAAAGTAGCTCACGGTATTTGTGACGATTTATTGACTACAGTCTACTGTGCAACGAATGCACCGATTCTCGTCGTCCCAGCAATGAACCAAGCGATGTGGACTCGTGCTGCTAACCAAAGAAATGTGGAGATTCTGCAACAGGACGGGGTAAACTTTGTCGGTCCGAATGCAGGTGAACAGGCTTGCGGTGAGTACGGTTTAGGTCGGATGGTCGAACCAACTGAGATTGTCACACAAATTCAGCAACTGCTCGAACCACGAGATAAACTCCTAGATGGAGTGTCTGTAGTGGTCACTGCGGGACCGACCCGTGAATACATCGATCCTATACGATTTTTAAGCAATTCGAGCTCAGGTAAACAAGGTTACCGCCTCGCCGAAGCCGCCTATCGAGCTGGCGCTACAGTTACTCTCGTTAGTGGTCCTGTCGATCTACCTATCCTCCCAGAAATCAACCGAGTACTTGTTGAAACTACCACAGAAATGAAACAAGCGGTAGAAAACCTGTTGCCCGATTGTGATATCTTTTTCGCGGTAGCGGCCGTAACTGACTTTAGACCGAAGAGTCAGTTTGAACAAAAGATTAAACGGAATCAGCAAATGGTCAATGGCGCGTTTACCTTAGACTTTGTCGAAACTGAAGACATTGTGCACCAAGTGTCAAAATCGGCAAAAGACACCTATGTAGTCGGTTTTGCCGCGGAAACAGAGAACCTTCTTGAGAACGCTCGAGACAAACTTGTTCGTAAAAACCTAGACCTCGTGGTCCTAAATGATGTATCAGGCCAAGAGTTTGGGATTGCAAAAGAAGAGAACGAGGTTACTCTAGTGGGTAAAGATTTCGAACACAAAATACCCAAGAGTAACAAGCGAAATATAGCCACACAAATCATCGAAATCGTGGGACCACGATTTCGCGATTTTGCAAAATCCAAGTAAATTTCACCCAATTTGATTCGTGTCTCTGTCTGTTCCCCAACACATATTTCGCGCGTATGACATTCGCGGTCGAACTGAAGATGAACTAACCGAAAACGTTGTCGAGGCTATTGGTTGCGCGTTTGCGACGGTTGCAAAGAGAAGGAAAGCTACTGTTATTGTCGCTGGCGACGTCCGTTTATCGACAGAATCTTTACGAACTCATTTAGTAAAGGGACTGCTACATGGTGGTGTTGATGTCATTGATATCGGTACTGTACCCACACCAGTTCTTTACTTCGCCACTCACGAGTTAAACACCGGTTGTGGAATCATGATCACTGGATCACACAACCCACCAGAGTTTAACGGACTTAAGTTTATGTTGGGTGGAGTACCGTTTGCGGATGAAGATCTCTTGGAACTTTATTCGCTAATCGAACAGCCTTCCACCACACATCAATCAGGGAAATTGACGCGACAGTCTATTCTGAGCATTTACAAAGATCGGATCGTGCACGATATCTCAGTCGATAAACCTCTCAGAGTCGGGATTGATTGCGGTAATGGTGTGACCGGTGTACTGGTCCCACAACTGTTTGAAGCCATAGGTTGTGAAGTGACTTCACTATACGCTGAACTCGATGGTACCTTTCCAAACCACCATCCAGATCCGGTTAAACCTTCTAATCTTGTTGATCTCATCGAAATTGTACAACGCGATGGGCTTGACTTAGGTATTGCATTTGACGGCGATGGGGATCGTTTAGGCGTAGTGACCCGAATGGGGCAGCATATTCAAGCCGACATTCTCCTGTCTTACCTCGCGAAACCTGTTCTGGACAATAATCCCGGGTCAGCGATTGTTTTCGACGTAAAAAGTGGTAGAGCTGCTACGTCACAGGTGAAGGAATTGGGCGGTAGTTTAATAATCTGTAAAACTGGGCACACCAATGTGAAATCTAATCTCAGATCGACTAGCGGTAAGTTAGGTGGGGAATTTTCTGGTCACATCTGCTTCGCTGACCGCTGGTTCGGTTTTGACGATGCACTTTATACCGCATGTCGACTAATAGAAAGGTTGTCTCACGATGCCTACACTCTAGACGAATACACCCAGTCGCTAGATGCGTGGCTGACGACTCCAGAAATTGAAATTGATACGACCGAATCCAGAAAGTTTCAGATCGTAGAAGAGCTACAGACACACGGTGATTTTGCGGGGGCAACGGTGAATCACATTGACGGTATACGAGTCGACTATGAAGATCGATGGGGACTCTTGCGTGCATCTAACACAGCACCAAAGCTGACCCTTCGATTTGAAGCCAAGAACGATTCAGCGATGGAACAAATTAAGGTACAATTCAGCGAACAACTAGGTCTTGTCGCGCCAGAGCTACGGAGTGTGGAATGGAATTAGCTCACAACTCACAATGTGCATCGGCATATCGTTGAACGGTTTCGTGTGCTTCTTTTAACTCTCGATGTCGTTCAAGATAGGCAAGCACATCCTTAATCGACGCAATGCTATAAATCCCTACTCCTAGAGTTTCTTCAAGTGATTTAAGATAGGAAGTATTAGTATTCCCATCTCGCTCGTTTCGGTCTAGAGCAACCAAAATAGCCAACACATTACCACCGTTTGATCGAATTAACTCATAAGCCTTGACCTTAGAAGCACCATCGGTAATCACATCGTCTATCAGTAGAACCGTTTTTCCTGCTAAGCCTGCGCCAACAAGTTTGCCACCCTCGCCGTGTTGTTTAACTTCCTTGCGGTCAAAACATACTTCCGTACTCTTGCCAAAGTCAAGTAGCGATATCGCCGTCGTAACGACTAGTGGAATACCTTTGTAAGCAGGCCCGAACAACACCTCCGGACTAAAGTTCAATTCATTGATTTTTTGCGCAAAAGCAAAACCGATTTGCTGTAAACCAGCACCGGAATCGATTGCACCCACGTCGAAGAAATAAGGACATTTAATACCGGATTTGAGTGTAAAGTCACCGAATTTCAGTACATTTGCATTAAACATATCGGCGATGAATGCAGTTCCTGAAAGAAACACTCTATGTGCCTTCTAATGCTCGGTGTTGAAACGAAAACAAGGTCTCAATCCCCTCTTGGGCGAGGGCGAGCATCTCGTGCAAACGTTCACTCGGAAGAGGGGCACCCTCAGCTGTACCTTGTATCTCAACATAACCGTGGTTCTGCAACACTACGACATTGAGGTCGGTATCAGCCATAGCATCTTCTTCGTAATTAAGATCCAATCGTAATTCGCGGTGTACGATTCCTACGCTAATGGCAGCAACCCATCCACGAAACGCATTGAAATTCCATGAATCTAACGCGTCGTAAACTGCGATACATGCACCAGTGATCGCCGCAGTTCGTGTTCCACCGTCAGCCTGAATCACATCACAATCCACTCGAATTGTATGCTCGCTAAGACGTTGAAGATCGATTGCTTGACGGAGACTCCTACCAATTAATCGCTGGATTTCAATCGTTCTCCCCGATTGCTTTCCTTGGGTCGATTCCCTCGGGGTTCGAGTTGAGGTAGCCCCAGGTAACATGCTGTATTCGGCGGTAAGCCACCCTTGCTTTGTGTCGCGTAAAAATTGCGGTACTGTTGCTTCAATATTTGCTGTGCAAAGAACGCGGGTGTTACCGATGTCAATTAAGGCAGAACCAGCTGAATTTGAGACAAATTTTCGTTGGATCTTGACCGGTCTTAACTCGCGAGTGTGTCGACTGTCCGAACGCTGAGGCATAATCAGATTGAGTAACGAGGTTGGAGAATTTCGCACTTCAAATTATAGAATTGCAATTTCTTGGGGTTCGATGTTGTAAATATTGATAGTATCTCGCTCTCTTCTTACAATTTGTGATTTATTCACTCCATCGAACGAAATCTCGAACTATCATTTACACCAAGTTCTACACTAGCAGCGATCGTGCATTCAACTGAAATAGGAAACTTGTTTATATTTTCCGCGCCTTCAGGTTGTGGAAAATCTACTCTTGTACGGATACTCTGCGAAAAAGATTCTCAATTGATTCTCTCGATATCGACAACGACACGTGCGCGCCGACCTCATGAACGCCATACCAAAGATTACTTTTTCGTTTCGGAAAATGAATTTTCGGAGATGTCAAATCAGAACAAGTTCCTGGAATCCGCAACTGTGTTTGGACACCTTTACGGGACTAACCGAGATTTTGTGGAATCTGTACTACGAGATGGTAATGATGTGATATTTGATATCGATTGGCAAGGCGCGCGTCAAGTGAAATCGCAATATGAAGGTGCCTACAGTTTTTTTTTGATACCTCCGTCAATGGAAGTACTTCGCAAACGCTTGGTCAAACGTGAACAAGATGACCTTCAAACAATTGAATATCGTATGGCAAAAGCTCGTTCGGAAATCACACACTTCGACGAATTTGACTTCGTTGTGGTTAACGATTCGATATCAACATTGCATGAGCTAGTAGCGTCGAGCATTGATGCAATCCGCCACAACAAATCTGTGCAACTTCCCGATCCGCAACCCGTGATCAACTCTTTACTATCCGAGTCTGTATGAACAATTCACTTCCTGACGGCGATCCCAGCGAGCTAGGGTTAGACCCAAAACGTTTAGCGCAAATCAAGCCAGCGATGACTCGATTTGTCAATGCGAAAATGTTACCCCACGTCACAACTTTGGTTGCCAAATCCGGCAAGATTGTTCATCTTGACACTTGCGGAACGACGGCTGGAACTAAGAGTTCATCGTCGGTTAATGCACTCCATCGACTGTATTCGAATAGTAAACCAATTGCTGGAATTGCGACTTTGGTTATGTGTGAACGAGGCCAGCTAGCGTTGGATGACCCCGTGGCTAAATTTCTTCCCGAATGGCAAGATTTGTTAGTTGTCAACTTCGACGAAACAATGTTCCCAATACGCTCGAAACGCGACCTTACCATACGAGATCTACTAGCTAACACGACAGGTCTCTTGACACCCCAAATGATTCCCGAATTTGTCCGAAGTGAACATGAAACAAGCCTTAAACAAGTGGGGCTGATCAGGTCAAACGATAAAGCGACAGAACAACTCACTTTACGCGAACGAGTTCTTGCATATGCAAAACTACCACTACTTTCACATCCTGGAGATAGTTTTGTATACCACGTTGGGTACCCCATCCTCGAAGTGATACTCACGAAATTGGCTGACGATAATCTCGAACAATTCTTAACTGAAACAATATTCGAACCACTCAGAATGAACGACACTTCAATCTGTATCAGAAAGAGTAAGTTGTCTAGGCTAGCGGATCTATTTGCCGTTAGACGAACTGAAGCTGAACCAGTAATTACAGTAATCGAGGACGAGAAACATCGCAAACGATATCTGCAACCGCGAACCGATTTTGATCTGGGTGGTGCTGGAGGTGGGTTAATTTCTACCATTAGAGACTACATGAGATTTGCCCAAATGCTAAGTAATGGAGGTGAGCTAGACGGTGCACGGATATTAGGACGTAAAACTTTGGAATTGATGATGGCGAATCACACAAATCGTCTGACTATCCCATTATCTGGACCGGGATTCCACTGGGGGCTCGGAGTTAGCGTGTACCACGGTCAAGGCAGCTTGCCGAAGTTACGTTCGGTCGGGACTTATGGTTGGGGAGGGGCAGCTGGTACCCACTGTTTCATCGATCCCAAAGAACAATTAATTGGTGTGTTATTTACCCAACTGTTGAACCACGACCAAATACCCGATAACAACTTCCGTGATGTCTTTGAGAGATTGACGTATCAGGCACTTATCTAAAGCACAAGAACTTATACGATTGATAGTTGGCGCAAGCGCTGCCATTCTAGTTTCAACCAAGGGGTGAATTCGTCCGGTACCCGTACAAATTCATTTTCTAGTTCGTCGACGGAGATCCAACGCCAATCGATTATCTCCTCAGGATCGACTACCGGGTCAGAACAGACATTACCAGTGTACACTGAAACGAGTTCGTGTTCAGCGAGTTCCTCTGTAAATGCTGCTTGATACTCCAGTTTAAATCGGAAAGTGAGTTCAGCAATTAAGCCTAGTTCCTCATGTACTCTTCTCGCCGCAGAGTCCTTCGTAAATTCGTTTGGAAAGGGATGGGTACAGCAACTATTCGACCAATATCCGCCCCATAGTGGTTTTTCTGGATGTCGCTGTTGGAGTAGTGTTCGTCCCTGATTGTCAAACAAGAAGACTGAAATCGCTCTATGTAAAACTCCATCTTGGGAATGAGCTGTTTCCCGAAGCATTGTTCCAATTTCTCGGTCGTCAGGATCAACTAAGATTACGTGTGTCTTCAGTTCCATGGTGTTTAGTCGCTCAGTTCGATCAAATTAATCAAGTTATACGGTAGCTCAAAAAGTCACTCTGTATTCGTACTCGTATTTACCCCATCGAGCAGATACTGCAAAAACTGCACTTGTACGGCAAAGGAATGATCTTGATTTGGTTTCTTACGAAGTCCATGGCCTTCGTCCTTATACAACACATACCAAACTGGAATGTCATTTTCCTCTAGCGCATCTACAATTTGGCGACTTTCGGACGCAGGAACTCGCGGGTCGTTGAGGCCTTGAACCACCAATAACGGTTTATTGATGCGATGAACATGATTCAACGGTGCAATCGACTCCAAAAACTCACGTATCTCGGGAATGCGCTCGTCCCCGTATTCAACTCGTCTGAGATCTCGTCGATACCCCTGAGTATTTTCTAAAAACGTCACAAAATTGCTAATGCCGACACGTTCGGAACCACCGAGCAAACGGTCGCCGTAGTGTACCATGCAGGCTAACACCATGTATCCACCGTAAGACCCACCATCAACGATTACTGCATCGGCGTCTAGATCAGATTGAGTACCAATCCAATCTAACAATGCGCCGATATCGCGCACGGAATCTTCTCGTAGTTCCCAATCATCTAAACTCACATATTCGTTCCCGTAACCTCTAGACCCACGAACATTAGGGGCGATCACGGCTAATCCCAACTCGTTAACGTAGTACTGAAACCTAGTTGAAAATCCTGGTCGATGTTGAGATGCTGGGCCACCATGAATATAGACTAGTACTGGGTGCGGTGCTTCGGTTATTGGTTTGTAAATAAAGGCTGGAATTTCAAGACCGTCAAAACTTTCGTAACGAAACAAAGACGACGACACTAAAGTCGTCGGATCGAGCTCGCCATATTCCGATTGCGTCCAACGAGTCACTTCTTGAGTGTTTAGATCAATGGTATAGACATCGGTCTGTTGTTGTGCTGAAGAATAATTGAAAGCCACTTTGGTTTGGTCGAAGTTAAACCGAATCCCTGATGGTTGTCCCTCAGAGAACTCCGCTAAGAAACGGGTCGATTTCTTGCTAGCAATATCGTACCAATACAAATGGGTGTAGCCATCGGCGTTAACTGAATAGATTAACTGTTCCCGATTAGGCGAAAGTGCAAAGGAATTAACGTCCCACGATGCACTAATTAAGACTCGTAGTTCTTGATTTTCGACGCTGAATTGAAAAATCTTTCGAAAGTTCGAGTTTAAGTCGCTCACGACTAAGATTGATCCATCGTTTAAATAGTCGGCTGTTCCTATGGCAAGATCACCATGATCCGCTAGTAATCTTGTCTTCTCTTTGGTTGTAAGATCGAATTCATACAACTCGGCTTCGACGACGGAAATATATTTTCGAATGAGTAGACGGTCTTCGCTTGGATGCCAAGCAATGATTGACCAACCTACTTCATCAATTTGTAGTACCAACTCTTCTTGGTATTCTGACACATCCATGATGTACAAGTCAGAGTATTGCTCGGTCCGTTTAGTTGAGGTATAGCTGAGGAAGTTTCCGGAAGGGCTGTATGCTAAACCGGTATAACGTCCCGTACCATCCGAAATTCTGGTTTCCCGTTTCGTTTCGAGATTGAAACCGAATAATTGATAAGATTCGGTGCCACCTTCGTCTTTGAGATAAATGATGGTATTGAACTCTCGCTTTCGTGGTAGTGCGACACCACCAATGGGTTCATCGGCAAAAGACAGTTGTTCCCGCATACCCAATGGCCTATGTACACGGTGAATTTGCGAGGTATCGCCAAATCGAGTTCTTACCAAAAGTTGATCGTCAACCCAGCCAATGACAGAAGCACTACGAACATTTTTATAGCGCATGATCGAATCTAGCACATCTTGTTCAATGAGAGGTACATTCTTGGTGACGATATTGTCAACTGCAAAAAGGCTAAGACATGGAACCATGACGATAACTAAAAAAACGAACTTCTTCAGCATTGGAGTAATTTGAGCCGAAAATAAGTCGTACATTTTAAAGTTTGAGAGGAAGCGCTTCTTTCTTTTGGTAATTTTTGAACAAAATAGCTATTAGATTAGTCAAAGTTCACATAAATACGAGTTTTGAAATAGCATAAAATAGCGAACCGAAATCAATTTGTTATTCACCGTAAGAATCGTCTTAAATACGATACCTCCAAAAGAATTTTTTACGAAAATCATCGGGAAAGTAGGTAAATTCCTCCACTTTTTCTTCACTTTTTCTCCATTTTTTCTCCATTTTTCATATAATAGTCACAAATATTTTTATACGTCGTTCTAGATGTGAAACGAGGCAAGCATGTTTTACTTAGTACGTTGTGCCTGCCGAGTTTTAGTTTGTTGACTGAGTACAGGAGGAAAACATAGTGCAGTATAGAACGGAAAGACAAGTAACTTCTTGGGTTCCTGGAATACTAGCGATTCTAGGTTTGATTTTCGCCTCAAGTTTGTTTGGGCAAGATAGTGCGTCAGATGAAGAATCAGAGACTACTTTAGCTTTAGACGAGACGGAAGTTGAAGGAGTTGAAGAAGATACAGAAGCCGAGGAAGGCGAAAACGTCGAAGACGAGAACATGGAAGAAGTCGTCGCCACCGGTTCCCGTCTGCCCACCGCAGATACAACCGCTAATATGATTGTCTACGACGCGGAAGATATCGCCGCGACTGGTGCAACGACAATTGATGATTTCTTCAGAAAAATTCCACAACAGTTTAGTTCCACGAACCCGCAAACGAGTTATATAGGTAATACAGGGGACGATTTGTCAGGAGATTCTGGCGGTATTTATGGAGCCTTTGACTTGGCCACGGCCAATTTGCATGGTTTGGGGTCGGCCAACACTTTAGTATTGCTGGACGGTCAACGTGTAGCAGGCTACGGTGGATCAGAAACGGATATCGTCAATATTCTTGGGATTCCGTTAGCAGCAATCGACCGAATTGAAATTCAGCTAGATGGTGGTTCTGCAGTTTATGGTTCAGATGCAATCGCCGGAGTCGTAAACTTTATTTCGAAGAAAGACTACACCGGCATCACAACGACCTATACACAAGAAAACAGTGCTACCGGAAGTGACAAATATACTGGGTCAATCGTTCTTGGCGTAAATTTCATGGGAATCCGTTCAACGATTACTTGGTCCACAGATCAAACCGAACCCATTATTAACCCCAAAGCAGGACACGCGTCGTTAGATTTTCGGCATATCGGTCCTGAATTCGATTATCGCTGGTTCATCCTTGGTCAACCAGGTGTTGTCCGTGAATGGAATGGAAGTGTAAGATTCCCTGGACCATATTACTCCAATTGGTACATTGATCAAACCTTTTTTGCAGATCCGGATAAACTCAATAGTTGTCAGTTACCGAGTGATCACAGCGGATTGAATGCAACAGTCGACGATTTTAATTGTGGATACTACCGAGATTACAGCCACATCGACGGTTGGGATACTGTTCCTTATGAAAATGGCGCTCACTTAAATGCCGATGGATTTATCATTAACTCAACATATGAGGTTTCCGACACGGTTGAAATCGGTTTGCAAGTGCTCCGAAATATGAACACATCGTTTCAAAAGCATCCACTTCCGTTCATGTCTGTTGTAGTTCCTGGGTCGAACGCATACAACCCATTTAACCGACCTATGCACGTCTATTACGCTCCGGGGCGAGAACAAGAAAACGGGTTGTTGCCTACTCCTTATACTACAATTGAAACGTCGTCAAATAGCGCGAATCTACGTTTAAGATGGGATTTTCACCCAAACCATTGGGTCGAAATGAGGGTAAATGAAAGTCGTACGCAAACCGATAATATTGCGTTCCGATTACCGCTAACTCGAGAACGTTACGCCGAAGGTACCGAAGAGTACTACCGTCGACTCTCCAGTCCTGATCCCGACGAGGCTTTCAACTTCTTCGGCAATGGAACGAGACAAGGCGATTTCTTTGGTCACTTTTTGAGTGAGAGTTCGCGCCGACAAGGAACCAATAGAGTTACCAGTACGGAGATCTTCTTCAAAGGATTCCTCTGGGAGATGATGGGAGAGCGAGTTAGTTACGTCATTGGTAAGACCACACGAGCAACCAGATACAGTAATCGCTATATTACTACTATCGGTCTATCGGATTACGAATTTGACTATAACGCTGTGTGGAATGGTATATCGGAACCTGTATACCGAAACGAAAGTTATCCGACAGAAATATGGATCCCTGTGTTTGGCGAAACACATCGAGGATGGTGGGGCAAAGAACTTCAAGTAACTTTAAAGGCATCTCGTTCCATCGACTCATCATGGGGTGCTATTGGTGGTGGAAGTGGTTTTCAATTCGGAATCACAACAGCTGAAATTTGGTCTCCTGAAGTGGGGGATTGGGTTGAAGTTGAAACTTACACTTACAATTTTGGTGGAGAAAGAGATATAGATTTAATACTCTATCGAGAAGGCGATACCATACCCACCTACGGACTATCCTACTATTACAATGACGATATCTACCTTCGTGTGAACCGCTCTATTGCTATTCAACAACCGGACATTTCCGAATTGTTTGATACATACGAAAGTTTTGAGTGGTTTCGGCGTGATGTATTAGATCTTTACGATCCAGACGGGCCTACCTTACATCCACAAATACCTTACGAGTATTCGTATGCGAACCCAGAATTGGATTCTGAAAGATCTGTTAACACTTCATATGAGATAAGATGGAATCCATCATTTATCCAAGGGTTTGCCGCAATTGTTAAATACACCAAGATAAACATTAAAGGGACTATTACGCACACCGGACAGTACGCAGGGATACCTGAAGCATTGTCATCGGATAACATAGCTGTTCGTAACGAACGTGGCGATCTCATATCGTTAAGGTATAATCACTTTAATAACTTTAGACGCTTACAGGTGAATTCAGAACTTCGCTTGCAATACGAATTCAGTCGTAATTGGCTAGGTTTTCTACGAACATCAGCGACTTATAGTCGAGTCCACGAAAATTTCGAAGAACCTTTTGAAGGCTGGACTTTGTCTTATCTGGGAACAGCACAGGGACAAGACCGCTACCGAGGTTCACTCAATCTGTTTTGGAATAAAGACAAAATGAGTGGGACTTTGATTGCTAGTTATACTCCTCCTTACCTTAATGAGCGCGCACACTACTGTACCTACTACCAAAAGTTAAATCAGATTGGACGATGCGCTCAGTTTGATATCTTTGACTTTAACTCATACCTACATCTTGACGTAGCATCGCATACGTCAGTAGATGCAACCTTTACTTATGACTTTAGTGAAAAGATGCAGCTGAAAATTGGTAGTCAAAACGTATTTAATCGTAGTTCTCCGTTGACGGTTCGAAGTCAATTTGGACGGAACGCGGTACCATACGACCCAACTCGATGGAATGGTCGTGGTAGAACCGTAGCTATAACCATGAGGTACATTACCGGTGGGTAATAGTTAATACTTTTGCGTAAAGTAGACTAAATGAGTATTTTTGTTTAGTCTTGAACGATGTTGATGTGCCCCTTTCAAAGGGGCACATTTTTTTGGATACAGTAGCAATATAAGCCATCGTTCAATTAACCTTCAGTAAACTAGTTTCCCCTTGAATAAACAGAAGACTATGGAATCCTTTCCAAACATAGAAAAGTACATTCAGACAAAGTGGAATTCTGACAGGACATTTGCAGAATCTCTACAAAACACGCGGCACGGTTCGCCGTATGTGTTTTTTGACGGACCTCCTTTTGCAACCGGTTTACCTCATCACGGCAATCTGCTCGCATCCGTCATTAAAGACATTGTTCCTAGGTACTGGACTATGAAAGGACGTTTGGTAAAACGTTATTTTGGTTGGGATTGTCACGGTTTACCTATCGAGCAAGAAATCAACCAGCAACTCGGTATGCAAGCTCACGAAGCAGTAGAAAAACTCGGCGTAGCAGAGTACAACGACACCTGTCGAAGTATTGTCAATCGCTATTCGAAAGAATGGCGCAGCGTTATAACTCGATTGGGACGTTGGGTCGATTTCGATAACGACTACAAAACCATGGACACTGACTACATGGAGTCAGTTTGGTGGGTTTTTAAGTCACTATGGGATAAAAACCTCGTATATCTCGGCAATAAAGTCATGCCAGTTTCAACCGGACTGGGAACACCTCTATCAAATTTTGAAGCTAGTTCAAACTATAAGACAGTTCAAGATCCATCTGTTTCTGTCTTATTCAAATTGAAAACTGAAGATGCCTTTGTACTTGCTTGGACAACTACGCCATGGACTCTACCTTCGAATCTTGCATTGTGTGTTGGTCCGAATATAAACTATGTGTTGGTACAGGATCAGCGTACACAAACGAAAATCTATCTAGCTAGCGATCGTTTACCTCACTACCAGGAATATCACGACTTAGAAGTAATTCACCAAGTACCAGTTTCACGTCTTGTTGATCAAACCTATGAACCGCTCTTCCCATACTTTGCAGAATTTTCGGCAAAAGGGGCTTTTCGTATCGTTGCTGATGACTATGTGAACACTGAGGAAGGAACCGGAATCGTTCACCAAGCACCAGCTTTTGGTATTGATGATCATCGAATTGCACAATCTTTGGAGTTTGACTATCCTGTTTGTCCCGTAACGATGAATGGCTACTTTACCGACGAAGTTGTGGACTTTGCTGGGCAGTTTGTCAAGGAAGCAGACTCAGCAATTATTTCTTATCTTAAAAAACGCAACCAAATATTTGATCACAGGACAATTGAACACAGTTATCCATTCTGTTATCGATCACAGACACCTTTAATCTACCGTTTAGTCCCCTCTTGGTTTGTGCGCGTGCAAGAACACCGCGACAGGTTAGTAGAACTCAATCAGATGATCAATTGGGTACCCGAACATGTTCGCGATGGTCGTATGGGAAATTGGTTGCGTGACGCGCATGATTGGTGTGTTTCTCGCAATCGAGTTTGGGGAACACCTATCCCCATATGGGAAAATGAATCGACTGGCAACTATGTCTGCATCGGTTCTCGAAAGGAACTAAAGGAATTAACGGGTATCGAATTAGATGACTTACATCGAGAACATGTCGACTCTCTAACATTTTGTAAACCTGGCGAAGAGGGTGAATACAGACGAGTTCCTGAAGTGCTAGACTGTTGGTTTGAGTCTGGGTCTATGCCATATGCCCAAATTCATTACCCGTTCGAAAACCAAAACAAATTCGCTAAGGGTTTCCCCGCAGAATTCATCGCCGAAGGGCTAGACCAAACCCGTGGTTGGTTCTATACACTGTTGGTTATTAGTGGATTGCTTTTCCAAAAACCACCGTTCAAAAATGTGATCGTCAACGGGTTAGTACTAGCATCCGATGGCAAAAAAATGTCCAAGAGTTTAAAAAATTACACCGATCCAATGACTCTCATGGATGAGTATGGGGCTGACGCCTTCCGGCTTTACTTGATCAACTCGGGATTAGTGAAAGGCGAAGAGCAGTGCTTTGATGATCAAGGAGTACGCGATATGGTTCGCCGTGCGTTGCTACCTTGGCGCAGTGCATTTTCATTTTTTCAGATGTACGCGAAAATCGACGGGTGGTCTTCAGATCACTTGAATTTCAATAGTTTAAGTGTATTGGATCGCTGGATTCTGTCTCGTTTACAAACGTTGAAAACAACTATATCGGCCGAGATGGAACGGTACCGATTAGACAACGTGGTTCCGGCATTGTTCGAATATATCGAAGAATTGACAAACGGATATATCCGCCTTAATCGAGCACGTTTTTGGGGGGAAGGACTCGGCGATGACAAGATTGCAGCACATACAACATTATTCACTGTTATTTATGAGTTAACGGTGTCGATGGCACCTTTCGCACCTTTCCTTTCGGACTATGTATATCTGGAGTTAGCTCAGTTTTCTCCAAAGAAACTCAATCGAAAGTCAGTGCATCTCTGTCCTTTTCCAGAACCAGATGATTCTCTACAGGATTTAAGTCTGGAGCGTGGGGTACAAAAAATGTTTCGTATCGTACTATTGGGGAGAAAACAACGTGAAAGTAATAAGATCTCGCTTCGAACACCGTTGGCACGACTTTCGATCATTCATCAAGACCCACAGATACTCGCAGAAGTACGACACCTGGAATCTTACATTAAGAAAGAACTAAATGTGAAAACTGTGGACTACGAAACTGACGAACAAAAGTACGTGGATTGGTATGCGAAACCTAACTTTAGAGCGCTTGGTAAACGTTTAGGTAAACGTATGCGAGATTTCCAGCAGAAATTCGAAAATTTAGAACCATCTGTTCTTCGTACTTTTCAGGCCACAGGTTTACTTGAAGTGAATGGAGAATCTTTCAATCTGGATGAGGTGTTGGTACTAAGGCGTGAAAAAGATAGTCACGCGGTCGTAACCGATAGTCAAATATCGGTCGCACTGGATTTGAACTTAACACAAGATCTTATCGACGAAGGAGTAGCGCGCGAAATAGTACATCGGATACAACTTACTCGTAAAGAAATCGACCTAGAGGTAACCGATCGTATTAGACTGAGTTTTGGTGGGTCTGAATACATCAAAAACGTCGTTTGTCAGTTCGAGCAGTACATTAGTGCCGAAGTCTTAGCAACTGAGTTGCGTGAACAAAGGGAAAACCCGTTTGAGTTTACGGTAGGCGACGATAAACTGACCTATGGAATAGAGCGAGTTTGAATAGATTCATACGGCCGTATGTCTCGAGAATACTCGCTATCCAAAGTATTGGGATCGTAAGAATTCTCTTACTTCTCTGGTATTACCTCGGAAAACAATGCGATTTTGCTTTTTCGAGAGTTGATAATCGTACATTGGATCGTAGTAGTCTTCCAACAACCTCTTAATCCAATTGGAATGATCAGATGCCTTACCGGATTCTATCGCTGTAGACATGCTTTCACTGATGGATTTGTAGTTTACACCCCCTAATCTTTTTTCAATTCGTTGCAAACTATTCCGCAATTGTGCGTAATCTTGTCCTATGACATAGTTGTTGAATGTGAACTCAATGCGTTGTTCCAAGGGCGCATCTAATACCACCAAGGGTGCTAGCGCCATAGATTCGAACAGTTCGGGTGGTAAATGGAGTTTACCAATCATGCGGCTTTCATCCTCAATCAGCAAAAATTGTTGCGATTCAGTACGTAACAATTCAGCTGCTAACGAGAAGTCGAAATTTTGAGGCATCGGTTGCGCTTCGTTCAGGCCACCAAAAGCCGATCCCCTATGTCTTGCCAAATCTTCCAAATCTATTGCATTAGAAAACTCCCGAAGCAGTTCAGTCTTGCCGGTCCCTGTACGACCTCCAAGTACTACTACATTACGGTTAGCCACAGATTCAAGTACTTTTTGAGTATATCGTCTTAGTGATTTGTACCCGCCCTCAACACACGGAACGTTTTTTCGATTTTCAGCGAGCCACTTTTGGGCAATAGACGATCGTAAACCACCACGCCAACAACAAAGAACTGAGTTTGGATCATGATCGCAAACGTCTATCCAAGATTGGATGCGTCGACGTTTAAGTTCTCCTGAAACTAATTCATGCCCTCTGGAAATTGCAGCTTCTCGTCCCTTCGTTCGGTAAATGATTCCCACCTGTTCTCGTTCTGCATCGTCAAGAATTGGAAGATTACGAGCTTTAGAAACAGCACCACGACTGAATTCTGCGGGTGATCTAACATCAATCACCGAAACATTCCCCACGACGATACTCCGATAATCATTGGTGGTATCGTTACTCAAGAATATCGGTGGAAAATTCAGGGAATCTCTTCAGAAACAGACTCTCGCTTTTCAAAGAGAGTTAAATGTTTAGTCATTAACTCAAGATCTTCCGAGGAGATAACGTTGGAATTTTTAGCGAGTTGTAATGCTTCAGTTTGAATTTCAACTGCTCGTTTGAATCTACCAGCAGCAGCATACGCTGCCGCCCAAGTATCAACGTACTGTGGAATCTGCCGCGCTTCGGAATCGTTCTCCATGAGATCATCCATTAGTTTAATAGCGAGTCTCGGATCTCGCAATCTCTTTATGTGCGAGACCGCGAGTGTCCACGCGACTGAGTTTATTAAAGACGCATTCTCGGGATCTGCTTCAACTGCTCGTCGATACCACCGGCGCGCTTTACGGAAGTTGGGTCTAGCAAGGCATCCGAGTGCGTGACAATTCCCTAGTTCGACCATAGCACTCACATTATTTGTCTCTGCTTCTTCTACTAACCAATCAACCGCCTGTTGTGTCAACGTGAGATTTGCAGTTTGATCCATGAGGACTCGGTAATACTCGATTCGGGCTTCACTCGAACCGAGTACCGACGCGTCCCGAAGTAGATTCGCTGCCTTTTCGAAGTCTTGACCTTCGAACTGGTTATCAACGTAAATCGAAGATAACAGGCGCATAGCCATCGTATCGTTGCGCGCCACTGCTTGTTCTAGGATTAGGACACCTTCGTCTTTTGCCTCATCTCCATATTCTCCGCGGACAAGCAACACTCCCAGTTGTCTCATTGAAGGCGTGTGACCCGCTGCAACTGCTTCGTTCAAATGATCGCGCGCAAGATTTAACTGGCGCATTCGATCGCCATAGGCATTCACCCGTTCTAAGTACAAATTAGCCAAAATCACATGAGCCAAGTCATTTCCTGACTGCTCCGCGCGCGTCAACCAACCGATTGCACTGTCCGCTTGGTTCCTCCGCAAATATGCTAAGCCTAGACTCAATTGCGCAGCGTCGTCGTTTTCGCGAGCTAACCATGCAACAACTCGTTGATGGCGACCCTGTCGTGAAATATCCGGTGGGAGATTCAAGATTTTCGCGTATCGTTCGATACTTGGACTCAAGTCAAATACAACTTCTGCGGATTCCAAACCTTCTTTGGATTGCGTAATACGTAGTACAAACTCATGAGTCTCAGTCGCATCGTACATTGACCCAAGAACTTGATATCCGGTTTCAGACACGAACAATTCGGCTTGTGCAGAAGTGAACGCGCGAAATGGATGGTCCGCGCCACCATCCCCTGTCCCGCGCATGTAGTCACGAATTAATTCTGACCGTTCATCGTGAAACTTCGCACTTGGTTCGTTGACATGTTGATAAAATTCTCGTAGTGCAATGTGACCAGGAAGACTGAATTGAAACCGGTCTAAAATAGCGGACCCTATAGGACCAAGCTTTAATGGCTGGGGTAGTAATAAATTGACCTGTGATTCGTATAGTGCTAGTTCTAGTAGATCGGAACCGTCAAATTCACTTTCACCTAATTCGATCGTCAAATTTGCAACGTCAATTTCTTCGTCCTGATCTAGGAGGAGCAGCAATTCATCGTACGAAATTGATTGCGAGTCGGTCGCAAATGCGAAGCAAACGCAACCACTTACTATTAAGCTGGAGACAATTCTCCAATTAATCATTGTTGTGACTATTCCTTGCACTAAGACTGATATATCATAACTACATTATGAAAACTGAATTACATAACCGAGATCTATGATGCTGAAACATCGACTACCGCGAGATTCTGAGATAATACCAGACCGTGCGGAGAAGATCATTGTGAGTCCCACACATTTTGTGAATGGTCGTACCATCGTTCCGCCGTTCCCGGAACACATGGAAAATATTATTGTTGGCATGGGGTGTTTCTGGGGAGCAGAGAGAGTCTTCTGGGAGACTCCTCAGGTTTATAGCACATCGGTCGGATACGCCGGTGGAATCACTAAAAATCCCACTTATGAAGACGTATGTAGTGGACGAACCGGACATACAGAAGTGGTCTATATTACCTTTGATCCGGTAGAGATCACTTTGTCGAAAATACTCCAAATATTTTGGGAAAACCATGACCCTACCCAAGGTATGCGCCAAGGCAACGATCGCGGCACTCAGTATCGCTCAGCGATTTACTGCTTTAATCCTGAACAACACAGCGTCTGTCTGCAGTCCCGCGATCAATACCAAGCTCTACTCGATAAAGCGAGATTGGGCAAAATTACAACCGAAGTTACCCCTTATACGAACTACTACTATGCAGAGTCGTACCATCAGCAGTATCTCGCGAAAGTTCCCAGTGGATATTGTGGAATCGGAGGGACTGGGGTCTGTTTTCAGGAGTCGGTGAAACACACCTGACATTCAACTTCATTGAATTTTATCATTAGTAGAAAATGTATCACGTTCAACAATTTCAATGAATGAACGGATTATTCGAAAGGTTAATCCCCAGATAAACTGACCAGATGGTAAGAGAAACCCCGGAACTTCTACCACGCCTTGGTCGAATTGAACTTTCTGAAAGTGTAGGTAATCGTGGTTAGTCAATACATCAAGTGATACCCAGATATAGTCCGATACTTCATGATTCATGGTAATTGACGGTATCAACGAGGAAGCAAATACGTATGGAGTTACCAATAACGGGAGTCGTCGCTTCAAGGGAGCGCAACGTGTTAACTGTGCGACACACGTGTCATGGTGTAGTTCAATTCCAACTTCTTCTTGGGTTTCTCGGATTGCTGTGTCAAGTAATGTTTTGTCCTGAGGTTCCTTATGCCCGCCCGGAAAAGCCATTTGTCCGGACCAAAGATCCCCTTTCCGTTGTGCTTTTTGTATGAGAAGTAATTGCAAACCTGATTCGGTTTCTACTACAATCAACGACACCGCAGCTTGTTGGCTGTCGTTCGATTCCGACTCGGCATGAACCGGCAAGTTGCGTAGTTTGATAGTCAAATCACCGAGAGAGTAAGTGAACATACGATCCTTCAGCAGTTTCGATTTTTTCAAGGTTTGAGATGACTTTAGAATTTCAGGAAAGTCAATGTTTTGTCTGTGGTCCTTCAAATGAACGTGGATTAGGTGTTACATTCTGGCTGTCTGAAGACAACTCCAAGTGCTTCGGTGAATGGACTTCATCACAATCATATGTGGGGTACGATACTACCACCCACGGTGGTATTCTGTTTTGTCTGCTCGACGATGTCATGGCTAATCTGTTTTCATTACAGGGTTACATATGCGTGACGGCTAAGGCGAGTGTTCGGTTTCACCGCCCACTTGATATAGGTGAAACCGTCCTACTCGTGAGTAATTTGGTTACTCGAAAAAGAAATCTAGTCATTATCGATGCAACTGCTACCAGGAAAACCGACGGCTTAGTCGTAGCAAGTTCCACGGGACATTTCATGCTAAAGGGGCAACACGGCAGAAATGTCTAGTGCTTACCTCTATGGTTACACTAAACCATCTACGGGAATCGCAGCTCCGTGAATCGGTTCTGCAAAGGGTGACGACAGAAAGAGTACTACCTTAGCTAAATCATCTGGAGCCACCCAACTTCGAAAGTCTGCATTTGGCATGTCTTTTCGGTTTCGCGGTGTGTCAATAATGCTCGGAAGTACACAATTCACATTGATTTTTTCTCGTTTTAGTTCTTCAGCTAGACTTTCCGTCAGCCGTATGACTATACTCTTGGAAGCACAATAAGCAGCCATTCTGCCAGCTCCTTTCAATGCAGCACGCGCCCCTACATTGACAATCTTACCCCCTCGCTCGCGCAGTTTTGGTACGGTCGCGCGAACCGCATTCAAACAAGTTCTGACATTAATATCCATCATGAAATCCCAGGTCTCATCAGAGAGTTCTGCCACTGACTCACCCATCACGAATCCACCCGCGATATTGCACAACACATCAATCTGTGGAATTGAATCAAAGGTATTCACACATTCCTCTTGGTTGGTCAAATCTAGTTCGATAGTCTCGTAAATGGCATCAATGTGCGACACATCTATCCCGATCACATGCGCTGAAGCCTCGTGAAAGGCATTCGCGACCGATTGACCAAGAATCCCAGCCACTCCAGTAACAACAATCGATTTGCCGGAAAAGTTAAACATCTATTGAATCTCCTCAGTAGAAATAATCCAAGTCTAAACCTGTTATGTTACCAACAGAAACTAAACTTGAGCACACATATAAAATTGATTACAAATCGACTCTGGAGTCATCCAATGAAAACGCTATCCCCCTGTAGAACTAAAGGTACAGTTATGAGTCGCCAACTTCAGAATCACAAGTTAACTGTTACACTTGGAATGGTAACCACTTTCTTTTTTATAACCGCCTACATGTTCGTGAGCAATCTGCTCGCACAAGAAGAACAAATAGAGAGGTGGAAAGGACTAGTGGTCGCCGACGAGTATTCGACTAAAGACTGTCTCCGCTATTCTCTACTGCGGGATGACTACCAATACAGCACTAACTCAGACCTTGTGATTGCGCAACAACTAGGTGGGTTTTATTCTCCATACGATGATATTTGGTATGATCAAGCTGGAGACGTTGATGTGGAACACATCGTCGCACGAAAAGAAGCTCACGACAGTGGGATGTGTTTAGCAACATCTGAAGAGCGGTACGAGTTTGCTAACGACTTACTCAATCTAATACTGGCTACACCAAGCGTTAATCGTACGGAGAAGAGGGATAAAGACGCTGGTGAATGGTTGCCAGAACATAACCGTTGTTGGTTTGTGTATACGATTATCCGAGTCAAGCAGAAGTACCAACTAACGATCGACGAAAGAGAACGCGATGCAATCCAAGATGTGTTAAACAGTTGTTCGGCGAACGACATATTTCTCGAACCTGAACGTCCTCTGGATGACTCGAACGATACTCCACCCTAGGATTCTTCTGTTAGTATTTCATAAACGTAAATCGGTCGAAGTGACATCTAACCTAAATTCTTGCTCTGAAACTTCATCGCATAGAGTTTTCAGCACCTGAGGTAAATCAAGATCTTTAAGTGTGACGAATCGATTTCCTAGATTTCGCCCGTAAACTAAAAATCTCACCTTGCGATCGTGTAAATTCCGAAATGACTCGTTCATAGTCGTTTCAGATGTTTGAAACCGCGAAAACGGGTAGTAGTTCGGATCTGTAAGTCGACCTATAGTGTCGACACCGACAATAAACGTTATGCCTTGTCCTTGCGATAAATGTATTGATTTTTCCTCAAAACTTGGAAAATTGGTGAGTACAAGTTGATCTGATTCAAACTGTGCAATTCGGTCGTGCAAGTCAAAAAAATCAAGGGGTTTCTTATCGAATGGTGAGATACAAAGTTCATACTGTACTTCACAATCTAAACGCGATCGCGCATGTGCCCGCATTCTTCGATGACCGGTATGCAATGGATTGAAGGACCCTGGTAGAAAAGCTGTACTTTTTGTCCCAACGCATGCAGCCTTAACTCCATACAGTGGTTGCAGAGTAGTCTCCAGTTGTTGTCTTCTCGTACTCACTTGGGGAAAAGGATCTTGATCTAGAGAAAGTACATTGCATAACTTCCCCCAGGCAACTTCGGTGAGATACTGTTCCTGATCTCCTCTGTTTTCGAAATTCTCGAACGTAACTTTAGATACTTGAGATATCTTAGGAGTTTGGACTGCGATGTAGGCTCGAAGCTCTCCCTTTTTCACACAATTCGTTGCTAAACTCGCGCTGAGACCGAAACCAAATACATGTTCGTCAAGTTTTTGCAAGCGACTTTCTTGGAATGCACGGAAGGCTAGTTCCCGCGCCGTTTCACTTGTACATGCCCCTTGATTCGGTTCGACAATTAACGTGTTTAAAGCTCTCCGACTATAAGGTATGCTCGCTGCAAGAACCGTGTTCGACGCGCCAGCGACACTCGTCAAGTTTGCGAGTAGTTGAACGCCACCTCCCGTCACGTAAAACACTCCACTCCAAGGCGACGAATGGAGGTCTTCTACCCTCATGTCTGCAAAAATTTATTAGCTATCGCCAAAAACTCGTCCAGGTGATCATGATGGCACCAATGACCAGCATCACCAATCGCGGCAGTTTGAAAATTAGGTATACTCGCCGAAAATTTGTCCTTTGGCGGTGCTCCAGCCCAGGAATCTTTACCGTAGACCAACAGTACCGGACAGTCGATCTGAGAGTATAGGTACTCAATTTCTTCATTGGCTAACCGTACCGGTCCAAACACACGTGTATAGTTATCAAATTTCCAACTGTACGTCCCGTTTTCGTTCTGATTACTTCCGTGAATCGTGAGGTGTCTGGCTTGTTCCGTAGTAAGATAGGAATTTACCGATTGCATACGTTGAAACGCTTCAGCGATCGTGGGGTAACGTCGTGGTGTACGCGAAGCAAGACCCCGTGTACTTTCAATCCAATTTCGCATACGCGATCGAATCTGCTCCGGCGCACGATCAAATCGCAGGTTATAACCAGCCATACCTTCAATGGATAAAGCCCGATTGACCTTTTCGGAATACAGTCCGGCATAGAGCAGCGCGATCATTCCACCTAAGGAATGACCAATGACTGAAATTTGTTTGTACCCTAATTGATGTACGAGTTGCTCAATGTCGTAGAGAAAATCAACCATCGAATAAGGACTACCTACGAGCCATTGAGAATCACCGTGTCCACGCAAATCTGGTGCAACCACAAAATAGTCCTTCTGGAGCGACTGTGCCACCCAATCCCAATTACGGCAATGATCGTGTCCTCCGTGAATCAACAGTACCGGCGGAGCACCTTCGTTCCCCCAGGTAACGTAATGTAGGCGAAGACGTTGCGAGAAGTAAATGTGTGATCGTGGCGTGTTCGTGGGCATGCGAAATATTTTAGTAGTCAATATAACGAACAATACCACATCCATGCTAAAAATTTCAAACCCTGCTACTTACAATCTATACCTATCCTTGTTCAAAACATCACAACGGAGTAATTTCAGTTTATGCGTGAAGTCGTCGTCGTCGATAGTGTTCGTACTGGTCTTACCAAGGTAATTCGCGGAAGTTTTAATCAAACTCGTTCCGATAACATGGTGGCACATTTAGTCAATGCACTCCTTGAGCGTAATTCAGCAGTTGAACCTGATGAAGTTGAAGATTTAATCCTTGGTGCGGGTAGTCATGTCGCTGAACAAGATGGTAATTTCGCTCGACTAGTGGTTGGATTGTCGCGTTTACCCGTGTCAACAGCTGGGATGACTATCAATCGCTTCTGTTCTTCTGGACTCCAAGCTATTGCCATTGCCGCGAACCAAATTGCATTTTCACAGTCTGAAGTAGCCATGGCTGGTGGTGCCGAATCTCTCTCAATGCGCGCCCAGCACCCAATCAATGGTACTTATCGTAATGAGCTTCTACTTGAAGAAAAACCCGATATTTTTATGCCGATGGGTAATACTGCTGAGGTTGTCGCGCGCCGCTACAACGTAACTCGCGAAATTCAAGATGAATATTCCGTCCAAAGTCAACATCGTTACGCCCATGCTGAGGCGTTAGGGTGGATTAACGATGAAATCGTACCTATGACAGTGGAGAAATTACACACCGATAAAACGACGAAAGAAACCGGTGTACAGACCGTAACGGTCGACCAAGATGAATGTAATCGACCCAATACGACATTGGAAGCTTTGTCGAAATTACCCCCAGCTTTTGAACCCGAGGGAACCGTAACAGCAGGAAACGCCTCGCAACTGTCAGACGGTGCTTCGATGACCTTGCTTATGAGCGCGAAACGCGCCAAGGAACTAAATTTAGAACCAATGGGCTTATATCGAGGATTTACAGTTGCTGGATGTGAACCCGATGAAATGGGAATAGGACCAGTTTTTGCGATTCCACGACTACTCAAGAATCTTGGAATGAAGCAGGACGAAATCGATTTGTGGGAACTCAATGAAGCTTTTGCAAGCCAATGTGTGTATTGTCGCGATAAACTACAACTCGACAATGAAATTTACAACGTCAATGGTGGCAGTATCGCCATCGGTCACCCATTCGGAATGACCGGTTCACGCTTAGTAGGAACGATCTTACGCGAACTTAAACGACGCAACAAGCGTTTAGGTGTAGTTACGATGTGTGTCGGCGGTGGTCAAGGCGCTGCCGGGTTATTTGAACGTCTCTGATTCGAACCGTTGCGATCGTTGATAAGAGTAAAATTGCAATTTTCGTAAATTTTCTTAAACTTTTTGGTTGTTTTTTCGTCGAATTGATTAAAATAATGGTGTTAGGAACTCGTGCTCGTTTGGGAATGGATGACCAAATACAAAACGAGCAAATGTTAGGGAAGGAAAACACGGAGGTTTTCACCTTATGAAACGTTACTCAGATCAGGAAAATTTTCAGATGCTTAGAACACCTCGTTCTAGTTCGGCTATCGTTATTGTTGCTTGCTTCTTACTTTCGATTGGTTCGATATGGGGCCAAACAGAAGCAGAACCACAACCCACCGATGAACTTCAAGTAGATAGCGATACCAGTAGTTCTGCCGAGGCTCTAGTCGAAGACGATGTTGAAGCATCTGCCCCTGTAATCACAAAAGATACTCTCAAAGAGTTATCAGCTGAAGAGTTAGCGAACCATCTACTTCGCATTGATGAGTTTTCTGAAGAAGAACAAACAGTGATTGCGCTTGAGGTGCAACGACGGGACAATGAAAACGATCGTCCTGTTGATCGCTCGACTATTGAATCTTCTTTTGGGAAAAAAGTCGAAGTAGCTGACACCGAAAACGAACTACCCCGTTTGGAAGAAACATCAGTTTCTCCGCCGATTTCGACTCCCTATTCTGATTCTGGCGTCAATATCACTTCTGACCCTCGAGACAATCGAGAGAAGAAGTTGAATACCGGTGGCAAGCCCGCGTACGTTCCAAAGAACTAAACTTTCGCTGAGACAACTTTCCGGTACCTGTTGGCAAGGTTGTTTGAAGATTCACAACGAGTTCTGGTCGTCGACGACGATCCCGAGATTCTTGAACTTCTTGCTGATGTATTACAAAAACACGGGCTAGAAGTTACCACCGTCATTAATGGGGTGGCGATGGACGAAGCTTTAGCACGTGAACAGTACGACCTCGTTGTACTTGATCTCATGTTGCCAGGTGAAGACGGTCTTTCGATTGCGAAAAGACTAAAACAAACCACCTCACTACCGGTTATCATGCTCACTGCTCTGTCCGACGACATCGATAAGGTTGTTGGTCTCGAGATTGGTGCTGACGACTATGTAGCAAAACCATTCAATCCACGAGTTTTATTAGCACGGATTCGCTCAGTTCTGAGACGTAAGAAAACTTCTAGAACTTCTGCTGTAAACGCGACTCCGCGAATCTTAGTCGTCGATGACGATCACGATACTTTGGATCTGCTCTCCGATTACTTCACGCAACAAGGTTTTGAGGTCCAAACAGTCGAAAATGGAGAAGGGATGGATGCTGCTCTCGCCAAGTCTGTGTTTGATCTAGTAATCTTAGACTTAAAAATGCCTGGAGAAGATGGGCAACAACTATCAGCTCGAATTCGCCGCCAGTCCGATATTCCAATCATCATGATGACTGCATTGGGAGACGATATCGAGCAAGTTGTAGGACTAGAAATGGGGGCGGACGATTACATTTATAAACCACCTAACCCACGAGAGCTACTGGCACGAGTCAAAGCTGTACTCCGGCGAGATCAGATCCAAGAATATCCCCCCGATGTCGATGGGATTTTTTACTTTGGCGACTATATCTTAGATGTAAATAACCTTAGATTGATGAAAAAGACCGGCGAAAATGTTTCGATCACTTCCAGTGAGTTTGAATTATTGCACGTGCTCGCACAACATTCTTACGAAACTCTTGATCGTGATAGCCTGCTCGAACTACTATCAGAACGAAGTAAATCACGCATTGACCGGAGCATAGACGTGCGGGTAACGCGACTTCGGAGTAAGATTGAACGTGACCCATCCAATCCAACTTTGATCAAGACGGTGTGGGGGAAGGGGTACGTATTCTGTCCAAACGAAACTTAAAAAAATTTCGCTTTAGTTCGCATCTGGGGAACTTAACCCTAGCGATAGCGGTTTCATCACTCGTGGTGATAGCGACTGCAGTATTTGTTTTTTACCGGTTTGTCGTACCCAATCAAGTTCAACAATTTGCCACAGATCGCGCCACGATAATCGCGTTATCGGCACAATATTGGGTAGTTCTCAAAGATTCTAACGCTGAAGAACTGAAATCTTTCGAATCATTTCTATTACTTAAAGAAAATCTACTGATTCGCGAACAGACTCTTAGCGAACTAGAGCAGTCGATGGACGACATGGATTCAGAACTTAATCTACAACCAGTCTTCAAACATGGAGATTTTGCACGTCGATTCGAACACGCCCTTGAAAATAATTTGGGGCATGAAGTCCAGATTTTGCAAGACGAAGAAACCCGACTGTGGGTGCAGATACCCTTTGAGCAATCGGAACCGATTACTGTTGCTTTTTACGTGGGCTCGCCTCCAGTACAAACTCTTTATTGGGGCCTGGTATTCTTGATTGGAGGTGTGATCGTTGTACTGATCGCGACTGTCTATACTTTTCGTCGCATAAGTCGCCCACTCACGCGCGTGGTAAAAGCAGCGGAATCTTTCAGAGGTCTGAGTGGGTTTACACCCTTACCTGAACAGGGCGCTTATGAAATGGTTTCACTCGCAAAAAGCTTCAACAAGATGGCTGAAGAAATCACGACTTTAATCGAGAATCGTTCTGCAATATCGGCAGGTTTGTCACACGATTTAAAGACCCCATTGACGCGGATGCGACTTGCTTTAGAGTTGTTACCGGAAGATATTGATCCCAAATTTAAGCAAAAATTTGAAGACAACATTGAACGCATGACTACGTTGATCACCGATGCTGCTCTATTCGCCAAAGGTCAGTCCGAACCCGATCAAAAAGTAAATCCGAAGAATCTAATCAGTTCAACCGTACGCTCGATTGACGAAAAAATTCAAATCGAATGGCAAGGTAAGTTGCCGACCGCAGTGCAACTCGCGCCTAGTGCGTTGGATCGCTGTATCGCCAATCTAGTACAGAATGCTCGCTTACATGCAACCGGTGTTCGTCTCAAAGTTCGCGCCACGGCTAATGAACTTTACGTGCACGTAGTCGATGATGGACCTGGAATTCCACCGGAAGATCGCCAACGTGTCCTACAACCATATGTGCGCCTGGATAAATCAAGGAGTACGAAGACCGGCGGTAGCGGTCTAGGATTAGCAGTCGTCGTACAACTATGCTTGTTTCATCAATGGAAATTTGAACTGCATACCAGTGAATCTGGTGGGACTGATGCCGTGCTCACTATCGAAATCAACAAAATATTGCAGTCTTGAACCATTTGAACGGATTACTATAAGGAAAAATCGTGAAACCAACCAGTATTTATAGCACATCACACAACGTAAGAACGCATGGAAATTCCGACGAAAATAACGATGCAAACGACAAGGAGTCAACGGAATCAAAATCGATCAACCAAATCCTATATCGAAACCGTATACTGACAATAATCGGTGAAATTAATCAGAAAACTACCAAGACAACTGTTGAACAATTACTCGCGCTTTCGTCAGAAAGTGATGAACCAATTACCCTGTTGTTGAGTTCGCCCGGCGGACACGTGGAATCTGGAGATTCCATTTATGACCTGATACGATTTATCCGCGCGCCCGTGAAAATCGTTGGTACCGGTTGGGTAGGAAGTATTGCGATTTTGATTTTTCTGGCGGCCGACAAAAAACATCGACATTGTTTACCCAACACTCGATTTCTCATACACCAACCGTCTGGGGGCATACTTGGTGACGCATCGGATATCTCGATTCAAGCAGACGAACTGATCAAGATTCGTAAACGCATCAACCGAATTATCGCAGAACGTACGGGAAAGACGCAGAAGCAGGTCAACTCAGACACCGAACGAGACTATTGGATGAGTGCCGCCGAATCGTTGAAGTACGGCTTAGTCGGTTCGATCATCACTTCTATAGACGAATTGTCGTAGCATCATAGTCCTCGTATAGCGGGTCACACTTGCAAGGCACTTCGATCGATTCGAAACTGATAGATATTCTAAATTGATTCTCCGAATTTTCATAAAACTATCGTAACCAACGATTGATACGCTCAGATATCTTCAATAAGAATTCTGGTGCGGATTGTCGGCGTAACTGACCCGTTGTGTTTCGAAGCGCTTCGGTCCAAGTTGGATAGGTATGAATGGTTGACAGAATGGTATTGGTACCGTATCCTCGAGTCATAGCATTCACACAACTAGCGATGAGTTCACCAGCATGTTGGCTGACAATGATAGCTCCAAGCAATCGGTCCCGACCTGGAACCGTGAGTAATTTGACAAATCCTTCTGTTCGACTTTCGGTGAGGGCGCGATCGAACTCACTCAATGGGGAGACAGTTGCGGTATACGGGATTTCACGAACAATGGCTTGGGATTCATTGATACCCACACTAGCAATTTCCGGATCGGTAAACACCGCTGAAGGAATTACTTCATCATTGAATTTAAATTTCCAAAATGGTCGAATCAATGCGTTCATGCTGGCAAACCAACCTTGCTGACCAGCAACATGAGTGAAGAAATTAGCACCGAGCACGTCGCCACAAGCATAGATTGATGGAACACTGGTACGAAGGTACTGATTAACTTTAAGTCCTCCATGCCGATTCAGTTCAACACCTAAATCGTCCAATCCGAATCCATGTACAACAGGGGTTCGACCAGTCGCGATGAGAAGTTGATCAAAGTTAAACTCTTTGGTTATTCCATTACTTTGAAACACCACACTTCGAGACGAACAATTTTCGATTTTTACGTTTGTAACTAAATCAAGTCCTTCGGCTTCAAACAAACTCGTTATAAGGTCTGACACTTCACGATCGGCCTGCGGGAGTATTCGATCAGCCGCTTCCACAAGAGTAACGGAACTGCCTAGCCGCGCATACGCTTGCCCTAACTCACAACCAACTGCCCCTCCTCCTACAATCATCAGTTTCCGCGGGAGCGATTCCATATTCCAAATCGTATCGGAGGTTACATAATTGCTTTTATCAAGACCTTGGATGTTTGGAATCTTCGGTTTTGATCCCGTTGCTATCAGAATACTGCGACCACTGTAATGTCGATCATTTACTACTACCGTATGTGGGTCCACAATCTGCGCTTGTCCAACTACACATTCGACACCGAGTCGTGAAAACCGCTCAATTGAATCCTTCGGTTCAATAGATTTGATCACGGCACGAATGCGCTCCATGATCCGCTCGTAGTCAATCTCTTGAGCGGTTGTACTGACACCAAACTCCTTAGCATGTTTAACTATGTGGGCAACTCGAGCTGATGCAAGCAATGTTTTGCTAGGTATGCAGCCGGTGTAGAGACAGTCTCCGCCGAGTCTATCTTGTTCAACTAAAAGTACTTTAGCCCGAGCTTGTGCTCCGACCATTGAAGCAATCAAGCCGGCGCTTCCACCACCTAGTACAATCAAGTTGTAATCGAACTTTGTCATCTAGTTTTCCTGAGGTAACGATTCATTGTATAACAAAAAACTCATGCTCACCTCAGTGTTTAAATCTTTGAAATCTAGAATATTCAGAACACTTTAATAATGAGCACAGCAAAAATGGCTGCACAGTTTCCATCGATTCGTCTCAGAAGAAATCGCTCACACGACTTTATCCGGCGTCTAGTAAGAGAAAACCAAATCACAGTCGATGATCTCATTTATCCAATCTTTGTGATCGATGGTAAAAGTCGTCGCGAACCAATTGACTCGATGCCAGGTGTTGAACGTTTGACTTTGGACGAGTTAACACGTGAAATCGACACCCTGTCTAATTTAGCGTTACCGGCAATCGCTTTGTTCCCAAATATCGACGAATCACTCAAAGACACCAATGGTATCGAAGCAACCAACCCGAACGGTTTGATTCCCAAAGCTATTCGTACAGTCAAGGCAGCCAATCCTGAAATGGGAGTTATTACCGACGCTGCACTAGACCCGTATACGACGCACGGACAAGACGGCGTTATTGATGAGAATGGAAATATACTCAACGACGAATCGATTCTAGTGTTAATCGATCAAGCATTAGTGTGTGCCGAAGCTGGAAGTGATGTGATTGCGCCTTCGGATATGATGGATGGTCGGATTAAAAAAATTCGTGAGAATTTAGAAAAATTTGCTTACCAGAATACCAAGATTCTCGCCTACGCTGCAAAGTATGCCTCTTCCTACTATGGGCCATTTAGAGACGCCGTTGGCTCTAGTAAATCTCTTGGAAAAAGCGATAAACGAACCTACCAGATGGATCCTGCAAATGCAAATGAAGCACTTCGAGAGGTAGCACTCGACATCGACGAAGGTGCTGATATGGTCATGGTCAAACCAGGCATGCCGTATCTCGATGTAGTACACACCGTAAAGCAAAGATTTAAGATGCCTACGTTTGTGTACCAAGTCAGTGGTGAATACAGCATGCACAGGGCTGCAATTACCAACGGTTGGCTCGACGAACAGGTTATTTTTGAATCACTCTTATGTTGTAAACGAGCTGGCGCAGACGGTATTCTTACCTACTTTGGCAAGTATGTTGCCGAATATCTGAAAACCAATACTTGAGATGAAGCGAAGACTTCGTATTGTTACTCGCAAAAGCAAACTTGCATGGATACAAGCTAGTCTCGTTCAACGGCGAATTCTTGAAGTCCATCCCGATTGTGAGGTCGAGCTTACGGGGATAACTACTGCCGGGGACCGTACCCAATCAGAAAAGGTTTCAATCGCTGATAAACGTGATTTCATACGAACTCTAGAAGATGCACTCGTCCAAGAACAAGCTGATATAGCTGTTCACAGTTTAAAAGACTTACCGGCGAGCGCGTCCGATAGGCATGTAATCTATCCCGTCCTTACGCGCGCTGACCCGCGCGATGCACTCGTAGGTGCTAGTAGTCTTTTAGATTTACCCATCGAATCGAAGATTGGTACCTCCAGTCTCCGTCGACAGGCGAGTTTGACGTTTTTTTTGAAGCAAACCAATATCTTCCCCATTCGAGGAAATGTCGATACGCGCATACAGAAACTCGATAATGCAGAGTATGATGCGCTCATATTGGCGTCCGCCGGTTTAGACCGATTAAATCTGAGCGGCCGCATTGGGCAAAGATTAGATCCCACAGTTTTTGTACCCGCTCCCTGTCAGGGAGTAATAGCTGCTGAAGTCCGCGAAGGTGACGAATACGTGCAATCCATAGTAACGAAGTTACAAATTGAACAGGTACAACTCGCGGCGACGTGCGAACGAAAGATTGTCGAAATCTTAGGTATTGGGTGTAACGTACCCATTGGAATATATTGCGATATTCAAGCTTCGGGTTGTGTACTACATTGCCTGGTATTAGATACCGCTGGATCCCATGCTATTCAACTTCAATTAGAAGGCATGAATCCTCTGGAATTGACCAACCGAGCCATTGAACAACTGGACAAAGCTGGAGTTGAAAAACTGCTCAATTGAAGACTATATGGATTACCAGAACGATGCCCGGTGCAAATCGCCTGGGTGAGTTACTTCGGCAACATGGTTTCGATATTGTGGTCGCGCCAATATTTGACATAGTACCGTTGTCACAATCGGTTCCTACGATCTCAACCGATCTATGGATTTTTCTTTCGGTGCCCGCGGTTGAACATTCAATAGAGTATAGTTGGGATCGGTCTAAACCCTGTATCGGAATTGGTACTAGTACAACTTTAGCACTAAAGCAACATGGAGTCACGGCTGAAAAACCACGAATTGCTTCGTCAGAAGGTCTATTTGAATTCGTACGCAAACAATACCGTCCCCCTCAAACAATCACTTTGGTAACCGGGAAGTCTGGTCGCGAAGATTTAGCGCATTGGCTAAGTAGGGAGGGGTTTCAAGTTCAGTACTGGCATGTTTACGAACGCGGGTTGCGGCCAATTCCAATTTTCAAAAAAATGATCGATACCATCTTGGTATTAAATGCGGCTTGTCTGGATCCAGTTCAGAGCGCGATAAAAAGCCAACCGCAACATTTTTGTTTACCGATAAAACTGGTTGTACCCTCAGAGCGGATAGCAACTCAGGCAAGACTACAGGGATTTGAGATTGTTGAGCTTTCGACTGATGCTAGCGACGTTTCGGTTTTGCAAGCGATTCAACGACTCAGCTAAACTAGCTTAGCTCAAGAAAGTAATAAGAGTCGACTAATTCTTGATCGCGTCTGCGGATTTCATCGAGTTGAAGAATTCCACATTCGTTTGGGTTTTCTTTAGATGATCAAGTAAAAATTCGATGGCATCTAAATCTTCCATTTCGTGTAAAAACTTTCGCAGAATCCATACTCGCTGTAAATCATCTTCGCTCATCAAACGTTCTTCCCGGCGAGTCGCAGAACGGCGAATATTAATCGCGGGATAAATACGTTTTTCTGCAATATGCCGTTCCAAGTGAATCTCTTGATTCCCTGTACCTTTGAATTCCTCGTAAATCACTTCATCCATACGTGAGCCCGTATCGACTAGTGCAGTTGCGACAATGGATAGACTACCACCTTCGAGAAAATTCCGCGCTGCGCCAAAAAATCTTTTAGGTTGTGCTAAAGCATTGGCATCAACCCCTCCAGTCAATACCTTGCCGCTCGACGGTACGGTATTGTTGTACGCTCTTGCTAAACGTGTGATGGAATCTAACAGAATCACAACGTCCTTTTTTTGCTCGACCAAACGCTTGGCTTTTTCGATTACCATTTCCGAGACTTGTACGTGTCGTGTTGCCGGTTCGTCAAACGTACTAGCAATCACTTCACCTCTCACCAAACGTTTCATTTCGGTGACTTCTTCTGGCCGTTCATCAATTAGTAACACGATTAGAGTTACTTCGGGATAGTTCGCTGCAATAGCTTGTGCTATCGCTTGTAGCATTAGAGTCTTACCGGCTTTTGGCGGTGATACGATTAACGCCCGCTGTCCTTTACCGATGGGTGCGATCAAGTCGATAATCCGACCCGAAAGATCCTCCGTGCTGCCATTACCACGTTCAAGGGTATAGCGAACATCTGGAAATGTCGGTGTAAGATTTTCGAAGAGTAATTGCCGATGTTTTTTCTTGCCTTCCGTGGGAGTGTTGTTGATTTCATTGATTTTGAGCAATGCAAAGTAACGTTCACCATTTTTGGGTGCTCTCACTTTACCCGAAACACTGTCTCCGGTTCGAAGATTGAAACGTCTGATTTGTGTTTGTGAGACGTATATGTCGTCTGGTCCTGCCAGATAACTTGAATACGGCGAACGTAGAAAACCAAATCCGTCGTTTAAGATTTCCAAAGTCCCATCGCCAAATACCTCGATTCCACTCTTAAATTGCTTGCGAATGATCTGTGTGATGATATCTTGTTTACGAGCTCGATTGACATTTTCAATGCCAATTCCAACTGCTAGTTCAACTAGCTCTGGAGTTGGACAACGTTTTAATTCGGAAAGATAAATTGGTTCAGCGTGGGGTTGAGTCATGGTGTTACTCATTGGTGGAGTTAGTGGGTTTACTAAGGATCGTAAACCCGGTGGAATACAAATTGTATAAAAATCCTGTTACGTTCAAGATGTGAATAGATTACGTTAAACCTAACAAGGACGCTGTCGTGTAACGGATAGTCGATCGTTTGATACTCAAATGTACTTGTAATTTTGGGAATCTAGCTAGCTTGATCCATGAAGTTAGACAAGCCGTACCGTCGTCTGTTTTAATCCGTATTACACTAGACTAAACGGTATGCTAGCGGAATGTTGAGAGTTTATTCTATCTAATTTTGTGTGATTTTGCAGAAATCTGCAAGTTCTTTAAAAATTGCAAAGGGTTTTGAATCTATCTCTGTTTTGTATTTTCGAATGTTTTCGATTCTGTCCCCCACCCGAAGAACGGGCTGTCATTCAAGCTTTATTCGGAGCGAAAACGATTCAGCCAACGGAATCTAGACATTCATATCTAGGAAAGCTTCAAGTTGATGTTTCGATAGGGCACCAACTTTGGTCGCTTCAACTTGTCCGTCCTGAAAAAGC
Organism: Gammaproteobacteria bacterium; assembly: GCA_028819195.1. Classification (GTDB taxonomy): domain Bacteria; phylum Pseudomonadota; class Gammaproteobacteria; order Pseudomonadales; family Azotimanducaceae; genus Bin55. The sequence continues at coordinate 251,141 of JAPPMF010000009.1, read as the reverse complement.
ATTAAGGTCGGGACGCTACGAACACTGTACTTGAGAGTAACTTCGGGGTTCTCGTCGATGTCTAACTTACAAACTTTGACTTTGTCTTTGTACGTTTCTGCAACTTCTTCTAGGATAGGCGCGATTAGTTTACACGGGCCACACCACTTCGCAAAATAATCCACCAAGACTGGTATTCCTGATTGTAGGACCTCATTGTCCCAATCAGCATCGGACACATTTGTGATTTCAGTACTCATAATATCTCCAAAAAATCATGGTTATTTTAATGAACGCTTGTGGAGTGCCAATTTTTTGGACCGGAAGAATCTGGTCCTATTCGTAGTAGTATCCCGAAGTCAGTTAAGAATCTCACTGAATGGCAGAATCTCCATACCATCGAAGTAGTCAGGCACTGTCGTTCGTGCCATTTGCGCGTCATTTACCATAGTCACGAAGTTCACAATTGCCGCGAGAAAGCGAGTGAACGCAAGTGGGTTTTGTCGTTGCATCTGTTATATACCATGATAAAAGACGACGTTGCAGTCATTTCACTTAGTTTTGGTTAGTTCGCATCAGAAAATTTAATGTATTATCCGTGTCGCGCTCAGACAGAAGTCAATCACAACAACGAATGTCTGATGCTATGGTCAAACCTTACAGCTAGAGGAATTACTAAACATTAAAATCAAATCCACAACTGCACTGAGATATTTCGAAAGATGAATTACTGCGTTAAATTGACTCTAGTGGTATTGATTCTGATCGGCAGTATGTGTATTACCGGCTGCGGATTGAAGGGACCACTTGAATTACCTCCGACACCCGAGGAAACGCTAATTCAAAATGAGTTTTTACCAAACACGAGGGAAGTTGACATTTGACGGGGTTGATGTAGTAGCCCTTGCTGAACTAGTTGGCACGCCAGTCTATGTTTACTCGTGGTCTTCCATCGCGCAACAATTAGCGACCATCCAACGCGATTTAGCCCCTCTCAACCTTCACATTCACTACGCTGTCAAAGCGAATTCAAACCTCGCGATCCTGCATAGACTCGAAAAACATGAGATTGGTTTCGATGTAGTTTCAGAAGGCGAACTTAGCAAAGTTCTGCAAGTCGGTTGCGATCCATCAAAAGTAGTGTTTTCCGGTGTCGGTAAAAGTCTTGACGAGTTGAGTTTTGCTCTCAAGGTCGGGGTTGGATGTATCAATATCGAGAGTAACGCTGAACTAGTTCGTTTGATTCAAATTGCGAACCAACTCAATGTGATTGATACGAAGATCGCGCTACGAATTAACCCTTCTGTGGCGATCAAATCCCACCACAACATCTCAACTGCAAACAGTACCAGTAAATTCGGTATGTTACCCGATGAAATCGACCATAGCATCAAACTGATTGCCGGAAATCGTCATCTTACCTTAACCGGGATTTCGTTTCATTTAGGTTCGGAGATCCACACAATTCAACCCTATTGCCAAGCGTTAACAGTCATACTTGATGTAGCAGATCGTCTTCTTTCAGCAAATTTTCCCGTGCAGCATCTAAACCTTGGTGGCGGTTTTGCAATTCCAAACCAAGAATCGGAAGGATTCTTATTTGAGGAACTTGGGAAGACGCTTCGACATACTTTACAAGGTCGAAACTTTACTGTTCACATTGAACCTGGACGCTTTATTGTGGGTCAAGCTGGTATCCTCATCATGAGGGTTGAGTACGTTAAAGAAAACTCTGTTGAAGATCGACCAACTTATGCTATCGTAGATGCTGGAATGAATGATTTCATGCGACCAATGCTCTACGATGCAAAACCTAGCGTAAGATCAGTTACTTCAAAACGGTCCAAACCAACAAAAATTAGCATAGCTGGACCAATTTGCGAATCTACTGATGTCTTCTGTACGGACACAATGCTTACTGTAGAAGCTGACGATCTTCTAGTACTTGAAGATGTCGGTGCCTATGGCTTTTCATTGAGTTCCAACTATAACACACGCCCCCGAATTGCCGAACTTCTCATTGAAAATGGTGATATTCACATTGTTCGCGAACGGGAAACGATCAGCGACTTGTGCAAACTCGAGAAAGTAAAAATCCATGACTGACATTAGTTGCCCATACACCAAAATGGAAGTGAATGGAAACGACTTTGTAGTTGTAGAAGCAAACGATTGCAAACGCAGTCTCACGCGCGAGGAGATCCAACTAATTGGTAATCGGCGATTTGGTGTAGGCTTTGACCAGTTACTCATCTATGAAGAAATCGCCGAATCACCTAACACGCTTAAATTAACCATTTTCAATGACGATGGTTCAGAAGCGAGTCAATGTGGAAACGGGTGCATCGCGATCAGCCAACTCTATCTCAACCACATTGACAAACGTGTCGAGCAGTTACAAATCATCTCCGCGAGTGGATCAGTTACAGCTAGACCATCTGACTCAAAAAACCAAAATATTTCAATCGAGTTTCCACCACCGGTACTGAAGCCTGGACCATCAGAATATAGCCGATTTACTGAGTACCGACACAAAACTTTTGATCGTCACTACCCTGCCATCGACTCAATGATTGTTTCGATTGGTAATCTGCATGTTGTCCTAATAACCGAGCATGTAGATGCACTTGATGTCGAACGCATCGGTGAGGAAATCCAAGCCGATCCCAAATTTCCAGACTCGGTCAACGTAGAGTTTCTCGAGTGTAAGAGTGATTCCTTGGGGTATTTACTCGTTTACGAAAGAGGAGTCTCTGATCTGACTTACGCGTGCGGCACGGGCGCTGTCGCTGCAATGGCCGCAGGCAAACGCAACGGTTTTTTCTGTAATAGCGTGGAAATGCGCATGGTAGGAGGCTCAGTCCAAGTCGATTGGGAGGGCTCAGATAAACCAATTTACTTGACCGCGGTGGCAAGAACAACTCACGAAGGTAGGTTTTTCTTATAGAATAACGTCAATACAGCTAAGATTCGAATCTTAGTTCTAGTTCAGTTTCTATAGTCATGGATTGATAGCTCAAAAAGGGGACACGATGTCCACAGTCATTTCACGCCGTCTTTCACTATTGGAAGACACCAACGATCAATTAAAACAACAACTTGAATCACTGTTTGAAATCGGCGAACGTAACGAACAGCGTTTTGTATGGTTAAAAGAATTGGTTTTGGAATTGTTGATTACCGAGAATACCACTCAACTAGATCGTACGTTGTACTCAAAACTTTCCGAATTAGAGAACATTGACGATGTGCTACTTTTCATCTTCGTAACGAAACCGAAGGTAAAACTGAAACATATACGCGACACATCGTTATCGGAAGTTCCTTCACGATTAGTGTCGTTGAGTAAAACGATTTGTGAAGTGTGTCGCGCGAATGAATACCGATCAATCTTTAACGTTTCCATCGATAGTTCAGGATCTTTCGCGTTGATACCGTATCAGTTTAAAAACACCCAGGGCGTCCTAGCCATAGGTTCGTCTGAACCGGCAAGATTTGCCGGCAAGGTTGATACATTGTTCTTAGACTTTCTTGGCGAGGTCGTCGCGCGGGTGGTTTCAAGAATATCGTAGCATGAAGAATCTTGCCGAAAAATCTGTTCGCCACTGGGAATCTTTGATTGTTGAATTTCTCGATCACTTGAGAATTGAACGGCGGTTGTCAAAACATACGATTGAATCCTACGAAAGAAATTTAACGCAGTTCGCGAAGGAAACGGCTAGCGAGTCGGTAGAGGATACCGATGTGCATCAGATACGGGACTATGTCAGGTGCCTTCGAATGAAAGCTTTATCCTCAGCTTCCATACGACAGTCGCTTTCGTGTTTACGTACTTTTTTTGACTTTCAAGTTCGCAAAAAGCGTATTCAACTCAATCCAGCAAAAGCGGTGGCGGGGCCAAAAACAGCGAAAAAATTACCCCATGTTCTCGATGTGGATGCCGTATCCAATCTAGTATCTAGCAATTCGCGCAAACCCACTAGTCTACGAAATCGAGCGCTTCTTGAATTACTTTACTCTAGCGGTCTAAGATTATCTGAGGTGGTTCAACTTGACATTCAAGACCTGGATTTGAATGCGAATATCGTCTATGTTTTGGGTAAAGGTAAAAAGCAAAGAGTGGTACCCATCGGTTCACATGCAAAAAGTGCTATTCAAGATTGGCTCGCGTCTCGACACCAAGTCATGCCGACGGATCCGTTATTTACGGGCCGAGGATCCAAACGGATTTCGGAACGAATGGTCCAAGTCATTTGCCGCCAAATAGGTCTAGCGGTTTTAGGAACCGATGAAGTGCATCCACATCTATTGCGGCACTGTTTTGCTAGCCATCTCTTGGAAAGTAGCGGCGATTTACTCGCAGTTCAGGAGTTACTTGGTCACGAGAATATTGCGACCACCGAGATCTATACCCACGTAGATTTCCAACATCTCGCCAAAATTTACGACCAAGCCCACCCTCGAGCAAAGAGAGATTCAAAGTAATTAACGTGGTTGTCCGGTTAATCACGTTCGATCTTGACGAAACCCTCTGGGACACACCATCGATTCTAGCTTCAGCGGAAAAGAAAATGTTGGCTTGGTTGGATGCGAAAGTCCCATCATTTTCTGAGACCTACTTAGGGAATCAGGACACTGCGCGCCGTTCGATCTTAGCAGATCGTCCCAATATCCACTATGACTTCAACAAAATCCGCATCGCGATGATCGAAGAAGTGCTGGGCCTGTGTGATGTGAACCCCGTAGACGCCAATGAACTCGCCCGCTCGGCGCTCTGTATTTTTCATGGCGAAAGAAACTCGTTTGAAACTTACCAAGGCGCTGAACAGTTACTGCGTGATCTCAGTGAAAAGTATGTTCTCGCTTCTTTGTCTAACGGAACCTCCGAAGTTTATCGCATGTCTTTAGGTAAGTACTTTGAACTATCTCTTTATGCATCCGATATTGGTGTTCGAAAACCTAACCCGGTACTCTTTCAATTGATATTCAATCACACCGGAGTTTCACCTGTAGAATCAGTACATGTTGGTGATCATCCAATCGAGGATATTGAAGTGGCGGCTGAGCTAGGAATGAAGACTGTCCAGATAGCGCGCTCTGAACGCGAAATTTCTCCACTCGCGGACAAGGTCGTATCAGAACTCGACGAAGTTTATGGGGCAATAGTCGAGCTAGCTCAATGAGATAGAAGATTAGTTCAGATGGCGTCCGTACCCTTCTCTCCAGTCCGAATACGAATAACCTCTTCGACCGCGGTAACCCAGATTTTGCCATCGCCAACTTTACCCATATTGGAGATCTCTTGAATCGTCCGGATGCAGTCTTCCACGATTGAATCGTCGACGACGATTTCGACCTTTGCTTTTGGTAGAAAGTCAACCACATACTCGGCGCCACGATAAAGTTCCGTGTGGCCCTTTTGCCGACCAAAACCCTTGACTTCAGAAACGGTCATACCAGTGAGTCCGTGTTCTAGCAGAGACTCGCGCAAGTCATCGACTTTATAGGGTTTAACCAATGCGGTAATTAACTTCATCTTACTAGTGCCTTAGAGAATGCCGTGAAAAGAATTAAGGTTGTTGTTCAAGTGTTTATGATACTTGATAAACTAGTTTACTGAAATTTTCAACGCTACAAAACTAGTCAAGGGACGCGCAAATGTCCGATTTTTTTAAAGCGAGAGTTCAGTCATCTGAGTTAATTCATTCACGAGTGACCGGCAATGGACATTCCCTAAAATGTTTGTCTTTCAAGAGTAGCAATTTCTTCACACCAATTTAACGGAGTTTTTTTTGCCTAAACCTTTTCATTTCGTAGCAGCTTATCCATATCAAGATGATGTCCTTGCATTACCAGTAACCGATCTAGACTCGACTGTTGCATGGTACTCAAAGAACTTTGACTTAGAGGAAGTTGAACGTCGCACCGAACCAGTTCCAACAGTCATTATGGAGCGCGATGGTGTGCAAATCGGTTTTGCGATTAACGGTGGTGACCCAGAACAAGACGGTGCAGCGATACTAGTTGCTGGTATCGCACAAATACGCGATGAAATTGAGAACAAAGGTGTAAAGATCGGCAACTGGCGTGTCGATGAACGAGACGATGAGAAATTACAAGTGTTTTTTGTAGTTGCTCCGGACCGACTGTGTTATTACTTCCACGAACCAATCGTCGATAACAAAACGAACTAAAGCCATCTTCGTTCAATATAGAACACGTCCTGAAATCAGCTAACCTTCGTGATGAACGGTGTTCTGCTTATCACTCATTAGTAAGACCGTTGCAATCAACAACAACGCCGCTCCGACGTTATGTAAAACTGCTAAAGTTAGTGGTACAGCTAGTAGTACATTCATGATTCCTAAGCCAATCTGAATACCTAGTAGGCTGCCAAACAAAGCACGTCCTAAAACACTCAAGCGTAAAGACAATATTAATCCGACAAGGAAAACGATTAACGCCCACCAGCGATGCACAAAGTGGATGGCGATTCGGCCTTCCATCGACATCTCTCCACCCAGGTAGTTTGGTCCGACTTCTTGAAAAACGTTGAATCCCTCAGGGAGATTCATCGACGGAATTAGCTCGCTGTGGCATAACGGGAAATCTGGACAGGCTAATGCTGCGTAGTTAGCACTCACCCATCCCCCAAGCGCGATCTGAACGATGAGTACCGCTAAAAAGATTTTGACATAAGTCTGTACCGGAAACGATCCCAAGCCCAGATGTACGGGATTGAGTTTCAAAAAATACCAAAACAACAATCCTAAGGTAATCATTCCTCCTAATAAATGTACAGTCACCACCTGAGGTAATAACTTCAGCGTTACCGTCCATGCACCAAAAGCTCCTTGTACGACCACAAGCCCTAACAATAACAAAGGAAATTTCAAAGATTGTTTTATTCGCCAAGCAACGACGACGATCACTAGGACAAGTAGACCTAAGCCGGACGCTAGGTAACGATGTACCATTTCGACCCAAGCTTTTTCCACGTCAATTGGACTGTCCGGAAATTTAGCTTCTGCGGCCTTAATACCCGCTTCAGTTTCCGGCACAATTAACTGGCCGTAACACCCGGGCCAATCGGGACAACCTAAGCCGGCGTCTACTAGTCTTGTATAAGCCCCTACGACCACCACGAGAAACGCAAGACAAACCGCTCCTCCGACGAGAACACTTAGGATCTTTTTACTTCTTTCTTGCATTCAGTGAGCGGTTGTTAAATTGAATGAAATTATAGAATCCACTTGTAATGGCTAGATTTAGCCTTCAAACCAGCCAATATTTGTTGAATATTGAAAGAATTTGTCTCGACTTTCACAACATTAAAACAAAGGTCACCCAATTCTGTGGATAATAACAAAATCATTTCTTGAGCCCTTAGTCATGAACCGACGATCGTTAATCAAGTTCGCTTCAGCATTTCCATTCATGCTACCGCTTTTTGGACTGCGTGGTGAAGTAGCCAGCAAACCCGAACTCATGCCAGTCAAGGATGAGTCTACCGGCCTACCCTTATTAAAACTACCACCCAATTTTTCGTATCGCTCGTTTGGTTGGACCGGCGATCTTATGTCGAAAGGAGGTATTACTCCCCAACGACACGATGGAATGGCTGTCGTACCTGGGGCGAAGTCCGGCGAAATCATTCTGTTACGTAATCATGAAGATACTGAAGGGGCTGTGATCACAACAACAGGTGAAGCCTTCTATGATCATGGTATAGTCCCACGACTCGAGAACGAAAGCACCCTAAAACCGAGTGGTGGAGTAACAGCTCTGACCATTCAAGATGGTAAGTTAACCGCTAGCGAAGGTGTATTGACTGGGACGATGGTGAATTGTGCCGGTGGTCCAACACCTTGGGGGACCTGGTTGAGTTGTGAAGAAATTGTGTATCGGCGCTCACTAGAAAGTTATTCGAATGACGATAAACCAATGGATCATGGTTACGTCTTTGAAACTCTACCGTCACACTTGGGTGTTTCTTCCCACCTACCTATAAAAAGTATGGGGTTGATGCGTCATGAAGCTGTTGCGGTTGACCCAAAAACTGGGTACGTGTACCTCACTGAAGACAATAGTCAATATTCCGGTTTCTACCGCTTCATACCGACTGACAAATCCAATACTATTGGCAGTTTGGAAAAAGGTGGAGAACTGTTCATGCTAAAAGTAGGCAAGTTGAAATCGGTGAACCTGACAACCGCTAGATTTGGCACGATGTTTTCAGTAAGTTGGGTACCAATTGAAGAACCCGACGCTGATCCAGATATCTTGAATCCAACCTATGAGGGCGGCCCTCCTACAGGAGGTGAAGGTATGTCAGGTCCGTTCCGCCAAGGTTTTGAACAAGGTGGTGCTACGTTTGCACGCTTAGAAGGATGTTGGTACGATAAAGGAATCGTGTACTTTGTCGATACCGGTGGTGGTCCCCACGGAGATGGGAGCGTCTGGGCATACGATCCCTTTAACGAGAAGCTCTCAGCTTGTTTTACTTCCCAATCCGAAAGTATGGCAGATGCTATTGATAACGTTACCGTAAACCCCGTGAATGGTTCGATTGTTCTTTGCGAAGACGGCGGTGGTATTCGCAACAATGGTCAATTGCTTTCGGGTGCAAGATTGTTGCTCGTTGGCGAGAACAATACAGCAAGACCAATTGCCGAAAATAACATAAATTTGACTACTTTACTACCGGGACGAGATGAAATTGCGATTGGTGATTACCGATCAAGTGAATGGGCGGGTGCGACTTTCACACCGGACGGGAAAACCTTGTATGTCAACATACAGACGCCGGGAGTTACTTTCGCAATCGAAGGGCCCTGGCTAGGTTGATGGTTGTCCTTAGTTAACACAAACTAGACAACGAACGTTTGTTTTAGTGTACTAACCCAAGTCCTATACACGAACAGGGTGGCTTATTTCATCTTGCTAATCTTGGGTGCGTGGACTTGAAGTCTGTTATAGATGAACTAGTTAAGTAGATTGCCCGATACCGATGTATCTATCCTGATAAAGATTACAACTTTCGTGCTAACGTAAGGCCGTCTCCTACAGGCAACATGGTAGCAGTCACACGACTATCGTCTGCGATCAAAGCGTTCAACTGTCGTATAGCAGTCGTGCTCGCGTCAGTTAATGTCGGATCAGCCGTTCGACCACCCCACAAGACGTTGTCCACTGCGACAATCCCGCCCACACGTAGTAGAGATAAACACAACTCGTAATACACAGCATAGTTGGACTTGTCGGCATCGATAAACGCAAAATCGAACTCGCTTTCTTGACCATCTTCTAACAACCGTTCTAGAGTCTCAGCTGCAGGTGCTAAACGAAGATCAATCTTATGATCAACGCCTGCTTGCTTCCAATACTTTCGACCAATATCCGTCCATTCCTTTGAGACATCACACGCGATTAACCTACCGTTTTCTGGTAGCGCTTGTGCAACGGCTAGGGCGCTATATCCAGTGAATGTACCAACCTCAACGGCTTGTTCAACATCGAGTGCTTGAATCAAAAATGCCATGAAAGACGCTTGCTCGGGCGAGACTTGCATACCTGCCATCGACTGCGTCGAGTGAGTCTCTTCTCGGAGTTCTCGCGCCGCAGGGGATTCGATGCTTATATTCTTAAGTAGATAGGCATAGACTTGATCATTTAAATTTAGGGTCTTGCTCGACATCTTTTTATTCCAAATTGAAGGTGGGTTTTAGTTGCTAGGCTAGCGCTAGGATAGCGTTCTATATCATAAGCAACGACTAAAATTGTTTAATGAATCTGCTTCACCCCTTCAACCTGCCCAATAATATGAGAATAATTAACAAAAACGAGTCGTTGAGTTTATCTGGTTGTCTGTTCCTCATTTTTTTGACTAGCATCAGTGCCATTCAATTCGGTCCCTTGCTACAAGCCGAAACCGACGACGAAAGTGAAGTAAAGTTACTAGTAGGCAAGGTCACTACGGTCTTCGATGGCGACACTTTGCAGTTTTGTCCAAAAGTAGACGAAGAATGTACAGACGACGATCTCATTGAAGTCGATCTCTGGGGCGTCGACGCGCCCGAACTCGATTTAAAAAAACAATTTCATGCAGAAGAAGCTAAACAATACCTTGAATCTCAAGTATCAGACGAAACCGTGGTACTTGAAGTTGTCTCAAAAGACGAATCTAACCTACAATTCGTCAAGGTGTTCATCGTCAATCATCCGCATTCTAATTTGAACCTTCATTTGCTTCTGGAAGGAAAAGGTTGGGCGAATGTTCCGGAAGAGTCGGACTCTAAAGAATACGAACTGGCCGAAGAATTCGCGCGAGACCAACGAAAGGGACTATGGCGCGAAGTCGAACCAATCGAACCGTGGGTTTGGCGAGAACAACAGGCTGAAGGCGAAAATCCTGAGACTTTCGGTGACTAGGTCAAGCTTGAATCAAACCTGTTTGCTATCGCAGAAGCAATACATTTTCGACCGCGAAAACTTCTTAACAAACTACAAATTGCTCCAGTCTAAAACCGTTGGTATTTGCGGTGCAACTATTAAGCGCAATGCATACGGTACGGGGGTGATACGAGCCGTCAAACTCTTGAGTTCAGCTGGCTGTCAGCATTTTTTTGTATCGACGATCCAAGAAGGTATCCAGATTCGTACATGTACATCGGGATTTATTTATGCACTATCAGGTCTTGGTAACTCCGAAGAAGCGAAAATATGTCGAAGTTTCAATTTAACTCCTGTTCTCAATACCCCGGAACAACTAAATCTATGGAAACCATACCGCGAGCAACCATGCGCCCTACACTTCGATACTGGTATGAATCGAGTTGGTTTCGACCATACCTATCCAGAACAACTTGACCTCGCTGGCTTTAAGATTCGCTTGCTCCTAACCCACTTAGCCTGTGCCGACGACGCAAAACATCCGTTAAATCGAGAACAAATCACGCGATTCACGAAGATCAAAATTCAATTTCCCAATACACCCACAAGTATTGGTAACTCCGCAGGGATTTTTCTCGGTCCGGAATTTCAAGGAGACATCACACGGCCAGGAATTGGACTTTATGGGATTAATCCTTTTTCAGATCAACCAAACTTCTTCAGCAACGTTGTCACCTTGAAAGGCAGAGTTATACAAATCCGTTCGGTACAAGAGGTAAACTCTATTGGGTATGGTGCTACTTACCAGACATCACGCGAAAGCCGAATAGCTATAGTCGGTGTGGGATATGCCGACGGAATTCCTCGAGCTTTATCAAATATCGGCGAGGTTGCTTTCGGTCATGTGCGGTTACCAATCGTAGGACGAGTAACCATGGATGCCATCCACGTCGACTGCTCCAACGCACCTGATTTGCAAGAAAATGACTACGTCGAAATTTTTGGGAACACGGTCTCGATAGACTCAATGGCGCAGCAAATCAATACTATACCTTATGAAATTTTGACTCAAGTAGGTAATGCAATGCATAGCGAAAACAACCAGCTCGAGGCAGACCAATAGGAAGTAAGCATGCCAATCATCGCAACCAAAGTCAATACTCAAGACGACGATTTTCAAAAGAATCGCGCCGTTTATGTAAAACTCGTCAAAAACTTACATGAACTGCGATCAAAAATCTCTGAAGGTGGTAGCGAGACCTCCCGTGCACGACATACTGCCCGTAACAAGTTGTTACCAAGGGAACGGATATTAAAGTTACTTGATCGAGATTCGCCGTTTCTTGAACTCTCTCCTCTCGCTGGTCATGAACTCTACGACGAAAAGGTCCCATGTGGCGGAATAATCACCGGTATCGGCTATATTCACCAAACCCCCTGCATGATCGTCGCTAACGATGCTACCGTCAAAGGGGGAACTTACTTCCCGATTACCGTTAAAAAACATTTACGTGCACAAGCCATCGCGTTAGAAAATCGTCTACCATGCTTCTACATAGTCGACTCTGGTGGTGCATTTTTACCTTATCAAAGCGAAGTCTTTCCCGACAAAGAGCATTTTGGGCGAATTTTTTACAACCAAGCCAACATGTCTGCGATTGGGATACCACAAACAGCAATTGTTACGGGATCGTGTACTGCGGGAGGTGCCTACGTACCCGCCATGTGCGATCAATCAATCATCGTCAAAAACCAAGGAACAATCTTTCTTGGTGGTCCCCCCCTTGTTAAAGCAGCGACCGGTGAAGAAGTAGGGGCCGAAGAACTCGGTGGTGGTGAGGTTCATTCTCGTATATCTGGTGTTTCAGATTATTTAGCCGAAAATGACTCACACGCCATGCAAATTGCTCGTTCAGTCATGGAACACAGTAAAACTTCAATAACATCTTCGATTGAACGTATTGATTCGGAATCGCCCAAATACGACCCCGAAGAAATTTACGGTATCGTACCACGGGATACGCGTACGCCTTACGACATTAGAGAGGTCATTGCAAGAATAGTTGACGGTTCACGTTTCGGTGAATTCAAACAACTCTACGGCGAAACTCTAGTCTGTGGATTCGCACATATTCACGGTTATCCCGTCGCAATCTTAGCCAATAACGGGGTGTTATTTTCCGAGTCAGCACTCAAAGGAGCTCACTTCATTCAGTTAGCCGACCGACGAGGAATTCCACTCGTGTTCTTTCAGAACATTACTGGCTTCATGGTGGGAAAAAAGTTTGAAAATGCTGGGATCGCTAAGGAAGGTGCGAAAATGGTAACTGCAGTCGCGTGTGCATCAGTACCGAAATTTACAGTACTAATGGGTGGCTCGTTTGGCGCAGGAAACTATGCCATGTGTGGTCGTTCGTACGGTGCACGTATGTTATGGTCCTGGCCAAATGCAAGAATATCGGTAATGGGCGGCGAGCAAGCCGCACAAGTGCTATCCACCGTCAAACGCGACAGCTTAGAGAAGCAGGGTAAGACTTGGTCGACCAAGGATGAAACGAGTTACAAGGATGAAATCCACCAGCAATACGAAAACGAAGGACACCCTTATTTCGCTAGTGCTAGACTGTGGGACGATGGAGTTTTGGATCCGCTAAGAACTCGCGATACGTTAACGATCGCCCTACAATGCGCCGTCGAACAACAGCTAAGTACACCTAAGTCACAGTTTGGGATCTTTCGGATGTAGCCACTGGTTTGGTTACTGGTCGTGAAAACCGCTTTTTGAGAGAGGTAGCTCTGTCTGATACTTGATTTGTCGCAAAGCAAACATTGACTTGTAACTGGATACTTCGAATAGATTAATCAATTTCTTGTTAAGTAGTTCTTCGTAAGCCTCAACATCTTTAACAACTACTCGCAGTAAGAAGTCGTTTTCACCAGTGACGCTGTAACATTCCACAACTTCCGGTACGTGCTCAATAGCTTTTTCAAAGTGACGTAAGGACTCTTGGCTATGGTCCTTCAATCGGATATTGGCGAATACATTCACACTGAGTTTCACATGACGTGGGTTCAAAATGGCAACTGTTTTTCGAATGACCCCTTCATTTTCCATTTTGCGAAGACGCCGCCAACATGCAGTCGACGAAAGTCCTACACGTTCAGCTAACTCTTGAATCGAAATCGACGCGTCGGTTTGCACCTGTTCCATGATCTTATAGTCTAATTTGTCAATTTTTACTTTAGTTAATTTCATACTAAAAACACCAAGTTTTTGAGATAATATTTTATTTCAATCCGATTTTTATGAAATAAATATATCCTTTTTCTATCAATTTTGTGTAATATATTTTACTTACAAAACCAAAGAAAAACTAGCTATGAATACCAAGAGTACACAGTTGTTCCAAACAGAGTTGTCCGACAAATACACCCTAACAACAGGACCGATTTGGATCAATGGTACTCAAGCTATAACCCGTTTGCTGTTAGAACAGAGTCGTCTGGATAACGCTAATGGAATAAATACGGCAGGTTTTGTTAGTGGCTATCGCGGGTCTCCTCTTGGTGGTGTCGATCAAGCACTATTCAAAGAACAAAAGTTACTCAAGGAAGCAAACATTCGTTTTGAACCGGGAGTAAACGAAGATTTAGCCGCAACTGCACTTTGGGGTACTCAACAAGCGAATGTCTATCCCACTGCACAATACGACGGAGTATTTGGGCTGTGGTATGGGAAATCTCCTGGACTCGATCGTTCCGGCGACGTATTTCGACACGCTAATATGGCGGGTACTTCACCAGCTGGCGGTGTACTTGCACTCGTTGGAGATGATCCTGGTTGCAAGAGTTCAACCTTAGCCTCCACAAGTGTCGGCGCATTACGAGAGTTTCAAATCCCTGTTTTGACCCCCTCCGATATAGAAGATCTTCTTAATTTAGGACTAACAGGTTGGGCACTATCGCGATACTCGGGGTGCTGGGTCGGAATCTCCGCTATCACGGCAATCATGGATAGCGCAACTACCGTTTATGTAGAAACTCTCCGACAACAGTTTGAAACACCCGAAACTTCGTTCAATCCACACATTCGACTAATTGACACTCCTTATGCTCAGGAACCCCGTATAGGACCAAAACTTGAACTTGCGGCTCAGTTCTGTACGGCCAACAAACTGAACTATATAACGGTGGACTCAGATAATCCACGACTTGCTATTTTTGCTGTCGGTAAAGCCTACACAGATCTACGTCAAGCGCTTGAAGTCTTAGGTTTTTCGGACGAGCGAATTTTGTCAAAGATGGGTATCCGAATCATTAAAGTGGGGATGGTGTGGCCACAAGAAAAAAGTCATGTAATGCAACTAGTTTCTAGTTGTCCGTCAGTATTTGTAATAGAAGGTAAACAACCGGTACTTGAAGACTATCTCAAGAGTTTACTTTACGGACCAAATGCCCCATCAATTGAGGGTAAATTTAGTCGTCAGGGTAATTCGTTAATTCCAGAAATCGGCGAAGTACTCAATAATCATATCGTACAGGCACTTCTTGATGTTTTCGACGATCATCAAATTGATATTCCACGACAGGATATCGATCGGGCATTACTCCAAAAGTCACCTTATTTGGATGATTTAGCCGCAGCAAACGAGTCACGCAAACCACTATTCTGTCCAGGTTGTCCTCATAGTGTATCAACTCAAATTCCGGAAGGGAGCCGCGCACTAGCTGGTATCGGTTGCCACTATATGGTGCAGTGGATGGATCGCGATACGCACACGTTCACACATATGGGCGGAGAAGGGGTGAATTGGATTGGTCAAGCCCCTTATGTCGACGACAACCACATCTTTGTCAATATGGGAGATGGGACTTATTTCCACTCGGGGTTCATGGCAATTCGCGCGAGTGTAGCCGCCGGCGTGAATGTAACTTACAAAATTCTGTTTAACGACGCCGTGGCCATGACTGGTGGACAACCGGTTGAGGGTAATCTCACGGTTGATGACATAGTACACCAATGTTTTGCTGAAAACGTCAATTACGTTCATATCGTTACCGACTATCCCGAACGTTATGAAGATCGAAACTACGAAGTTTCGCATCGCGACCAACTTCTCGAAGTCGAAGAACGGATGCGGTCAATGAAAGGGTGTACGGTTTTAATCTACGACCAAGTCTGTGCTAACGAACTCAGACGGCGGCGTAAGCGCGGTACTGAACCGTTGAAAATGAAACGGATTGTGATCAATGACGCAGTCTGTGAGGGATGTGGCGATTGTACCCGCGCTTCCATGTGTAGTGCAATTGAACCGTTGACGACGGACTTAGGGATTAAGCGAAAGATTAACCAGACTGCTTGCAATCAAGATCTCAGTTGTCTGAAAGGGTATTGTCCTGCAATGATCGAAGTTGAGGCTGGACTAGTTGAACCGTCACGCTGGGATTTTGATATTGGAGAACTCCCAGAACCACAAACCAATCTACCGACGACTGCAAATATTCTGGTCGCTGGAGTTGGAGGCACAGGCGTCGTTACATTGAGCCAAGTCCTAGGTATGGCAGCCATGATCGAGGGCAAACATGCCTCAAATCTCGATATGACCGGATTAGCACAGAAAGGTGGCGCAGTATTCGCAAATGTTCGTATCAGCGATCATGAAGTACTTCGAACTCAAATTCCGGTGCACGGGGCCGACGTGTTACTCGGCGCGGATTTGGTTACTTCTTTATCACGAGAAACTGTAGCAATCCTAGATAAAACTAAAACGAATACGGTCGTCAATACACATCTGATCCCTACTTCAAAGTTTGTATTGAATCGTCAAGCTGATGAGCAAAGTGGTGATTTAGTATCCGAGTTAGAAAGTTATTGTCAAAGTGTTAAAGTAATCGATGCTGATCGCTTATCGACCAGTGTATGCGGCACTAGTACTACTGCTAATATGGCGCTACTAGGATTTGCCTGGCAATGTGGTCTAATCCCCTTGAAAGCAGAAAGTATTGAGCGTGCGCTAGAGATAAATGATACGAAAGTAGAGGACAATATTCTGTCATTTCGGGCTGGACGTAAGTTTGCCGTTGACGCTAACTTTATCGACGTTGTCGAACCACCGGAAAGTACGATGTATCCGAAACGCAGTCGTTCTTTAGAGGAACTGTTGTTCGATCGTGTTGAATTTCTTATTGATTATCAAAATGAACGTTATGCCAACCGCCTTACGGTACTCGCTGAACGAGTTCAAGATGTCGAACGACGATTACATGGCGAACCAGCTGAGCTATCTCGCAGTGTGATCGAAGCGTACTTTAAACTACTTGCAGCAAAGGACGAGTTCGAAGTCGCACGCTTACTCACTCATCCAAATTTCGAAAAATACATGCAAGATCACTTCAGTGGTGTACAAGATTTTCACTATGCATTCGCACCAACCTGGTTACCTAAGTCCCAAAAATCGAAGATTCGTATAGGCGCATGGATGCGACCGTTTTTGAAGTTACTAGCTTGGATGCGAGGCATCCGAGGATCGATTCTTGATCCGTTTAGACTTATTGAGGAGCGACAGTTTGAAGCATGGCTAGTTGCCGATTTTGAGGCGAAGATCGACCACCTATGTACAACGATGCAAGAAACTGATCTTGCCAATGCCGTGGCAATGGTTCGATGTTACGACGAGGTGAGAGGATATGGCCACGTGAAACTAGCCTCGTGGAATAAAGTTAAGGATAAGATTGAAGCACTCTACGGTGAGATCGATGAGAGTAAAGAAGTTCCTCGACGTGAGACCGATCCAATAGTTGCGTGAGTGTCTATAATTTTCAGCCGAGAAAACAGAGCATTAAGGGCTCATCTGTGATTAAACGTCTGTTAATTTTTTGTGCTATTCTCGTAGGTAGTTTACTTTTTTTATCGTCGTTATTGGCTAGTGACGAAGAAGACTGGAAAACACGGGAACGCATAATTGAGAATCTTCAGTTTTTCGGTAAAAGTTGTCTTGAAGGTCAGGACTGTGGCGTCGCCGCCCCCGTCTATGTTGCTGGGCAACCGACAGGTACCGGTCTTTCCGGTAAAGGTGTTTACGACAAGTACTGTTTTGCCTGCCATGAAACTGGTGTTAATGAAGCTCCTTTGGTAGGTGCCGAAACATGGGCGCCCCGCGTCGACCAAGGTATGGATGTACTATTGCAGCACACTAAAGAAGGCCTTAATGATGTCATGCCGGCAATGGGGACCTGTGTACAGTGTACCGATGCGGAATTGGAAGCCGCGATCGAATATCTTATCACTGGTGAAGACAACAGTTAATCAACTCTCGATGTCAAATGACATTGCAACTAATTCGATATTGCACGAGGTGTTAAAGTGAAAAAATCATGGTTTTTCAGCAAGTTATTGTTAGTAGGTACCTGCCTCACGTTATCTCTGTCCTCGCATGCTCAAGAGGTTTCTGGAAACGTTACACTTACCTCCGACTACTCATTCAGAGGTTGGTCACAGACAACGCGGGATCCTGCTATTCAAGGTGGTTTTGATGTCGAATTGTCTGACTCAGGTTTTGCTGTAGGTACTTGGGCGTCGACAGTGAATTTTGGTTCCGATGCCTCGTTGGAATTAGATCTATACGTTTCATACAGTTTTGATTCCATGATGTTTCCATGGAGCATTTCCATGATTAAATTCGAGTACCCATCGGAAGGTGAAGACCTCGACTATATGGAATTTTCTGCCCAAATCGACACCCCGTTTTTGGATGATTTTTCCGGTTCCTTAAGTGTCGGTATGAATTATTCAACTGAATATCTCGGTGCCGGTGGCCCAGCCTTCTTCTACCCTTTTGCCGCGCTTGAGTTACCGATTGAGAACTTTGGATCGTTTGGTGCTCAAGTAGGATGGAGTTCGGTTGACGAGGATCACTTCTTTGGAGAAGATACCGAATCGTACCTTGATTATCGTATATCGTTAACTAACACATTTTCCGGATTGGATTTAACTTTTGCGTTTGTTGGTACCGACATGGAAGATGTGAAGGATGCCGAACCACGAATTCTATTTGAACTAAGCAAGAGTTTATAAGACCAACCCAAGTACCGACTACCGCAGTTTCAGCAGCTCGCTGAATCGCACGAAATCAGTTTGCTGTACGGCACCATGAACTCGTCTACCGATCTTGTTATAGCACCAATAAGCCCGGATGAGTGGAAAAGTTTTTCTACACTTTTGACTGAACTGCAGAGAGTTGATAGAACAGACCTATACCTACCGGTAGCTCGTTTGCAGCTCCTTAATTTTTTACATTCGCCGGAATTTCAACCTCGCACAACAGAAACCGCAATAAGAGCTCGTAAGGTGGCATTTAATATTGCGTCGTTTACGTGGCCGGGATGGGGCGATTTGGGTGATATATCACACCAAAACCAAGAGTTAGGTCGATCCGCAGCAAGATATGCCTTGGAACTTGAAGAACAGTACGACACACCATCGATGGAAGTGTTGTGGATGAATGGGGCACATGAGTTGAACGTTCGAAACTATGACCACGCGCGAGAGTTCTTTTTGCAGGCAGAAAGTGTGGCAGATAACGAGGAACTCAAATGTATGCCACGTACTTGGATTGCTCTGACGGAGTACATTCACGAAGCAGCAGACGTAAATAAAGAAAAATTAAACCACGCATTAGAACAATTACGTACAAAAGACGAGAAAAATGGGAACTTCTATGCAGAGCAAATCAGTACAGCCCTGCAAGTTTACAAGACTTCATAGTTTGATTTTTTGGTCGCAAATCTACACCAAGTTCCGCTCACGGTGTAGTGCCTATGGATAAGTCTTCAACGAACCGAAGGAACAGTATCGCAGAGAGTACCATTTACTATCTCGATAAACAATAGAGCCGGCATATCAAGAGATACACCGACTCTCCATTTATCAAAATTTCTTACTTCGAATAACTAATCTTCAGATAGAAGTATCGACCGACCGTATCAAATGTCCGAACGTCAGTATTG
This sequence comes from Gammaproteobacteria bacterium, assembly GCA_028819195.1. Lineage (GTDB taxonomy): Bacteria > Pseudomonadota > Gammaproteobacteria > Pseudomonadales > Azotimanducaceae > Bin55. Next base: position 231,764 of record JAPPMF010000009.1, on the reverse strand, counting down.
TCATTGAAACCATCAAGCGACAGCGGTGGGTCTTCATTCAGAACATTGTCAATCCCACCAGAGATAACCATGTTGTGCGCCGGCAGCGACAACGTCCCGTAAAAATCGTGATATAACCGACTATCTACCGTTCTCTCCAACGTCGCCCCCGTCGCAAAATCAGGAAAGTTCTCGTTGGCCTCGCCGATGAAACGTAACTGATACCCCAATACCCAATTGCCCTCAGTAAGCACCACATCGGTGCTACTGCGATATTCCGTGAAATAACCATCTTGGTCATCGATAAACCGACCAGTGTGATCTAACTTGGTACCATCCGCTTGGGTAACCACATATTCACCCAACAACGAGGCTTCATACCGGAGGCTAACCTCGCCAAAGAATGTTGACCCTAAATCCCAGTACACCCCGATATCCCAGCCCTTCGTATCGACCCCACCGACATTGGTAATGGTATTGATCACATTAATGGCATTCCCGGCGTTGGGACCACTCGGGATCCGTTCAATGAGATGGCAGAACTCACCCTTCTCGGCACATTGACCTAAGATGAAACTCGCCCCTAAAGTCGACAGGGCATCGGTGAGACTCACCTTGAAATAATCAACGGTGATCGCTAAATCATCGGTAAACATAAAGGTAGGTTCGAAAACGAACCCAAAGGTCCACGAATCGGCGGTTTCCGGTTGGGCCGTAGGATTCCCTCCCACGGTCGTCCGAATTTGCGTGGAGATCGGTTCAAACCCACCCGCAGGAACTCCATCGGCAATACAAAACTCCGTCGGATCCTTTGCACAGGGATCCGCTAAGGCTGGAAACGAAAAGCCGTTCCCCCCAAAGAGATTCGACGTGGACGGGGCACGGAAGGCCTGCGAAAACGACGTTCGCAATGTCAGCTGGTCGCTCGGCCGTAGTTTCATGCCAAACTTCGCATTGGTTGTAGTACCAAACGTATCGAAATCCGAGTAGCGCACCGCGATATTCGTCTCTAACCATTCAATGAAGCCTGCCTCTGCCAGCAAGGGTAAATAGACTTCACCGTAGAGCTCCCAAACCTGGTACCCGCCAGAAGTCGGTTTACGTGGAGTTCCGGTCGCCCCACTGCCAAGCGCATTCACTTGGGAGTCCGGTATGTCAGAACCTCGCTCTTCGCGCCATTCCCAACCCAAGGCTAAACCGACAGGACCCGCCGCATTCTGCAACCACTGATGGTTAACCACATTGACCGCATACACCTTTTGATCCTGTAAACTCGACTGATTATCGACAAACGTAATGTAATCAAGCATCGCCTGGGTGACACTCTGGCGCCCAAACGTATTGAGTACCACACAGTTGGCCGTGTCGTTCGCACATTGAGGGTTGCCCTCAGCATCCAACACCCAGTTACCATTCGCATCTTGCAGCGACGGTCCCACGGCATTGGCAACCTTTTCTAAGTTGTAGATTGAACCAAAATGACCTTCGGACGCCGTCTCGCCAAACGTATGGAAAGCTTCCCAATCCCACTCCCCCCAAGTACCCTCGAGACCCAACTTGAGTTGTTTGGTTTCCGTCCATACCTGTTCCGTGCGCGAACCATCTTCCACCATCCGCCGGCGCCAGTCCGGAATATCAGCCCCAAACGGGTTGTAATAATTGTCCTTACTATAAGTCGCCGGGTAGCCAAAGAACGCTAATGGGGCGAGCGGGGTCTCGGCTAATTTCTGATTCCCATCACGGTTCAGGTAACTCCCCGCAAAACTGAAGCGGACCTCACCGAAGAGAGGGAAGTCTTCGAGGTATTGATCACCGACAAATGACATCGCCCACCGAGTACTTGGTTGCCGTTGATGATTAACGGGCGCAAAGTTATAGGAATCACCCCCGAAGAAATTAAACGTCCTCCAACCGGAGTAGTCCGGACCAAGGGTTTGATCGAAATCTTCGCCGTCTTTCGTATATTGGTAGCGTCCCCAGGGTGGCGCCGAGCTACCGAGAAAGATGACATTACCGTTAAAGTACGCATAGGGAACTCGCGCCCAATCGCGATCACAGGCACAGGTCGCTTCCTCATCCACATAGCCGGCAAATGCCATGAAGGAACCACGGTCCGTCGAACCACCGATGGTGAGATCAATCCCATTCCTCGCCCCATCGCCTGCTTGCGAAACTCCCGTCTGCACATTGAGCTGTAATCCTTTAAAGTCCCGACGGGTAATGATGTTGACCACCCCCGCAACCGCATCGGAACCATAGATTGCTGACGCCCCATCCTTAAACACTTCCACCCGATTCACCATCGAAACCGGAATCGTGTTTAAATCAACCACACTCCCTAAATTGGTCGAGGATAACCCGGTTGAACTGGGTGGCAAACGATGACCATTCAACAAGACTAAAGTGCGGGACGAGCCTAGTCCCCGTAACGAAATTCGGCTAGTTCCATCGCCACTGTTATTTATCTGTGTTGTCTGTGCACCTCCGGCAACCGAAGGCATTTCTCTTAACAACTGGCCTAGGGAAGTCACTCCAGAACGCTGAATATCTTCTTCTTCAAAGATCTGCACCGGACTCGTGCCTTCCAGATCAATGCGCCCAATTCTCGAACCCGTAACGACCATCTCCTCGATGTTTTCATCGTCGCGATCAGAATCTTGTGCACCGACTGATACGGCGAAAAGTGCACCGACCCCTAGCAACAGTAAGGTTAGAGAAATCTTGAGCTTTTGCGCTAGCTTCATCGATTCTCCTCTATGTGAAACTAAATAAACAAAAAACTTTGGTTAAGTTCGTACTTGGGATTTTATCCGTTTTGTAATCATATTTTCAATTAATTTATCAATTTCACTAATTTCCTTGTCAATTTTCTACTTGGTCGAAGATTTTTTTCGCAGATTTAAGACGTTTTACACTAGAATACTTTGCACGCAAACTACGGAGATAGAACATGGATGAGCAACAACCAGCGATTGGTCAATTTGATCACATCGGAATCGCGGTAAAGAGTATTGAGCAAGCAAGCCAGTTTTATCAGCAAACCCTCGGCGCTACACCGCGAGGTGTCTTTACACACCATAGTGGCGAGTTTAATGTTGGTATCTTCGACTTGAATGGATTTTGCATCGAATTAATCGAACCGATCGACGAGAACGGTTTTCTTGCAAAATATATTGCAAGGTACGGGGAAGGGGTTCATCACCTTACTCTACAAACTCCAAATCTTGTGGAGCAGACCGAGAGACTCGAGGAACGGGGTGTGCGGGTGGTTGAAAAGAATTTCGACCGCAAAAAGGGGGGTGTGACTGCTTTCATATCCCCAAGAAGTTCGCACGGTGTGTTAATTCAATTAGGAGAAAATATTGGACCACTCAACAACTATCCATACTGGACGAAAGAAAGTGCTGAATCATCTGAGTGAAAGCTCCGTCGACCGTTAATAAGTCTCTAGTTTTCCTTCCTGGTGGTACATCAATCATTCGTCTAATAGAGTCCATCTAATGCAAATCGTCGCGATACGAGAGACTTGGCCTGGCGAACAGCGAGCGGGTCTGGTACCGAAAAGTGTGTCAACTTTAAGCAACTATGGATTCAAAGTACACGTGGAATCCTCTATTGGTCTGGGTTGTGGGTATTCCGACAGAGAATACCAAGAAGTGGGCGCAGAAATCCTACCGACGACTAACGAATTACTTGCGGTTGCTAACATCGTGATTAGTGTAAGGCGACCAAGTGTCGAGACCATTCGAAACATGAAAGCAGGAACGATACTGATCAGTTTTCTCGATCCTTTTAGTGAGCCTGATGTAATTCAATTGATGGCCGATCAAGGAATTACGGCAGTTTCTCTCGAAATGCTACCGCGAACTACACGGGCTCAAAGAATGGACGCCCTTTCGTCACAAGCAAATGTAGCAGGCTATGCAGCGGTTGTCGTTGGAGCATATCACTTGCCTAGATTATTTCCAATGATGATCACGGCCGCTGGCACGATAACTCCAGCGCGCGTTTTTGTCATTGGTGCCGGCGTCGCCGGACTACAAGCTATCGCTACAGCTAGAAGATTAGGCGCGCGAGTCGAAGCATTTGACACTAGACCGGTAGTCGCGGAGGAAGTCCGTTCCTTAGGCGCGAAATTTGTTGAATTCGATGTGGGTGCGTCCGAGCAAACAAAAGACGGTTATGCAGCCGAACTCACGCACGAGCAACTTGAACAACAGAAACGCGGAATGGCGAAGGTTATCGCGTATTCTGATCTTGTTATTACAACCGCACAGGTTTTCGGCCGACCAGCTCCGCGTATCATTTCACACGAAATGTTGCTTGCCATGAAACCTGGTAGTGTAGTAATTGATATGGCAGTCGAAAGTGGCGGTAATGTCGAAGGTTCACAAACCGAACAAATTGTCGATATCAACAGTGTGAAACTTATCGGTTTTGCTAATTTGGCTTCTAGTTTTGCTGCACAAGCAAGTACACTGTATGCATCAAACGTCGTACACTTCTTGGAAGAATTTATGCACAGCGAAAAACCAATGATTGAGCTTGATCCCAACAACGAAATCGCACAAGGCTGTGTCATTACACGTGACGGGACACTAGTTAAGTCTCTCACACGCTAAGGAAGATCAACTATATGGAGTTAATCCTGTTATCGCTTGTTTTAGTACTGTCAATCTTTGTCGGATTTGAATTGATATCGAAGGTGCCGGCAACCCTACATACGCCTTTAATGTCCGGTGCGAATGCTATTTCTGGAATCACATTGGTTGGCGCGTTGTTAGCGGTAGGCCGTTCTGACACTTTCGGAGATTTATCCTTATGGTTGGGGGCAACTGCCGTGATTTTTGCCACAATCAATGTGGTGGGAGGATATTTAGTTACCGATCGAATGTTAAGTATGTTTCAAAGAAAGACCGGTAAAGGGTCGATTCCTCGGTCAGCTAGCGAGGAGTAATCGACACTGGAACAGATCTACCTAAACACAACCTACATCGTTGCTGTAATTTGCTTTATTTTGGGACTCAAGTTTTTGAGTCGTCCGAAGTATGCCCGATTTGGCAACTTCCTCTCTGCGTCAGGGATGCTGTTCGCTGTTGTGGCAACCTTGCTGTTTCATGAAATCTTATCTTGGCCAATGCTGATTGTTTGTTTGGCTATCGGTAGTATTGTGGGTACGTTCGCATCAAGATTAATCGCGATGACTTCCATGCCTGAAATGGTGGCGATATTTAACGGGCTTGGTGGAGGTGCGAGTCTACTTGTTGGCTGGGCTGCTCTCTTTTATTCACTGGAACTGACTGTCACGGTCACTGTCATATTGTCGGTGCTTATCGGTGGAATGACTTTTTCCGGCAGTGTCATTGCATGGGGTAAACTGGCTGAGTGGTTACCAAGTAAATCGATCATATTTTTAGGACAGCGGTGGATCAATGGGCTGTTGCTCATCGCCGTATTGGGATGTACAGTCTGCTTTATCCTTGATCCGAGTAGTCAATCAATCTACCTTTATATTGTTATCGGGCTCGCTCTAACAATTGGGATTTTAGCCGTCCTACCCATTGGTGGAGCCGATATGCCGGTCGTGATTTCGCTACTCAATAGTTACTCAGGGATCGCTGCATGCGCCGCCGGTTTTGCAATTAACAATGTAGTACTCATAGTGTCTGGCTCATTGGTAGGTGCGGCCGGTTTTATTCTGACAAGCATTATGTGCAAAGCGATGAACCGGTCGCTGGTGAGTGTCTTGTTCAGTGGATTTGGAGCGTCGAAGGCAGCCCAAAAGATCGACGGTGAAGCAAGAGCTATATCAGTCGAGGATGTGTACTATGTGCTCGAAGGTGCAAGTTCGGTAGTAATCGTACCAGGTTATGGTATGGCAGTCGCTCAAGCCCAACATGTGGTACGTGAGTTAGGCGCGCTTCTTGAAGACAATGGCACAGAAGTTTCCTATGCCATTCATCCCGTCGCAGGTCGCATGCCGGGACATATGAATGTGTTACTCGCCGAAGCAAATGTGTCATACGAACAACTCATTGAAATGGATGTTATCAATCCGCGCATGGCGGCGGTCGATGTTGCTGTGGTAATCGGAGCAAATGACGTAGTCAATCCATCAGCACGAGACGACTCTAACAGCCCTATTTATGGTATGCCCATCATTAATGTCGATGAAGCACGTATCGTGTTGGTCCTCAAACGCTCGCTCGCATCGGGATTTGCTGGTGTCGATAATCCTTTGTTTTTTGCCCCGAATACGCGCATGCTCTTTGGCGATGCCAAAGCTTCAATTAGTGCAGTGGTTAATCAATTCAAGACATAAGTATCTCTTGTATTAGATCTGGCGCGATTCCAAACCCCCACTACTTGCAATGTCCACCTGTGTTTCACTTAGAGCAAGAGCGATCAAGCAGGTATTTCCAAAAGCATTTTCAGCCCCTCATGCAGGACTGTTTTGTGTACATTTATCGTGTTGCTGGCTAAGACTTAATTTCTCTTCCACATTTACAACATCCTACAATTCGTTAATCGTCCACCACCAACGAGTAGTTTAAACTTCGTCGAATACGGTTAGGACTTGACGGATTAGAAACTAATTGTTTGGGTTCTTCCAAACATTCTAACACTCGACTTCTTTACTTGTTCCGGTTCGTTAATATAAGATAACTGCGTATTTTGAATACCAGTTTCTCCATTTTTCTCAGAAAGGAAAAAACTCATGGGCTACATGTTCAATGAAACCTTGCTGAAAATCATTGAAGTACTAACGTATCTTTTCGTGTTCGTCGTCGGTACTGGACTTCTCGTAATTGTCATTGTCTTCGTCTTAGATATATCACAACGCCGGCACGCGATCAGACGAAATTTCCCCGTAATTGGACGTTTTCGCGACTTTTTCGAACACTTAGGGGTGTTTTTTCGGGCATACTTTTTTGCGTTCGATCGCGAGGAACTACCCTTCAATCGCGCCGAACGTGTCTGGGTGTATCGCGCATCGAAAGATACTCACAATGTCGTCCCATTTGGTTCGACTCGAGATTTAAGACCCACAGGTACGATTATCTTTGCCAACACCGCCTATCCGATGCTAGAAAGGGATGTCGCCGAACCTCACATGGTAAAAATCGGCCAACATGTCGAATATCCCTACGAAACAAAATCCTTTTTCAATATCTCTGGTATGAGCTATGGTGCAATTTCAAAACCCGCCGTACTAGCGCTGTCGAACGGTGCTCGGTTAGCCAAAATCTGGATGAATACTGGTGAAGGTGGCTTAAGTCCCTATCACCTCGAAGGTGGTGCAGATATCGTATTTCAAATGGGTACCGCCAAATACGGGGTTCGTCGATTGGACGGTAGTTTATCCGAAGACAAACTGAAAGAAGTTGCTGAACACACAAACGTGAAAATGTTTGAGATCAAATTATCGCAAGGTGCAAAACCAGGTAAAGGTGGTATTCTCCCAGGTGAAAAAGTCACGCGCGAAATTGCCAAAACTCGTGGTATCAACATTGGACAATCTTCGATAAGTCCAAACAGACATCCAGAAATCAGCAACAACACAGAGTTACTCGACTACGTAGAACGAGTACGCTCAGTCACTCACAAACCCACTGGTTTCAAATTAGTGCTTGGATCGGTAACGTGGTTTGAAGAATTGTGTGAAACCATCCTAGTACGAGGCAAGCCAAATGCCCCAGATTTCATCACGGTTGACAGTGCCGACGGCGGGACCGGCGCAGCTCCCATGAGTCTGATCGACAACGTAGGAATTCCTATTCGGGAAAGTCTCCCATTAGTTATCGATACACTAGACCGTTTCGGTCTGCGAGATAGAATCCGCATCATTGCCAGTGGTAAATTAATCACGCCCGTAGAAGTAGCTTGGGCTTTATGTGTCGGCGCCGATTTTGTAACCTCAGCGCGTGGGTTCATGTTTGCACTAGGATGTATCCAAGCATTGCAATGCGACAAAAACACCTGTCCGACAGGGATCACGACACACGATAAACAACTGCAGAAAGGGCTAGATGTGGGAGATAAATCACTAAGAGTCATGAACTATGCACACAATGTACAACAAGAAGTCGGCGTTATCGCCCATTCTTGTGGTGTAAAAGAACCACGGGAACTTAATCGAGACCACTGCCGGATTGTCCAAAACAATGGCCGAACGATCTTACTGAGTGAACTATATCCGCCAATTACCCAAACACTAGGGAGTACCAACTAAATATGGACTTATACGATGTCATGCGCACCACCTTTGCTGCCCGTCAATTTCAAGACGAACAGGTTTCTGATTCGACCTTGCACCACATCTTGGAAAACGCAAGATTCGCACCTAGTGGAGGTAATCGACAAGGGTGGAAAGTTATCGTAATCAAAGATGCCAAAAAAAGAGCATCGCTAGCGCCCATAATTTCGCGAGTTATGCGGCGTTATCGGGCTCAAGTAACCGCTGGTGAAAATCCCTATAACACAATAGTACCCAGTGAGGTCACACAAGCTGATATTGATGCAGTGACTTTACCCGAAGGGTTTACTGAACAATTCACCCAAGCGCCGGTCCTGTTAATGGTTCTCGTCGACCTGTCAGTGGTAGCTTCTATGGACAGCGAACTTGATCGCGTCGGGGTGGTCTCTGGGGCTTCAATTTACCCTTTTGTCTGGAACATTCTGCTTGCCGCTAGAAACGAGGGTTTAGGTGGTACGATTACCACCTTCACTACTGTTCACGAACCAGAGGTAAAAGAACTTTTCAACATTCCGAAAAATTACGCAGTCAGTGCCTTGCTTCCTATCGGTAAACCGATTAAACAATTGACCAAACTGAAACGCAACCCGGTCAGCGCGTTCGCAACTGTAGACGCCTTCGATGGTGCGAGTTTTGGGTAATGAATTGGCTGTCATCTTGAAACAACTTTCCCGTAAGTTAGATATCTCCAAAGCCATTCCAACGGACCAAAACGGAATCGTTTCAACCATAGCGAACTGTAAACTAGTTGTATGACCCAAATTCCGAGTACCACAATAAACAGCTGATGCAGTCGGAGCTCACCAAAAAAACCGAGGAGGACAAAGAAGATCAAACAAATTAATGACTGGACGAGATAATTGGTCAACGCCATGCGGCCGACAGCCGCCAAGGATGCACGCGTCTCATGCAAGATTCTTGCCTTGCAAATCAACATCACGAGCCCAATAAGTCCGCACGCGACCGATAGACGCCCTAGGTTATAGGTCCAGTTAACTTGAAGATCCATCGTGTTGTAATTGTTCGCAATCGCGCTACTGACCTCAAACGCATTGACAGCTAATCCAAGACCAAGACCAACTCCCACCATGATCCAGTAGAACGGGTAGGACTTTGAACCGTCCAATATTCCTAGTTTGAAAAGTGCCATACCAACCAACATCATGAGAAGCACGTCCCAAAACGAAAACAAGAGGGTGCCTTTAACCTGAAACTCCAGAGTCAAAGGGATTATTGCGGTATAAGCACTTAGATAACCGTCTTGTCTACTTTCAACTTCTAACTGAATTACCGATGCGTCTGGTTCGTATTCCGCAACAAATTCTTCCCACGTATCAAGCATTTCTTGATCGAATAGAGATAACTGACCACCTACTTCTAGTTTTTCCATCGCTGTCGCGGCGCGATTTTCCGCGAAACTGATGAAACTACCCATCGCCCCAAGATAAAGTGTCAGTAACACAAACAATATGCCACTTGCAACGAGTAGCCCACGGACCGAAGTATCGCGAAAAAAGAACACTACCAGACCAACCAACGCGTACAGAAAAATGATATCGCCAAACCACAGAAGAAGAAATATGTCCACCAACCCGAACAGCATGAGAGCGAGCATTCGACGTGTGAATATCCTACCTACTTTTGATCTTCTCTCATCAGTCGACAGACGTTGAGTAAAGAGGACTATCCCGGCACCAAACAACATCGAAAACACCGCTCGTTGCGAGCCTTCAAACACAAAGTAGGTCACCCAGTAAGCAAAAATATCTAACCCCTCGAAAGTGCCATAACTAGTAGGGCTGATCGACCCTGCGTTGGGCAAACCAAAAGCGACTATGTTTACGACCAATATTCCTAACAATACGACTCCTCGCAGGACGTCGATTGATTCGATCCTCTCTTGTGGTTGGGTTGGTATGGCTAACTGACTTTGCATTGCTGTAAACCTACAATATTCTGATAACGATGCGGGCGTCGTATAACGGTTATTACCTCAGCTTCCCAAGCTGAAGACGAGGGTTCGACTCCCTTCGCCCGCTCCACTCGTACAACCAGTCTTTAAGTCGTTGAATCACCTAAATTCACCGAAGAATCTTACGGAACGAAAAGTTCACTCGAGGCTGCGTAACTTGCCTTCGTTTTGGTAACTCATGCAACCAATTCTCTTGTGTGGGCGGATACATCATGAGTAACGAACCGTGTTCTACCTGCAAGGAGAATTGTTCTTCTTTGACTTGTCTATGTTTGAACCGAAGATCGCGTACCGCGCCGACACTTAATGACGCTATCGTGATATTCGGACCAAGCTCAAATTCATTGTCAGCATGCCAACTGACACTGTCCGAACCATCGCGATACAGATTAACAAGAACCGAATTAAACGAACAATTGGTTGCCAATTCGATTAAGTTCTTCAAGTCGCATACAAATGTCGGCATCGGCTTCGCCACATGCGTCGTCCCAGAGTACGTGTAGGATGAGCCTGATTCGCTAAACCAAGCAGAGAGTCTTGGAATTGCAATGGTGCGACCGTAAAGCTGAATCGATCTTGTTTCCCACGCAATGGACTCTAGCGCTTGTTTGAGAACCTGATCGGCGTATTCCGTGAGTAAAAATGTTGGATCGTATGTCGCGCACCCGTCCAACATCGTTAGAGAAATTGGCTTACCACACTTCCAACGACTCAGAGAGTCTATGCTTGGATTGTTAACCACCTAGTAGTTTTTCGCGGCGCTCTCCACGTAGAAACGCTAACCAAACCAGAATCCCGATCACAATCGCAAACCCAATCCTATTTCGCAAGATATTGACAAGAACGCTCGTATCAGAGAGAAAACTGTCAGCATATGGATTAAAAAACGGCGACCAAATGTGTTGCGTATAACCGAAACCACTGAACACCCCAAAGAGGAACAGAAGCGCACAACTCACGATGGCGCCAGAGACTTCACTCCGAAACAACGCGGAGAATCCCATCGAGATCACGAGAAAGAAAATAGCACATTGAAAAGCGCCATAAATCGCTTCAATAGGAAAGGGGCCAAACCGAAACCACAAATAGACTGCCATGATTACTTCAGTGGAAAGTAAAATCGCAGCTGCGGCTAACAACTTAGTCGTCCACACCCGACTCGCTCCACCTGGTACTGTATACACAATTTCTAATGTTCGCGCGTTGATTTCACCTGCAACGATTCGTAAGCCTAGAAAAATCGCGATCACGACTAGCGGTAGTCCCAATAATCGATTTTGAATTTCGCGCACACCGACTGTTTCAAGAAACAACCTAATCGTCAACAGAAATTCGTTTGCCGCTAACCAGATAATCGGTACGACAATTGGAATCAACCAAAAAAAGCGTCCCGCCGTAGCAACCGCGGCTCGCCGAAGTAAGTTGATTTCAGCAAAAGTCCTTTGTCTAAAACTAGCAAAACTCATGATGTCGCCAATAACCACAAGTAACCATCTTCAGGTCTCGCAGTGATGGGTTTTGCCTCCCCTTCTGGTTGTTGTTTGGAGACTACACGTTGGATCACACCACCGGCCGCCGTCGGCGTTTGCTCAACTAATATAGTATCTGTTGGTAAAGTCACATCAATCTCATGATCATGGTGAATCTCCCAAACTTTACCCTCAGCTGCTTCAGCAAGTTTTGCTGGACTACCATCAAACCGTAAACGACTTTTTGCTAGGACTAACACTCGATCGCAAGAAATGGCGACGTCTTCAACAACATGTGTCGAGAATAACACAACCCTAGACTCGGCTAAGCGCGATAATAAATTTCGAAAACGAATTCTTTCACGTGGATCGAGCCCAACAGTAGGTTCATCCACAATAATGATCGGCGGTAGTCGTAAAAGTGTTCGTGCCACTGCAACGCGTTGTCGCATTCCACCAGATAAAGACTTTATCTTGTCGTTAACTTTGTCTTTGAGTCCAACTTCTTCGAGCAATTCAACTACTCGTTTGTTTCGAATGGCTGGGTCAATGTCGTACAAGGCCGCGTAATAATCCAAATATTCCCTCGGAGTTAGACTCAGTGGTAAGCCAGCATCCTGCGGCAAGTACCCCACCCACTGTGCTAACGTTCGTTGAATTTTCGGCAATGGGACGTTGCCTAAATGAACCGTACCACCGGATGATTCAATCATGCCGGCTAGCTGTCGAAGTAAAGTAGTTTTACCAGCACCGTTTGGTCCTAAAATCCCAATCATTCCTTGTTCGGCAGAAAATGACACGGACGTGAGCGCGGAAATCTCATTTGCGGGTAAATCTAGCCCACCAATTCGTTTTGTGAATCGTCGATACCACGTTCGCGGGTACTTCATAAAGCCACGACTTACCTTACTTTCCAACTCACCGCGAACTTGGCGTACTGCATTCCGCCTAATACACTGCCCCAAGAAGAGAACGATGCTTGCCAGAATCGGCCAGAACCAATTTGCACCAGTATCGTCTAAAGTCGTGGGTCGATAGATCTCTAGATACACGAAACTTGCAATGGCAAACCACGGTAACAGAAGCACCAACAGACCTTCTATACCGCCACGTTTATGGGTGCCGTCACTTTCCACATGTCCACGAAATTTTCTAATCTCAATCATTATTCGGGCAAGAAAGGCGGATGCTACTAACCACCATACTAATTTCCAGTGGTCGGCGGTGTTGATGTAGCCAATAGCGGCTGTACCTGCAGCAAGAATGAGATAAACAAGTCCTCGAACCAAAGTAGTCTCGCGCGTGTAGACTTTACCGCCCGCTTCCCGTACCTTCGCAATAAATTGTTTCTGTGCATTGAGTGTTTTTCTGAACGCACCAGGTAGGCCATAAATTTTCTTAAGGAATTTGACTTCAAGCCGGGGTGGTCCATCGTCCATCTCAGGTTTCGGAATCTCTTCGCGGCGAAAAACGAGATAGAGCAGTCCGAACAGGGCACCCGCAACCAAGAGCGTGCAGACTATTTGCCACAACAATCCGTTCAATACCCCAAACCCGATGAGCGGGTACATAATTCCAACGACCAAGACTACCCACACAACCACTAGCCAAGGTCCTAATCTACCGAAGGCACTATCGAGACGTTTCAGCAACACATATCCAACGGGAATGACAATTAGAGTGAGTATCGCTACCGATACTAAACCACCCATCACAACAACCGCGAACGGTGGCCAAATTTCATTTTCTCTACCAGTCGATATGGCTAAAGGAAACAGTGCGGCTATAGTCGTCGCCGTTGTCATGAGCACCGGTCGCGTTCGTTCTTTTACAGCCCCTAAGGCGGCAGCGCCTCGAGAGAACCCAGCGCGTGAGAGTTGTTGCATCCTGTCGACCAGAAGAATTGCGGGGTTAACCATCAGGCCAGCTAGCACCAAAAAGCCAGCGATAGCCATTCCTGCAAACGGGGTGCCCGTTAGGACTAATCCCCACAATGCTCCAACTAAAGTCAAGGGGATCGTGAGTAACACCAAGGGGGGTAGAATCAAAGACTCGAAAGTCAAAGCCAATACCAAGAATAATAATAAGAGTACAGGAAGTATTAGCTTTTGAGCGGTGTTCGTGGTACTCGAATCATCCGGTATATCGATTACGTATCCTTCTGGACGTGGTAACGTTCTTATAAATTCTTCTATGTCTTCTTCAATCTCATTCCGTTCTCTTCCCGCTTCTGGGACGCTGGGAGCCAGCGTGTATTGCACGGTAATCTGCCGACGACCATTTTTGTGGACTATGGTGGGAGGTTTATCGACCTTGCGAATGGTTGCCAGTTCCGAAACCGGTCGTATACCCCGCGACGTTAATACTTGGAGACGTTCAAGATCACGACTTGAGCGATCACGGTCTCGTGCACCCTCGCGTTCGATAACGACAGGAATTTCACGACCCGACGAAGTCCTATAGGGCAAGGATTGGGTTTGTCCACGATCACTGACCCAGTTCAAAAACGGTAACGTCTCTGAGACCGTTAATCCTAATGCCACTAAGGCACTTTGGTTAGGTTCAACCCAGATTTCAGGATTACTTTCACTGACTTGGGCAAGTGCCGTTTGAATGTGATTGACACTTTTCAATTGTTCAGCTACGTTCTTGGCGAATTCCGTCAATGTACCTGAGTCAGGTCCAGATAGAATGACCTCACTTGGGTTTCCACCAAACAATCGACCTGGCATAGCGCTATAGTCGCGGTACCTATAACCCCCGTACCCGCGTATATCACGAATACGTTCATCAATGATATCATTGATGAATTCGCGAATTTCTGCGACTTTAAACCCCTCGGGTCGCTCTTTGATGTCAACAAAGTGAATGTTAAAATTTATGCTCTGACGACTAATTCTCGTCTGTACAAAGTCGACCGTGTCCAAATTTAGGATTTCGTGCTCAACAACGGCAACTTTAGAAGCGATCTCTTGCAAATCAGTCGTGATTTCATCTGACAGCTCAACGGGAATAGTTAAAGTGTCAGCTTCATTGGGATCGCGTGCAATACCTCCGAAACTTAATTGCGGGATCGTGAAAACTAGCGAAACGATTACGACTATGAGGCTACCGGCTATCCAAGGAGCTGGCTTTCGTAGAGCGTTGCAGGTAAGTCCACTCAAAAGAACCTTCGCGCGTTCGGGTTCGATATATCCTCCTTGCAGAGCACGTTTTTTGCGCAATGTTTGCATCCGTTTCAAGGCACCCGGCGCTGCTAAACTATGAGCGAGTAATGGTACAAGTCCCATCGCAACCAAGAGTGAAGCAAATACGGGAAAAACGACCGAAACCGCTGTAATTGTCAGAATCTGTTTCGTAACCGGATCGTCAAACCCGATGAGCGCGACGGGGAGAAATACAACTGCTGTGGTTATACTAGCCGAGGCGATTGCACGAGCAGTGCGCTTCAACCCTAAGGCCGCCGCGGCACGGGGAGAGAGGCCTCGCTCCACACCCCGTAAGATTGCTTCATACACGACAACGCTGTTGTCAACCAATAAGCCAACTGCCATCGCCAATCCAAATATCGACAGTAAATTAATTGAATATCCAGTCAGATACAAAAGTGCAAGAGCTGTAATAACACTAACTGGTACTGCGATTCCCACTACGGCCACCGCCCGCCATTGCCGCAGAAATAAAAACAGAACAACGAGAGCTATTGCGAATCCAATCAATCCTAATTTGAACAAGCGTGAGAGTTGGTTGTCAATTCTTTCGGCCTCATTGTCGTCAACGAAAACGGAAATACCTAAACTCGAGATTTCACGATTGACTTCGGCAATACGCTTTTTAAGAGCTCGACCAACACGAATCAGGTTGGCACCTTGTTCTTGGTAAAGAACCATCTGTACTGCGGGTTGGCTATTGTGTCTGAACAGCGTCTGACCAACACTGTAACCAAGTTCTATGTCGGCAACATTTGCGATGCGTACAGGACTGGTACGAGAAATACGGGTTTGGTCTAACTGATTCACGGAGCGTGCTTGAGCGTCGACTTGGACATGAGTTCGTCCGTCCGAGTCGACCAAGTCACCGACGTATTGTGACTGTGCCATGTTATTTCGAAGCGCTGCGGCGATTTGACTGTTAGTCACGCCAAGACCTGTTGCTCTGCGAGGATCCACGGTTACCGTCAGTTGTCTGGTACTGCCCCCTTGGGTTTCAGCTCTAGCCACGCCTGGAACCGACGCTAATCGTGGTGCAATTTCATCAACCGCTAAGTTGTACAGATCGTCAATGCTCCTATCGCCAATCACGCGTAGTTGCATAACCAACTGACTGAAAGACTCTGTCCCACCTAGCAGATTGACCGAAATACTCGCTGTACCGCGATCAAATTCACGCTGCAATTGGTTTGCAATCTGTGATAGTTCGTATTCGCGCATCTTTAAGTCGGTGCCAACTTCGAACATGAGTCGCAAATGCCCATAAGATCCTGAAATTTCCGCAGATGATTCAGTTAGACCAGGCAATCCCGATGAGCGTGCAGTCAACGGTTGTAGAATTTCTCGTTCGATAGTTTCAGCGGTACTGTTTTGTTTGGAAAACTGCACGAATATAGCATTTCCTTCGATTGCTGGAAATAACTCGATAGGCATTTTGTCCATGCCGACTAAACCTAGTATGACGATCGCGAGAAAGAGCATCGCCGTGGCTACCGGTCGTAGTACGGGCAAACTGAGGACTCCTTTGAGATCCCGTAATCGTCTAGATTTTGCTTCGGTCATGGAACGTGGAATATACCATTAGTGCTTGAAGTGTTCACGTGAACAGGCAATAACCATACCATAATGATAGCGAAACAGAATTACGTGACTTGATCTCAATCAACTAATTCTTGAACTCAATGGAAGGACCACTGTACACTCAAATTCGGTGTTGTTTCACAATAGATTTACCGGACGTTATGATAATCTAGTAATATATACGTTCAATCGTATGTTATACATACTCTAGCCAAACAATTTGGGAGGTTGATCCTATGGAATTTATGGAATATCTGGATTATTCCATGCGTTATCTGCATCTAATCGTTGGAATCGTATGGATTGGGATGTTGTATTACTTTAATTTTTGTTCGGGGCCGTATCTAGCTACGGCTGACAAAAGTGCAAAAGTTAGTGCGGTGGCTAACCTAATGCCCCGCGTCGCTGCATGGTTTCGCTGGGGAGCTCTGTTCACCTTCCTAACTGGTGCTTACCTACTACACATGGTGTGGAGCAATGGTACCCTCAAAGAAGACACGATAATTGCTGGCGTGATGGCGACAATCATGGCAATCAATGTCTGGTTTATCATCTGGCCTAATCAGAGAATCATGATCGAGTCGAACCGACAAATGGAACGTGGTGAGGAACCTGATCCAAACGCTGATGATGCGGCAGCAACCGTTTTACTCGCGAGTCGAACCAACACCCTGTTATCGATTCCCATGGCCGCGACGATGGTTTCGAGTGCACATTTTGCGTTCGGCAGCAGTATCACAGCAGAGTCGTGGGGAATGTACATTGTCTTAGGTTTGGTCGTCATAATTTGGCTAAATGGCCTATTTGGTTCGCTTAACCCCCTCATCAAGAGTATCCCCGCGGTTATCATCTCGGGTTTTGTTTTAACGGGCATAGCACAAGTACTGCTACATTTTCTGTAAATCGTAAGTTAGAACTTTTGTTGGCGCTGCTGACATTTGTCTGTAGCGCCGATGTTACACTGTCAAAATTACTTTAAGGAAAGAAATAACGAATGACTGATCGTCCTATTGTTGTTACCGATCCAGATCTCTCTCGCCAACCTCAGAATGAGAGGGGTTCACGCCCGCCGCGCAATCGTGGTGGTGGATCTAATGTTGGGATCCTATTTCTCACGGTTTTTGTCATCCTTGGCCTCGGTACCGGAGGTTGGTTTCTGTATTCGATGTACACTTACATCGCCGAACAAAATTCGCTACTGCGAGATCAGATCACGGCGCTCGAAGATCGCCTCAACATCAATGTTGAGACTGATTTAGAAACGGATGCTTCAGTCGAGGAACAACTGGAATTCTGGAAGGATGAAATTCGCAAATTATGGGATCTATCTAATAAACGGAATCGACCAGCAATCGAAGCTCTAGAGTCAACAATTGCGACTCTGCAAGGTCGCGACGATGTACTTGGTGAAGACATTAAAACACTGAAGACCCATACCGAAGACAATGCTGCTACAATCTTACAAAATTCGCGCTCGTTACGAGATCTTGTAGACACCGTAAACAGCACCAATCAACTTGCGATCACTTCCTCTGATCAACTCGAAAATAGGGTGAAAAAGAATGAAGAAGCCATCGAAGCGATTGACACGTGGCGCATACAAAACAACAATTGGATTCGCGATTTACAACGGCGAACATCTGATCTTGAACAAGAATAACTGAATTAGCTTTGCATACGAATGGAAAAATACATAAGATGAACGACACACCTGAAGAAAGAGTAGCGAACGGGCGATTTAATTGGTTGGCGAGGTACCGCCATATTCGCGGCGACCAGGGCGTTTCGGTACGTTTGGTTGGTCCGGTAAACGGACAACCACAAGAACTAGCTCGATTCGATTGCCTGCGAGCAGATCCTCACTATCACATCGCTTTCTTTGATCGAAATGAGATATTTCCCGTCACAGACAAAGAAGATTCTTTTGGTTTTGTTCGCCACAATGTGATTGATAATTTGGAAAAACTAGTCTGCTTATGTGGCGGAGATGTTCCCACCGAACAGGAATTGTTCAATCACCACCAAGTTCTGCGTACATTAGGCGCGCGAGTTCGCCACATTTACGAGTTTCAAAAGTCAATCTGCTAAGAGTTAAACTCGCTTTGTAAACGATCAATCTCCCGATCTTTTGCCTGCCAAAGTTCGCGAATCCCGCTTCGTATTGAAGGCTCTAATAATTCTTTGATCAAGACTTTGCGTGTAAGTACTTTCACGCGCCGACACTTCCCACAGAGAAAATTCCAAAAATTTGGTGTTTTTCCTTCGTAAACAAGAGTAACATCCAGTAGGTGACTTGTTTTCGATTGCAGGGCTTCTATTGTGAACGCGACACCACCAATTTTCGGTCTGAGCAAATTACGATACGAAGATTGCTGAGCCCGATACTTCTCTTGATTGAATCTAGTACCTTCACAAAATATAAGGATTGAAACCGGTCGTTCGTGAAACTGCCGCCGGGCTCGATGCATTGAGTGTGCGTTGAGCTGATTGCGGGAGGCCTCAGTTCGCTTTAGACCAGTAGACGCTCTGAGTACGTACGGGAATTTCAAAATCCACAGTACGAAGCCCAGAACGGGAACCCAAATAAACTCTCGTTTGGTGAAAAACTTGATTGGCGGGACGTTATCCAATAGTGCAATCTGCAATACGATGACATCCGCCCAACTCTGGTGATTGCAAATAACAATTTGCCACTGGTTTCGCTCTATCTCAAGTTGTTGATCGAAGATCGTTTCAATCGATATCATATTTAGTCTTCGAATCATCCACCGATTTCCTGCAACCCATACGTTTATCATGCGATCCATGAATCCTCGAATACCTTGACGCACTTTGTCAGAGGGACAAAAAAATAGACAAAGAGCAAGCAACAATACCATTAAGCAAACAAATAACACGGTAACCACTATGAAGGACAGTGCCGCGAAACCTCTAAATACGCGCACGACTTAACCGTTCGGATTGAAGGCGTCTAGAGGTTGGAAAAGTAGAGAAAACAAGCGGTAGTAATCACTACTGCGCCGATGAGGTTCAAAATGAAGCCTTCTTTAGCCATCTTTTCCATAGGAAACCGTCCGGAAGAGTACACCACCACATTAGGTGGAGTAGCGACGGGTAACATGAAGGCGCAACTCGCACTCATTGCGGCCGGTACCATAAATAGTTTCGGATCTACTGCAGCGGCGATCGCTGCGGCTAGAAAGATTGGTAATAAAATCGTAGTAGTTGCCGTATTACTTGTTGTTTCAGTCAGGAACGTCACAAACAGGCATATGATCAAGATAAGCAACAACACTGGAAGCTGTTCAAGCAGATCGAAATTTTCCGCTAGAACTGCACTCAGTCCAGAAGCTTCGAATGCCTTTGCGATAGTTAGTCCAGCACCAAACAGCAACAACATGCCCCAGGGAATTTTTGTCGCAGTCTCCCAATCGAGCAGTCGATTGCCTTTCCCGTCAGAAGTCATGAATAACGCGACAATCGCAAAAAAAGCAACCATGTAATCCGAACTATGCCATCCCTCCGGTAATAAACCAGCCCACCCCTCAAATGGTGCATTTCGAAATACCCAGCCACACGCCGTCAACGCAAAAATCATGAGTACGCGTTTTTGTGCAGCAGTCCACTTCCCGACATCAGGTAGTTGAATGTCCGTCCTAAAGTTTACGTTACGCGTTAACCACAGAGCAAGGAGTGGAACTACCACAATAACCACGGGTATTCCCCAAGTCATCCACTGTAGGAAATCTATCTCCATTGATGGGTCCCCTACGTGCTCGTTGTAAAGACCTAAAAACACAACGTTAGGCGGTGTCCCAATCGGTGTGCCAATCCCGCCAACGCTGGCAGCATGCGCGGTACCTAACAGGAGGGGGGCTACTAAGCGTTGATCATTGACGCGATCGAGTATTGCGAGTGCAACAGGAAGTAACATCAAAGTTGTCGCGGTGTTACTGATCCACATGGATAGCAGGGCCGCTGTTGCCATAAAACCAAGTACGAGTGAGCGCCCACTTTTCCCTCCGAACACCCGAAGTATTGCATAAGCAATTTTCTGGTGCGCACCCGAATGTGCCATTGCCGTGGAAAGTATAAATCCTCCAAGCAATAGTAATATAAGCGGATGGCCATAGGATTGTTGCACATCCTTTACAGTAACAATTCCGCACATCGGTAGTAGAGTTAACGGGAGCAACGATACAACTGGTATGGGTATCGGTTCTAGTATCCACCAGATGATTACTAATACCGTTATACTGGCCGTGAGAACTGCAGCGGGTGGTATATCGGAGAATTGCAGCATAGCCAGTCCAACCACGACTGCTACCAATGGTCCTGCAATCAGTCCTACTTTTTGTTTAAGTGTCATACTGTAATGATCGAAATAAGATCGATTTCTTTTGAGATAGTCGATTCCTATTGGAGGCTAAGATGAAGTCATATGAAAATACTTGACACTATGTTGTTGGGGCCGACTAATTGATTACTGTCGACCTTCCGGAGTTAGAATTGTATTGGTAAGGTAAAGTGATGGAAAACTACGGAACTAAAAACGATTTCTCTCCTGAACTTAACCGATTTGATTGAAGTTTTATATACAATTCTACACTTCTTCGTTGAGACGCTTTTGCAAAAATTTCTTGACAGGTTTGATCTTTAGCAAGTCCGTTAGGAAGTCTTTACGGTTTAAGTTTTGATCTGCCTTGCGTTGTTCTACAATGGCATCGTAGTCAATCTCAAGCAACTCGCAGAACTCTCTACCAGTCATGCACTCTTTCATGGGTATTCTCTTCTTGAATCCCTCATAGATGGCCTGCCGTAAATCTTGATTGAAGCTGACTACGTGGCAATGAACTAAGTACTGCAAGTGCCGGGCGTTGCTTGAAACAAAACTTTGCAGAGCTGTATGTTCCGCTTCCGATTTCTTGGTGTCGAAAGCATCTCCGTCCTTCAATTCGATCACATGGCATGATTGTCTCCCTTGGCGTCGCTTGAACACCAGAAAATCGGGCTCTGAACCTGAAGATAGCAAGACCTTAGAGGCTTTAATTTGCTTCTTGGGGACGACGAATACGCCCTCTGGCATCTGTTCTACAGAGAGGAAATCGTCTAAATCCTGGATATTGTCCACTTTATCGCGGACGATCCTCTCGAGTTCAGTTCCTGCCGATATGACTGTGGCTTGGACTCGACTGAACAATGCACCCAATCCTTGACTGCCAAAGACGCGAGCGTATCCACTGTTGCCGTCAACACGTCCCTTCGCTTCGCGAAACCTAGCCATTGAGGTCGCATCCTAGAAAATTGCGACCGCGAACACGGCAAGCGTCCAAGACGGAGAACGAGCCAGCGGCCGGATCCACTACAACATCGCCAGTATTGGTTACTGCTTCGATCAATTCACCCTGCAAGCCCACAGGTTTAGGATGGACACCATTGCCTCGCTTGACCTTCTCTTCCCAAACATCAGGGATCGTATGTATCTTCCACACACCTTTCGCCTTACGTGGCTGCTTCTGGAGGACGACCAAGTACTCGCAAAATCGTCGTGTGCGATATCCCATGCCCATCTTCATTTTGTTCCAAGTGATGAAGTCGACCACATCCAAAGACGTTCCTGAAATCCAACTACGAATTCCTTCGGCCAAGTGATATTTGTCGATCCAGAGGAACAAATGCCCGCTGGCGAGCAGAATTCTATCCAATTCGCTGATGAATCGCCAGATGGTCACCTCGTCCATCTGCTTAAGAGCACATCGCTTTTGTCCGCGTTCCTTGCCTTCGTTGCCGTAGCGCAAATGATCGAGCACTCCTCGATACTGCGGATCAAAGAATGTGCAAGCGATGGAAGCGGCAGGTATTTTAGCCAACATCTCGCACCCTTCCATCTGTAATCGGGAATTGAGCACCAACTCACTCGGCAAATTCATGTCGGGCTGTTCGATTTCACGAACAGATGAGAAGACGGATGCCGTCTGTGCGTCCGAGAGTATGTCCATTGGTTTGACGATCAGGTCGCTCATGGTGTAAATTCCTCGTAATTCAGCTATCCATCCATCGACCTGATTGGTCAATGATTTGTCCTGTACCCCAGTCCCACTGGTTCCGGCGAGTCGAAATTTTGCCTATGTAGAAATGCAAGTGTTTCACGCTCATTTGTGATTCTAACCTACACAACCTCGACTCAGCAATGCCCAGAAGCTCTCTATGCTGAAGGTGTGCGCCTTATCGTTCCCGAATTGACCCACACCATGCGCTACGGCTTGCTGCTCGAAATCCACCATACTAAATATGTCTTGCGTCATGGGTATAGACTATGGCGTTCCGTGTCACATTCGCTTGAATTGCGCCTTGCAAAACGATCATGGCAAGCAGCGCTTTTACAACGTCGGTCTCGCGATCCCGGAATTCGAGCACCATCTTTTTTCCGACTCTGACGCGCCCTTGATGGAACTTCTTCAGGTGGTACTTGTCCTTCTCTTTCCCGCCAATGTAAGTTGAGTAGACTAAACCGGAGAACGATGCGCCCTTATATACCCATGTCTGCCTGACTAGATGGCACCAATACCAGGAGATCGTTTGAATGACTCCCAAAACTCTGACGTTCTTCGTGTTGTAAGTTTCCTTCAGTCGGTAACAGGTGGATCGACATGAGACACTTGCATCAATCAAGACTGGAACATTCGACCACAGTGTCAATCTTAGCGCCTAATTATTGCGGCATGAATTGCAGTGATACGGAGCAAACTTTGGTTCTTGCGTTAGGCTTCATTGTCTGAACCTCAGGGTGTACAGAACGGGTTTTCGTGCCATCAATTGCATTCTATGTGAACCGCGCCGCTTCCTTTGCGAGGGGAACTAGTAGTCGACTGCCAAACACCCTTGGTTGGACCGCCGTGTTTTTCTTGCTAGCTGGGGTGTCCTCTCACTTTATCGGGAGTTCGCGTATTGATATTTTACACTTCCAGCGGCTCAGTGCAGCCCCTAATCGCCATTTGTGTAGGATCGTGTATGTGCTGATATGATAGAATCTTTAACGAACCCACCTAGAACTCCTGCCTAAAAACAAAGAAATTTGTGCTTCTTTGTCATTCGAGATTTCGTTCTGCGAACCGTTGAAACCCTATGAAATTACCTGAATGAACAACCCCCAACGATTAGGTTCGTTCTACTGGTATGACACCGAAACTACCGGTTTAGAGCCATATCGAGATCGAATTTTGCAGTTTGCAAGCCAACGAACTAATCTCGAATTAGAATTGTTTGGCGAGCCTTTTACGAAATTGGTGCGATTTCCACCCGAAGTTCTCCCTAGCCCGGATTCGTTATCTATTTCTAAACTAAAACCCAGTCAGTGCCTTGAAAAAGGAATTGAAGAATGGGAATTGATGCGACGATTATCGAATCATTTGAAACATCCTCACACTCGACTAATCGGTTACAACAACGCCGGATTCGACGACAAATTTTTACGCTATGGCATGTATAGAAACTTGTTTCCACCGTATGCCCATGAATATAAGAACGGAAATTTTCGTCTGGATTTGCTGAATATCGTGCGTTTAACGGCAGCATTGCGCCCTGATGGAATCGACTGGCCAATCAAAGACGACAAGCCGGTATTTTCGCAAGGTGCCATTGCAGAAGTAAACGGTTTTAACACCGAAGGACTTCACGACGCCTTAGTAGATGTGAACCTGTGTATCAAAATTGCACAGTTAATCCGGAAGTCGCAACCAAAACTCTGGCAATATGCAATTGATCTACCAACTTCGAATTACATACAAAAACTTCTGAGCGTCGATGAACGTTCCATCTGTTTACACATCTCCTCCCAGTATTCTAATACAAGATATTGCTTGGCCCCTGTGCTACCAATCGCCCCACATCCAAAATTCTCTAATCGCGTAATTGTCGTCGATTTGATGAGCAATATCGAATTGGTTCTGAATCGAAAGACTGAAGAAATTCAAGAATCTTTGTTTAGGTCCAAAGACCATGCACGCGAACAAAACGACGAACAAAATCGACCTGGCTTAAACCTAGTCGCACTCAATCAGTCACCCGTCGTTGCACCGTTTCAAACTTTACCAAAGAGCGGTTTGGATCGACTAAAGATAGATTTAGACACAATCCACCACGCTCGAGATAGCTTGCTAAAAGTCGAAGGCTTACAACAAAAGCTTCAAAAGGTTTATGACAGAGAACGTGAACAAAAAACTGAGAAAATAGCGGAAGAATCGCTGTACGACGGTTTCATTTCAGACTCAGATTCGCAACTGTGTAAAAAGTTTTGGCAGAATATCAACCAAGGAAAACCGTGGTACGAAGTCAATTTCGAGGATCAAAGACTACGTGATCTACATAGCCGTCTCAAAGTGAGGGTAGCACCAGAACAAATGTCGCGTGCATCAAGAACTCAATACCGCGAGTTTATCCGTGAACAACTCACCCGTCCTGACCATAATCTCGCCGACACACTCAAGCAGACAAAACAACTACTGAAAACGCAACCTCCAGAAGATGAAACCGATGTTCTGCAAGACTTGCATTCATATCTGTTGCAACAAGCACAGAGATTTGATCTACCCTTACATTGAATCGAATAGTTCTTTCAATACCCTCTGACCAATATGAATCAAATTAGTTCAGAAGTATCTATACCGACTGCATCAACTCTCGTTCTGCTGCGCGATAATCCTGAGGGTTACGAGGTGCTTCTACTCAAACGAACAAAGCAAAGTACCTTTCCCAACCTATATGTGTTTCCTGGCGGTAAAGTAGATCCAGACGATGCGAATTGCGAAAAATTCAGTGATTCTTTAACAGACCGTGAAGCTTCGGACATATTGGACGTGAAACAAAATGGTCTGCGGTATTGGATCGCTGCCATTCGTGAATGTTTCGAAGAGTGTGGAGTGTTATTTGCTCGTAAAAGCGAAACCTTAACCGGCGAACTCGACCCTAAGTTAATTGACGAGTTAAAACATGTACGTGACTCTCTATGCACAGCTAAAACTACCTTCCAATCTGTCTTAGAAGAATTTTCACTGCAGTTAATGGTTTCCAAAGTGCACTACTTGAGCCATTGGATTACGCCAAAGGTAATGCCCGCTAGATTTGATACTAGATTTTTTATCGGTGTTATGCCTAATGGTCAAGGGACCGATGTACATTCCTCTGAACTCGTATCGGGAGAGTGGGTGCGACCCAAAATTGCGTTGCATCGACACGCAAAAAAAACATGGAACATGATTCTCCCTACGATTACGACCCTCAGAATGATCTCAAGTTTCGAGAATACTGCGACGTTGATTGACTACGTAAAACGGGGATATCACAAGATTCCCGTCCTCTCGGGATTACCAATTCAGGGTATGCAACCCTTTGCAAATCGTTGGCGTTGAAAATAAATTCAGGCAGAATTTGGAGGCATCACCTTTTTGTCTGTGGTTCTCAGCGGCCTACATCTTCTGGAATGAACCAAAACTTGAAAATCCGAGTATAACTTTATGGCGATTTACTAAGTAAGTTCAGCGAGACTCCGTTAAGATATTGTTTTTACTGTCTCGAAACACTATGTCCAAAACACGCTCTAAAGTTGTACCGACAAAATCCGGGAACAAACAAAGGACATCCAAAGCTACGGAACAGCAAAACATCCCGTTAACTACAAGTGTTGCTAGCGTGCAGGGTTCAAAAACCAGAGAAATCATGGTCCAAAACTGGAAGAAATACATATCAGGGTCGGAGACGAAACCGAAATTTGAGGTTGCACACATGACGCATCGCCAAGAATCTATTTGTATGGAAAAACCTTCTCCGTTACCTTCAACAAAAGATTCAAAAAAAAAAAATCCCTGTCCACCTGTGCCAGCAAGAATGCTAAACGAGTATGTGTACTGTCCCCGCTTAGCATACCTCGAATGGGTACAGAAAGAGTGGCAGGAATCAAGCGATACAGTGGAAGGGCGCTTCGTACATCGCAGAGTCGATCAGAGTTCTAGCATGATTCCAGAAACCGATTATTCCAATGATCGGTTTAAAGTTGTTCGTTCCGTTGAAATTGAATCAGATAAATTAAACTTAGTCGCAAAGATCGATTTGGTAGAATTTGACGAGTCTGGCCATGTCACTCCAATCGACTACAAACGTGGTAAACGTCCTCATGTATCAAATAGTGCTTACGATCCAGAAAGAGTTCAACTATGTGCTCAAGCTCTATTGTTAGAAGAAAAAGGATACCAAGTAACTGAAGGTGTTCTGTACTTTGCGGGCTCTAAGGAAAGAGTCCGTGTATCGTTTGATGACAAACTCAGAACTTTAACACTAGACTCACTGAGATCGTTACAGCAAATGGTCTTACAAGCTGAAATACCACCTCCATTAGTCGACAGTCCAAAATGCAATCGCTGTGCATTAGTCAGTATTTGCTTGCCCGACGAAGTTAATCTATTGCGCGCGATAAAGACAGATATCAGACCTGTCAGTATTCGTCATGTCGATTCGTTACCGCTTTATGTACATTCACATGGTGCAAGAGTTTCGAAGAAGGGGGAACGACTTGAAGTAACTACCTCAGACTCTGAAGAGTGTATTCCCGTTCGACTCATGGACGTTTCCCAACTCGTCGTATCGGGAAACGTCCACGTAACCACACCCGCATTACATGAACTAATGAGTAGGCAAATTCCAATTACCTGGTTAACCCATGGTGGATGGTTCCTTGGACATACGGTGGGTACAGGTCACGCTAACGTTGAAGTTCGTACTGCACAATATCGATGTTCTTTTGACGATTCAATCTGTTTACGTCTCGCTAAAGGTCTAATCAGATCTAAGATTCGTAATTGCAGGATAATTTTAAGACGAAATTGGATGGATAAAACTGAAGCTCAGCCCATTCTCGCTAGATTAAAAACCATCTCAGACCAGGTATACAGAGTTCGAAATATCCAACATCTCTTAGGTCTAGAAGGAACCGCTGCCTCCCTCTATTGGTCAGTGTTTTCAAAATTGTTTAAAACTCCGAAACAATCTACACCAAAATTCAACATGCAATCGCGAAATCGCAGACCACCTGCTGATCCCGTCAATGCCATGCTATCTTACGGTTACTCCATTTTGACCCGTTCGGTTCTGGTGGCTTTGTCCTCCGTAGGTCTTGATCCTTACAGAGGGTTTCTTCACCAACCACGTTACGGTCGTCCGTCCTTGGCATTGGATGTTATGGAACCGTTCCGTCCTCTTATAGTTGATTCATCGGTATTAACAGCAATCAACACTGAAGAAGTTAAACTGTGCGATTTCATCGAAACACCAATTGGAACAAATTTCAAGAATGCTAGTAGAAAGCGATTTCTAGCGATCCTTGAACGACGTTTAAGTCAAGAGATTACGCATCCACTATTCGGTTATAAAGTTCAATATCGCAGATTGCTTGAGTTACAAGCTCGGCTCCTTACGCGATTCTTGTTAGGAGAAATACCTGATTACCCAAATTTTGAGACCCGGTAAACATGGCTGATCGTGAGAAAATTTACTTTTTGTTTTATGATGTTGCAGATAGTAAGCGTTGGCGAAATCTGTACCAAACCCTACAAGGTTATGGAGAATGGGTACAACTTTCTGTTTTTCAATGTAGTTTGACGAAAACCCGATATGCTCAGCTGGTTACTAAATGTCAAGAGATTATCAACCATAAGGAAGATCATTTGGTTATAATAGAAGTTGGCAATGCTAAAACGTTAAAACCTAAAATTAGATCAATAGGGAAACGAACCGTTGATCCCATTGAACGAGAAGTAATAATCTTATGAATTGCCAAATCATTGCGAGTGCTGGAGTGCTGAGATTACTCCCCTGAGTCTCTCGCACCAGAGAACTAAACGAAGAACAAAGGGTTTCTTGATCATTGCTAACAATATGTGGAAGTTTATCAACAGAATTTACCATTTACAATTGTGGCTACTCGCAAACGGTCCAATATCAATGCCTAAATTCAGCAACTAACACATATACTATTTCCCCCTCAGTTATGCGGGGGCCTCATTGAAGCTCCGGATCGCATTCTGGCACAAGCCGGCGCCACAGATTTCCCCCTCAGTTATGCGGGGGCCTCATTGAAGCTAGGCCTCAGTATCGGAATCGAAATCCTTCTGCAAATTTCCCCCTCAGTTATGCGGGGGCCTCATTGAAGCTTGATTGTATTATCGTCTTTGTATCGCCATCCGTAGAGATTTCCCCCTCAGTTATGCGGGGGCCTCATTGAAGCGTCGGTAAGGTATGTAATGTCGATGTCGAACACACGGATTTCCCCCTCAGTTATGCGGGGGCCTCATTGAAGCCTATTCCTACAAATATGTTGTGTCGATTAACTAATCAAATCGAGTCCAAACTATATCCGGCGGACAAAAAGAACCGTATCCCCCTTCCTCAGTCCGTCGAATAAGAGAAGACAGAACGTGAGATAATCCCCAACCTAAAAACCATTCTTCCCGATCAAGACTCCTCTCACTTATGTATGCATGGGACAACAAAGATTTAACAACATTCAAAGTTGCGGGTTTTTGCCATAAGGGCCAAGAAAAAACACCATTCTTCCAAAGTCCTGAACACCCCTGTGTAAGTGTTCTACCCCTTCCTGCATATACCGGGTAGAAGCTCAAACCTAAAAGTGCTAGAACTTCAACACCAGGATTCGAATGTTTCTTTTCGGATGACGGATCTTTTGATCGCAGTGCATAGACTCGATCATCTTCTATATCCCATCCAAAAGAAGGTAACTTACTATCATATCTCCAAGGACCTTCAAAAGCATTAATAAAATCCGTTCGTGTAACGTCGACAAAAACTGTTCTAGCCGTGGCTAGAAATTCTTGCTGTCCCGCTGAAAAGTAAAAATCTGAAGGTTTTCCTTTCTTATTGTTATCAAAGCTTCC
This sequence comes from Gammaproteobacteria bacterium, assembly GCA_028819195.1. Lineage (GTDB taxonomy): Bacteria > Pseudomonadota > Gammaproteobacteria > Pseudomonadales > Azotimanducaceae > Bin55. Next base: position 202,356 of record JAPPMF010000009.1, on the reverse strand, counting down.
TTCTGCCAATAACGAGGAAGCTAAAGTTTCGCCACATAGTTCAGCGGAAAGAAGATAGTCTCGAATTTGGGAAGAGTTGAATTTCAATTTATCTCTACCAGGTATTGGCTCACCACTAGGTGTGCAAGGATTCAGCGACTTACAATTCTTCAAATTCGATACCGTTTTTAAGATCGAATCTGCCAATAGTGATATAGACCACTCAATGCTAAATATAGCATGAGGTACCACATTTTTACTCCACCACAGAGCCGTATCTTTATGTTGATCTTCAAGACAGAATAACACACCTAAAGCTGCAAAGAATCCCATAGGGTTTGTTCCATCTAATCCGGTTAAATGTAGTCGGTCCATTACCCTTGAGCTTCCTCGGCACTTTGCCTTTGATCAGCTAAACGTAGTATCGACTCTAACCAACTTAACCCATGATAACCGTATCGGTCAACCAAACGCCAAAATCGGTCGGCCATTTCAAAGGCCAGTGTCGTATCCGTTAGATTTGAATTTGTAAAGAAATCTAAACCATCAATCTGGAAACTTAACTTTTCTACTTCTGTGTCATTCACCAACTGTGGAAGAGGACGACCAAAACCATGGTGTGTTCCTATCAGATGCAACACTAAATCTTGATCGATCGCTTCACTGAGCGCTTCTTCGCATGAACTAACCATAGCAACGCTAGCAAACTCATGCCTCATACCCTTCGGGTAAGTCGAGTGGTTAACAAACCTATGCAAAGATTTCGCTAGAGGAAGATCTCTGTATCTTTCAATCTCAACTGGATCACCTCCAGTTAACCACATTTGAAATCGTTGGTCTACTTTACCTATGTCGTGCAATCGTCCTGCTAAACGTAGGTCGTTAATGATTTCGGTCGACAAGTTTAATCGATTAGCTACTTCTCCTGCGCGATCGCCAACTCCGTTAAGGTGATCCTTCAAAGTGACTCTAGTTGATGTAAAGGAATTGGTTTCATCCGACCCATCCAAAATAGCTATATCCACGATACGATTGTTTGAACGAGTATGTTTCCTCTCTAGGATAAAATATCCCAACGGGTTAACTCTTGATTCTGACGAAACATAGGTAGATACAAACTCAGTTCCTAGTTTCTCAAAGATCGTTTCCAACCATACACAAGTTATCTCATTCTCTGATCGGTAAGCTTCTACCCATTTCTTGATTCGTTCAAACTCTGTTTGTTCACTAGCTAGATCCTCTACAGATCGTCTTGGTACTTCCGTGAAATATGGTAGCCGAGCATCGAGTCTCAGTGTCAATCGTCGATCGTATTCAAGTTGTGCTCTATCTCCAAAATCTTCAACAATATCCTTAGAGTTTGGATCCCAATTTCCAGCATTTAACCCACCCATTGCCGGATCCAATATCAATAAATCTCCTGGTGATATATCTGAACTCTTTATGTGTTCGACTTTGCGTTCCGTATGTTCCCATCGTCCCCAAACAATTTTTTCAGAACTTAGAGTTTTATCATTCAAACCTATAGAAGTCTTCTTCGTCGCGATTGATTGATTCGGACCAGTATCTGAAACGTCCCACTCTTTTTGTTCTTGAGACAACCATGCTTTCACTGCTTCAATCGGCAACTGAACAAATTCGGCTTGTCGCGGCGGAACAATCCGTAACGCTTCTAGAGAATGATCCCAACGCCAAATCAGCGATACTTCGGAGCTTTGATTTTGGTTAATACCGTGAAGAAACCCGTCAAGTGACGGTTGTACGATTGGTTCGGGATTGGTTTGAACCCAAGCATCCATATGAATTTTTAGCAGTAAAGGCGCTTGATCTATCGAAACTGAAGTTTCTGAAGGAAATCCAACTTTTAGCGCTATAGTACCTACATCAACTAGACCGTTATCTTTGACTCTTTGATTCAAATACCGCCAGGTAAACTTGGCTGCTTCTCCGTAGACAGGATCGGGACGGGAAGAATCAACCAGTGATTTCGATCCGATTATCCATGCTTTAGCGCATGACCCAGTTTCTTGAATTCTTCCTCGTCGATCTAACCTACCAAATCTTTGTCTCAAGCTATCTATCGGAGCACATTCGGTTATTAACGCATCAAAACTAAAATCCGCCCCAACCTCAATTGCCTGCGTAGATACCAAAATTGTGAATGGAGTGTCCGTTTGTGCTCTATCCGGGTTCAAATATGGCTCGATTTTTTGTAACACATCTAAACGATCAAGTGGTCGCATTCTTCCAGTTAGAAGAAATACATTTTCAAAGTACTGCGATATGAGAACAAAAATCTCACGTGCGGCACGCACCCTATTCACGATAACTCCTACACTGCGAACAGCGAGATTTGTGCTCGTAGAACTTTTTTCAATAGACTGTACAATTTTCAGAATAGTACTGGGAACTGCCTTATCAGATCGTACATCGACAAGTTTAGCATACTTACGTGCATACACTCTTCTTTTTAATTCAGGACATTGATCAATATCTAAATCTTGGCTCAGAGTGAATCGTTCTATACTTGAATCTCTCGGCGTCGCAGACATTTCAACGATAGAGCCTCTCTGAGGGAGTTGTTTAGTCGGATAAGACAACCGCAATTGATTAAGTGTGTCTGCGAACGGAATACTAAGATGGACTTCGTCGAGAATTACGAGACTGTCATTTCCAGCTAACCCCGCGTGAACCGAGCGCATTCGTTTGCTTACACCATACCCTCTAAAAAAGAGTCTTGAACCAAATTGATCGACTGTTGTCACAATAATCCACGGTTCGTCTGGACTATTAACCCAGTCATAATCGACCGGTATTCCACCTCTCAGTGCAGCTACTCCTAGTACTTGCTCTCCATCGCTCAACCGCTTAAGTTTAGCTTGAACACGTTCTAGAAGTGGAGTTGCGGCAGATTCAATCTCATGTCTTATCTTAAGAGCTCTTTTTTGAACTTGATCGACAACAATGCGACGATCAATCACAAATACTATACGTCTAGGAGATATAGTAGGATCTACGGCTAGTGCAAATATCGCGGTATCAATTACTGCGGTTTTTCCCGTTCCGGTGGGAAGGTCAATAACTCTCGGCCATACACCAGTCGATAGTACCTCCGTTGTTAACCGGCTCTGCCAAGGAAAAGGGTTGTATCCATGAACATCACGAAAAAAATTTTCAAACTCATGGGCTTCAATGTCAATTACCTTACTATGAGAGTTGTCGGTGTTTTCTTCGTCGTGCCTCTTAACCACTTCGATTGCTTGTCCTATTATCTTGTTGTCAGCGGAAGCATCAAACCGAGTCCAAAAAAACGTCCAGATCCTAAAATCACCGTTCCCTCTATGGGATTCTCGAAAGTCACAGAAGCGTGGATTAGTTGCCGCCGAATTGGTTTTCCGTAAGAATCGCGCTGGATAAACGGCGGAAATCGTTCAATTCTATACGATCCTTGCACAAATGGACTATACGAAATTTCGACAGATAATGGATGTGGTAGTCCAATATGTTCGCAAGCTGAATTTACAGAGTTTTTGGCTAAATGCCATGCTTTCGTCACCGCCGCTGACCTTTTGGAGTTTAGTCTACCCGGATGTCGCGGAAGCGCTATCGGAGTTACGGTTACCCATCGTTCAGAAGATTTACAATAAATACTGGGTTTTAAGGAAACCATTGAAGAATTTCCTTGAATCCGCTTCAAACGAATTTTTTTACGACCTTCAAACGAAAGTTCCAACGTCGTCTTACCCTTTTCGGTCACGGCGTCTTCCCAGTTTGCAATAGATCTGTACAACATTTTTCTCGCGGGGGGACTCAAAGTACGTGGAACTGAAATCGCTACTCCCATCAGCCGTCCATCGGCATGATCAAAGCCTGTATAGGGTAAAGGTAGGAAAGCTATGTGATTCAACAGTGTGGGTCGACCTCCCGCATCGTGCCCACATACTTCCTCAGGAATAGGATTCTCAGTATAACGAAATAGAGCTGCACGCATTTTCTTGGCTACTGCAACCGTACTGATTGTTGTAAAGTCCCGAGGTCGCAAAATTTCGAATACAATCCAATCACTAAACGTATTTGGGCGAGAAACTATTTTTGGATCGTTGTGTTTATTAACCTTGTAATACGAAGTATGGGAATATGGAAGCCATCTGGGCGAGTTTCCTTGATGTCTGTTGTATCGTCGCTTCAGTTCCGTTAGTTGCCCAGAGAAGGTGGTCCGAAAGCGGTATTCTCCTTGACCTACGATATAATCTGGATCATCTATGTACTCAACTAAGCGACAAGACACAAGTGATGAAGAGTGACCAAGGCGAGTTACTCTACTAAGCAACTGATCCAAGACAGTATGAAATTTGTACGGTAACGGGACATCCCAAACGAAACATACCTGAGCTACCTCTGGTGAAACAGAGGGATACATTCTTGGTTGCTTCTTACGAAAATCTGGTAGGAGAAAGGTGGCTGACGCTGGGTTGGTATTCCCTATGGGTAGAACTTGATTTTCGACATCTCGCACTTTTAATATTTCTTTTCGGATACGTTCAGTCTTGCTTGAACGACGTCCGTCAAAATCCATTTCTGAATCTATTAGAAGTTGTAATTTTTCAAATCGCTTTTGATAGCGACTACCGGACACAATCTCAACGTCATTCACTGGGACAAAATGTGTTACAACCTTTCTGTATGTCGCAGTTGAAGCTTTAACGTTTGGTGGTTTCTGGCTTTCAATCCACTCGAGCGCTAGACGTTCGGAATTATCAGGCTCCGATACTTCCGCCCAATTCGCTACCAAAGCAGAAAAAAATCGAGCGAAATGTGGTGGCCATTCGGGGTTGTGTCTATTAGTAGAACAAGTTGCTACGTATCTTCCCGTTAGAAAATTGATTTCAATACCAAAACCGTTGTTATACAGCATTGTTAAACTAGCTTTAAATTAGGTTTAGGTAACTGATAACTTTTGGCTTCGTTTAATGAGCTCAAGTAGTTTCGGAGCAGGTGTTAAGCGTATGTCGTTAGTTTCCCAACCTACCCCATGTGAAGCCACGTTCTCGGAAGCTTGGTTTAGGATATATGCGGCTGAATCTTGATTGATCGCAAATTCTTCTGATGCAGAACCGTCGCGTTTTAACATTTGAATCTTGGGAGAGTGGGTAGGAATCAGCAAGCATCGTGACCGTAAGTCAAAGTCCATTACCTGTTGATATGCTAAAGCAGCGATTCCTAGCGCAGCAATGGAAGTACGCATGGAAACCTGTGCTTCAGTTGTATATCCTTTGAAAAATAGCTTACGGAGGGCGGCAAAGGAAATCACCGTTACCTGTAACGCATGTGAAATCGTCACACCACCTGCTTGTTTGTCAATGGACGGAGGAATATTACCATGATTTATTTTTGAAGGTTGACCTGCTTCACCACTCGCTGCCCCACGGGAGGCATAAATGAAATGCCCCTTATTGTCTTTCGCTGCTTTGTTCGAATCTTCTGTCCACACCTCATTGTCGTCAATACTTTTATACACTCGATCATCTGATGCGACCTTTTCAATTTGTAATGGATCGAGTCTACTGCTAACCTTAGCTCCAAACTGTACATCCAGACCAATAATCTCAGAAACGTATGCACGTTGAAACTTGGAACCTAACCCACCTTTAGGACCGGTCGAATCCCACATACCAAAAAGCAATGCAGTGGGCGAGTAGCGGAAAAGACCTGTGGCATCCCTTGGTGTTGCATTTGTAATAGCCCGACCAATGTCCGACAAGCGGAACAGAGTTCCATCTAGTAAACTGTCTCTAAATATTGCATCCGCAATCCTATGGGGAACCTCTAACACCGTCAATTTTTCGTAATCTGTTATACCTTGATCAACTGAAAAGTCGACATATGGCACAGGAAACTTGAGCTCGCGGCTGTTCCATCCTTCCAATAAAGCTAATTCGGCACGGTTTGCTTGAGAAGCAACTGAGTCCAACAAGACAGATATTGATTTTTCGCCATTGCTACAAAGTCGTTCTTCGACAGCGTACTTATGTGTAGCACTACCGTCTACACTGTAACTGGGAGGAAAAACTTTATCTCCTCGACCACCTGCAGGTTGAAGTTCGGTTCGCGACCTTATTGCAACGGCTTCACCTGCAATTGCGTCGTAAAGTTTCTCAAAGGATAAGTTAGACATTCTGTTTCCTCAATTATTACTCCGATTACCAACATCGATTCCCTTGAAGTCCGATGTCTTCCATTAATAACAAACTGTTAAAAATTACGATTTAGTAACTTAAACAAACTGCTTCAAATACCATTAGTTCCAAGCGCTACATTGGTGAAATTCAGACTACAATGTTAACTAAATGTCGCAGATTCTCCAGCATTGAGTTAAGTGTTTCTTAGGTTAAGCAAATCAATCTATCCAATCACAGTTACCCGACCGATCTCAAGTGTCGAGAATAACACAAGTTGATTGACTACGTAAGCCGGGGATATCACAAGATTCCCGTCCTCTCGGGATTACCAATTCAGGGTATGCAACCCTATGTAAATCGTTGGCGATGACCTCGATGCAACGGTACGATAACTAGTGAGAGGGTATAATCAATTTTTTTTTGATTCATGACAAACTCTGCGCTACTCAGCACAAATCTAGCACTGCCAAACCGCCGACAAGGCAAAGTACGCGATCTTTACGACGTTTCCCTTGCAAACGGTCAATCAGCACTACTGATCGTTGCCACCGACCGCATTAGCGCGTTCGACATCGTTCTCGACAACGGGCTTCCCGGGAAAGGAAAAGTACTCACGCAAATCTCGAAATTCTGGTTCTCGTTCTTTGAAGACAAAGTCTCTCACCACCTAATTAGTACGGACGTCAATGATGTACCTGGTCTAACTGCTACAGAAAAGTCTCTGTTGCAAGATCGCATCATGCTCTGTAAGTTAACCAAAGTCGTCCCTATCGAATGTATAGCTCGGGGTTATTTGGCTGGTTCAGGATTTAAGGATTATAAAAATACCGGATCTGTCTGTGGAATCAAATTGCCCGCGGGGTTGCAGAATAGCGATCGACTTAATCCTCCAATCTTTACTCCTTCGACTAAGGCGGAAATTGGTGATCATGACGAAAACATCAGTTTTGCCGAGGGAGTACAGATAGTCGGCCAATCCACGATGGATTGGTTACAAGAAACCACACTTTCACTTTATAGTCAAGCACGTGAATATGCGCTGTCGAAAGGATTCATTATTGCCGATACTAAATTTGAATTCGGACGTACTGAGGAAGATTCTTTACCGATTCTGATCGACGAAATATTCACTCCTGATAGTTCTCGGTTCTGGCTGGCCGAAGAATGGACACCAGGGCAAGAACAGAATAGTTTCGACAAACAGGTAGTACGTAATTACCTAGAAACTCAGGTACAGAACGGACACTGGGACAAAAAACCTCCCGGTCCAGAACTACCTGAAAGTATAGTGGATCAAACGATGTCGCGGTACACTGAAGCACTTCAACGCTTAAGCGGAATTGCGGTCTAACCAATATTCTGACCACAACTGTGGACTGGGATACTTACAAGAATCTGTGCAATGAACCACACATAGTTTCGCGTTGGTTACTTGAACATACGGCCAAATTCTGCGACGCAGAACATGCTAGGTTACTATTGTTCTATTTGCAGCGAAAACCGTTGGAAAAACCGAAGGACCATAAAGGAACAAGCGAAGTCGATATGTTTTGTACCGCACTTACCTATGAGCAAGTTCAAAACATTGTTAGTTTTGTTGTGTCGACTTCGTCACACGTGAATAAACTGAGTCAAAGCCAGCATCGAGGGATCGAACTTGCTTGGCGTGAGTATCTGCAGAGTTTCGCTTCGGGTAATAAACCATCCACGTCAGAGTAACCCAGTTGGTTGGTTAAATTATTAGTTACTCGATTCCGACAATTGCTCAAGAGTCTCACGCATTTTGGCAAGTTCTCGGCTCTGTTCCTTCAAAGCCATAATGACATCGGGAATCTGATCCCATATTCGATAAAGAAAAAATATGATAGCTAAGATACCAATTAAATATAAAAATTGCATTTCTAGTTCCTCGTAAAAAGTGTTAGAGTATTTCTTGCTTGTCTCGAAAATTTTTCGGTAGAAAGGTATCTACTACACTCGCCATGCCATAGTCTAGAGCTTCCCAGGGGCAGGAAATTTCAAAACAAAGCATACACAAAGTCGAATATTTCGAAGGTAGTTTAACGCGAGATCGTTCATCAGCAAAGTAAGTTGCCGAACGTTGAATAGTCGGCATGTGAGTCGTTAGGGCTACACACGAAACTTCCGGAGCTACCCGATTGAGCACCCCTCGCACTTCAAACTCGGTAGCCATATACAACGCGTGATTTAGTTGTATCGGGGTTCGTAAATCACAATTAAGTAACTCCACAGTTTGTTGAGTCCGTAGCGCATCACTCGTGATCCACAATTGCGGTTGATGGGGGTAAGTAGCAAAGATCTTAGACATTGTTTGACCATCACTATGCCCACGTTCTCCGAGTGGACGATCCATATCCGCAACGTTTGGCGGCCACGCAGATTTAGCATGTCTAATTAACCAAAAATGCCTACTCATCGTTCAAATAATCCTATCATGGCTTCAGTTCAAGCTAGCGCTCAATTCTTAATTTGAAAGTTGTTTCTTTCGGTTTCAACAACTTGATGATAAGTGCGCCACACGCAAAACCACCCACGTGAGCCCAAAACGCGACTGGGCCATCCGCGAGCATTACTACGGAAAATACTTGAGTGGCAATGTACATTCCCAGTATTATCACTGCAGGAACCTCAATTACCGTAATAAAAATCACAAAAAATAACAATGATTTAATGCGCGCTCTTGGATGCAAAAGTATGTACGCACCCATAACTCCACTGACGGCACCGGAAGCACCAACCATGGGGATTAAACTGTTCATGTCGCTCACAATCTGAAAGCCAGCAGCTACAACACCACAAAGAAGATAGAACAAAATAAATTTGATTTTGCCAAGCGCGTTCTCTATATTGTCGCCAAAAATCCACAGAAACCACATGTTCCCTATCAGATGCAGCCATCCACCGTGCATAAACATGTGTGTGATTAGCGTTTCAAAATTGTGCGGTTCTCCAAAAAAACAAACATACCCGTTCTGCATTTGCCTACCCGCAAATTCCGTATTGTTCAATAAGTCGCCAGGAGTGAGGGCGAGATTGCACAACGAAGCTTGATATCCTTCTCCAAATCCAGCATGTTGGATAAACAACCATACAAGGACATTCAAGCCAATGATCACATAAGTGACAATTGGGAGTTTGTCGACGGGGTTATGATCGTATAGTGGAATCAGCATTGCGAGTTCAAATCCAAAATCGGAGTTCTACCCTAAGTCTCCGGTTCAACTGGAGAATTCACAGCATTGCTTCGTGGCGCCGGTCCAAGCAACGAAGCGATCCATTCCGTACTAGGACGCGATTCAAAACCAATTTTCGCAGTCATTGTCAACGGGACTGACAGAAACATCCCCACGGTACCAAACATCCAACCCCAAAAAATCAACGACAAGAACACTACCAAAGTCGATAACCCAAGAGTCCTTCCTAAGAATCGCGGCTCTATACCAGCGCCTATCGCTACGTTAATCGCGATGTAACTAAATAGTACGAAGAACGCTGGACCAAAACCCAACTGCACTACCGTGACTAACACTGCCGGAGCCGCCGCAATCACACTGCCAATATTCGGGATATAGTTCAATAGAAACGCAAGCAATCCCCACAAAATCGCGAAGTCGACACCCATCAACATAAGGACTACAGTTACGGAAATGCCAGTCAGCAAACTCGTGGTACTCTTCACCGCGATGTAACGATTCATTTTGGTACCAAACTGTCGTAACCAATCACTGCTCACGTTTTTCTGTCGAAAAATATGGTACAACTTACGTGGTAGCGAAGCACCTTCGGCGAGAATGAATATGACAGTCAATAAGATGAAAAAAGTATTCGATAGTAACTGAACGACACTTTGGAGCGTCTGGCCGGCTAGACGAAATACTCGACCGGGATCAAACAAACTCAGGAGATCATCTTCAGACACCGTGAGACCGAAACTCTGTGCAGAACGGATGATATCCGCCGCAATGGTACGAATCCTTTCTTCATAGAAAACTTGTTCGGCTTGAAATTCGCGGATTACTTGCACAATCACCAAACTCAATCCGATTAGTATGAGAATGAGCGTACTGAGCACAAAGACTACCGAAATCCACATAGGAATCCGATACCGTCCGAACAATTTTTGCCGGTTCAACCAGCGCATCGGTGTGCTCGCAATGGTTGCGATAAAAGTAGCAAGTAACAAAGGGACGACGAGCGCAGATGCGGCCTTTAAGGCGGCTAGAACCACAATGATCGCAATGATCAAGAGTGCGGTATTGGTTCGCGCCGGCGAATTGGTCATTACAAACGTCGCCTATGTTCTAAACTAGGCAGTTGTGAGCGTACGCGGCTGATTAACTCGGGGTCAATCTCTGCAATGGCAAAACTTGGTTCTTCTGAAGTACATTCAGCCATTAATTCTCCCCAGGGGTCATAGATCAGAGCATGGCCAAATGAATGTCGGTTACCAAAATCATGCTTACCATACTGCGCTGGTGCAATGACATATGATTGACATTCGATAGCACGAGCGCGTAGCAGCGTGTGCCAATGCGCACGACCGGTCGTTAATGTAAACGCCGCGGGGATGGCAAGGGCAATCGCACCCGCGTCGACCAAGCTCTGGTACAACAACGGAAAGCGTAAATCGTAACAAATACTCAAACCAAGAATTCCGAATGGTAATTGGGTAGTTACCAAATCGCTCCCAGCGGCTGTTCGACTCGATTCATTGAAGCATGTTCCATCGGCGAGATTCACATCAAACAAGTGAATCTTTCGATACCGTTCAGCGATGTTTCCATCGGGCAAACAATGAAAGCAAGTGTTGTATACATGCGTCGGGACCGCTGATCGTTCTGGAAAGCCACCGACAATCAGATGAACTTCGTTTGTATGCGCCATTTGGCTACAAGCTTGCAGAATAGGGCCCGGATCTTCAAATGATTCACCGAGTGCTAACAAGACGTCGTCGGCACCTATAAACGCAAAGTTCTCTGGTAATCCTACCACCTCGGCACCCGCCTGTGCTGCTTCAGCCACTAACCTTCGACACGTATCGAGATTAACCCCGACATCGGCTTTAGAGCAGACCTGCGTGACCGCTACTTTAGATTTTTTTACCATCTTCTAATCATGCCACATTTATGTGTCAGGCAAAACTTGTGCCAAGAGGTAGCTCGTTACTTCGACGGACGGTGTTTAGCTACGACCAACTTCACACAAACAGTCAAAATTTCCATCGCCGCTTCTACCTGCTCTAACGTTGCATACGTAGGTGCAATACGGATATTCTTGTCGTCGGGATCATTTCCGTAAGGGAACGTAGCCCCAGCTGGAGTCAAGGCTAAACCGCAATCTTTCGCTGCTTGTACGACTTTTTTAGCCATGCCTGATGGTACGTCTAACGAAACAAAGTACCCCCCGGTCGGCTGTGTCCACGTTGCAACACCAAGGTTTCCTAGTTCGGTTTCCAGTGCTCTTTGCACCGCCGCAAATTTTGGACGGAGAATTTCAGCATGTTTGCGCATATGGGCAGTTACTCCCGAACCGTAATCCAGAAAACGGGCATGTCGCAGTTGATTAACCTTGTCAAACCCCACTGATATTGCACCAATCGCACGTTCAAATTCAGCTAAGACCTTCTCAGAGCCACCAATAAAACCCACGCCAGCACCAGCAAAGGTAATCTTCGAGGTCGAGGCGAACTGAATCACTCGATCTTGCGTGCCGTGATATCGCGCACGGTCGTCCAAATTAGGTAATGGTTGAGCTGAATCTAAGAAATCATGCACCGCATACGCGTTGTCGCATAATACATAAAACGGGTTGTCCGGGTCAGCTTCGCGAATTTTTGGTAACGCCGCAAGTCGATCAATGACCTCGTCACTAAAGGTGCAGCCAGTCGGATTGGAGTGTTTGGGCACACACCACAACAAACTCGTCGCTGGATTATCGCGCACTAATGTTTCCACATAATCCATGTCGGGACCGTTTTCATCCATCGCGGCATTAACCATCTCAATTCCAAAATACTTGCAAAGATGAAAATGTCGATCGTAACCCGGTACCAGACATATAGCGATATTTTTAGTACGGGTTTTCAAGGCAGAACCAACCAGACCGCGGTTCAATATTTGGTCAACGGTTATGTACATCAACTGCAAGCTTGAATTACCACCAGCGATCACCCGTTCCTCTGGTATGTCAAGCAGCCGTTGGCCAACAAGTCTAGCGTCGCGAATACCCCTCAGACCACCATAATTTCGTGTGTCGATACCATCAAGCGAAGTGTAATCGCCCTCAAGTACGCCATCAAGCCCATTGCATAAATCCAGTTGCTCGGTACCTGGTTTTCCACGTGTAAGGTCTAGACTCATTTGTTGGCTTTGCAGGTTGGCATAACGTGCTTGTAATGCTTGTAAATCGTTCATCGACGTTCCCACAACGGTCTAAGGTTACTAGGTATTGTAGTACTCCGATAAACAAAGTGGAAGTATAGAGCTTGTCTAGCAACCCAGCACGAGTACCTACAATTTGTGCGTCCCAATTCTTGGAGTCCCACTAGATGTCTCACGATCCCCACCTCTGGTTAGAACAAATAGATGACCCAGCTGCACTAGCTTGGGTTGAACAACAAAACCAACAGACGGTTAGTCGATATAGCGAATCTGTGCGGTTTAAAGAGCTTCAGAATCGTTTCCGCGCAATCTTAGACTCTGACGAACGAATTCCGATGTTCAATGCCTATGGACAATTCATCTATAACTTCTGGCAAACCGCAGAGAATCCGAAAGGGGTGTGGCGACGTACCACTTTAGAAGAGTACCAAAAAGATGATCCGAACTGGGAAATTCTTATTGACTTTGACAAACTGGCAAAACAAGAGGACAAAGATTGGGTTTATGCTGGTCACGAAATGCTCCGACCCACAAACGACCGGGCTTTAGTTTTCCTTTCGAAAGGTGGTGGAGATGCTATCGAAATTCGCGAATTTGACACCTGTGAGCACACCTTCGTAAAGGACGGTTTTTTTGTGCCCGAAGCGAAAAGCAAAGTAACTTGGGCAGGACGAGATCGGTTACTTGTAGGCACCGATTTTGGAACTGACTCGCTTACCGATTCAGGGTATCCTATGACCGTACGAAGTTGGCAACGCGGCACACCGTTAGAAGCATCAAAAGAGATTTTTCGGGGCAAACGGTCTGATGTTTTCGTCTTTAGTATGAACGATGCCACCAATGACTATCGTGAGATGTATATTTGGCGTGGAACAGATTTCTTCACGTCGAAGTTTTTCGCCTACCGTGACGATCAACTCTCACAGATCAACAAACCAGATAGTGCCGAGGCTTCGGTCCAACAAAGTTGGTTATTACTCAGATTGAAAGAAGAATGGACCATCGCAAACAAGACCTACGATGCAGGTTCATTGTTAATTGGTAAAGTTTCAAACAATACTGGACTCGACCATGAACTCCAAGTGTTATTCGAACCAGGTCAAAATCGAATTCTGGAATCTTGGAGTGTTACGAACGAAACGATTCTGTTCCAGATCTCCGAAAACGTCTGTAGCCGGCTGTATCTAGCTACCGAAACGTCGACGGGTTGGGAAATTCAGCGAGCGAGCACCGACACCACGATGGTTAATGAATCTGGACAAGCGGTTGATTTTTTAACAAGTAGTAGATTCTTATTGTGGTCGGAAAGCTTTACAACACCGCCGACACTATCGCTCGGAAACACCAATGAGCCACCACAAGTTATAAAACGTACTCCTTCTTTCTTTGACACCGCTGCGTTTGAGACCACACAGCATTGGGCAAATTCAGCCGATGGCACAAAAGTCCCGTATTTTGAAACCAAATGTGTTAACAGTAGCGGGGAACAACCAACTTTACTCTATGGTTATGGCGGGTTCGAGATCTCTTTGCTACCAACTTATGCACCTAACATGGGCGTAGGATGGTTAGAACGTGGAGGTGCGTACATCGTCGCCAACATACGCGGTGGTGGGGAGTTTGGCCCAAACTGGCATCATGCTGCGCTTCGTGACAAGCGATACAAAGCCTATGAGGATTTCATCGCCGTCGCCGAACATCTGATTGCTAGGAGAGTAACCTCCCAACGTCAACTCGCCATACAAGGTGGTAGCAATGGCGGTTTACTGATGGGCAACATGTACACCCAACGGCCAGACTTATTTGGTGCAGTCGTATGTCAAGTGCCTTTACTCGACATGCAGCGTTTTCACTTGTTGCTAGCGGGTGCAAGTTGGATGGCTGAATATGGAGATCCAGACAATCCCAATGACTGGGAATACCTTAAGGCGTTTTCACCATACCATAACGTTTCTCCTGCCAAAGACTACCCACCGATTCTGATCACAACCTCTACCCGAGATGACCGGGTGCACCCAGGTCATGCGCGGAAAATGGTCGCAAAACTGCGCGAACTTGGCATGGACGTCACCTACTATGAGAACACTGTGGGTGGTCATGCCGGTGCTACGGATAACTCTCAACGAGCATTTTTATTAGCCTTGGTCTACGAGTATCTCTGGCAAAAACTAGTTCCAAACGGGTAATTATTACAGAATAATTGAAGGCTTTCGTTTGAGTTCAACAAAAATTTGAGATTAATGGCTAGGTACCCCTTGAAATTGTGTCACAAAACCCCTAGATTTAGGTTAAAATTGCAATCCTTTTAGGAAATAAAAATACATGCCATCCGTAGAAATTAAAGAAAATGAATCATTCGACGTAGCGCTCCGACGATTTAAGCGTTCATGCGACAATGCAGGGATACTTTCCGAAGCGCGACGGCGAGAATATTACGAGAAACCTACTTCAGTTCGAAAACGCAAAACTGCAGCCGCCGTAAAACGACATCAGAAAAAACTTCAAAGAGAAGCTAGAAGATTTGAACGTTTGCACTAAACGATTTTCGTTTATTGCAACTATTTCAATCTCGCTTTTCTATGGAATCGGCCCTCCTTTCAAGAATCAAAGACGCTACGCGTAAAGCCATGCTGGCGCGTGATAAAGCTCGGAGCGCCGCTTTGAAACTAGTTAATGCCGAAGTAAAGCAGGTGGAGTTAACGCAGAAAGGAGCAGTTTCCGATACCGATGTCACGAGAGTTTTGAGCCGTATGGTTAAACAACGCCAAAACTCTGCTGAACAATATCGCGTTGGAAATCGTCCCGACCTAGTCGAACAGGAACTATACGAAATAGGAGTTATTAACGAGTTTTTGCCAAACAATTAACGGAGGAAGAGTTACTAATCACAATCGGCGAAGTCTGTAATGAACTCGACGCAGCAACAGCACAAGATATCGGCCGTGTCATGGGATATCTATCGAAGTCATTGTCAGGCACAGCAGATATGTCGCTGGTTAGTCGCCTTGTCCGAGAACGTTTGAGTCAATAAAAATGTCTGGAATCACAAAAGAATGGATCCGCGATCTACAAACAAAAGTGGATGCGGTACAACTGATTCAACAATACGTGACGCTCGAAAAGAGTGGAAACGGCTATAAGGGTAAGTGTCCCTTTCACCAAGACAATACCCCGTCCTTTTATGTGTACCCAAACGAACACAGATATCACTGTTTTGGCTGTGGAGAGCATGGAGATCTCATTGCTTTCGTTCAAAAACAACGAAACTTGAGCTTTATGGAAGCGATTGAAACACTAGCGCAATTTGCCGGTGTCAAAGTGCCGCGTCAACTTTCGTCACACGCAGTCGACGCGCAAGCACGTAAAAACATGAAGTTGTATGAAACGATGGCAGCTGCTTCTTCGGTCTTTCAAAAAGCCTTGCAAAAGAACTCCCAGGCGAAAGAATATTTGGAGTCTAGGGGAATCAAAACACAGATTACGAAAAAGTACAGTCTTGGTTATGCACCGAAATCGTTTGATTATTTAAAAGGCGCGCTCGCCGACACAAGCGAAAGGATTCTTTTAGAGTGTGGCCTGCTAGTCAACAGAGAAGACGGTAAATACTACGACAAATTTCGCGATCGGATCATGTTTCCCATTCACGATCTGAATGGACGTGAAGTAGGTTTTGGTGGCCGTTCATTAACGGATAAAGTTCCAAAATATCTCAATTCCCCGGAGACACCGTTATTCCGAAAAGGCGAATTGTTGTACGGTTTTCATCTCGTTCGTTCGGCTAGAGTCAAACTGGATAACGTTATTGTGGTGGAAGGATACACGGATGTCGTTATGTTGGCGCAACACGGATTTCAAAACGTGGTTGCTCCCCTAGGGACAGCGTTGACTAACTTACAGATTCAACTACTGAAACGACTATCCAAGCAAATTGTGTTTTGTTTTGATGGCGACGAAGCCGGTCAGAAAGCGACTTGGCGTGCGCTAGAGAATTGTTATAGTCAACTAGAACAAGGTCAAACTTATCAAATCGTTAGTCTACCACAAGGATACGACCCGGATTCTTATGTCAATGACTTTGGTGTGGAAAGATTCCAGGCATTAATTGCCGCAGCACCACTGTCGTCCAAGTATTTTTTTGATACTTTACAAGCGCAATACGACCTCAAGAGCCCTGAGTCACGTATGGGTATGGCCGAACAAGCTCAAACAGTTATTCAAAAAATACCGTACGAACCGTTTCGTGAGCTTATGATCCAGGAACTTGCCCGTATAACCGGTGTCACACTAAAAAGAACGATTAACCCTAGTGTCAAAACTCACAAGAAATCATTTGAGGATAGTCTCGAATCACCAACTGAGCGAATTACAAAGTTCCATTCCAACGGAAATGTTCCGCAAGGAGAACGACACATCCTAAAAACGCTGCTCTATGAAATGAAATTTATACATCTACTTGCGCGAAGAGACTTGGAAAGATATCTTGAATTTCAGAACAATTCGTTACTTTTTGACGTGATTGCTCGAATTCACCGAAACAAACTAGAAAGTTTTTCGGAATTAATTTCGTCGTACGACCCTAAATCATGGGAGTACGAACAACTTCAGCGAATTGCAAAGGAAGGAATACCCAACATTAGAGGAGACGCCCATTACGATGCCTTGCATGGAGGTATACAAGCCTGGTTGACGAAGTGTCAAAAACAAAAACGCGCAATTGATCTTGTCAAAAACGTTCGAAAAAAGTCATAAAGTGAAGTCGAGATTGCTGCTGTTGGCACTGGAATGTTGTTATTTTTGCGTTTAATTCATCTACTAACTATACCAGAATATACATTGAGGAAATATGAAAACTAGTCCTACCGATTTTGATGATTCAATTGAAAATTCAATCAACGAGTTGATTACTCGTGGTCGCGAACAAGGCTACTTAACCGCGACCGAAATTAAAGATGTCATCTCAGACGATGGCGTCGATGAGGATCAGTTCGACAATATCAAACAGGTCCTCGAGGGATTAGGTATATACATCGGGGAATCGTTACCCGAAGTAGAAAATCTGTTATTTGACGAAAATGCTACAGATGACCTTGCTGCCGACGAAGCCGCCGCTGCACTCGCGGCTGTTCAAGCTGGGGCAAGACGGACAACTGACCCAGCTCGCATGTACATGCGCGAAATGGGTTGCGTCGACCTGTTGAAACGTGAAGGCGAGATCAAAATCGCTCGCAAGATTGAAGACGGACACCGAGACATACTAAAGGCAGTGGCGCGATTTCCAGGGACAATCGATTACCTTCTCGACGAATATACCCGTGTCATTCGTGACACTAAACTGGCTGACCTGCTCGTGAGTTATCTCGACCCAGAAGCGGAAATTCAAAAAATTGTGCAAGTCGATGCTACCAAAAAACCACCCGAGCCAAAACCTAACAAACCAAAAAAACGCGGACCTGACCCAATTATTGCGAAACAACGTTTTGACGACTTACGGCGGGCGAATGACCAATATAAACGCGTCGTTGAAAAAAACAAAGGAAACCACCGCGCCCCAGCGTGCAAAAAAGAGTTTTTCCGACTACGGGAAAATGGTGCTAAGGGAGGTGTTTCTGAAGAGTTTTCGCGGTTTAAGCTCACACCAATTGCCCATCAAAGGCTTGTGGACATTCCACTCAAAGTAATGGCTCAGATTCACTTGCGAGAACGGCGGATTCGCAAACTCGTCGTGAAAGAATGCCGCGTTCCCAATGGAGTTTTCTTAAACCATTACAACAAGAATCGACCTACTTTTGCTTGGGTAGATCGAGAAATCGAAACTGAACAACCATACTCGCGAAAACTACAAATTCATCGCGAGCAAATTGTCCGTGATATTCGCAAAATTAATGCATTATTACGGGACCATGGGGTCACCTCTAAAGAACTTCGTGATATCGAAATAAATATCGAGCGTGGTAAACAAAAGATGCTTGAGGGTAAACGCGAAATGGTCGAAGCTAATCTTCGACTCGTGATTTCTATAGCCAAGAAATACAACAATCGCGGGTTACATTTCTTAGATCTGATTCAAGAAGGTAACATCGGTTTAATGAAAGCCGTGGATAAGTTCGAGTATCGTCGGGGGTATAAGTTTTCGACTTACGCCACCTGGTGGATTCGACAAGCGATCACCCGCTCAATATCAGATCAAGCACGGACCATCCGTATTCCCGTTCACATGTTTGACCTAGTGAACAAACTCAATCGAGTACACCGCCAAATGTGCCAAGAATTAGGTCGCGAACCTACGGAAGAAGAACTATCTGACCGTATGGAACTCATACCGGAAAAAATACGGCATATTAAGGGAATTAGTGTACAACCTGCTTCGACCGACGCCCCAATCGGTGAAGAAGAAGATATCAGCTTAGGTGATTTTCTCTCTGATCCCGACATCGAATCGCCAATGGATCAATCAGAATCTAGAAGCCTTGAAGAGGTCATCCATGAAGCTCTTGGTACGATGTCGTCACGTGAATCAAAGGTGTTGCGTATGCGGTTTGGTATCGGTCAAAACACCGAATACACGCTGGAAGAAGTTGGTCGAGTTTTGGATGTGACGCGCGAGCGTATTCGCCAAATTGAGATGAAAGCACTACGCCAGCTCAAGACACACTTAGCCGAGTGGAATACCTATAACCTACCTGTGCGCGACTAAACTCATGGTAATGGTGGGCCCACCAGGACTCGAACCTGGGACCTATGGATTCATGATCTAGTTTAAATCTAGATAACTGCTGTTTCCAGCTAGCATGGACTATCTCACCACCCGTCGATTAAAACTGTAATCGATGTGGGTGCGGGACGCTCTAGCCTGTTATTAAGAACACTCGACTACCGACTTCGCAGTCAGTTCTCAGGTAGTCTCTGCACCTTCCAGTAGTGTACCACTGATTTGGCTCAGGGTTGCCGTGACAATTTAACTTGCGGTAGGTTCCCCTGAATTCATCCCGTTCATTTACGAACTTTCGTACGTAACGCACCGGTTGATGAGTCCACTGCTCTAACCAACTGAGCTATGGGCCCGAAGAATAGATTTTACAACTATTTGTACTAACTCAGCAATTGATAGGTTGATGCAATCGAAATTTGTTTTGAAATTCAGGGATTCATTACTAAAATGCATGGTATCGTGGTTTGAGCATCTACGATGCAAACCAATCCGGACAAATTACAAGATAGTGTAACTGAACTAATCGCACTGGGTCGAGAACAGGGCTACCTTACACTCGACGAAATTAACGACCACCTCCCCGAAAAAATATCCGATGCTGATCGGGTTGAGACGGTAATCGGCATGCTTTCCGGCCTTGGAATCTACGTTGACGACAGCCCCCCTTCTGAGGAAAATTTCATTAGTTCAACGACAGCCGACGATGTCGAAACTACAGAGATAGCCGAAGCTTTAGAAGCTATAGGTTCAGATCGTACGGGTTCTGTAGATCCCGCACGACTCTATATGCGAGAGATGAGCAGTTCAAAGCTTATTTCCCGAAAGGACGAGATCGAAATCTTTCAGCGTTATGAGGGAGGCATCTCGGCAGTTTTGTATGCCATAGCACTTTTCCCCGGAAACGTTGACTACGTCCTCGAGCAATACGATAACGCCAAGCAGATTGATCGCTTGGACTACATTATCTCGGGTTATTTGATTCGGGAAGAAAAGGTTACCGCGGCACAAGTCATATCGCCCATTGCTTCTCAACAAAAAACTCGTTCAAAAAAACGCCGACCCAATCGACAACTTGCTATTCGTCGCTTCACCAATCTGAAACGCACCAACACTGCCTTCAAACAAGTTTGCCAAGCGGAAGGTCGATACTCGACGAACGCACAACATAAGCTCGATTTGTTATGTGAAAGTTTTTCCTTGTTCAAGTTCACTCCGGACATGATGGAAGAACTGCTCACGAGAACAAAAAATGGTGTCGGTGCAATACGCACTCAGCAACGGCGCATCCGCCGAAATCTCATGGCAGCTGGATTACCAGAATCAAAACTTGAAGCTGCGCGTGCCGAGTCGGTGGATGAAATGTCGTGGATTGCAGAATCGGTAAAAAAGATTTCTAAGACTCGGAAAGTTCAGGTCAATCGAGACCGTATTGAGCGGGCCGCCAAAAATATTAGAACTATCGTTGCTGAGCTCGGGATTCAACTGACCGAACTGACAAAAATCGAGCAACGAATTGAGCTGGGGCAAGCACAATCAGAAGCTGCGAAAAAGGAAATGGTAGAAGCTAATCTACGGTTAGTTTTTGCGATTGCACGAAAGTATGTAAATCGCGGGCTTCCCATTTTGGATTTGATTCAAGAGGGAAACATGGGATTACTCATAGCCGTGGACAAGTTTGACTATCGTCGTGGCTATAAGTTTTCAACCTATGCTACTTGGTGGATCCGTCAGGGTATGACCCGGGCACTCGCCGAGGATGTTCGTACTATTCGAATTCCAATGCATGTCATTGAAACCATGAATCGGTTAAATCGCGCACAAAGACAGTTACTGCAAGAACTTGGTCGTAATCCCACTGCGACTGAGTTGAGTGAACGACTCGAAGTATCTGAGGAAAAGCTTGAACGAACGCAAAGATTATTAAAGGAACCCCTGTCATTTGACGCGCCCGTCAGTACTGACGAGGAAGCTTCTGTTGGTGACTTTATTGATGACCCAGAAACCGTTGAACCGTCTTCGGCTCTTGAAACGAGCGTTTTACAGGATACCATCCAAGAAGTGTTGTCGGAACTAACAAGTCGAGAAGCGGCTGTGATCCGCAGTCGCTATGGGATTGGAATCACAAAAGATGGTTCACCCGAAGAAGTGAGTAAACTTTTCAAAATCAGCAGAGAACGTATCCGACAGATAGAAGTTAGGGCGTTACGTAAATTACGGAACACTGACAAACTAGCTGCGCTTCGAGATCTTTTAGATTCGAATCCTGACTAACTTAAATCCATCAGTCTTTGACGTAGTCTAGGACGTAATCGGCTAATTCCTGAGACTGAATTCGTACTTGACGCATCGTATCGCGATTACGGAGCGTGACTGTACCATCTGCTAAAGTCTCAAAGTCCACGGTAATACACAACGGTGTTCCGGCTTCGTCGTGTTTCCGATAACTCTTCCCAATATTACCGGTATTCTCAAACATCACGCGACCAAGAGCTAATGCTTTTAATTCTCCTACCAGACGTTTCGTGAAATCGACAATTTCGGGATGGTTTTTCTTTAATGGTATCACGGCAACCTTAATAGGCGCAAGGTGAGCGGGCAACCTCAACACGGTTCGTTCAGACCCGTTTTCTAATTGTTCGATTTCGAAAGCTTCGTTAATCACCGCTAGTACCGCCCGATCAACACCAGCAGCTGGTTCAATCACATAGGGAACAAACCAACTTTTTGCCGTCAGATCTTGCAATGCCAAACGGGAGGTTGTATCCGGATTCGGTTGCACGCAGGCCTGGATGTTCAAATCTACTTGTGATTTCGTATGAGAACCCAAGTCGAAATCAGTGCGATTGGCAATACCTTCGAGTTCTTCTACCCCATGCGGAAATTCGTACATGAGATCGATGGTCGATTTAGAGTAATGTGCGAGCTCGTTTTTGGGAACATCGTATAGCGTGATTCGGTCTCTCGATACCCCCTGTTTCTCCCACCAGTCGAGTCGGGTTTCAATCCATTGCTTATGCCATTCTTCGTCGGTACCTGGCTTAACAAAAAACTCCAGTTCCATTTGCTCTAGCTCGCGTACGCGAAAGATAAAGTTCCTTGGTGTGATTTCATTTCGAAACGCCTTGCCAATTTGGGCAATACCGAACGGAATTGTGCGCGCAGTTGAATCAACAACATTTTTGAAATTTGTGAATATGTGTTGAGCTGTTTCGGGACGCAAGTACGCGAAACTATCCTGATCTTGTACAGGTCCGACAGACGTCTTAAACATCATGTTGAAGGGCCGAGGTTCCGTGAGATCTTTCGAACCGCAGTGCGGACATTCATCGTTTTCGACATGGTCGGCACGCATTCGTTTCTTACACTTACGACAATCGACCAACGGATCTATAAAAGTCTCTTCATGACCAGAGTATTGGAGAACTTTTTGGTGAGTCAATATAGAGCCATCAATACCTTCCACGTCGTCTCGCTGATAGACCATCGCTCGCCACCAAGCAGATTTAATATTGTTCTTTAATTCAACACCGAGCGGACCATAGTCGTAGATGCCTTGTACACCCCCGTAGATTTCACCAGACTGGTAAACGAATCCTCGACGTTTACACAAACTCGTGAGTTGTTCCATCGAGGTAGCGGTCATGTTATGTGGATAAACTTCGAGAACGTAATGTCGTTAAAATTGCCGGAATAGTCTTATGAAAAAGACCTCGAATAATTTTAGTTAGCAACTAGGTTCTTATGAAAATACCAAAATCCATTTGTTTCCCCGACGGTTTCAGACGGACTTTACTCGT
The DNA here is from genome assembly GCA_028819195.1 of Gammaproteobacteria bacterium. Taxonomy (GTDB): domain Bacteria; phylum Pseudomonadota; class Gammaproteobacteria; order Pseudomonadales; family Azotimanducaceae; genus Bin55. Next base: position 179,291 of record JAPPMF010000009.1, on the reverse strand, counting down.
CTCGACTTTAACCGTGTTCGTTCTTTCGATAACTGGATATTCGGACGAGGAAACTTCCGAAGGAATCAATTTTTTTGAAGGCACGTTCACCGAGGCTCTTGCTGAAGCAAGTAAACAAGAACTTTCAGTGTTTGCTTACTTTTACTCGCAAACATGTGGCGCGTGTAAAGTGATGAAAAATACCGTATTTCCAATACGGGAAGTAGGTGAGTTCGTGAATGCAAGATTTGTAAGTTTTCGAATCGATGTAGAGAATGAGCAAGTCGGAGGACCAAAACTAATGGAAGAGTACAACGTTGGCTCGTATCCGACTTACTTGATATTGAACGACCAGGGAGATGAACTGCATCGCGCGACAAGTTCGATGAGTGCTGACCACTTTATACGCATGATAAGTCACTTAATTGGCGAATCAGAGTCCTCTATGGAAGCATATCTTACACGTTACCAAGCCGGGGATCGCGATCCAGATTTTGTGCAAGAACTTCTTCTCGAATCTGTCATTGAATTGAGCTTGATGCCTAAGGATACGGAAAACTGGGAAGCAAACATGGAGGCATACACCGCAGCTAGAGATAAGTATCGGGCAATCGCGGACGAATACCTCCACTCAAAGAAAGAGGCAGACTTAATCAATTCCAAGGATCTCTCCATCATTGGTCGAAACTTTGGCTCGCGAGGCGAGCGATGGATCGAGTTTGTATTTAATAGCTTTGACGACTATTTGAAAGTTATACCGATTGAACGTCTTGCACGTTTTGTGCTGGTGGTAACAGCGGACAGTGCGTTTATGCTGGCAATGAATGGCGACCCAACTTATGTTGAATTAATCGACGAACTGGATCGCGAACCGTTAAACCAAGCAGTCACTTACGAAAGTACCAGAGATGCAGACAGTGTACTCTTACCTGAATTTCAGCGTAAGGATTTACGCGAAGTCTTTTTGATGGCGACCGAATCAGAGCTGGATTCATTGGAAGTAGAAGTAGAAAATTGATCCTCAGATCAACGTTCATTCGCTACTTTAACAAGCGTTCATCCATATTGTTTATTTTTTCAATATTGCGCACGATTTTTCCACCTGAGGTACTGAGTTCGCGAATATCTTTCTGCGTTTGATCAAAGTGTCTCGCTAAGTTCTCTAAACGTGCATTAAATCTTCCGACATCTTCGCCAATCAAGCGCAGATATTTTCGAAGTTCTTCAGCGTGTTTCTTGATCTCAACATCCCGAAAGATTGAACGGACTGTGACGATTGTGGCCATCATTGTTGAGGGACTTACGATATAAACTCGGTATCGTTGTGATTCTTGTATTATCTCGGGTAATTCTGTGTGGAGCATCGAATAGACAGCCTCCGATGGTATGAACATTAGAGCACAATCGGCTGTGACACCCTCAATGATATACTTTTCGCTAATGTCTCTAAGATGAGTTTTAACGTCATTGATCAGAGTTCTTTTTGCACCAGTACGCTGATTATCGTCTTCAGCATTTTGGTAACTCAGAAAACTTTCGAGTGGAAATTTGGAATCAACAGCAAGTTGACCAGAAGGATCAGGTAAGCGAACTAAGCAGTCAACTCTCGTCGTTGTGTTTTTTTGCGTGTTTTCCAGGGATACTTGAAAGTCGTAAAACTGTTTCGGTAGTGAATCTTTAATGATGTCTCGTAGCTGAGTCTCACCAAAGCTCCCGCGAGCCTGCTTGTCGACAAAAATCTTGTGCAGTTCGCCCATACTTTGATTGAGATCGTGAATCCCACGTTGGGACTCGAGAATTTGACCTAGTGACTTCTGAACCCCTTCTAAGTGGCGTACCGTGTGCTGCAGGTTGTCGGTTAGTCGTTGATTCAACGCGTCGGTGAATTTTTGCTCTTGGCTTTGTAAATTGGTTTCTTGTACGCGTTTTAATCGATAAACTAAAAAGCCTATCCCAAGCGTGAGAATACCGAACCCTATTATCAAAATCCACAGTGTTAATTCGTTAGCCATTATTGATAGTCCTCACGGTTGATCGGCGACTGCATGCAGTTTTTTATAAAGCGCGGTGGCTTTTCCCACTATAAATTATTATTAACTACTTGGTAGTTTATCAGAATCGACGTTAGTATGAAATTTGATCTGAATGCGATAAGAAACATAGTTGGTGAGTCAGGTATGCTCGTCGGAATTGACGCATCGAGTCGACAAGAACAAATTTGGAGTTCGAAACACGTCGACGCCCAAGCTATTGTACGACCGCGGACGACGCAAGAAGTCAGCTCCCTCTTAGCATATTGCTACGAGCACAGCCAACCTGTTGTAGTACATGGTGGTCTGACAGGTATGGTGTATGGAGCGACAACGCGATCTTGTGACATTGCTCTATCAACTGAAAGGATGCAGAGTGTAGAGTCCGTGGATCCAGTCAATCGATCTATGACTGTACAAGCTGGAGTGAAATTGCAGGAGGTTCAGGAAAAGGCGGCGGTGAACGGATTGATGTTCACTCTTGATCTGGGCGCACGTGGTTCTTGCACCATCGGTGGCAACATTTCAACAAATGCAGGTGGGAATCAAGTCATTCGGTATGGTATGACTCGAGACATGATCTTAGGACTTGAAGTTGTTCTTGCCGATGGAACGATCGTCACCTCGATGAATGACATGATAAAAAACAATGCCGGTTATGATCTCAAGCAATTATTCATCGGTACTGAAGGTACTTTGGGGATAATCACTAGAGCGGTATTACGGTTACGTGAACAACCTTTGAGTAGTGAGTGTGCGATGCTTGCCGTCAACAAGTTTGACCACTTGCCTGCTATCTTGAAGACGATAGATCAGCGACTAGGTGGAACCTTGACGTCGTTTGAAGTTATGTGGCACGACTTTTACTCATTCATCACCGAGTTCAAAGATCATCCACCACCGTTACCGAAAGACTTTTCTTACTACGTGCTGATTGAGGCTAAAGGTGGCAATATTCGCCACGACCGGGAGAATGTTGAGGAGGCACTAGCTAGCGTGGTTGCGGCTGGATTAGCAGAAGAAGTGGTAATTGCACAAAACCAAACACAACGCGATGCCTTTTGGGCAATTCGCGATGCAGTAGAAAAAACTGTTATAGATCAGCCTATGTATGTATTCGATGTGAGTCTAAAAATTGGTAGTATGGAAGCGTATGTTGATGAAGTAAAACGTCGATTGCAAGCAAGATTTGAGCCTTGCTACGTGTTCACCTTTGGACACTTGGGCGATGGTAATATACATTTCAATATACACGCAGGTAAAGATCCTTCGCTAAAACTCGCTGTTGACGAATGTGTGTATGAACCATTACGAAAGATAAATGGATCGATTTCTGCAGAGCATGGAATTGGTCACGAAAAGAAAGAATTTCTATCGGTCTCCCGCTCAACTACAGAAGTGCAGGTAATGCGGACCCTCAAACAAGCACTTGATCCAAAGGGTATCCTAAACCCAGGGTTAATCTTCGACCCATAAACTATTATTCAACCGTCGCTTTGTCCAAATACTCACGAATAACAGCCCTACCTTTTGTAACTGCTGTTTCCTCAATTTTCACTTGCATGATTTGGGCAATGAATTGAGTCGTCGGCCAGTCTAATTCCAACATCGAATCCAGCGTCGCCCCATCATGATTCTTCAGGTTGGTAGCCGCACCTGCATCCAAGAGAACTTCGGCGATATCCGCGTATCCAAGTAACGCTGCAACAAGTACTGCCGGTGTACCTAAATGATCGATTGCGTCGACATCGGCTTCTGCTTCCAAAAGCACCGAGACTGAATCTAACTGGTTTGATGAAACTGCGACGTGTAGCAACGGAATGCCAATATCAGTTTTGAGGGTGTTGATATCGGTATAGTTCTCGACGTGCTTCTTGATGAGCTCGGCTTCTCCCAAAATCACAGCCAACCAAATATCTTCGGCTGCCGCATCACGAAAGGCTTTTTCTAACATTGGTCTAATGCGATTGCGGCCTTCAAAAACTTGGCTTTCTGTTAGATCTTTTCGGAATAAATTGTTTGCCAATTGTTGCGTAGCTTCCCAGGACAAATCTAGAATCTCACTCGCAGTTGTCATTACGTGATTTCTTAGCGTTACATCCGCGCCCGCTTCGAGAAGTAACTTTGTTATCGTCGCATTGCCGATAAAGGCAGCGGTCATAAGTGGGGTACTGCCATAACTATCTCTTGCATTAACTGCAGCACCTTGCTCTAGCAAAAACTTGACGACTTCCTCCTGACCAAATAGTACTGCGGTAAGCAATGGTGTACCATTGGTAAAGGGATTTCGTTGGTCAATCGAGTCACCGTCTTCGATCAGTCGTTGCATTTCGGTGAGATCGCCGGCAGCAGCGGCTGACCAAAGGTCAGTCTTAGTCGTGGATTCTTCATTTTCCACGTTTTCCTGACAAACTAGCGTAACTGTAGCGACTGTCAAAACGATGACCGATACAAGTTGAAATTTATTCATATCAATGCCAGCAGACCTCCTAGAAAGTATGCTCCTACTAAAATCTTATCATAAAGATTTTATACCTCGCAAAAGGCATTTTTCTCACATACTCCCTACGCACCATTCAGTTCAACTAAACGCACTAATTGATGAAAGTGATATTCAGTCGCAAAGGTTTTGACAGTGCTGCTGGTGGTGCTGCTTCCCCAATCATTAAGGGTCGCCCTGTTAGTATTCCGATTCCTGCAACTGAAAAGTCGTCGACTACATATGACGACATTGGACTTGGTCAAATCGCGCAAAAAGTAACGCGTAATCGGTTGTCCGGGTCGAGTCTCTGCCATTTTGATCCCATGTTTCAGGACGAGCGATGTGCCTTTGGTCAGACCGGAGTTGCGCAATCGCATCTAGCCAATAATTCCATCGGCATCGGCGATTTATTTCTGTTCTTTGGTCTTTTTTCGAACTATGACGGAAGCGATCAACATCATCGAATTTTTGGCTACCTGCAAATCGAAAAAATTCTCCTTTTGGGAGAAGCTCCACGCTTGGAGCAACAACCGACTGGTTTCAATCACCAGCACCCACACACCATTGGTACTTGGCATCGAAACAATACCATATATCTTGGTACCGGTTCAAAGGCTACAAATACTTCTCCGAAGTTGAGACTGTCAGTTCAAGGTGAGAACGCGAGCTTTTGGAGAATACCCAGTTGGCTAAAAAGTGCTGGACTTACCTATCATGGACAAGCTAGTCGATGGAGTAACGACAGTACTCTACAAGTCGTTGGGCGAGGTCAAGAATTCATATCCGACATTACGGGTTTTTCCTCGGCCGAAAAGTGGTTGCAAGAAATCTTGAGGACGATCCGTGGATCTGCAGCCTAGTTTCCTGACCTCATTCAGCTCAATTCAACGATGACCGGGACATGGTCAGAGGGCTTAAGCTCATTGATCTTGTTGCGATACTCCCGATCAATCTCAACTTTTTTCGTTCGAGCTCGCATCGAAGCAGTTCCATATATCATGTCAATCCGCAACCCTTGATTCTTCTCAAACGAACCTCCGCGATAATCCCACCAAGAGAAATCATCTGACCCGGGATTCAATTCACGGTATAAATCATGCAGGTTCGTACCCACAAATTGGTTCAACCTTTCGCGCTCTTCGACAGTATGAAAAATCTTACCATTTCCCTCTGTTCCTCGCCAAGTATCCCGCCGCGAAGGCGTGATATTGAAATCTCCGCCGATCAAAGAGTTTTCATGCTGGCGCGTTAATTCTCGCCAATATCCGGTCAAGGAGTCAAACCATCTAAGTTTCATCGCGAAATCTAGATGATCGATATCTTTCCCATTAGGGCAGTAGACCGAGGTGTAAGTGAAATCTTGCAACTTGACCGTGATCAATCGAGCGCCCGCTTCTTCCTGTCCCTCCAGACCTCGCCGTAAGACCTCAGCGTTCTCGCGGGCCAAAATAGCAACCCCATTCCAACTTTTTTGACCGAGCGCCCAAACGTTGTAACCTAATGCAGTTATTGGCGCTAGCGGTAGAAATTGTTCTTCAGACTTAAGCTCCTGTAATGCAACAACGTCAGGTTTACGCGATTCCAGCCAATGCACGATTAAGTCAATACGAGCATTAATCCCATTAACATTCCAAGTAGCAATTTTCATCGTTTCAGTCTGTTCCTAACTCATTCAACCAAAAAGTTAAAACCAGTATAACCAGCATTTTGAATTGCTTCCAACGCGTCGGTTGGAGTCTCGTGATAGATCCCGATAACACTTCCACCCCCACCAGCACCCGTTAACTTAGCGCCGACTGCACCATTTTCACGCATCATATAAACCAATTCCTCAATCTCGGGTGTTGACAATTGCAACGCATTGAGATAACCATGGCATAAATTAGTAAATTCTCCAAGTGATTGGATATCGCCGCCTTGGAATGCTTCTAATCCACTTCGGGTAACCTTTTCGATTCCATCGAAAATTTGTTCATATTCTTGTGAATTCTTTTCTCGGCCTTGCTGTACCATCGAAACCATACTTGCTGTTAAGCTTTCTTTACCGGTTACACCAACTAATATGTAGAACGGTGCTCCTGGCGTAATCTTGGTGAATACTGGTTTTGAAGTCACTTGATCTCGTTGGAATATCAGTGGTACCCCATAAGTGGCAAGAGTATTGTCGACTCCAGAAGGGTTCCCGTGCGCAGATCGTTCGCATTCGTATGCTAGCTCGTTCACGGTTTCATTGTCAAGTCCTAAGTCGAAATGCTGTGACAATGCACGAATTACGGCGACACTAATCGCAGCAGAAACACCTAAGCCAACAGCTTTCGGTATATTGGGAAAAACTTCGACTGTAAATTTGTGCTCGTGCAAGTTCAATCGTTCTAGTACCGTCGTCAGTACTCGCACGATTCCTTGGGGGTTTTCGGTAGAACGTGGAATACGTTGTTCTACCCCCCATCTTGGTACAACTAACGTAGATGCCGGTGAATCAACTACAGTGGCTTCGACCGCAAGTGGTAAAGGCACTGCGAAGGCTGGCCTGCCATACACGACCGCATGCTCACCGAACAAAATTACCTTACCATTAGCTGAACTCCGTGGGTTTGCATGCTCGAGAACTCCCTGTTTTGTCTTTAACTGTTGCATGAGTTCTTCGGCTTTCCAGACTTTGATCGTGCCTTCGTCGATCAATGCATCAACGACTTCGTCAAACATGTCCGGTGGAACGCGTGCAGTCGTCGCAACACTGCGCGCATGCAGAGTCATGTGATTTTGTTGAATTCCAGCAGTGGCTAGGGCGCGTAACGCTGCAAAATTTTGCGCAAGTCCGACACTAGCCATAATCATCCCAAGTTCTGATGCACTCGGCGAACCAAGGAGCCGATGACTGATTCGCACTGTCGGATTAGTCTCTAATGCACCACCCACCGTTCCAACCTTGATTGGGATCTCGATTTGACCCGCTAGATTTCCAGCTGAATCTACCGACCATCGAGACAGACCTCGATATCGTCCATCGCGCGCAGCAAATGCATGTGCCGCAGCTTCGAGAGCGCGAAAATCATTTCCCGTTGCAATAGCCACTGCGTCAATACCATTCATGATCCCTTTATTGTGTGTCGTCGCGCGGTAGGGATCAACACGCGCAAACTCGCTCGCAAGAACGATTCCGTCTCGAACCGCATTACCATCAAACTTTTTGATTTCAAGATTTTCAACTGGGATCGTTGTCTCTGCGACAACTACGGAGCGATCAGTCAAATTTGACAAGATCCGCAGAAACACTTGACCGCCAGTAATAGATTCGATCAAACTAGCAATTCCTTCGCACATCCCATTCACAATGTTCGCTCCCATCGCATCACGGGTGTCCACGTGTAAATGTAGGATCAACATCGGTTGGGTAAGACTTTCCTCAGTGTGAACGACGACTTCGACATCGCGTGCCCCGCCACCACGAGCCACCATCTTCGGATGAAAACTATTGGCTAGGTCAAGAATTACCTGGCTTTTTTCGATGAGTTTTTGACGCGCGTCTGCAACATCTGGAACGTTTACTACTTGCACCTGTCCAGTGAGAATTGGCTCAGAACATCGAGCAATAAAACCACCTCCATTACGAGCAACTTTTGCAGCTGAGGACAACCCCGCTACAACCGAAGGTTCCTCAACTGATAAGGGAACAACGTAGTCTTTACCATTTATCAGAAAATTCAATGCGAGACTAAAGGGTAAACCTAATACTCCCACGACATTTTCGATCATACCGTCGGCAGTGTGAACACGTAGCGTATGCGACCCAGCTTCTAACGCGCGTAAATCACCGTCAGTCAATAAATCGTGTTTATTCAACGCCTGAATGCGATCGGAGACCGAAAGCTTAAAAAAGTTAGGAATACGCGAACTAGGCGACTGATTCGACTCTTGCACCATCTTTTTCTATATCTAAGTCAACAACAGAACAATTCAAGTCTTGCACTTGATCAGCTAGCAAGTGTAGAGATTCCGGATCACAAGCCCAACCTATCCCAACGTCGCCACCACCGGCACCACTGGGTTTGTAAACAACCCCTAAATCTTCAGCACGGCGTTCTACATCCTTATGTTTCGAACTCCAAATTCCAAGACGTCCCCTTTCATCCAAGTCTTTTTGTACCGTAATGAAGTCAGTCAATTGAGCTAAAAAACTCGTCGGTTCTCGCATCGATACAGCGACATTCTCTGAGACCCCGAGGTAATCTTGTTTAACCGAGGATGGTTGTTCGTCAAACCAGTTCCGGAACTGATTTACCATTGGTTTGGTCTCAACACTTGCTCCTACGTAAAACACCTTAAAACACAAACCATCAGGAAACGAAACCTCACTCACGATTCGTTCTTCGAAACGTATTACACCGCCGTGAAACGAAGTCGCTACGTCGATCCCACTACCGGTTTGGTTAACGGTGTCATATAACTGAAACAACTCATTGATACAAAATTTTAAGTTGTTCAATTTTGCAAGTGCTAAGCCGAAGGACACTAATACTGCTGCGCTTGACCCAATCCCTAGTTTCTGCTCCGAAGTGAAAAACGGGGTTGTATTTGTGATTACCTTTAGATGTTTCGGTAGCGACCCGTATTGTGCAAACCAGCGAACGATTCTCGCCGGTTCAAAATAGTTGGTCTCGGACAATAAATGCTCAATTGATTCTACGGTGTTCCAAAATTCTGGAATGGACTTAAAGTCCCACTCGCCAATGGCCGCGGAGAGGAGTGAACAGTCAGCCCGGCGATTGACCGCCATAGCTAAGGCTGGCGCGCCATAGAGTACTGCGTATTCACCGGAAATTACTAATTTTCCCGGACTCGATGTACTAGTCTGAGTATACGACTGGTCCACGACCTATCTCTGCGACTATAGTTCGTTTAACTCCAACCGTACCATCAAGTACGGTTCGAACTTGCTCTAAACTTTCGGGCATACAAATCGCCTTTATCTGAGGACCTGCATCACTGGTAAGAAAAACCGGTACCCCATCGGTTTGTAAGTCCCGAATCGCGCCAATTGCAGCTAAAGAGTTCTGATTCCAATACAAAAGGGGTGGTTGACTGGAGAGCATCAATGCATGCATTCGAAAGCAGTTGAGTTCGGCCACTTCACTCAGTCGCTCGAAATCCTTTTGCGCGACCGCTAATTTACAATCCTCGTAGTCTTGATCGGTCTTAGACAACCAACTCGAGTAAAAAGGGGAGGTCTCAACCGTGCGCGCCATACCCTCAGTAGAACTTGTTACCTTCGTATGAGTATCACAAACAGCAATAACTACCCTCAGGTCCCAATGATCGAAATTCTGTACCTGCACACAATCCGTTTCCGTTGTACGCGGATCAAGTGATACAAAACCACCGTACATCGACCTCGCAGCTGATACCGATCCTTGCCGCGCCAACCAACACAATTTCTGTTGATCCAAATGTAAAGAAAACAATCCATCGATACAAATTGTAAGAGCACTAAAACCGGACGCAGACGAAGCTAGTCCGCTAGCAGTCGGAAAATCATTTTCAGAGCGAATAGCAATAGACGGAATGCTGTATTCAGCACGAACCTTTTGCAACCAATTCTCAATCTTTGCATCAGATACCCTGCGACCGTCCAGTTCTATGGTATCTTCAGCAGCTTCACGGATAGTTGTAGTTGTCGTCAAACCACCTAAAGCAATGGACAACGAGGGAGTTGCGGGAATATCACAGTATCCCGATTTTTTGCCCCAATACTTGATCAAGGCTAGATTGGGGTTCGTGCGAGCAGTTACGGCAGTCAAGGAAATAGGGGAGGGGGAGTAAAAGTATAACCTTCGCTTTCCAGTAGCTGGGTGATTCCAATCGTGATCAAATCACTGTATTCCGGTCCAATAATCTGAACTCCGATCGGTAACTTATTCTCTGATTCTAAACCAGTCGGTATAACGGTCGACGGCAAATAAGCGTTAACTGCTAGACCTGCCCAAAACAACTGCGTGAAGTATGCTTGTTCACGACCATTCACTGAAATTGTTCGTTCCGAGAACGCGCGATGATCATGAGCAAATGCGGAAGTCGCCATGATAGGTGCTATCAGTATGTCGTATGTTTGGAAAAAGTTATGCCAAGCCCAACGTATCTTTGTTCTCTCTTCATTGTACTGTACCCAGTTTCGAAAGCGCGCCACTCGAGCTAGTACCGCTTGCTCTTCGGAGGAACAACCGAACTCGTCGATTCCCGCAGTTCCGGCGAGTAGTTCTTTGAAAGTTTCCGGAGGGACCCGACAAGTCATAGTCGCGTTCAACAAACACTGGTAGGTATTGTGCATGGCTTCGGCCGACCATTCTGGTCGTGCAGTAGGTTCTACGTTAGCGCCTAATTTGCTGAGTGTCTCGGCTACCGCGCCCACTCGATCTCGGATCGATACTGCCACGGGAGCGAGTTCATCGTCTTCCCACACAGCAACACGAAGCTCCGATGTTTTTTTAGTAAAAGGTGGTAAATGCACCTGTAATCCGTTAGATTGAATTTCGTCTGGACCAGCCATAACTTTTAACGCTAATTCCAAGTCATTTGCAGATCGAGCAAGTGGGCCAATCACAGAAAGATCCGCCGGCGCTAGTGTTCCCGGTAGCGCATGACCACGTGGTGGAACGAGATTCCAGGTCGGTTTGTGACCAAATAGTCCGCAAAAATGTGCTGGATTCCGGATCGAGCCACCGATATCGGAACCAGCATCTAATGCCGAGAATCCAACCGCTAGCGAAACCGCAGAACCACCTGACGATCCACCTGGAGACCGCGCTAGATCCCACGGATTATTTGTGGTTCCATAGATCTCGTTATAACTCTGAAAATCAGCTAACCCGTAGGGAACGTTAGTCTTTCCGAAAATAATCGCACCAGCTTTTTTCAGTCGCGCTACCGCTAGTGCATCGTGTTGTGGGAAATTGTCCTTGAGATCGGGACGTCCCCAAGTAGTTGGATATCCAACCACATCATAGGATTCTTTAATTGTCATTGGTACGCCGTGTAAAGCACCTACATCTTCACCTCGACGGATTGCTCCGTCGGCGGCTTTGGCTTGTGCTCGGGCTTCGTTGCGTTGTTGCCAAACTATCGCATTTAACTGCGAGTCGTATTTGTCGATTCTGGAGAAGTAATGCTCAAGTAATTCCAAACTCGAAACTTCACCGCGTTTGATGAGGGCAGCGATTTCCGCGGCAGACACGAAAGTTAGGGTAGAACAAAAATTACTCATTCAATGAGTCGGCAAAAAGAAGGTGTTGCTGTTGTTCGGGTCAATTGGACCTGAGCGATTGGACAGGGTGGCTCTGGAAACCAACAGCGATTACGAATCGGGGTCCCTTTCGTTCCGAATTTTCTCGATCAAAAAGTCAATTATTTCGAACATCGGGGTTTCACCCGCAGATTTGGTATCCACCACATATAAATCATTAATTACAAAAGCGGGGGTTCCCTGTAATCCATATAACTGCATTTTGGTTCTAGCGTCCCGCATGTAATCTCTTATGGTTTCCGATTGGTAGGTTTCCTGAAAAAGCTCGGCTTCTACATCGGCTCGGGTTTCAAATAAGCGTTCAATTAAATCTTCCTGCTCCATAGGGAGATTTCGCTCCCAAATCGCCGAAAACATCAAATCGTGAATCTCGTCGACGACATCTAGTTCAACAGCTACATAGTAGGCTCGAGCGACAGGTACCCATTGGTTTCGTAGCGGAATAGCTTCGCGGATAAACTCAACGTCGTCTGGTTTCGATTCAAGCCAAACATTGATCTCAGGTTCTAAACGATAACAATGCGGACATTTGTAATTGAAGTACTCAGTTACTTGAATCTTGTCCTCTAAATCTTCAATCTCAAGCTCTTCCCGAATTTCTGTTTGAATGACCAAGTAGTCTTGCCCTTCAATGAACTCTGCTTCTTGTGCCGAATTTGGCATGGAAGAAAACAGAAAGAGACATCCAAAAACTATGAGTAGTGATTTCAAGAAACTAAAACGCATTTTTCCAATTCCGATCGTATATACAAAAATCTCAGTACAGGCTGGTCATATAGTTAGCTACTGCTTCAATTTCCTCATCAGAAAGATTCTTGGCAATATCCCGCATCATACCACCGACATCCTCATCTGAGGTTCGCGTTTGGCTACGATACTCTTTGAGTGTATTGACTAAGTAGGGGACTGTTTGACCCGATACCCGTGGGAAACCGGCTAGCAAGTTACCGGTGCCTTGAGGAGCATGACAAGCAGTACAAGCAGCAATACTCTTCTCTTTAATACCCCCGCGATAAATGGTTTCACCCAAAGCCAAGTTGTCTGGATTCGCTTGGCCGATTATCGGCGTTAATGACGAGTAATACCGAGCAAGGCTTTGTAAATCGTCATCATTGAAATTATCAAGTTGTCCAACCATCAACACAATTTCACGTTCTTTCGATTGAATCAACTTTAACTGTTTCAACAAATACTTTTCGTTTTGCCCAGCAATATTGGAATACTCCGGGATTTGAGTGTTTCCGTCGTCGCCATGACACGCCACGCAAGTACCAGAGAGGGCTTTACCACGTTCGATGCTAACCCCTTCCAGAAGCGATGGGTCCGCTTGAGCAAGATCGTCGACTTCTTCTTGTTGCAGATCAGTTTCACCGATTGGTTCAGTTGTCCCTTCTCCCGCTTCTTCGTGAGAATCAGCATGCAAGAATAACACTAGCAGAAGTAAACAAATACCAAACCCTGTTTGCAAAAGGTTGGATCTGTTCAGACGACTTGTAGTCATTACGAATTATGTCTCAAGATGTGCTGGCGGTAAATGGTATCTCCTACCACTTACCGCACTTAAGGAGTAAATATTTAAACGATGCTCATCTCACCCAGTAACTGATGCCGAAAACACAAGTTTAAACACTAATTTTTCCATTCGAAAACTAGCGTACTAATTTTTCGACATACCGGTGGAGGTGAGCAGTGAAAATTATATCGACTAGGCAAGCAATCTCAATTTACCAACAAAGTAGCAAGTCCTAGTGCGAGTTACAAATCCGGTTCTGCTTGCTCGGCGCGCGAACTTGCAGTTTCTATTCGTATGCTGTCAACCAAAAAATCGACAATTTGAAAAATGCGCGCTTGAGACCCCGCCGTTCGAGTCGTAACAACATAACGATTGTCAACTACTATTTGCGGAGTGGAAGCTACTGACGCTCTTCCTACAACATCAAAGTCTTCATGTGTTGCTAATATTCGATCTCTAACTGTCTCTGAATATAACACTTCCAAGAACTCGTCCGGTGCGATCTCTGCCTGTTCTTCGAAGAATGTTGTCAACCGATCATCCGACCGCATCGAGGTCCTCTCGGTGTGAATTGTTCGAAACATCAAATCATGAACCTTCTCAGTAACCTCCAACTCTTCCGCGGCGTAAAACGCGCGAGCGTAAGGGATCGCTGATTCTCGCATCACAACGGCTTCACGTGCGAACACTACATCCTCACTAATCGTCTCCAACCACTTTTTGATGTGACGTTCAAATCGGAAACAGTGTACACATCCGTACGAGAAGTATTCAACGACTTCGATCTTCTCAGTATCGGGTCGCTGCAACTTACCCTCTTCTAAAATCAAGTAGTCGAGACCGCTTTCGAACTGTTCCTTATCATTCGCAAATAGTGAGAGGATACATAAAAACATTACACCTATAGCCAGTACAAATGTGAACCAAAATGGAGTATTCTTACGAGATGTTTTCAACTTTCTTGACTCCTGTCCTGGCATTATTATGGGTCGGTGAAAACGCAGTATATTGTCGATCTTGGATTTGTGTTGGAAATAGAGCATAAAAACAAAACCTAGTGGTCTAAACCTATGTTCCTCCAAACGGATTCTCTTGCGGTGCGAAACACCTGTGACTACTCAACGGGTTCAATGGCGGTTCGGTTCTATAGTATCCAACCTTTATTCCGTGCGGAAGCCTACTCGGAAAACGAAGGCTATCGTGTAGTAACGAGAACGGGTGTAAGCCTCACCAAATGGTGGCTTACAACCTCGTCCACTCCACATTCGCAATGAGTACCCACGCATCCTCTAGGAGGACTTGCCCCGTCCGAAGGTCATTCGTATCAGTATATCATGGCGATCTAACCACCGATGCTTGACAACCGCCGCAACATGAATCAGCGCAACACCCAGCATGATGTAGGCCAGCCACCTGTGGACCACTTCCAAAGTATCCTCCAGGTCCACGCCGCCAAGCGTCTCCGTGGTCGGAAATATCTTCGGAATGTTCAGACCGAACCACTGCACCTGATGGCCACCAAAGTCAACTTCCGCCCATCCAACGGAAATAATGAGAAAAGGCAGAACGTAGAGTGCGGCATGACCCAAATGTGCGCCGGTGCGATCCAGTTTCGAAATTTCTTCGGGCAACGCGGGAGGCTTGAACATCAGTCGGACCCCGACACGTGCAACCAACGCGAAGAACAGCGTGACTCCAACGGAAATGTGGAGGAAAAACAGCAGCGACTCGATGGCGGAGTCGTCCGCCACAAAATTAACCATGCTGAAGCCACACAACCACATGAAAACGAAACCCACCGCCATAAACCAGTGAATCAACCGGGCAACAAAATGGTATTTCTCAGATGTCATTGACTCCTCCTTTGAAGCTATTACACAACGAGATCGCCGGGAAATTCGCTGTGCAGACGGACGTCTTTAGGGAAGGAATCGATTTGGGCAACATAGTTGCCCACTAGCCAGTAAAGCCTATCCCGACCACGACCCAAAAAACCGTCCATGGGGTCAAAATCCACTCGTTCACCTCTTTAATAATCAACAGCTCCCTACAAAGAAATCTAACATGACAACACCCCACCAATGAGTCTCTAAAATTGTCAAGACTTGAAAGTAGTCTGTCGTGTATCGCTGATGGTTACCATTTTACAAGTCTACTTTACTATACAAGTTCATTTCGTCGATAAACCGTCGACAAGTTGTCTCCAGAGTACAACTCAGCGATCACGACGTATCAAAATTTAATATTTAGCAAAGATTGCCAACGCTGCGAAAACATCGGTTTAGTGGCAACGTAGTTAATTGTAACGAGGGAAGGAAAACAAGTTGGTTCCGTTCAAGAATACAAAGACTCATTGGGTGCACGACTATAGTACAACGAAAAACTTCTTTTAACGGTAGTGTGTGCTAGAGAATACTTGAACGGCGACTACAAGGCATGGTGTGCGTTACTGCAATCCAATTCAAGAGTTTTTCTTTAAAAATTCAGTAACAAAATGACTCATCATCAAATGCATTAGTATGCGAAGTCGACAGCCTTTGTATGGTATCACAGAACATTACCGGTAACTCTACGGTTATTGCTTGCTCAATTCAAATAAACTGTAGTAGCCCATCCGAGTACCTACCGGTAGAGATTCTGAGAGACAATCAGACGTGTTGTTAATACTATGACAAAGTACCAATCATTTCGGGCTGATTATTTAAAAAGTGCAATGAGCCTCCTCGATTGCCCACAAGACGAGGTTCAAGAGATCGCGTTTGTTGGTCGATCTAATGCTGGCAAATCAAGTACTCTGAATCGAATCACCGGCGAAAAACAACTCGCCCTTGTTAGTAAAACTCCCGGGCGAACACAACTGTTGAATTTCTTTACCATTGAGGGAGAAGGTCGATTTGTAGACTTACCCGGATATGGATATGCCAAAGCTGCAAAAACGCAACGCGAGATTTGGGGGCAAACAGTTGATCAATTTCTCGAACAGCGAAAAAATTTAGTGGGTCTAGTACTTGTTACCGACATTCGTCGCACGATACCAACAGTGGATCGAGACATGATTGCATGGGCGTCGACCAGAGAAATTCCCATGCTCGTGATCCTCAACAAAGTAGATAAAGCGAAACAACAAGAAAAAGACCTTGCGCAACGCGCTGCAAAGCTATTAGCGCAGGAACATCCTCACGCAACATTCTTGGTATTTTCGGCAAAAACTAGCCTAGGACTTCAGGCTGTAGTTTCACAAATTCGCGCCATGCTCAATACTTAGTGAGCTTCACTCCAGTTCTTTCCAACACCAGTATCCACAACCAAATCAATTGATAAATTTGCCGCTTGTTGCATAACTTCTATTACAAGACCGCTAACTTCTTGGACTTGATCCTCAGCTACCTCGAACACAATTTCATCGTGGATGTGTAGCACCATTCGAGCATCATATTGTCCGCCGGTGAGTGCTCGGTCGACCGCAATAGTCGCACACTTCATGATGTCGGCAGCAGTACCCTGAATGGGGGCATTAATCGCGACCCGTTCTGCACTTACTCGGCGGACGCGATCTGCTTGATTGATATCAGGCAAATGAATCCGCCGACCCATTAACGTTTCAACATATCCTGCCGAGCGAGCAACTCGTTTGGTTTCTTCCATGTATGACAGCACTCCAGGATACTGGTAAAAATAGCGATCAATGAATGCTCCAGCTTCGGTGCGAGAAGTTCCTATATTGCGCGCGAGTCCAAATGCACTCATACCATAAATGAGTCCAAAATTGATCGCCTTGGCGTCACGCCGCATGGATTCAGAAACCTCTTCATAGGGGGTGTCGAATATTTCTGCGGCTGTTGCTCGATGGATGTCAAGATCTGCTTCAAACGCCTCGCGTAAACTTTCGTCAGCTGCGAAATGAGCCATAATTCGTAATTCAATCTGGGAATAGTCAGCTGACAATAGCACACTGCCTTCTCCAGCAATAAAAGCCTCGCGCAGACGGCGTCCATCCGGAGTACGAACCGGAATGTTCTGAAGGTTGGGATTGCTTGATGCTAAGCGACCAGTAGAAGCGCTGGTTTGGTCGTACCATGTATGAATTCGTTGAGTGTCCGAATTGATGGAATTCAAAAGTTGCTCAACGTAAGTCGAATTGAGCTTTGTAGCGGTTCGATAATCCAGAATGATTTGTGGTAATTTGTGTTCGTCGACCAATTCTCGCAAAACATCTTCGGATGTTGACCGCATACCAGAGCGAGTGCGCCGTGGCGACGTTAACTTGAGCTTGTCAAACAACACTTCCTGTATTTGCTTAGGAGAATTTAAACTAAATTGTTCACCAGCGGCGTCATACGCTTGTTCAACCAATCGTTCAATCCTTTTATCTAACTCTTGTCCAAGTTTTTCAATCGGTGCTTTACTCACTCTCACACCGTTCCGCTCAACCGTCGCCAATACGCGCGTCAACGGTTGTTCAATACGGTCATACAAGTCCAAGTCTTCGAATTCTTCTTGCAGTTGTTGGCGCAAATCTTCACTTAACCGCAAGTTAGTGTGCGCCAACTCCGCCATGTAGCAGGTAGCCTCGGGTATCTCTACCTGTGCGAAGGGAATTCGTTTGCTACCACTACCAGTCAATGCGAGTCGATCTATCGTCGTCATGTTCAAATGCCGGGAAGCTAGTGAAGCAGTTCGATGGCCACCGGGGGCATTACTTACTAGTACATAGGACATTAGCGCGGTATCTGAAAGGGGACCTTCTATCTGAATTCCCCAACTAGCGAACGCACTAATTACCTGTTTTAAATCGTTACCAATAATTTCTACCTCACGATCTTCCATCAACGGACGGAGTTGGTCAATTACATATTCGAAATCTAGTTGTCGAAAATTTTCGTCAGTATGGTCAATTGGTACGTAAGCAGCACGTTCTTTGTCAGCACACAACGCGATTCCTCTACATTGGTAATTTACCCCCAAGTCGCGCTGCGCTAACAATTCCAGCGATAATTTCTTTCGCTCTCGAATCCGATTAACCCAAACGTCTAACGTTAGTGGATCGGTCACAATTTCAAAGATCGCGTCGGTATTCTCTTTAAATTTTGCGGTCGAGGGAGTTGTCACCTGACGCAATAGAGTGCGGAATTCCAACTCGTTAAACCATTTTGTCAACTCTTCAATATCCATTTCCGCGCGTTGGAAATCGGAGATGTTCAAGTTCAGTGGAACTTCACATTTAATCGTCGCTAAATCACGCGAGAGTGGAAGATATTCGACGGAGGCGCGAAGATTTTCACCGACTTTTCCGGTAATTTGATCTCGGTTGCGCAGGATAGAAGCGAGATCACCATACTGGTTCAACCACCTAGAAGCAGTCTTTGGCCCGACTTTCGGTACTCCAGGAATGTTATCGGAGGTATCACCCACCAAAGCCAAATAATCAATGATTCTCTCGGGTGGTACACCGAATTTTTCGACGACATCCTCTCTTTTAAAGGCTTTCCCAGCCATGGTATCAAGGAGTATAACGTGTTCGTTAACCAACTGGGCCATATCTTTGTCCGAAGTCGACACAATGGTCTCAAGGCCTAACTCAGTCGCTTGTGTCGCTAATGTACCAATGATGTCGTCGGCTTCATACCCGTCTTCAATCAAGAGTGGTAATCCCATACATTTAATGACGGAATGGAGAGGTTCGATTTGTAGGGATAACTCTTCTGGCATAGGCGGACGATTAGCTTTATATTCTTTATACATGGCGTGCCGAAAGGTAGGTTTCGCGGAGTCAAAAATGACAATTACCGGACTATCGGGATAGTCGTCTAACAAACGTAACAACATTGAAACTACGGCGCGGATAGCTCCGGTCGGTCGGCCTTTGGAATTTGTGAAATTTGGAGCTCCGTGGAAACCTCTAAACAGGTAGATAGAACCATCGACGAGAATGACAGGGGGACGTAAATGCTCGCTAATCACAGTTGGTTTTCAGATCCTTTCTAACAAGTCGGCGACTAATCTCTAGTAACGAGTGAGACCTTTGGCGAAGAATTGGCTTAATCCTTTCGTAGAGTGTGTTGACTCAAAGTGTGCTATATCTGAAGACAAATCAAAAATGTTCGGGCAAAAAGAATCGCTAATCGTGTTTATCCAATGTCATCAAATTATCATCGTTTCTTTGCAAAACTTGAACACAAAACCGATCTTTTGAGTCTTTCCAAGTATGTATAATATCCCAGCCGGGTTCACTTGCTAAACGGGTCATCTCGTTGTCGGTAAATGTGTAGTAATCCGCAGTTACTATCGGTTCATCTTTCTCCAATACTAGTTCCTCGCTACCAATAGATACCACTTGTTTAGTAACACTTGCTAAACTCATTTCAACACGTTGTAATTTCACATCGTATGTAGCTCTATGGTGAAATTTTTCAGGATCAAAGTTAGCACCGGTCATTCGATTAACGTGACTAAGAATGTTCAGATTAAATCTCGCGGCAACGCCGCGTAAATCGTTGTAAGATTTATGGATCGAAGATGGATCTTCCCGGAGATCTGCACCAAGTAGAACTACTCCTCCATCTCCGATAGTCTCGATCAACCCTCGAAGAAATGAAGCCGCTTCATCATAGGAGAAAATACCTAAGTCTGATCCAAGGAAAACAATTACTCGTTCGTCAGATATCAAGCCCGAAGGAATTCGGAAATTAGTAAAGCTATCAGTACACACCGGGTACACATTGACATTAATATAGCGGTTGTACAAACCTCGCGCGTACTCAACTAAAGGTTCGCATGCGTAATCACAGGGAATGTAGGATTGTGGTTCAAAAGTGTCTAGCAGAATTCGCGTTTTAGTGAGATTGCCTCGTCCAAATTTGATGAGAACTGATTTAAGTTCGGCGAACTTGCTTAACTTAACGCGATTGCTACGCAGGATCCCATTTTCTATTCCGGCCAGTGAATTATCTGGTAACTGAGTTATTGCTTCATACAATTGAGCACCACGTTTGTCAAACAGTAATTGCGTCGGTAGCCGCTTCGGTTTGGCATATAGTCCCTCTTGGATCCATTTAAGAATGTCTTCCATACCAGCTTTTTGATCAAAAAACTCGTACTCCGATGCCCGTTTACTCGTGTCCATCAAATAGACCTCAATGTGTTCTCGGAATTAAATTTTCTTATCGACTTGTGAACCTTGAACTCCTAAATGTCTAGGATCTCATTCACTCCTCTCCAATTCCTTGAATAGTTGTACCAACTGACTCGTATCAAACACATCTGTCCGTGGTTTGATATAACCGTAGCAATCCCCCTCTGGATCAAAGATTACGATTCGTTCAGTGTGTTCGACGAGATACTCTAGCTCAGACGCTGAAGGAATTTTACGATATCCAATATTCACCTGCGCAGCTAGTTTCGATATTGCTGCTTCAGTACCTGTTAAGCCAATGAAATTCGGCGAAAAATGTTCCACAAATTCTTTGACTTCTGTCTGCGTGTCACGAATAGGATCTACACTAACAAACATTCCCTGAAATTGTTGCTGTTTTTCGTCTGAAATTGTCTTGGAAATGGTACTTTCTGCCGTCTGGAGAATCCCCATGGTCCCGGGGCAGACGTCGGGACAGTTGACATAGCCAAAAAAAGCAAAAGTCCACTTACCTAGCAGTTGTTCCTTGGAAAATTCGTTCCCGTCCTCCGCAATCAAATTATTGAAGTCAACGTGTATTGGTTCGTCTAGCTCCAGTAATCCAAGTGCCTTAAGAGCTTCGTAGTCCAGAGGTTTGTCCAGGTGAGATTTCACAAACCAGAATCCCCCTACCACGAATGCTAGTGCAACCAAAAATCCAATTCGGTATTTCATCTCAATTGTCCACGACGCACGGCAAGAAACCAATACGCACCCACAATGAGCGACCCAATCACCAACCATTGAAAAGCATACCCCCAGTGTAAAGCCGGGGAACTCTGGTTCAAATGTAACTTAATCGGTGTAAGCACACTTGGACTGTCATGGACTAATCGAATCTCGTCAGCAAAGGTGTTTGTTTGTTCGGCCATCGTCTGAATATTCATACGATTAACTCGTTTGGGCCACCTCAGGTCTTGGTAGGCCCTGTCCTTCACGTTGTGTAGTTCAGGCCAAACTACACCAGAGATAGTTATCGTATCTTTTGGTGTTTCAAACTGGGGTAACGCATGATAGGATCCATGTATTCCAATCCACCCTCGGTTCACTAAAAACGAACCATAGTCCGTATGAAATGGTGTTATGATCCAAAAACCCGGTAATTGTTCATGCCGTTGGAACGCAACGACATAGGTGTGATGCTGGTCATAACTTCCGACTAACTGAATTCGCTGATAATAGGATTCATTTTCGCGATATTCTTGGATTGTGATTGGCTTCCCTTCGGTAATGTCTCGAACTGTTGTTGTACGTTCATCCTGCTTTTCTAAACCGCGTAGGAATTGCCACGTGGATAGACCAATCGTAACCAAGACTGCTAGCACCACTACGACCCCCAACCACCAACCACCAACAGGTCTACGGACAGCCAGACTTGGATTTGATTTCATGTATTCTTACCTGATTGCGTCGCCGTCTACGGTGAAAATTTTGCTAGCACTGCTTGCACCATTGGTTGCACCTGGAATGATCATATCGACTAAGTGGCCTATAGTGCTAGCAACCTGCTCGGCCGTTTTAGCAGGAGGTTCGTTGGAAACATTCGCAGACGTTGAGACGAGTGGACCACCAAATCCTTCACACAATTGCCGTGCCTGCAAGTGATCAGGAACTCGCGCGGCAACTGTTGAATGCAAGCCCGTAATCCACTCTGGGAATCGAGTCGATGGAAGTAGCCATGTAACGTGTCCCGGCCAACTATCGGCAATACGTGCACTTTCTGCGTCTGTTAATCTCGATAGCTCAAACGAAAAACAATTGGAATCGTGAGCAATCACGATTAACCCGTGTTTCTTCGGGCGTTTTTTGATACTAAGCACTCGGTCCACAGCGAATTCATTCCACGGATCACACGCGATTCCCCATACCCCTTCACAAGCATGCGCAACGACACCACCGCGCTGTAGATACTGTATGGCTAATCTGAGGTGGTTGTTCATTTTGCTTGTAAATCAGATTACTATACGGATCAAGTGTTTGTCTTCTATCTATACAATATAACAGTGTTGTGTTCGGGTCATAGGTAATTTGCTTGACACCAAATTGATTATTCTTATTCAAGGTCCTCTTGTACAGACTGATTCTGCGCCATGACATTTTCGATATTGCTCTGGCGGTCTTGAGTTAACTTCTGTGTTAGTTCGTCATTCGATAACGCTAGAATCTGCGCAGCCAGAAAACCAGCATTTTTAGCTCCGGCGCTACCAATCGCAACGGTGGCTACAGGAATTCCACCAGGCATTTGGACGGTCGAGTACAGAGAGTCTACACCCGACAATGGACCTCCGTCGATCGGGATTCCGATTACCGGACGAGTTGTATGAGCTGCAACAACTCCTGCCAGGTGAGCTGCCAGCCCAGCGGCACAGATAAACACACTACAACCTCGCGCAACGGCGTCTTCGACAAAAGCAGCCGTTTGATGCGGTGTTCGGTGCGCCGACGTGACGCGAACTTCAAACTCGATACCAAACTTGTCAAGTACCAAAGTGGTTTTTTTGACGACGGGCCAATCCGAATTCGAGCCCATCAATATTGCGACCCAGTTCATATATAGGTTTTCTCTCCTCTATGGTGCAGCGTTCAAGATGAGTAAACACGGGTTTTTCAAACTAGTAATTATGTTCACAACGTTCAATTGCATCGGATGGTAGTATGACAAACTGCATCTATCACGGGTTTCTACTACAATCAAGTTGTCGAATTGAACTTTCCAAACCGATAATTCATCATTACGGTCGTTTGACCGACGGGTCTTCGTTCCTCATACGCGAAACAAGGCAGACTCCGTGTTTCTACATTTCGGAAGAACAATACCGTAATCGCCGAATTCGTAAATTTAACAAAGTTCGAACCTCCGAACAAGCAATGGATGGTGCGTCTTTACTGAGGTTGGAATGCTCCACACCTAATGATATACCTTCGGCACGAGACACTTTACATCTCGAAGGCATTGCAACTTATGAAGGCGATGTAACTTTGCCACAAACACACCTAATCGACAACAATATTTGTGGTGGAGTAGAAATTAACGCTTCAAATGTGTCACGAAATGCATCAGTCGATTATGTATTTGAGAACCCCGAGTTAAGTCCCGCAGACATTGACATTCAACTTCGGATCTTAGCATTGGAAGTGGAAGTATTTAGACTTGACCCACTGGGATTGCTGATTTGTCTACACGACGATTCCACCGATCTAGTTCTAGTGATCGACTCAGTCGGAGCAACGAATAAGTCACAAGATTTGGTATTCGCAGACTTGAGGACATGTTTACGCGCCTTAGAAGATTTGATTGCCGGTATCAATCCTGACGTCTTGATAACATGGAACTTACGCGATTCCGGTCTTGTGAAATTGCTGGAACACTGCCGTAACCGAGGACAGGAGATTCGATGGGGTCGAACCACTGGAAGCATCTTTGCGCGCTGGTCCAACTTACGGGGCGACACTCTTCGTGTACTAGTTCCCGGACGATTATTTATTGACGTTAATCAATGGATTCAACGGTTTTACCCAAAGTTTACGTTGCGCATCGGCTCGAATTTTCGAACAGCATTACTAGCCCACAAAACAGCAATTTCTTCCGACAAGTTTACAACCATTACGGAACCTGACCGAATTAAAGCCCGGGCGCAGTTTCTATTTCAGTTAATTCAGCAGTTGTACATACCTCAACTTGCTGTCTTGAAAACGAAATTGACAGGCGAAACACTAGATCCTAGTATCATTCAACCAGATTCGTTGGACGCGATGTATTTACGCCGCTTACGAACAAGAGAGAGAAGAGCTCGATCAACCGTGAATCTTCAACAAAACTACCGACCACGGCGACCCATCACAAAAGTCTTCAGAAGAAAAGCTGGCGTGAGTCAAAACGTGAGCGTTTGCAGATTTAAAGACTTGTATCCTAACCTCATTCGTATGTTCAACATTGATTGGCTTACGCTAACAAAAGAAGAAAGCGCTGAAGCGATACAAACAAATAATCAAGTGACATTTGCACGTCAACGAGGAATACTTCCCCAAATCTTCGAAGAGATTCAGCACGACCAACGTGTATTTTTTTCCACTGAGGAAGAGATCTCAAACAGAACTACAAAGTTAATCAAGAACTCTTTGATGGAGGCAATAGCAAACCCTCGAAATCGTTTCTACGACCAGCAAGTTGTCAATGCACTCTGGTCTTTGGGACGACATTTCTTTAAGTATGCAATCCGATGGTTTGAAGAATTTGGGTGTAAAGTGATATTCAATGACGGGAATCAAATCTACATCTGTGTTGATAAAAATGAACCTAGTCGCGCACAAAAAGACATCAAGATATTGTCCACACATTTCAACCAAGAGCTAAACTCTTATGTGAGAAAAACTTGGGATATTGCAAACAATCTCAAGATCGATGCAAAATATTTTTATCGACGTGTTTTTCTTGTCAATTACACAACTAAACGTAATCGAACTCGAACCAACCTCGCAGCATTACATCACCCATCAGAACAAATTTCACTACACGGTTTCGATTTCGATCGAAAAATCACATTTCCTTTTCTAAGCCAGTTTCAGAAAAATCTTTATCAACGGGTACTATACGAAGAGTGTATCCATGCTTATGTGTACCAATTTATCGATAACATAAAACGTGGATATTTTGATCATCGATTAGGATTTAATAACCGGCGAAAGTTTAACCGCCTGTACAATCAAGTTGCTAGTAAAGATGAACGCTTAGCAGATCAATTAGTGCGAATGAGAAAAAAACGATCAAGATTTATCAACCATTTGGTCAAACCAATGCTCATCCCGGTCTACCAAGCAATCGGAGAACGAACATCCACAATCGAAATTCTTTGTAATCAATAATCGTGGTTTGTCTGATTCCGAGTACTACTGAAGAACATCCACATGGCTAAACAAAAGCTTGATGTTCTCATCTGGGAATGGCCAATTCGTGTATGGCATTGGTTGCTGGTGCTTGCCGTTACGACTGCACTAGTAACGGGTCTCATACCGGATCTTGACCTCATGAATGTTCATACTTGGGCCGGAATGACCGTGGTCGCGTTACTCGTATTTCGGCTAATCTGGGGATTTCTCGGTGGCACCTATACGAAATTGCGCCACTACTTTACCACACCGCAGCAATTTGTGAATCATTTCAGAGGTCTTAACAATCCCGCTGCCCACACTTCCCCAGGTATTGCCCTTGCTGTCAGTTTGCTACTTGCTTTAACTGTACAGAGTGGTGCTGGTTTGTTCACTACCGACGACGTCTTAACGGATGGGCCGTTAGTTCAGTTTGTTAACGACGATGCGGTAGAGTTTGCCTCCGATATTCACGATCATGGTTGGAAGTTCGTCGTGGTACTGATAGGGATTCACTTAAGCGCTCAACTTATCTATGGTGTTTTCCTGCGAAATCCCATCGCCCTAGCGATGTTCACCGGACGCAAACGCCTAGCCCTCCCCGAGACTACATTCGCTACTTGGAAAGCGTTATTAATCTATGTCGTTAGCGGTTTGATCTTTGGTTTACTTCTGTTCTACTCGCGGTAGCGTTGGTGACAACCTTTGCAGGTTTTGGCAACACTTTTAAATCCATCCATGACACCCCGCTTCCATTCGACTTCTTCGCTACTTGCTGCAGCTGCCTTACTTAACTCCTCTGTGGAGTCTTTAAAGGCATCCAAGGCTTCCTGAAACTTTGCCGGTTCTTTCCAGACACGAGCTAAGGTTTCGCCACCTTCCGAACCCTCGACAAACAAGTCGGGCATCATCTTCGCGTAGTCAAATAGTGCTGACGTATGGTTTTTCAGATGATCTTTAACGAATGACTCCTCCGATAAATCTCCAAAGAGTAATTCATCAATTGCATCAAAATGCAGTTCGATTGCTTCCATGCTTTCGTGTCGATAGTCGACTACAGCTTCGTTAGCACTAATACTCGACACGACGAAAATCACCAGAATAATTCGACTAAATCTAAGATACCACATTAATACTCTCCTATGAGTTAGTTTTAAGGGTTGGAATAAATTGTCTGTTCAATGTTACGAGTATTTCAAAAAATCTCATCGCAAAGCCGTTCGAAATGATTCACTCGTTGTTCTAACTGATCGACGGTATGTTGCCAAAATGAAGTCTGTGTGAGATCTCCTGCAAGATAACGACTCGCAAGATTCTCTGCTGACATACGACCGGTGTCGCGCAATAACCCGGTATATCGTTCAAAAAAGCTATCGCCCATCTCTTTTCGTCGCTGATAGATGCTTTGACTAAATAAATAGCCAAACAAGTACGGGAAGTTATAAAAACTAATCCCCGAAATGTAGAAATGCAGTTTACTCATCCAAAACCCATCGTCTGGTTGCGACAAGGAATCGCCATACCACTCACGCCAAGCATTCGACATCAAATCCCGCAACTCGTTTACCAAGAGCGGTCGGGACGCGCGTGCTTCATAAAGTTTTTTTTCGAACTCAAACCGAGTAGGGATGTTTAATAGAAATCCCACAATAGCCGACATTTCTTCCCACACAACTGATAACGCTTGTTGTGGTGATTCAGCTTGTTCCACTAACGCATCTCTCACTAAAGTTTCACCAAACGTACTGGCGGTCTCTGCTAACGACATCCCGTAAGATCGCTGTGAATTGGGCAAATCTTTCATCACCCAATGATGGAACGCATGACCTAATTCGTGGGCTAATACCGTGATATCCGACATAGATCCTGAATAAGTCATATAAACTCGTGGTGACTTGCTCTTCTGAAAAGAGGTGCAATATGCACCCGGTCGTTTCCGCGTGCCGATTGTACCTTCTATCCACCGGTTTGTAGCCATCATACGAACAAAACTCCCCATGGATGAATCTACTTCACCATAAGCGTCGGCAACTATGTTCAATCCTACTTCAAAGGGAAATTCGGAATTCGCACCTGGTAATTCTGGTGCTGGTGCGCGTGTATCCCATGGTCCAAACTTACTTTTACTGTATGCGCGTGCCATGGCCTTGGCCGCTCGTTGTGATATCGGTCGGGCTTCTGCGGCTACTTGCATCAGCGCCTTAAGTGTGTCCTTTTCAATGTGGCTAGCATGAGCTGGTGCATCGAGAAAATGTACTTCTTGTTTTGTTGATCGCCGTTCACACATTTCTAGTCGCCAACCAGCTAAGGCATTTAGTGCTGCCGCACAGGTATCTTCGTGCTCTGTCCAAGCGGTATTAATCGCGCTCCAGGCATCTTCACGAATTCGATCACGGGGAGACATCATTAACGAAGCAGCTTCGGCAATACCGACTTCTTTTTGTTCGTTGCCATCCATGACCTTACACCGAAGTTTGCCAGATAACTCAGTATAGAGCCGTCCCCATGCATGAAATCCGTTTTGCGCCAGTCCAGTAACAAGACTCTCTTGCGATAAATCCAAGAGTTCATGTTTGCGTAAGCGAGCATGCCGAATACTCCACGCCGCCGGTTTGATTTCTCGATCTGCCAAGAATTCATCAATCTGCGACTCGTCTGCTA
This sequence comes from Gammaproteobacteria bacterium, assembly GCA_028819195.1. Lineage (GTDB taxonomy): Bacteria > Pseudomonadota > Gammaproteobacteria > Pseudomonadales > Azotimanducaceae > Bin55. The sequence continues at coordinate 151,292 of JAPPMF010000009.1, read as the reverse complement.
ATTCCAAAAATTGGCTGAGTGGATGTCTCAAACTGGTAAAACGAACTCGGTAGTTCGTCAATTTCCCTTGCAAAACTTTCGCCTCTTCGTTGTCACTGTGGACGGAAAGAATACAACTCGCGAACGTTGTAGGGTTGGCCAAATACTTTGAAGCATGATCACTTAGTTTGTATATCTCCTGTGCAATACTCACAGCTTTCAAACGGGTTTTCTCATCCAACAAATCTAGCGAACTCAAACAAGGCGTTAACACCTTGTTCTTACTTTCTATCTGGTTCAGTAAGTCGGTTAGTTTAGCTAAATCTCTTTCAATTTCGTCGTCTTCAGTCGACATGTACTCGGTCGACAATTCCCATTCAGGACCCGCTAGTCGTGTCATATGAATCTCCTCAATTCACTTGTACCGTTAACGCACTCCGTTCCAAACAACCAACTGGTACGCTAAATAAACTTGACAAAATTGCCACATCAGGCATTCACTTACAATATAATCGTAATCATTATGATGACTTCATCGTGCTGGAGTTCGTGTTTTCTTGTATTTTTAGTAAACTCGATTTAGTCACGACAGTCGTAATATTTGGCAGCTCGTGAATTTCGTCACAGTAGCCGCTGAACGCCTGATAGCGTGTTAAACTATCATATGGATGTTGTTATAACCAAAACTATTTCTATGAATATTGTGAGGAAAAATATGCTTCGAATAAGTTTTCTAAAACATGGATTTCTGTTCTTAATTTGCCTATGCTTAGGGACCGGAATGATCTGGGCGCAAGAAGAATCAGAAAGTTCCGAATCATCGAGTGCGATGGAAGAAATGATCGTAACAGCACAACGAGTCGAGGAAAATATTCAAGATGTACCGATTAGCGTTACTGCCTTGGATGAGATTGCCCTAGAACTGCAGCAGGTAATCACACCTTCAGACCTACAGATGTCTGTACCAAACTTGTCATTCACATCACAAAATTTTGGCGGATTCAGCTTCAGCATAAGGGGTATTGGAAGTTTAATTACTGGTAGTGCTGCCGAAGCCGGCGTCGCCGCTCATCTCAATGAAATCCCGCTACGTTCGAACATGAATATCCAGGAATTTTTCGATATTGAGCGTGTAGAGGTCTTGCGTGGTCCCCAAGGAACTCTGTTTGGTCGAAATGCAACCGGAGGGTCGATTAATATCGTTACGGGCAAACCAAGTTTCTCTGATATCGACGGTTACCTTAAGACTGAACTGGGAACATTTGCTCACACCCGTTTCGCCGGGATGCTAAACGTGCCACTAACGAGTAACGTCGCCGCACGTCTAGCCTTTATGTCGTTAAAACGCGATGGATTCACCGAAAATCTTGCTGCTGAGTCAGATTTGCTTGATGTTGCAAGCGATTATGATGGTCGAAACCAATGGGCTCTTCGTGTCACGGTATCAGTCAATATCAATGCCAATGCGAATGCATGGTTTTTATTTAGTCAACTCAGTGAAGACAGTAATCGCGCGCGAATCACCAATCAAATCTGTGAACGAGGTGATTTACCTACCAATGGTTGTAAAGCGAATGGTTTTGGCTTTGATTCACCCCATTTAGGATCGACTATCCCTGGAATTTTTGGGGCTGGTCTAGGGGTATGGTATCCAGGTACTAGCGGTGTGACTGGTACTGTCCAATATGACGTACCACGACCACAACTTGATCTAAGATCAGTACACACAGATTTCGACCCGGTGTTTCAAGAAGATGAAACCTTTCTAGCTATGGGAATTGACTTTGATTGGAACGACTTTAAGTTTGAAGTCTTGAGTGCTTTCACTGAACGTTCCGGCGTTTCACTCCAAGATTACTTGATGGATGTCGGTCCGGTTATGCCGCCGACTCCTTACAATCCGCAAGGTTACTGGCCGGTGTCTCGAACCTCCGGTAATACTGGTGAGGATTTCGCGTCAGGTGGATGTAACTTTTTCGCAGGTACCGCTGGCGTGCTAGGGGGATGCATTAACACCGATTTAGACACCAATCGTCTTCTCATGTACGACCAGTCCGATGGTAATGGAAATTATTGGGTAATCGAAGGACGGGTTCATGCAATCATTGACGAGCAAATTTCGTATATGTTAGGCTCATCTATCTTTGGTACTGAACGAGGAACCAACTATTACATTTTTTCCAACGTATTTGATGCAATTGCGGTTACAGGTGCCCCACTGCTAAATACTCCACCACTTTATCCAAGTTTTTTCGGTAACTCCAGTACTCCTAATGGAGGGTTTGGACGAACGAATGACGGGGTAGCAGTGTTCGGTGAAGCATACTACCAAATCGACGATAGGACGGAGTTAACGTTCGGCCTTCGCTACAACGAAGATCAAAAATGGATTTCCGATACTAGTATATTATTTGACGCGACCAATCAAGTTCCACTCCTTCATGCATCCGTGTATCCGGCAATCAGAGCCTATGTAGCTAGTGTATTAGGCGTACCGGTAGAACTTGTACCGTTGCAAACCGCCATACAGGGCGCTATTGCAGCAGGATTACTTGATGCCAACCATTTAACAAACATTAACGCCGTTACAGGAGTATTTTGGACACGGGCGATGAACTTGTTACTCGGACCATTTGCAGTCGGCGCCCCCGAGATCGGACTTGCAGCATACCACGGTGCAACCCGCGCCGAAATTGAGGCAGCCATGCTGACGCCCGCGTATAGTGCTGAAAGGGTTGCTCTAATCAAGAAGATCCCGATAATTGCTGACTTCAGTGAGGCTAGAGGAGTTACCGGTAGTCCCGACGACGGAGAGTGGACCGCACTTACAGGTCGAATCACCTTAGATCATCAGCTCAACGATGACATTTTTGTTTACGGTACATTGTCCACTGGTTATAAACCTGGTGGTTTGAATGCTGCCATTCCTGTTGCCTTTCAAAATGTAAGTACTTTTACCTTTGATCGTGAAGAAGTTACGTCATTCGAATTAGGTACGAAGAGTCTGCTGATGGATAGAAGGGTAGTGTTTAACGGCGCGTTCTTCGCGTATCAGTATTCCGGTTTACAAGTGACTCGCATCAAGAATAATGCGTCTATCAACGAAAACATTGATGCCAACGCTTGGGGATTAGAAGCTGAAGGAACGTTTCAACTCGATGGGATGCCGCAAGTTGTCTTCGACTACGGATACAGTTTCCTTAACACGGCTGTCGATGGTACAGCATCACTTGATCCTCTCAACCGAACTGCCGGAAATAGTGACTGGGTATTGCTCAAAAACATCGATCCGGGGACCACTACCGGGGTTAATTTTGTCGCGCGTAAAGCACAATTAACTCAACAGGTTATCGATGCAGCATTAGCCGCGGGAGCGACGATTGATATCCGAAATCGTACAACTCCTTATTCCCTGTCATATCCCGCAAATGAATTTGGAGTTTCGGTGCCAGCCTACTTTTCGAGATTGTTCTTAAACACGATTGGGGTTGAGACCAGTGAAGGTGTCCTAACCGAACTTGACGGAAATTCTTTACCGCACTCACCCGAACACACCTTGAACATTGGTGCAACCTACAACTTCCCTATTAGTACTGGTTTTTTTGACGGGGACGTTTCTTTACGTGGCAGCCTATACTGGCAAAGTGAATCGTTTAGTCGTGAATTCAATACGCCGGGGGATGAAATCGATGCTTGGAGTCAAATCAATTTAAGCGCAACCTACACAAGTTCTGATGGAAGACTCATGCTTAGCGGCTGGGTACGTAATGTCCAAGACAATGATAACGTCACTGGAATGTATCTAACTTCAGACACATCGGGATTTTTCAGAAATTACTTTATGACTGAACCACAAGTCGCCGGGCTTACATTACGTTATTCAATGTAACTTATTTAATCGAAAATAAAATTGATACCACCTCGACCGGTTGTTGAGGTGGTATTTTTTTGATGGCTAATTTCACCCATCGAGCAGATCTGGCGAGAGTCCTTTTCTTGCTGGTAGCAGCCGTCTTAACATTCGTCGTTATCCACTTTCGACTCCATGAATACATTTCAATAGATTTCCTACAGCAACAGCGTGAAGCTGTGGCGACGTTCTACCAAGAAAACACCTTGATTTCATGGGTTGGACTTTTTGTTCTGTATGTTTTGCTTACAGGGTTATCGATCCCTAGTGCAACTGCGCTGACACTCTTCGTTGGGGCGATTTGTGGATTAGGGTCCGGGTTTCTGTTGGTCGCACTAGCGAGTACTATTGGTGCGACGATCGCTTTTTCGATCGCGCGTTTTCTGTTCAGAGATTTCATTCAGCGACGATTTGCTAAACAGATAGACGTTATCAATCGCGGCGTAGAGAAAGAGGGGGTGTTTTATCTTTTTGCTTTACGTTTGGCGCCCTTTATGCCCTACTTTATTTTGAATCTTGTAGCTGCACTCACTCCTCTGCGATTACGGACTTACTACTGGGTTACTCAGATAGGCGTCCTTCCTGGAGCTCTCGTTTGTGTGAATGCCGGGCAAGAATTGGGTTCTATCAAATCGCTTGGAGATATTTGGTCGCCGTCGGTTGTACTAGCCATGCTTGCGTTAGGTACTTTTCCTCTACTGATGCGTATCTGTATTCAACTATACCGTAACGCGATTGTCAAACGAAACTAGTGTTCAATATGTCTGAACGTGCACAAAATCGAATATGTACATACAATTATTTAGGCTTAATTGAGGTACGCTATAGTACCTGAGCCTATTTTGAAATCAGAGGGGGAATTTCATGTCTAACTTTTTCGATGCCAAGAACTTAGTTTGGCACATACTCATTGCTTTAGTACTAGCCTTCGGCGTGGGTACCTTACTAAATCTCGCGGGAACAACCGAAGGCCAGACGTTTTGGCTCAGCATCTTCCAATTCTTTGGTGGGTTGTTCATGAGTGCCTTGAAAATGATAGTAATCCCCCTTGTTCTATCCGCGGTCGTCGTTGGAGTGGCAAGTATGGCTGGACAGAATTCTTTTGGTCGAATCGGTGCTAAAACGATAGGTTTTTATGTTCTTACTGGTTTCATCGCCATCGGTACTGGGTTGGTTCTCGTGAATGTCCTTCAGCCTGGTAATGTTGATGAACAAGTAGCCTCCGAAGTCGTTGCGTTTATTGAAGGTGTCGAAGATGACGAGCTTGTCCAAAAATTAGAGAGAACGCGAGAAATCAGTGATACAAGTGGATTGGGGAGTCTGTTTGACATCATAACGCGTGCAGTGCCACCGAATATTTTTGTGGCATTGACTGATAACTCAGCCTTATTGGCAATCATATTTGTGGGAGTCATCGTTGGATTTTTTACCACTAGGTTAACCGGCGAAATTCGCCAAACGATGGATTCATTCTGGACGGGTGTGTACGAAGTCATGATCTTGATTACTCTATGGATCATCCGTTTTGCACCCATCGGCGTCTTCGCGCTGGTGGCTGGTGCCGTCACAAAACTAGGCGCTCCCAGCCTACTTTCATTACTCATGATGTTTGCACTGACGGTCTTGCTAGGATTGGCAATACACTTTTTCGTGTGGTTACCACTACTGCTACGTTTTGCGGCTGGCATCAATCCGTTTGCCTACTACTCTAAAGTCGTACGGGCTCAATTGATGGCGTTTTCCACAGCCTCGTCGTCAGCAACTCTACCCGTCACGATTCAAAGTGCCGAAAACGCGGGACTTTCTAAGAATGTGAGTAGTTTCGTCTTACCTCTCGGCGCAACGGTTAATATGGACGGTACAGCTCTATTCGAATGTGTAGTCGTCATTTTTATTGCCCAAATCTACTTCGCTTCCGGCGGCGATCCTATCAGTATCGGTGATCAGATTACGGTCGTTATTCTCGCACTATTGACTTCAATTGGTGTAGCAGGTATCCCGGGTGCAAGTATGGTGGCGATTGTCCTTATTTTGAGTTATCTTGGCCTACCTGTTGAATGGTATGTTCTCATTCTTGCTATCGATCGTATTCTTGACATGTGTCGTACTTCAACGAACGTGACCGGTGATTTAACGATCGCCGCACTAGTCGCGCGATCTGAGGGCGAAGAGCTGGAAAAAATTCGTTCGGCCTGAGAAAACTCTCCAAGCCGATTTAAAGTGATGGCTCAGAGGTAAGAGAGACATCTCACCTCATTACACACGCGTTGCGTGCTCTGTTATGCGCAAATAACGGTAGTTTTACTTTAGTCGCATGCAAGGTTCAACGCGTCGAAGAACCGGTTTATGTCCTCGAATGGTACTTTTTGTGTGCGACAGTTGAGCGTGTGTAAGGCAGTATAACAAATCCAATCTGCTGACACGGCAAAACTACTACGTAACGCTTCCCGTGAATCTGAAAAGCCATACCCGTCGGTACCTAATACACTGTATTCACCAGGTACCCATGGTGCAATCATGAGCGGTAGAGATTTTTGATAGTCACTCGCGGCGACAAATATTCCGGACTCTTCGCCAAGCAACTGAGTGACGTATGGCGTGTCTTTACCCTGCGTGTTGTACTCTCTATCCTCTGCGACTGTATCCAACGCATTTCTTTGCAGCTCGACGTAACTTGTGACACTCCACACACTTACCGAATACCCCAACTCTCGTAAGGTGTTCGCGGCCGACAGGATTTCGGTCATGATCGCACCGCTACCAAACAGATTTATCGTTGCATTTTGGTGGTAGTCCAATGGATACATGCCTTTCATTATTCCCAATTCAACGTTTTCAGGCATCGCTGGCATCCGATAGTTCTGATTAGTCACAGTCAAGTAATAGAACATGTCGTCGTGGTACTTAAACATTTGTTTCCATCCTTCGCGTACGATCACCGCGATCTCATAAGCGAATGCCGGATCATAACTCCGCAGATTGGGTACCGTAGAGGCGAGAACGTGTGAATGTCCATCTTGGTGTTGCACACCTTCTCCATTCAAGGTAGTTCGACCTGAGGTGGCGCCAATGAGAAAACCCTTACACATCATGTCGCCACAAGCCCAAATTAAATCGCCAACTCGTTGAAATCCAAACATAGAGTAAAAGAAGTAGAACGGTACCAACGGAACACCGTGCATGGCATTGGCAGTGCCAGCTGCTGCAAATGCTGACATCGCTCCAGCTTCACAAATGCCTTCCTGCAGAATTTGCCCTTCTGTAGATTCCCGATATGGGGCAATGGTATCGGCATCAACTGGCGTATATTGTTGGCCAAGCGGGGAGTAGATCCCCGTTTGCGCGATCAACCCATCCATACCGAAAGTCCGAGCTTCATCCGGTACGATGGGTACGATGTATTTACCAAAAGTTTTATCCCGTAATAGCCGCTGGAGCAGTCGTACCAAAGACATAGTGGTCGAGATTTCTCGATCGCCAGAACCAGCGAGCAGATCTTTGAACGCGTCTTTCGCAGGGGCATCCAATGCTTTGCACTGAACTGAACGTACTGGTAGACCACCACCTGCCTTTCGCAGGTGACTTTGAAAGTATTCCATTTCGGGACTGTCTTCCGACGGTTGATAAAACTCAGCCTGTGCTATTGACGCTTCAGGCAATGGAATATCCAGTGAGTGAGCAAGTTCCATCCGTTCCGTCTTGGTCAGTTGTTTTTTCTGATGGATCGTGTTCTTACCAACAGATTTCGATCCCATTCCGTCGCCTTTAACAGTTTTCGCCAAGATAACGCACGGTTGCCCATGTACTGACATCGCCCTAGCAAAGGCGTTATAGATCTTGATGGGATCATGACCTCCTGCGCGTAAAGACTTGATGTCGTCGTCCGTACAATCACGAAACAAGTCAATAATTGGTTCATTGTTTCCCAGCAAGTGCTCACGAATCACGCTACCACTTGATGCGTTATACAACTGGTAGTCTCCATCGACAATTTCGCTCAGCCGACTAACTAATGTTTGTGAGCGATCGCGCTCGAAGAAGACATCCCAGTCGCTACTCCAAACCAATTTGATGACGTGCCAACCAGCCCCAAGGTAGGCCCGTTCAAGTTCTTGAATGATTTTGCCATTTCCCCTGACTGGACCGTCTAATCGCTGTAAATTACAGTTCACCACCATGATTAAGTTATCGAGTTGTTCGCGTGCTGCGACACTTAAAGAACCGATAACTTCCGGTTCGTCGGTTTCACCGTCACCGACGAACAACCAAATCTTGGCGTCACTTTTCTCAATCAATCCGCGGTTTTCCAAATATTTGATCATTCGAGCTTGGTGGATGCCGAGTGGGGTGGATAGCCCCATACTCGCCGTTGGCATCGTCCAAAATTCAGGTAAGCGCCGAGGGTGAGGATAGGAGGGCAAACCACCACCCTGCTCACCTTCCCGTCTGAAATTTTCCAGGTTTTTTTGTGTTAATCGACCTTCTAAAAAAGCTCGTGCATATACGCCTGGAGAAGCATGAGCCTGAACATGAACTTGGTCTCCCCGATTGCGATCAAAGAAGTGGTTAAAGCCGACTTCCAATAACGTTGAAGTAGAAAAATACGTACCAATATGACCGCCTACGCCAGTTCCACTGTCAGCAGCACGTAAGACCATCGCAGCCGCGTTCCAACGCAAAATATTTTCGATTTTTTGTTCTAGGTCTAAATTACCTGGATACGGAATTTCTTCTTGCCGGTGTATAGTGTTCAAATAAGGGGTATTAAAAATATCTGAACTTTCAATATAGTCGATGGATTGCAGTAAATCAATTAGTAGTTGTCGCGCTTCATCTTCCCCTCGTTCTTGAATCACGTTGGCTAGGGCGGCATGCCATTCATGTTTTTCTATATTCCAAGAATCTTGGCGGTCAGACATCGGGTTTGTAGTTTCGCGTGTTTAGCAGTCACTCAATTTTATGCCTCTAACGTAATATGTACTAGGATTAAGTCAAAACGATGGAGAAATCTGCCAATAGCAGTACCAGATGTCTCTAAAAAATCTTGGTTGGTCTGAGCAATTCGAGCCCCAAGCACGCCTTCGGCAAACCAATGCAGCTCTCAAACCCGCGCGAGTTGTAACAATTCATCGTCACCAGTTGCGAGTTCATGACGGAAACTCCAATTACGAACTCCCCATCCGAGGGAGATGGTTCAGTAGTGAAGATTCTCAGCGACCCGCGGTGGGCGACTGGGTCTTAGCTTCAAAAGATCAACCACATCTCACAGAGCTACTTCCACGACTGAATGCTATCAAACGTAACGTTCCACAACAACCTGAACCACAAACCATCGCCGCTAATGTCAATTTGATCTTTATCGTTATCTCGTGCACGGAAGATATCAACGAATCCAAGCTTGAACGATACCTTGCGCTTGCTGAGCTTTCTAATACTTTACCCCATATTGTTTTGTCCAAACGAGATCTCGTCCCGAATTTCAATTCGTTTGTCAAACGTATTCTTCGCCTTGCTTATCGTGCTTCCTTGTTTGTTGTCGACTGTCGCGAGCGCGCGGATTTGGATCCCCTTCGAAGTTTGCTAAAAGAAGGGGTTACCGGATTGTTTATGGGGGCGTCTGGTGTCGGTAAATCTACGATAATCAACACCTTACTCGGCGCCGAGGTGCAACGCACGGCGCAAACACGGGCTCACGATCAAAAAGGTCGACATACGACATCGTCACGACGACTTTTTTTACTTCAAGATGGCGGATTGATCATTGACATTCCTGGTGTGCGAGAACTCGCTATAGCAAATTCGAAAGTCAGTCTTGAACTGACCTTTCCTGATATCGAGTCCCTGATCGCGCGTTGTAATTTCTCCAATTGCTCACACACAAATGAACCTGACTGTCAAATCCAAGCAGCGCGACAAGATGGAATTCTTGAAGAACGCCGCTTCAACAATTACCTTAGTCTCGTGACTCAAAGTGCGTCGATCACAAATGACTGAAGTTAAGTACTCGTTAAAATTCCCTACCTCATTGTTGGATTGAGATTTCGATTTGTCCCTCGTTTCTCGTCGTTCCGTTATCAAACTCAGCGGCGGAGCTTTGCTCGCACTATCAGCATTCCCCATCATTAAAAAAACTATGGCGAAAGAAGATCTGCTCAGTTGGGAAGACTTTCTACAGCATTGTGCTGAACTTTCCACCGTGCAATTTGAAACCGATTGGGACCAAGATGAGTATACCCTCAAAATCGAGAAGATATTGCAAAAACTGCATGTCCAAGATGGGCACATTCAACGATTTGTCGAGAATTATCGAGATCGCAATCCGTACTTCCCAGAAATTAGGGCACTCCACCGCGAATCTCAGTTTGAAATTTCGCTTATAGAGTTTGCCGAAGACGAACTCATTCCACTGCACGACCATCCCGATATGACTGGCGTTATCCTGTGTGTAGAAGGTCGTGTCAAAGTAGAACACTTTGACAAATTGGAAGAGACAAGCGACAACAATCGACCATTACTACAAAAAGAACGCTCACTGGTAATGACAAATGGAGACTCAGCGATACTTACGGCAACTCGTGGTAACATCCATTCTCTCCATGCCGAGAAATTTACCCGTATGATCGATATATTCACTCCACCATACAATCGGGACCGCGTCATGCGTTCACGATATTTCAAATTAGACGATCAACCCTACCAAAATCGTTCGGATGTATACGCCGCTGAAGTATCACGCAGCCCTCGATTTTCGACCGACTAGTAATTCAGTAAAATTTATAGCCGTATGTCTAGTCTGCGAAAAAGCAGATTACGTCGTACAAATGACTTGTTTTTCCAGTACCCGTCGTGGGATTGGATATATTTTTTAACAGCAACTAAACAATTTTTAATATGAAAGCAAAACTTGAATATATTTGGCTCGATGGATATGTACCCACACAGAGTCTCCGTAGCAAAACCCGCATCGAAACTAACTTTGATGGACGTCTTGAGTCTTGTCCAGATTGGTCATTCGATGGTAGTTCAACCGCCCAAGCAGAAGGGAGCACCTCCGACTTAATACTACGTCCGGTCGCTATCTTCCGCGATCCGGCGCGAAAAGATGGTTTTCTTGTTATGACGGAGGTTCTCGATGCTGACGGCGAACCGCACGATTCTAACGGGCGCGCGCTTATTGATGACGACGATGACGACTTTTGGTTTGGATTTGAACAAGAGTACTTTCTGTGGGATCTTGAGACCTCTTTACCCCCTGGCTTCCCCGTTAAAGGTTTCCCGCGACCACAGGGACCGTATTATTGTTCGGTAGGCGCGGAAAATAACTTCGGACGTGAATGTGTCGAAGATCACTTGGATCAGTGTCTTGAAGCTGGCATTAATGTCGAAGGTATCAACGCAGAAGTCGCCGCTGGTCAGTGGGAATTCCAAATTTTCGCCAGAGGTGCGAAAAGTGCCGGCGACCAAACGTGGGTCGCACGCTACTTGGCGGAACGAAATGCTGAGAAGTGGGGGTACGGAATCAATTGGCATCCTAAACCATTGGGGCAAACCGACTGGAATGGTTCCGGCATGCACGCCAACTTTTCGAATGGTGTTATGCGTTCTAAGGGCGATGAATCGCTGTTTACCAAAATCTGTGAGGAGTTTGGTCGCAATATTCGCAGACATATAGATGTGTATGGTGCCGATAACGAACAACGTCTAACCGGATTACATGAAACACAGTCGATCGACCAGTTTACTTACGGGCTTTACGATCGGGGTGCTTCGATTCGAATCCCAGTTGCTACGGTAGAAGACGGTTGGAAAGGTAGATTAGAAGATCGTCGGCCTGCCTCGAATGCCGATCCTTACAAAGTGGCGTCAGTTATTGTTCGGACCACGAAAGACGCTTTAGATGATTGAGTAACCCGTTTTTGGCGCTCGACTAAGGTATCAACTCAATTCTAAAACCCGTCGCACAGGCAAGTTCGTAAGTACAGCTCGTTCTCAGCGACGGGGCGTCTCTCCCGACTATAAACCCATTGCTAACGTGGTGTTTGTCTAAATTCCATGCCATTTGCTCTATTTTCGTAGTTGTTTCTCGTGGTATCCGGTTAAACATCGCTGAAATCTGAAGGAATATCGCGCGTAACTACGATTGTCAATACGAACAATCCCGTTGTGACACCCCTCACGGATAAAATAATGAAGATTTTTGAGATATAACGACTTAACTCCATTTCGTCGAATCTCACACTAAGCTTATGCAGTTACTCTCAGTATTAGTCCATCCAGACCCAAGATTACGACACGTTGCAAAACCCGTGACGGATTTCAATGCCGATCTCGCAACACTGGTCGAGAACATGGCACATACGATGTATCACGAAAATGGGATCGGGCTAGCCGCGATTCAAGTCGGCGTTCCACTACGCGTTCTTGTGATCGACCTATCCAAAGACCACCAGGCACTACAAACATTCATTAATCCAGAAATTCAAACCCAAGAAAAAGCTCAAACAGTCGAAGAAGGTTGCTTGTCAGTACCCGGCTTTTTCGAAAAAGTTAATCGCGCACAATCCATTCAGGTTTCGGCTGTCGATATTCATGGGAAACCATTTACCAAATCCGCGTCAGGGTTAGAAGCTGCTTGTATCTTACATGAGATCGACCATCTTGATGGTAAGTTGTTTGTCGACTATTTATCGACGTTGAAACAATCTCGAATTCGACGAAAACTAGTGAAAATGAAGGCAGCCGCGTAAGCTTGACAAAACTTAAATTGGGCTTCGCCGGTAGCCCAGCTTTTGCTGTTTCAATTCTAGCTGCCTTAGTCCAAACCGAATTTTGCCCTATCGTTGTATTCACTCAACCACCGAAACCTACAGGTCGCGGGCAACGTATCCGGAAAACACCAGTACATGATTTTGCTGAGTCTAGCAATATATCGGTAGGAAGCCCACCAAATATTACCAAACAACTTTCTCTGTTAGCAGGGTTAGACTTGTTAGTTGTCGCAGCATACGGGCAAATACTCCCTGAAAACGTTATCAAGACGCCCCGGTTTGGATGTGTAAACGTACATCCTTCCCTGTTGCCACGTTGGCGAGGAGCCACACCTGTAGAACATACGATTTTGTCCGGAGATACTAAGACAGGTGTAAGCATCATGCAAGTAGTAAAACAACTGGATGCTGGACCGGTATATGCCCAGTGTAGTGTAAATCTAACGGGACACGAGACCACTCGCAGTTTAACCAAGATCCTAGCTCAAGAAGGTGCTCAACTGCTCATTGAACACTTGTCTAAAAGACGGAACAATTCGACCCCTGAACCAACACCACAAGATTCGAATCAAGCCAGCTATGCAAAGCGTTTAACGAAAGAAGACGCAAGAATCAATTGGTTAAACTCCGCTACCCAAATTGATCGTCAAATCCGCGCTTTTTATGATCACAATCCTGCCTTCACCTCGAAAAGTGATGTGCGAATTCGGATTCTCAGTGCCAATGTGATCCCTGGGAGCTTTGAGCCTGGTGTAGTTTATTGTCAGAACTCCGACGTTCTCGTTGGTACCGCAGAGGGTGGGATACGGGTCCATGCAGTTCAATTGAATTTAGGCAAAGGAATACCAATGTCGATTAAGCAAGCAAAAAACGGCTATAAGACGTTGTTTACTTCTGGTGTGCAGTTCGAAACCTAATCACAGCGCCACCGTATTGGCCGTGCGCGCTTTGTTACGTGTTTTCAATGGCCAACCACTAGAGACTTCGTTGCAACGTTATCGAGAGTCTAAGCACTATCCTAATGTCTCGTTCCTTTGTTTTCAAACACTTCGACACTATTTCTCGCTAGCTGAACGGCTTCGAATGTTATTGAACCGTAATCACACAACCCTTGACCGTGAAGTGTGGGCAGTGTTGTTGATTGGTGCCTGTCAGTTGCAATTTTCATCAAGCCCTCGGGCAGCTTGTGTAAATAACTTAGTTGAATCGATAAAGAAATTGGGTAAAACTTCGGCAAGTTCGATGATTAATGCAGTACTAAGAAAATACGACAATACCACTCCTATTCAGGAAAACACTTCAAAGTACGAACTACCTAACTGGATCATTGATTGGATTCAAACAGAATATCCACTACATGCTGTATCAATTCTTGAAAATAATACTCAACACCCATCATTGACACTCAGAATCAATGTGAATGAGATTTCCGTGCAGGAGTATTGCGCTTTACTAGAGGAACAGCAGATTGAGTTCGGCAAAACCGTTGTTCCCAATGCGATCAATGTACTTAACCCCAAACGGATGCAAACGTTACCTGGATTCGAGGAAGATTACTTTGCTGTTCAGGATCTATCTTCACAGCTGGCAGTTCCACTCTTAGATTCGCTTCCGTCGGACATAATTCTTGATGCCTGTGCGTTTCCTGGTGTAAAAACGCGTCAAATACGTGACTTATACCCACAAAACCAGATAATTTCAGTAGATATCAAAACTAGATGTTCCACGTGGAACATTCGAACGAACGATAATGTTCTCCACGAACACACCTACATCCAAGCCGATCTGACGAATGAAACTGAAATCGACGACATGCGATTCCAAAGAATTCTACTAGACGCACCATGTTCAGGTTCCGGCACGTTACGCCGCCATCCTGACATTAAACTGCACTGTACTACGGAAAGTGTGAAAGAAAACGCAGAATTACAAGGAAAACTCATTCGTAAGTTGTGGAAAATGCTGGAGTATGGAGGAAGTATGATCTACACGACATGCTCGATATTCCAAGCCGAAAATGATGAAATTATTGAATGTTTTTTAATGGAATATCAAGACGTCACGAACGAGGCAATTACCTTACCGTATGGGGTTTCAACAAAATATGGTTGGCAAACAATTCCACAAGAAGGTGGTTCAGATGGTTTCTACTTTTGTAGACTGAGAAAGGTTAAGAAATTTAACGCATGTATGTAGTGATTTTAGGTGGTGGTGCAGTCGGTGGTTCGATTGCCGACGTATTGCATCGTCATGCGAGCAAAATGACGGTCGTAGACGAAAACGCCGAAACTCTTAAGTCTTTTGAACGAAAGTATGATGGTTGTACCACCATTCAAGGGAATGCAGCACGCCCTAGCGTCCTTGAAAAAGCAAACACTAACGATGCCGATATGGTTATTGCCGTTACCGGAGTCGACGAGGTCAACATCATTGCTGCGGAAATTGCCCGAGAGGTTTATTCAACAACAAACATAATTGCACGATTGCGATCCGACGAATATGAAGCTTGTACAAAGTTTAAGTCAGCATACCTAAAAAATGTATTGGTAATTAACCCCGAACGGGTAATTGGCGAACAAATCGAACAGTTAGCAAAATATCCACATACACTTGAAATAGCTTCGTTCCAAGATGCAAAAATTACGATTGTTGGGTTCAAGACTCGATTGGGTTATGCACCTACCGGCATTTCCTTAGCTAGTATTTCTGGCTGGCGACCGACACCCAATACACGTTTCTTGGCTGCTTTTCGGATTGACCGATGGTTGTCCGAAGAAAACAATGATGTCGTTTTAGAAGATGACGAGGTTTATCTGCTTGTAGCCGATCAAGAGCTTGAACGAGTTATGACAAAATGTCATGGTGAAATAAAAAAGAAAAAGAAAATATGTATCGCAGGAGGTGGCCACATTGGCACTAAACTAGCTTTAGCATTGCAAAAAGAAAACACTGTGCGATTGATTGAACAAGACCCCGTACACGCTCGTGAAGCATCACATGTGCTTAATAATGGCATAGTTTATACGGGCGATGCGACGGATTCAACTCTATTGAACGAGTGTGAAATGGAAGATACGGATATGTTTATCGCAGTTACTAATAACGACGAGATTAATCTCATGTCCTGTCTCACTGCTAAAAAGGAAGGAACGAAACGTGCGGTATCACTCGTGAGTCACGACAATTATTTGAGACTCATCAGTGAAACTTCGATAGATGTGGCTTTTTCTCCTCAACGTTCTACGGCGAGTTCGGTTTTAGCGCAACTCCATTCACGAAGCGTTCAATCAGCGCGGCGATTGCGCCTTGGCACAAGTGAAATATTTGAAACCGTTCTACGCGGAACGTCTAAAGCAAATAAAGTCGTAGGTTCCCTCGTTGCCGATCTCGAATTACCAGCTAATGCACGTTTAGGTACGATAATCCGCGGGAACCAAATGATAGAAATCGCTGAAGAAACAACCTTCCAAGAAAATGACCATCTAATCTTCTTTGTTGCGGACGGAACGGATGTTCGCAAAATTCTCGCGTTCTTACAACCAAGTGCCTTTTCTTTTGTTTAGGTGTCAGTTCGTCGTACGATAATTGGTGTTTTAGGAGTAGCGATACTCCTATTTAGCCCAGTCTTTATCGTCCCGTTAATTCTGGCGATAATTTTCCAAGACCCCACGATTGTAGCGTTTACGATTTGTTCACTCCTTGCCTTAGGGTTAGGGTACGCTGGTTTCCGATTACGTGGTAAGAATAATAGCTTGAGAACTCGAGACTCGTTTTTAATCGTCAGTACCGTTTATGTGTGCTTGTCAGGCTTAGCGTCTTTACCATTCTTACTCATTCCGAATACTGTACCAACACTTGCGGATGCGGTTTTTGAAGCTGCGTCCGTCGTAACTACGACCGGTGCCACGGTATTGGTTGGTCTTGACGATATGCCGCGTTCCCTCCTGTTTTATCGGCAATTTGTCTGTTGGTTTGGAGGTATGGGCATTATCCTACTTACCGTCGCTATCTTACCTATGCTTGGCATCGGCGGAAGACAACTAGTCAAAGCCGAACTACCAGGTGACGCCAAGGAAGTACCGGTGCAACTTCGTGTTCGAGAGGTTGCTCTCGCGCTTTGGAAAATCTACTTGTTCTTGACTGTGGCATGTGCTATAACCTTTTGGATAGTCGGTATGTCACCGTTCGATGCGATCGCACATGCCTTTTCTACCGTCTCAATCGGTGGGTTTTCTACCCATGACGCAAATATTGGATACTTTGATAGCGCTGCTGTTGAAACAGCTATCATTGTGTTTGTCATAATCTCGGGATGTAATTTTGTTCTTCATCATGTAGCGATCCATCGGACAGGAGATATCGGACGAATCAGGCATTTCTTCAAAACATACTTCAAAGACGACGAGGTTCTTTTTTATTTTCTGTGTCTGTTGATTGTGTGTTTCTTAATTTGTGGAAAACTATGGATTTCTCCCGGTTTCGACGGGAACGTATTAAGAGATGGCATCTTTCACTCGGTGTCTTTTATGACCACAACTGGGTTTAGCACTGCCGATTTTTCCATGTGGCCTGTGATGTGTCCGGTGATGTTACTTTTCGTGAGTTTTACTGGAGCGTGTTCGGGATCTACTGGTGGTGGTTTCAAGGTGTTCAGAATCTTAATCTTATTCAAACAAGGAGTCCGAGAGATTCAACAACTAATTCAACCCGGAGCTTTTTTCTATGCTAAGTTGAATAACCAAAGGATTAGTGAGCGAATTTTGGAATCGACGGTTGGCTTCGTTGCCATGTATGCAGCAGTTTTTATTGTTCTACTTTGGTCGCTAATGTTTGTGTCATCTTTGGACTTGGACACGGCTTTTTCGGCCGTTGCCGCGTGTTTGAATAATTTAGGACCGGGTTTAGGGCAACTGGCTCACAATTATCAATCATTAGGTAGTATCGAGAAATATATACTCGTTGTTGCGATGATATTGGGCCGTTTAGAAATTTTCACATTGTTGGTTTTGTTTGCACCGCGATATTGGCGGCGTTAACACACAACAAACTAGGTTCAATGTTCCACGTGGAACATTTCGTGAAATTTCGTTGAGTACGAGAATTGGAACACACTATATAGGTTTATTTCTGCAGTGTTTACCATATTTTTTGTTTAGGAATGGCGCTGTCCCATTGCCCCTTCCCCCTATGAATAATTCCTTTGGTAATTGATTCCAATATCGCCCTTCCAAACTTCTTCCTGCTATTTTTTTGGGAAATCTTCCCATTGACGTAGAAAAATTTTCGTTCAGAGTAGCTCGCGGTACACCTTCTTTGACTGAATTTATCGGAGCCCAATTTCCCCATTGCTTGAAGTGAAACGGAATTTGATACTGTTGACATTGATCACGAAGAGAGTAAAACCATTGCGGATCGCTTGGTCGCGCGCAACTACCACTTTCACCGCCAGCGATCACCCATCGGATGATGTCACGCGCTAACCAAGAACCCAAGTCAATGCTCCCCAATAGTGGTTCACACGACAAAAACCGGTTGGTTGTTGGAATCTTTTCCACGTGTGGTAGCCGTTTCTGTAACCATTTCTGATCTTCTACTGTGGTTCCTATCCACACATTACTCGGCCAATCTTCACTCCAGGGCACCATACGGTTTACTAAGTGAGGTCGCTTAGTGAGCAGTAACCAAATCAAAGAGGGTGTACTGTCGATTAAAGACCAAAGTCTGTCTCTGAGTGCTGTGAGTCCCTTCTTATATTCGAAAACATCGCTCATTGAAGCACAGAACACTCGTGCTCGCTCACCTTTTGCGGCGGCTTTGGCATTCCATTTGAGCGGTTGTTTCCAATTAGATTCACTCAGGAATCGCCGTTTGTTACGTGAACTCCAGATATCCATCCCTAATCTACGAGAAAATGATTCTGCGTAACAAAAGTCACACGCAGGTGAAATCTTAGTACAACCCCACCATGGATTAAAAGTATGATCCGTCCACTCGATCTTAGATAAGTATCCCATCTTACATCCTTGTTAACATATGACACATTAACCATTACAAATCTTTGAGAAGATGATCCGCGATTCGTTTAGCTACTGCTATACCGTCAGAGTTACCAACGCAGAAGATCAACTCAAACATTGCTGAGTTCTTTGAATTCTTCAAAGTTTTAGATCTTGCTAAAAATCGTTTACCGAATTCACGTTTCAATTTAGCTTTATAAATGGAAAGCAACCCTTCAACTCCGCGCAGTCTAACGCGCGCTGATTGATCAAAGTCAAACAAATCTCGAGTTGGAGGTTTGCCATAAAGGTTCTTCCAACTGTCGTCTCCATAGATAGTATCCAAACTTGTTGAAAGTTTCTCAGAAATTTTTTCTGGTAAACATTGGACAGGCAGCATTCTCGATACCGCCGAAACTGGAAACAATATCCATGTATCCAACGCTTCGAAATTCGCGATTGTTTCGATAGTATGCCAGTTCACTTCAGTTGCAAACGGATCTAAGAACAATACACCTCGCCATGTGCTCCAGTCAACCTTGAGATTAGTCAAATAAGTATTTGCATCGTCGTTGATTATTCTTGTATTGCGTTCCGCGTACTTAGGTTCTGCACACTTGTTTTCCAAAACCTTGCATTTATTTGAGTCCTGCTCAATGAATACAAGTGTATCAAAAGGTCTATCTGAAACCTCTAGTGCAATACTTGCTGAGCCTCGCAAAAATTGCTGCATGCCAAGATCTGTTGTAGTTTGAATCTTTCCAGTTCCTGCAAAAGCGTCGATATAAACGATTTTGAACTTTTTATTCTTGAATACAGAGGTGTACGCATTCAAATAGCCATCCAAAATCGCGAGTTTTTCTTTTGTCCATTTACCGCCGAATTGCTGTGTCAATCCTTTCCTCCTCACATTTCAAGAATACTACTTCAAATCTTCTGTGTATTATTATATAGCAGGGAACAAAAACTCATGTACACGAACGGTGAAATCTCTTACATATAAAACCAAGTCAAACACCTTTTCGAGTATAAATCTAAAAACACTTATATGACTGCTGTTAACTTTTAGATTGTTGTTTGGTGATGTGTAAAATACTCATATGATTGTAGATTGCGGTGGCTTTTCTAATGCTATTGGAAGTTTGTAGTGAGCGTCGATTCTTCGATACTCAAACAAATAATTTCGTTGGCTAAAAGTCGACGTACTCGAACAACCGAGTGGACACGGAAACGTCGGAATAAATGGAAGCCAAATAAGGTTCGCAATC
This sequence comes from Gammaproteobacteria bacterium, assembly GCA_028819195.1. Classification (GTDB taxonomy): domain Bacteria; phylum Pseudomonadota; class Gammaproteobacteria; order Pseudomonadales; family Azotimanducaceae; genus Bin55. The sequence continues at coordinate 131,371 of JAPPMF010000009.1, read as the reverse complement.
CAAATGGGATTTTAGATACCCAATTCACAGATTCTACTGCGTGGGATTTGATCGTAAACCACATTGAGGCAGGTTTGAATTAAAACCAGTCAAATTGCGAAATCCACCTGGTAGAACTGGCTATGCTATGAAAATTGATTTAAAAACTAATGACCCCGTCATATATGTAAAAATAGAGCTTGGTACCGGAAAGATCTACGGTCGAAGCTTCCATTACGATGATTGAACTATGATTTACGGAGCAATACATAAAAATGAACAAACATGCAATAACCCCTAGCACGGATACCGCTCCAAAGGAAACATGTCCTTTATGCGGAACCGATCGAGTTATTCGTACGATTCATGGTTATGACATGGAGTACGGTACTGGAAAATCTACGGCGAAAATATGGGTCAAAACCCCTGTATATAACTGCCCACAATGTGAGATTGAGTACAAAAATTGGGAAGCAGAGGAAATTGAACACAACGCATTGTGTAAACATTTTGGCGTACTCAACCCCGACGAAATCAGACAAATACGCGAGAAGTACCAAATGAAACGAAACGCATTTGCCCAGTTAACCGGTATTGGTGAAGCGTCGCTCAGCCGGTGGGAGAAAAGTCTCAACATACAAAATATTGCTAACGATCGGTATCTACGGCTTCTGAGAAATCCAGAAATTTTTAAGCAATTACAGTGCATCGTTCATCTGCTTGAACTGCGTGATCTGGATTCAGACGAAAACATAATTCCTTTCAGACATATTCAACAAAGTCGCGAGTCCAGATCGACCCACACAGAGTTTGAACTGAGAATAGCTAGCTGATGTACGTGACTACTTTTTATTCTTTTAAAGGGGGAGTTGGGCGATCTATGGCGTTAGTTAACTCTGGAGTCGAACTAGCACGTAGAGGCCGTCGTGTACTTCTAATAGACTTTGACCTTGAAGCTCCGGGTCTCGACACGTTTAACTCATTAAATCTGGAAAAACCTACTCTCGGTCTTGTGGACTTTGTCAACTCATACCTTACTACCGGTGTTTCGGATGAGTTTGAAAAGTATTTGGTCGAATGTAGGCCAGACTTTCCTGCCAAAGATGCTGGAAATATCTGGTTGATGGCTGCCGGTGGGAAAGAACAGAGTTTTGCTAATTTGTCTCAAAGTATCGACTGGTGGGACCTTTACGCTAACCGAGATGGTTTTCTTCTGATGGAGGATCTTAAACAACAGTGGAAGGACAAACTCAATCCAGATTATGTCCTAATTGACTCACGAACTGGTCACACCGATGTTGGAGGAATTTGCACTCGGCAACTTCCCGATGCAGTAACGATTTTCTATTTTCCAAACGAACAAAATCTTCGAGGACTTCGGAAATTAGTCAAAGACATAGGATCTGAAAAATACGCCCCAAGAAATAAAGAGATTCAATTGCACTTTGTTATGTCCAACGTTCCTGACTTGGACGATGAACACCAAATCCTAGAAGAGGAGATTTTGAAGTTTAAGCTCCAACTTGCATTCGATAAAGAACCGCTAATCGTACACCGTTACGATAGTCTCTCGTTACTCAACCAAGCAATTTTTACCCTGAGTCGACCGAACAGTCGATTAGCTAAAGAGTACTGCAATATCGTGAATCAAGTCGTCAATGTAAATTTAGAAGATCGTGATGGCGCACTAAATTTTCTGAACAAGCTCAGATTAGATATGCAGCACAATTCACCGTGGGAAAAAGAGAGTTGGATGCCGAACAACAAGAATTCCTTAGATAAGATTGAAGCGGCTCACAGTAAAGATCCAGAGATCCTGTATCAGCTAGGTAGATTTTATTTTCGTGAACGGGAGTTAGAACGATCGATCTCACTATACCAGAACGCAATAGACATGAGTACTAACAATCCGAATGTGTACTTAGGCCAGGCGCGGGCACTGTCGGAACTTGGAGATAAAGAAAAAGCTAGTGGGGTTGCTTTTCAGGTACTCGATTTAGAAATCCCATCCTTTCGATTGCTTGTTGGTGCTTTGAGACTCATTCAATCCGAAACATATATTCAGGTACTTAAATGTAAGTCAGTAATTTCTTTAAATATAGAACAAAGAGTCCAACTCGTTACTGAACTGTACTTTTCTGAACGTGGAGCAATACGTAGCCTTGCAAATCTGTTGGTACAACCACTAATATCTGACGAAATAATTTCAATATCAGATAAACATTTACAGCAAGAGCTAGGATTACTTTACATCTCGATAGGTAAGTTTCAACTTGCAAAAAGGTTGTTTGACGATTTAGCGCAGGCAACATTGGAAATTACAACCACATTCAATCTGGCGATGGCTGCGTGGGGAGAAAGCCGGAACCACACTAAGTTAGATTTTGAAAACGTCATCAAAATACATGAAGCAAATCAAGAGGATGAGGATAGACATGACAGCGCCAACTATCTGCAGTGTATTGGTTTAGCGTACTGGGCAATGGGAGATGGAACTAAAGCTTTGGAATACGCAGAAAAATCTCTTCAGTTTTTAGTTGGGTATCGACCAACCTTCAGTTGTTGGCGATACCTCTACGTGAACCATCACGAATTCAAAACAGACATCAACGAGTTTAAAAGGTTAGTTGAAGGGGACGAGACCATGCAACCAGTATTTCTAAAAAACACATCGAATCAACTTCCTTTCCAATAGGCTGTACCCTTATGAGTGCGGGTGTTCAGTCTGTCGATGCAAACTAGCCACTTAAGTTGAATTCTCACAAAAGATCCAATTATTCCATCAATTAAGCGCTTCACAAAGAAATAGTAAGTCTTAAGTGTCCTGAGAATCCCCTAGCACTGTGGGAACCTTGGTAAACGTCCTGATTCAGCAACGGGTCAATCCTGTAGACTACGGGCAAGAAAATATTCGAGTTTGTTGGTAGACATGTTTTTTTGTACGATACAACCATGTTCATCAACTAAAAAACCTTGGGGTATGAAGTTTAACCCGTAAGCAAGTGCCGTTGGCGCAGTCCATCCCCACAGCTCTCCATCTTCAGCCGCAGCAACAAGGTTTACCCATGGAAGATCAGTGTCGACCAAACCTTGTTCCCAGTCTTCGTGGTCGCTATCAATAGAGATGCTAACAATCTCCAATCCTCGTTCGTGGAAGGTTGAGTACACTTTTTTTAGTTCAGGAAAACTATCGATGCACGGGCCACACCAAGACGCCCAGAAATCAATGAACACGAATTTGTTATCCTGAAGTAGATCATTCAAGTCGACTTTTTCGCCACTACTTGTAGGTAGAAGGAACGCGGGTGCAATTTGGCCTGGTAGCGATTGCTGTGATTTTTGTTCAGACAATTGTGTGGACCAGATTTCTTCTTGTAAGACTCGATTACGATCTAATCGCTTTTGTACGTCGCCGTTGCTGGTTTCTAACCCTCGATTCAACCACCACTGCAGAAAAAATGTTTCTCTTTCGTAACGCACATTCAAACCCCAAGCTGAATCTTCATCAAGCATCTTCGAACCCAATGTAGAAATCAACTCACTTAATTTAAAGTTTGTGGTTTCGTCCATAAGTTTGCGAAGCGCGGCAGACCGCAACCTGACTAGTTCTGTTCGCATCAATAACGAGGAAGGAATATAGTCTGTAACAAGAGGCGACAGCTGTGTTTTTGTAACAACAATATGTTCACATTCAGCCGCAACTTTATAGTTCTTTACAAATTCTTCCAAATGCTGCGCGTGCCGCTTGCCATTGCTATTAGATTCGTCTTTTTGGGCTTGGATCAACTGTTCAACTATTTCTATATATGCTGGATCCCTTTGCCAACTTGAAATCAGTTTAGTATGGGTACTTTCTCGATCAGCCTCGATCGCAATTTCTCCGCTATTACCCAACGGAACAAGACGGTAATTGACGCCAGGTTCAAAGATCGCAAAGTGTTTTTGGGCTAGAAACTCAAATGGTCTTGAAATTTCGATAGTAAACAATGTAGGCTCATCTACATCTCCGACAATCAAAAACTCACCATCTTCGAAAAATAACGGACCAAAGTGTTGTACTGTGTCGTTTTCGTCTGAGGTGTCTAGATCTGAATAAGCTCTGACAACACTCATATCGAAGAATCCTTCACTCAAACTACGACGATCTCCGGTGAATGAAAATCTACGATTAGGTTCTAGAGAAAGATCGTGTACCCTTTCAAATATCAATTCGCCGATTTCGGTGTCATAGTTTGACCTCCTATATTGCAAATCGATCGTGAAATTCGGTCTCAGAATAGCTTTGGTTGAAGCGCTATACCTTTCGGGAAGCTCGCTTACCTTTATTAGAACTTCAATGGATTCAGTTACTTGTTCTTTAAACTCTATGTCGCCATCGCCCAGCGACCCTGCTGCCAATTGAATAGTCTCTGTTTCATCGATTTCATTGGTAGTTTCGTAGGTAATCTCGACGAATATAGGATGTTTTGGTGAGTCTGGAGCTAGTCGCACTGCTTCAGCAGAAATCGTGAAGTAAGTGAATACCGTCTTAGAACCCAACCATTGGCAACTAGTGAATGTTGTCGAAATCAAGGCAACCGCAAGCAAAAAAAGAATTCGTCGAACCATTTTGTCCGCTTTGTCGTCGAGACGAATGATCTTGGAGGCAATCTTTCTTTTCGAATCCATAGACCAATGACCTGTCACAATTTGGATTACGATTATTGTAGGTTGATCGTTCTTTCATGTTATACCAACTTCAGTGGCTTCTGCTATTTTCTCTTGATTTGATTTAAATTGTGCATTTAAAATGCATAATATTCACTTGTGAGCGTTTCTTATACAACTCGATCGATGGAATCGGTGCTCGACCGGGCGGCACGTGAATTCCCCGCGGTGGTACTAACCGGTCCACGACAATCAGGAAAAACAACCCTACTGAAACAGGTATTCGGAAAGACGCACACCTACCAGTCGCTTGAGATTCCAGATATTCGAACTTTCGCAACAGCAGATCCGCGAGGTTTCTTAGACTCCTACCCGTCACCAATCATCTTGGACGAAATCCAATACGTACCTGAATTATTACCATACATCAAAGAAAAAATAGACGCCGAACGGACAAGAACGGGGCAGTATCTACTTTCGGGGTCACAAAACTTGTTGCTCTCGGCAAATGTTACCGAGTCTTTAGCAGGTCGCGCTGCGATATTGCGCTTGTTGCCTCTCTCGCATCGTGAAACAGAAGGTTATCCTCAGCTACCCCTAGTTTGGGAAAATGTTGCGAGTGATACAACGAGAACACATTCGTCTCCTACGAACTTATGGGAAAACTTTTTACGCGGGGGTTATCCAGAACTTGTGAGTCAACCGGAACGTGACATTCAACTTTGGCATTCGAGTTATGTTCAAACCTATCTAGAACGAGACGTTCGTATGTTGCGAAACGTAGGTGATCTATCGCAATTTCAGAACTTTCTTCACATGCTTGCGGCACGTTCATCGCAGTTACTGAATTTGACTAGTCTCGCTCGCGACCTCGGGCTAGCTGTCAATACCATCAAAGTATGGTTATCGGTGCTCGAAGCAAGTTACCAAATCGTAATTCTGCGTCCTTACTACGCGAACATTGGCAAACGTCTCGTGAAGACACCAAAGATATACTTTACGGATGTAGGAACGCTTTGTTATTTGGTAGGATTGCGAGACTTCCATCATGCCCGCGACGGCCCGTTAAGTGGAGCAATCTTTGAAACCGCCGTCTTGGCAGAAATCATGCGAACAATTACCCATAGTGGTGAAGTTCCAGAAGTGTTCTTTTGGCGAACTGTTGCCGGAACTGAAATTGACTTCGTTGTCCGTTCCAGATCGGGTTTAGTTCCTATTGAAGTGAAAGCGTCCGCAACTCCCAGACGAACGATGGCTACAGGAATTGAGAACTTCCAACGGGATTTTGGTAATCTAGCCAAACAAGGTTTTGTAATTCATCTTGGAAATGAGTGCTTGCCACTTAGTAAGACGGTTGCAGCGGTACCGTTTACCCATATTTAACTAGACAAACGAAAGAATGCTCGTCGTCCGTACTAAGGCGAACTCAAACGTCGAGATTCGCTAAGGAAATCGACAAAGCATTCTCCTGAATGAATTCTTTACGCGCCTCTACATCCACTCCCATAAGCGTAGAAAAGAGCTCATCGGCTGTGTTCGCATCATCGACAGATACTTTCGACATTCTGCGCACGTTCGGATCCATGGTGGTATCCCAAAGCTGCTCTGGATTCATTTCACCTAGTCCCTTGTAGCGTTGGAGGCGAACTCCGTTTCTAGCTTTTTCCAACAACCAATCGTAAGCTTCACCAAAAGTTCCAATCTGCGTCTCGGATTTGTCTTGTTTGACATAAGCACCATTATCAAACAATCCTTTGGTCTTCTTCGCAATCTCGCGAATGCTGTCATAAATACCAGACTCGAAAAAATTCATATCTAATTCAATCTTCGTCTGCGCCCCTCTTGAGGTCTGGTGGATTATCGGAATGTAAGAACTGTGTTCAGGTTCAAAGACGATTTCGACGCGGTGTTTGCCTTCTTCCGTTGCAAGCATAGTTTCCAATTGCTGACCCCAATCTTCCATGAATTCACGGTCTCCCATGTTGTCAGCATCAAGAATCGGCAAATCAAACAGTTTCTTAGTCACAAACTTTGGATACACGCGGTTCATTGCATCCAAACGCTTGTACACGTCAAAATAATTTTGGGCTAATTGTGTAATGGGACCTTCACCTAATGGCGGACTCTCGGAGGATGGGAAAATCAACACCCCATCAAACGCCGTTCTAAGGTAATAAAGATTCAACTCATCGTCGTCTTTAAGATATTGTTCAGAGCGACCTTGCCCGACTTTATACAACGGCGGTAAGGCGATATAAACATGTCCCCGGTCGATCAACTGTGGCATATGTCGATAGAAAAAGGTCAATAGCAGGGTACGAATATGCGAACCATCAATATCGGCATCGGTCATAATGATTATCCGGTGGTAGCGAAGCTTTTCAGCATCAAAACCTTCGCCATTTGAACCCGCACCAAAGCCGCAACCTAGTGCCGTAATCAAAGTGATGATTTCTTTGTTGGAAAGCATCTTATCAACACGAGATTTCTCAACATTAATAATTTTTCCACGCAGTGGAAGGACGGCTTGAGTCTTGCGGTCCCGTCCTTGTTTGGCAGAGCCACCGGCAGAATCCCCCTCAACCAAATACAATTCACTAAAAGCCGGATCGCGTTCCTGACAGTCTGCAAGTTTGCCCGGTAGACCACTTATATCAAGCAGTCCCTTTCGCCGTGTGATCTCCCGAGCTTTACGCGCGGCTTCACGCGCTCGCGCTGCGTCAATCATGCGCTGTGCGATACGTTTCGCCTCATTAGGATGCTCCTGCAGGTAGGTTTTAAACTGCTCAGTCATTGCGGTTTGAACTGCTGGTCCAGCCTCACTTGAAACCAATTTTTCCTTCGTTTGAGATGAAAATTTCGGGTCCGGTAGTTTCACCGAAACAATTGCCGTAAGACCTTCACGCGCATCATCCCCCGTAGTAGGAACATTGCCTTTACTGGTTAATCCCTCCTGCTCAATGTAATTGTTGAGTATTCGAGTCAACGCAGCCCGAAAACCACCTAAGTGAGTACCTCCATCCGGCTGACGTATGTTATTACAGTAAACACGCACATTCTCAACGTAACTTTCAGTCCATTGCATGGCGATCTCGACACCAATGTCTGCCGGATCAAGGATGTGAATGACATCATGCAACGAGGATTTATTACGGTTCAGTAGTTTCACATAAGAAACCAACCCTCCCTCAAACTGGTAGGTTTCAGAAGTATCTTTGCGTTCATCCACAATCTTTAGACAGAGACCAGAATTCAAAAAAGCGAGTTCGCGCAACTTTGTAGAAAGCTGCTCATAACTAAACTCAACAGTCTTAAAAACACTAGTCGCCGGTTCAAAATAACAAGTGGTTCCGCGACTTTCTGTCTGACCCACCTCCGCGAGCGGTGCATGTGGCACACCGTTTCGATAAATTTGCTCGTAGACCTTACCGTCTCGACGAATGGTTAACCTAAAGTACGACGATAGGGCATTGACTACCGACAAACCTACTCCGTGCAACCCGCCAGAAACCTTATAACTTGAACTATCGAATTTACCTCCAGCATGCAACGTGGTCATGATCACTTCAGCTGCTGAAACACCCGCTTCTTCATGAATACCGACAGGGATGCCACGACCGTTATCGGTTACTGTTACGCCATTGGTTGCGTGAATAACAACCGAAATCTCGCTGCAATATCCAGCTAAAGCCTCGTCAATCGCATTATCAACCAACTCCTGAACCATGTGATGCAGACCGGAGCCATCCTCAGTATCCCCAATATACATACCTGGTCGTTTTTTGACAGCTTCCAAGCCCTTCAGGATCTTAATGTCGGATTCATTGTACGATTCGGAAGATATATCACTCATAAAAAATATTCAATGCCTATTCGTGAAAAGGGAGTTCAAACTTGTAAAAAGAGCTCATTACTGAGCTATCAATAGGAAGTCAACCGTCCTTGTTGTATAGAAAAAAGTTTTTGACTATTCGTGGATTTCAATGACCTGAGGACACTTTCTGGATCTTGTGCTGTAGTCGCAATAATCTGTGTGCCCATTTCTGCGACCGTGCGGTAAAACCGTCGAGCAAATTCTTCATCAAATTCGGTGGCAACGTCGTCCAACAATAACACACTCGCGGACCCAAACTGCTTGACATATTCAGTTTGTGCCAACTTAAGAGCACACGCGACTAGTTTTCCCTGTCCACGCGATAATATCCGCGAAGCTAAACCTAAACGTTTACCACCTTTTCCATCAACTACATCGATCCGTACGTCGGCGCGATGTGGTCCTAGTCTTGTTACTCTATATTTTATCTGAAAATTGTGATCTTTGTTAAGACTTTCTAATAAAGAATCTTCAGACCAACCTGGTAAATACTGCAAACTTACATGTAGATCGGGATTCAACTTCTTCATTAGTCGTTGAAAATGCTCGTCAAGACCGAGCAAATGTTGTTTTCGCAAAGCAGTAATAGCCTCAGCTTTTTCGACAAATTTAGCGGTCCACGTTGCTAAATCGTTGGAGCGGTGTTGAATAGCGCGATTGCGTTGTTGCAATAACCGCAAAAATACCCGATGTAGATCAATGAAGTGAGAGTCACTGTGAAATATACTCCAATTTAACCAAGAACGGCGCAAAGCTGGAGAACCAAACACAAGATCAGGTGCGTCCGGTAAAAATGTCTGCAGCGGCACAAGACGGGTTAGCTGCGATACTTGACGTACATTGACTCCATCGACTCGTAGTTGAATATTTGTACTACGTGTCTTCTGTATGCCGACCCGAACAGTTCGTTCTTCTTGAACACAATTCGCTGCAACAAGCAAGTGACTTTCGTCATGTGAAATCAAGGAATTTAAGACACCGCTGCGAAATGACCTAGCACGAGAAAGCAAATGCAGGCATTCCAGTAGTGTGGTTTTACCGGCACCATTCGGACCGGTAATCAGATTGAATGTAGGAGCTAGAGTGAGAGTAGCAGTTACGATGTTGCGGACATTGTTGACCTCAACCCGTGCGAACCTCAACTTCTAATTGGCGAAACGACGAAGAGTAGATCCTCTTGTTGATCAGATTCGATTCGTACCACATCCCTTGGTTCTGGCAGATGAAGAATCACTTCATCACAATCAAACGCATCCAATATACGGCGTAACCGATCATGTTTGAACGCTACTTTAGTACTATCCGCAGTAAATTCTGCTGGTACTTGGACGTCTGCCCGATCGCCAGCCTCGGTTGTTGCCAGTATCTTGACATGATCTTTTTCAACTTCGAAATAGACCCGCTGACTCTGATCTGAAAGAGTTGCGGCTTGATCAAGTCCGCGTATCATAGCCGTTCGGTCACAACGCAAAATCGAATCGCTAGCGTCTGGTACCACACGCATATAAGCAGGGAACGGTGAACCAATCAAGTTGGTAATAAGGGTTCGCCCCAAACCTTCGACGCGGAACACATTCTCGGCAATAGAAACGTTGAGATCGCCATCTGACGCCGAGTAAGAACGGATCAATTCCAATACTGCTTTTCGCGGTACTAGCGCGGTCACGTTTTCGTCTCCGCCCCAAGTGTTATCGGTATCAGTGCAAATACACATACTCATACCATCACTAGCGACAGAGCGGAAGTGGACCGATGTGAGCTCGATTAGAGTACCATTGAGATGGGGACGTACATCTCCGACCCCCATCGACGAAGCAGCACTTTGCAGTAAGTGAATAAACACTTTAATCTGTACCGAGAAGTCCGCTTGCGATTCGACGGTCGGCGCTGCTGGAAATTCAGCCGCAGGCATAGTGGCTAACTTAAAGGTGGACCGACCGATCGTGAGTATCGCACTGTCGCCTGTTGCATCAATCATCACTTCGCTAGAATTCGCGGCAGTTCTTACTACATCTAAACACTTTTTACCTGGTATCGTAACGGAACCAGCCGCCTCCAGATTCTCCACTTCAATCTCTGCCATCAATGAAATATCGTGATCTGTAGCGCGTAAACGGAGCGTGTTGTTTTCATCGACATCAAACAGCACATTAGTTAGTATCGGATAAGTAAAACGTTTTTCGATAACGTTCGTGACATATTGGAGCGCGTCTCGTAATTTCTCGGTGTTGATCGTGAATTTCATGGATAGTTCCTCTAACTCTAATTAAATGGGGTTAATTGACTAATTTTCTCAAAATACTAGTGTAATCTTCTTCAACACGCATGTCGCTTTTACGTAACTTTCGAATTCTTTCAATACCACTCATCACAGTGGTATGATCTCGATTAAAGTGTCGCGCAATTGCTTGTAAAGGTAGCGAAGTTAACTCATGCGCTAGCGCCATCGCAATATGCCGGGGTCGAACAAAACTCTGTAGCCTAGAAGACCCTAAGATATCCGATAATCGTATATGAAAGTATTCCACAACAGTTGTTTGTATCTTTTCAATTGTTATACGCCGGCGATGAACCGCAAAGAGATCCTTTAAGTTTTCTTTAACTCGTTCGATGGTGATCGTCGGATAACTGTGATACTCGGCATCAAAAATCACCTTGTTGAGCACCCCGATTAACTCACGTACGTTACTTTTTACGTGAGTTGCGATGAATAAAGCGACATCCGGCTCAAGTTTGATGCCTTGTTCGCGCGCTACCTGTACTAAGATCGCCGCCCGAGTCTCTAAATCCGGTAACTTAACCTCAGTACAAAACCCCATCACAAAGCGCGATCGCAAGCGGGTGTCTAATCCCTCTATTTCATGTGGATAGCGGTCGCTCGTTAAAGCAATCTGTACATTTTCTTTGTCAATTAAATCGTTAAACACATGAAAAAATTCTTCCTGACATTTTTCTTTGGTAGCAAAGAGATGGATATCGTCAACCAATAAAACATCAGCTTGATGAAACTGTTTGGTGAATCGTCTAACGCGCTTAGATGCATTATCTCTGGTCAGAGCTAAAACCATCTCGGTAACAAACGTTTGGGCGTTCATATAACAGACATTCGCTTGATTGTTACGTCCAAGTATGTAATGCCCAATAGACTGCATTAAGTGGGTTTTTCCTAACCCTGTAGAACCATAGATTAGTAACGGATTAATTTTTGAAGCTGGTTTCTTGGCAACTTCTTGGGCTACTTGTTTCGAGTATTGGTTGGAACTACCTTCAACAAAACGAGCGAATGTATATTCGCGTTTTAATACCGACCGTTTCTCGGTTGATTGCTTGACGGAAACTGGTAGTGGTTCGACTTGATCCGAAGTCTTGACTTGGACTTCCAAGATTGTGTGACCTGGATCACAATGCTGCGCAACAAGTTCACAGATTCTTTGCAAGTGCCGTTGATGAACTTGTTTAGTTACGTATTCGTTCTGTGCTTCCAGAATTAACCGTTCGCCGGTGTTTATTGCGCGTAGGGGGCGGATAAATTGCTCAAAATCTCGTGTCGTGACCTCTGATTTATACTGCGACACGCACTTTTTCCATACATCCGGTTCAGCCAACGATTCTCTCTCCTCCTCTCTGTCAGCGATTAATGGGTTTAACTACTATAAATTGTAAGATACAACATTTCCCTCCTTTGAAAACCGTTGTGTTGCAATTTCTCACGAAATCCCCGACAATTCATGAACTTCTGCGACTTCACCGGATGGATCTACTTGCGTTGGTGAACCTGAAATTTTTAACCAAAACGTTGTTTGTTTTCTCTTCCTTGAGAGCACATTCTTAAAAACTATGGGTATAAATTGTGGAATAAATTGTGGAAAACTTTTTTTGTAGTGGTTTTACAACGTTTTCCCCAAGTTATACAATTTTCTACAAAGCCAGCGACTAACGAAATAATCTACGAAGTTAAGACTTATCCTTAAAAAAACCACCTACAACAACAACAATTTATGCAAATTTTTCCACTTTAAAAAAAGAGGATTCCTTTGTTTTCCTACGGTGGAGAATCCTAGCTATTCAGTAGTCGCTTTTGATTATGTTACACAAATGGTTTTCGAGTATTTAATAGACTCGAACTTTCCGTGATTTGACACTTGTGCAAGGTGGATTAAAATTTCATGTTTCATTCCTATCGACTACTACATTTTCAAAGCAGCACTGCATGAAGCGTACCTTTCAACCTAGCGTAGTTTCCCGTAAGCGCACTCATGGTTTTCGTAAACGAATGTCTACGAAAAACGGTCGACGAGTACTGAATGCTCGACGCGCTAAGGGCAGAAAAAGACTCGCAGTCTAAGCATCATACGACTCGACAGGTGTCCGTTCGTCCGAGACGATTTCCGGCTCGAAAAAGATTAAGTCTAGCAGAGGATTACAACCTAGTTTTCAAGAAGCCAGTAATCAATCTATTTGTGAAACCGGTTCGAGTCTTAGCCGTACCGAATAATTGTGGACACCCTAGGTTAGGTATCAAAGTACCGAAACGTCGGGTTCGTTTAGCAGTACACCGCAATCGAGTTAGACGGATCGTTAGAGAATGGTTTCGACACTCGTCTTTTGGCGCGTATGATATCGTGGTACTTGTTCATTCTCACTCTAAATCTAGTAACAATTTAGTTGAATCGTTAACAGCAATACATAAGCAATGGCCTCAAGTTCTATGAATGAACAATCGGTACAAATGGTCGAGAACACGGCGCAACGACAAAGCATACTACTCCGGTCGGCTGTTCGCGTTATAAGGTGGTATCAAAAATTGATTTCACCGATGTTGGGACCTCATTGTCGTTTTTATCCAACTTGCTCACAATACGCCGTAGAAGCTCTCACCACTCATGGTGTCTTAAAAGGATTCGGGTACACCTTTTTGCGAATATGTAAGTGCCATCCGTTGCATCCTGGTGGTGTCGATTTTGTACCGCCGTGCAAATCACAAGAAGAAACTTCCTGACATGTCACAGCACGACATTCTTCGCTATGTACTGCTTATTGCGATCGGAGTAACAGTTTACTTTATGGCGCGCGCTTGGGTGGATGACTCCCGGGAACGCAACATAAGCTTAAATGAACCACCGGTACCACCAATAGTTTCTGACCAGACTTTTCCAGATGACAAAGCGGATAATTCAGACATTCCCACTGCGACTACAAATGATCCCGAGGTAACAACAAGCGACGTTCCCGATTCTTCGCTGATTCCTCCACCGACAACCGAAACCGGAATTGGACAGCAAGTTGAAAGTCAGCAGTTAATTACCGTAGAAACACCGGTTTTAATAGTTAGTATTGATCCCGTCGGTGGGGATGTAGTTAGTGCGAAATTACCCACTTATCCAATAGACATATCGGTACCAGACCAACCAACAAAACTGCTTGATCAAAAAGTGGGAAGAGTGTATGTTGCACAAAGCGGGTTAATCGGACAAGATGGCTTAGATCAAAGCAGTTCTCGTCCAATTTACCGAGTTGCGAAGACCAAATGGGAGCTTCAGCAAGGTACTTTAGAAGTCCCCCTTGTGTATGACCGCGACGGGATTACTGTGACGAAAACTTACGTTTTTACTGCTGACAAACACGATGTACAGGTTCGGTATGTTGTCGCAAATGAAACGACAGCCGATTTATCGATGAGTTTTTTCGCTCAGTTGAAACGCGATTCACTCCCCCCCGAAGATCAACATACAGGTTTTTTCCGTCCCCGGGCATATTTGGGTGCTGCGGTCAGTACCAACGAGAAAAACTATCGGAAGTTAAAGTTCAAGGAAATAGCCAAGAGACCATATCAAGAGATTGTGAACGGTGGTTGGGTGGCCATCTTACAGCATTACTTCCTGTCGGCCTGGATACCGGGGGATCCAGCGGTTACCTATCGTTATTTTGGTAATCAGGATCAAAACGGGCATTACCGATTTGGTTTCACGGGTCCAGCAACCGTAATTACCCCCAACACCGAGGCTGCCTTTTCGGCAACTCTTTATATGGGACCGAAACGACAGAGCGCGCTCAATGCCCTTGCTCCACATTTAGATCTAACAGTCGATTACGGCTTTTTGTGGTGGTTGTCCATCCCCATATTCAAGGTGCTAGCGTGGATTCAATCGATTGTCGTAAATTGGGGCGTAGCAATTATTTTGCTAACCATTTTGATCAAAACTGTTCTGTTTCCGTTGTCAGCGATGAGTTATCGGTCAATGGCGAAAATGCGGAAACTAGCTCCACAGATTAAACGTTTACAAGAACGTTTCGGTTCTGACCGGCAGAAAATGGGGCAAGAAATGATGGCGATGTACCGTAAAGAAAAAGCGAACCCGTTTTCTGGTTGTTTGCCATTACTATTGCAAATGCCAGTTTTCTTTGCACTGTATTGGGTATTAATCGAGAGCGTCGAACTACGGCAAGCGCCTTTCATGTTGTGGATTCAAGACTTGGGTGCGATGGATCCTTGGTTGATTCTTCCAATCTTGAACGGCGTGTCGATGTTTTTGATGCAACGACTGAATCCTCCTATGGCCGATCCCATGCAACAGAAAGTCATGATGTTTATGCCCATCATGTTTGGTTTGATTTGTGTGTTCATGCCAGCTGGGTTAGTCCTATACTGGTTCATCAATAATCTTTATTCGATGGCTCACCACTACTACGCCTTGAGGAAAGCCGGAGCCACCTGATTCATCTAACACACGGTTGTGGAAGATACGATCTATGCAGTTGCGACTCCGAAAGGTTACGGAGGAATTGGAATTGTACGTGTATCCGGTCCACAAGTCCCGTGTATAGCTAAGGCAGTAATCGGTCGCTGTCCTACTCCCCGCCGCGCTACTTTTTGTGATTTCTCCGATTCCGACGATACTGTAATAGATTCAGGCGTCGCGCTTTATTTTGAAGCGCCGAAGTCATTTACTGGTGAACATGTCCTAGAGTTACAGGGGCACGGTGGAATCGCCGTACAAGAACTGCTTTGTGAACGCATGGCTAAGCTCGGAGCACGCGCAGCCGAACCGGGTGAGTTTACATTGCGAGCGTTTCTGAATGACCGAATCGATCTAGCGCAAGCTGAATCGGTAGCTGACTTAATTAATGCTACCACACACGCAGCCGTTAAAGCGTCTGCACGATCGTTAACGGGCGAGTTTTCGCAAGCGGTGAGAGACATTGACAGTGCAGTCATGAAGGCGAGAACTTTCATGGAAGCTGCGATTGACTTTACGGATGACGTTGATGGAGAGTTTGATGATTCTGTATTGGCACAGTTGGAAACCATTCAGCATCAATTAGCGCGTTTGTTAACGCAAGTACAGCAAGGCGCGATGTTGCGGCAAGGATTAGAGGTCGTGATTGCCGGAGCCCCGAACGTGGGTAAATCGAGTTTATTGAATGCTCTGTTAAATGAAGATCGTGCCATCGTAACCGAACTCGCCGGTACCACTCGGGACACCCTGAGCGGAGTAATTCAGATTGACGGTGTACCGATTAATTTAACTGATACAGCCGGGCTTCATCCTAGTGATGATTTAGTTGAATCGGCTGGAATCGCTAGGGCTCGGGAAGCGATAACAAAAGCTGACGTTGTACTTTGGGTAACGGAAGATGAAACACCAGAACTACCACCTGACGAAGTAATTAGTCCCATAGTAGTGCTGAACAAGTGTGACCTTACCGACCGCGCGGCTGCGGAGATTGATGCACGAACAGTACGGATTAGCGCGACCAATCGACAAGGCTTGGATGCGCTGCGGAAAGTTATACGTGATTCAACCGGGATTAGCGCGGCCGATGGAGTATTTGCTGGTAGACCACGACATATTCAGTCGCTTAAACAAGCGCAAAAGAGTCTTGAGCGCGCGATTAAAGAATGCAAGCAAAAACACGGCGAGCTAGTAGCTGAGGAATTACGCGAAACTCATCGCTGTTTAGGAGAGGTAGTCGGTGAAACCACCACTGAAGACTTACTCAGTTCCATATTTTCTGAATTTTGTATCGGCAAGTAATCGTTCCCACCATTGAAAAATAAACGGACCATTTCTATAATCGATAGGGCATACGTTATCGCACGTACTGAAATACCAACCTCGGTAACCTCAAAGAATGTCGCAAACTGAAGCTCACATACGTCACCCAGATTCATTCGACGTGGTCGTTATCGGCGGCGGGCATGCTGGAGTTGAAGCTAGTTTAGCCTCGGCGCGCGTGGGTGCGAATACACTTTTGCTCACACAAGCCATCGAGACCATAGGGGTGCTGTCCTGTAATCCTGCTATGGGTGGTATTGGAAAGAGCCATCTCATACGAGAAGTCGACGCCCTTGGCGGTGCGATCGCATTAGCCACCGACCAATCGGGTATTCAATTCCGCACCTTGAATGCAAGTAAAGGTCCAGCAGTGCAAGCATTACGCGCACAAGTAGATCGAAACCTGTATCGGCTGGCGATTCGTCGCTGTATCGAAAACCAAGAAAACTTAAAAGTCCTACAAGATACTGTCACTGAACTTGAAATAAGTAGCGATAGGGTTACAGGTGTACGGACTGGTAATGGTATAACGATTGAAGCCAAGTCAGTTGTCCTAGCAACAGGGACGTTTCTAGGTGGTAAAATTCATATTGGTCGACAACACTACGAAGGTGGACGAGCCGGCGATCCACCATCAAACCCGCTCGCAAAACAACTGCGCTCTTTTCCACTTAGAGTTAGTCGTTTAAAAACTGGTACCCCCCCGCGAATTGATGGAACTACAGTCGATTTTTCTCAGCTCATTAAACAACCCGGAGATAGTGAACAGCTTACGATGTCTTTCCTGGGAAACCCAGAAATGCACCCCGAACAGGTACCGTGTCACATCGCACATACCAACGAGAAAACTCATCAAATCATTCGAGACGGTCTACATGATTCACCCATGTATTCGGGCGCTATTGAAAGCGTGGGGCCGAGATATTGTCCGTCCATCGAAGATAAGGTAGTAAGATTTTCCAGTCGAAGTCAGCACCAGATTTTTGTTGAACCAGAAGGTTTAGGAACGGTTGAACTGTATCCCAACGGGATTTCTACGAGTCTGCCGTACGATGTTCAGATCCGGTTGGTGCAATCTATCCCTGGGTTCGAAAACGCGCATCTCACTCGTCCAGGTTACGCAATCGAGTATGACTTTTTTGATCCACGAGATCTTTATCCGACACTTGAAACCAAGGTCATTGAAGGTCTGTTTTTTGCTGGACAGATAAATGGTACCACTGGTTACGAAGAAGCGGCCTCCCAGGGTTTGCTCGCGGGTCTGAATGCCGCGCGTAAGGTACAAGAGCTGGCTCAATGGTATCCGCAACGACACGAAGCCTATCTTGGAGTTTTGCTCGATGATCTCACTTCGTCCGGCACCAACGAGCCTTATCGAATGTTTACCAGTCGTGCTGAATATCGGTTACGCCTTCGACAAGACAATGCTGATTTTCGTCTGACAGAGAAAGGGTATGAACTAGGTGTTGTACCTACAGAAAGATGGCAACAATTCTTAGCCAAGACGAAAGTTCTCAAAGAGTGTCGCCAGCGAATACAACAAACAACGATTCGAACGGGTGATTCTCGTTCACGACAATTAGCTCAGCTAGTTGATGCTGATATTCAATATTCGGTTACGATTTTTGAAATCCTCAAAAGACCAGAATTCTCGGCGGACATACTGCAGCGGTGCGGTTATCTAACTGATTTACCGCCGAACCTCCTCCAACAAGCTGCAACGGATATTAAGTATGAGGGTTATTTGGTGCGTCAAGATAAAGAAATTGAACGTTCGCGAACTGCGGCGAAAATAACTATTCCAGATCAAATGCAGTACGAAACCGTGGACGGGTTATCGACTGAGTTGAAACAAAAACTACGAGAAGCGCGACCAACCACGCTCGCTGCTGCCGCACGGATTCCAGGGATTACCCCAGCAGCACTTTCATTGCTCGCCATCCATGCCAAAAGAGAAAGATCATTACGGAAATCAGCGTAACGGGAAGCGTTAACGACATTGGTGATCTCGCCGACAGCGATACGCGGTCTGCCGACAACCCAGAACAACAAATTGCTCTGTATCTAGATTTGATTCGCCATTGGAATACCGCATATTCCTTGGTTTCCTCGAACGATGTACTACATAGGCTGCACGACCATGTCACCGATAGCCTCTCGTTATTACCGTATCTTCCGAAAATTGACTCACATCTTGATATCGGTTCTGGTGGAGGTTTTCCCGGTATACCAATAGCTATTTACAGACCTCTTCAAAAGATAGTCTTAAATGATCGTAGTCGTAAAAAATGCCGATTTTTGCGTGAAGTCAAATCACACCTGAAACTACATAATGTAATCGTGGTCGAACAGGACATTCGAGAACCGAATCCGGCTGGAACACGATTTAAGTCGATAACTATTAGGAGTGTCGCACGGCCTACCCAAGCTTGGTTGCTCGCGCGAACTCACTTACACGAAAATGGCTCGGTGTTTCTACAAACAAGCGTGGAATTGAGCGATGGCGATTTAGAAAACAGCAGAATAGACAAAGTATTTCAGACTGAAAGAGGACTGATAACTAAGGTAGGTTTAGTGAACAACTAGTATGAACTTTGTGATCGCCGTATCTAATCAAAAAGGAGGTGTAGGCAAAACTACTACTGCAGTCAACCTAGCAGCCGCGTTAGCACAATTAAAAAAGTCGGTTTTGCTGTTAGATTTAGATCCACAAGGTAATTCCACCGCGCATGTATCAAGCCGCTTACCCGAGCGACCACTTACAACTTGGGATTGGTTTCAAGGAAATGAAACACTTTCGGCAATCACGCAATCGTTTAGTCCGCGATTTGATATAGTTTGTTCTAACACAGATTTAACTGCAGTGGAACTACAACTGTTAAGTGAAGAAAACCGGACCATACGTCTACGAGAAATGCTAAACGATTCCCGGGAGCATGATTACACAATCATTGATTGTCCGCCAAGCTTAAACATTTTGACAATCAATGCGTTAATGGCGGCCACACATGTACTTATTCCTCTGCAATGTGAGTATCTCTCCTTAGAGGGGATTAGTTCGTTGATGGAAACGATTACTGCGATACAAGGTTCTGGTAATCCGAGCCTCAAAATTGAAGGGCTCGTGCGCACGATGTACGATAAACGTAACCGTTTGACGAAGGAAGTTTCGAATCAATTACACGAACACTTCGAAAACTTGTTATATGAAACGGTCATTCCACGTAATGTAAGAATTGCGGAAGCGCCTAGTCATGGGCTCACGATTTTGGAGTATGCTCCGCTTTCACGCGGGGCGCTAGCGCATATAGCGTTGGGTCAGGAGCTGTTGACTCGGCAGAGCCGTTCAATCACATAGGAGATTAAAGTGGTAAAACAAACTCTAGGTAAGGGCTTAGGAGAGTTACTGAAGAATTCTTCGATCTCGGCGAACAGACATGATGATTCCCAGGATACAAACCTCGATATCCAACAATTACCGATCGAGCAAATTCGACCGAATCCTCGACAACCACGAAAAACTTTCGACGACGCTAGTTTATCCGAATTAGCAGCATCAATCAAACAAAATGGTTTTATTCAGCCACTGGTTGTAAGGTCGAATCCAGCGGGTGGTTTTGAATTGGTTGCAGGAGAACGTCGATGGCGCGCGGCGGGTCTGGCGCAACTAGATCATGTTCCGGTCGTTGTACGAGCGTTAACCGACAAGGAAGTTGTACTAGTAGGTTTAGTGGAAAATTTGCAACGTGAAGACTTGAATGCCGTTGAAGAATCAGAAGCCTACGTTCAATTGCAAGAAGAGTTTCATTTAACGCATGGGGAAATAGGTGAACTACTAGGAAAAGCGCGGTCGACAATCACAAATCTCATTCGGTTGAGAGAGTTATCGCCACGTGTACTTGAATCACTACGATGTGGCGAAATCGAATTAGGACATGCCAAGTTACTTGTCGGACGACCTCAGCCCGAACAAGTGCAGGTCTGTAGAAGTGTGGTACAGCGCCGTCTCTCTGTACGGCAAACCGAACAACTTCTCAAGCGTATAAAAGGGGGTAAAAAAAGTGAAAGCCAAGTTGATCCAAATGTATTAAAGTTGCAGGAAGAATTGTCCGATACGCTTGGGGCGCCAACAACTATTCGGCTTAGCGGTAAGAGTAAACAGAAAGGAGAGTTGGTGGTTAAATTTCATTCTTTAGATGAACTCAACGGGGTTATTGACCATGTACGACGTGGCAGTCAGCAGAAGTAGCAAGTGCTTCATCTCGTTAAAACCTCAGATATTTGAAATGTAGGTTTCGTATAATTTTTGAACGCGCAATCCTGAACCCCATTCCTTTGGGCTGGATTGTGTCCCGGCTGGGGAATCACACCAAGTTTAGTAAAAATTTCTGAACTCAAAACACAAAGATCAAGCACACTTATGGGCAGTCGCGATTCAGGGAATCGTGGTGTTTTGCGTGTGTATAGGATTCAGTTTCACTAACGGCGCGATTGCCAAAGCAATATTCTTGAGTGGTGGGGCTGTTTTCCTTGCAAATCTGTGGTTTGCTTGGGTGGTACGCAATGTCGACTCGATGAATCGAATTTTTGCGTTACACATGGTGCGATTTTTATTGTATGTGGTGGGGGCTTTTTGTGTGATTTACTTTCTGAAACAAGATCCTTTAATATGCGCTTGTAGTTTAATCGGCGCTCATATCGTCTTTGTGTTAGCCAGTCTAGGTCTACAAAACTTTAAAGTGGGTCATGCACCCAAATAATGAAAAGTTCTAACACCATTTGTACAGATTTGTAGTTCAATATGGCGACTGAATCAAGCGAATTTAGTTCCTCAGAGTATATCAAACATCATTTGTCTAATTTGGTGTTTGGACGACATCCAGAAAAAGGTTGGGGGTTTGCTCACTCAACTGAAGACGTCGAACTCATGGGGCATTGGGCAATCCACATTGATTCGATCGGTTGGGCAATCGGACTGGGGCTTCTGTTCATTGGAATTTTTTGGTTTGTGGCACGCAAAGCGACGGCCGGTGTACCTGGGGGGTTGCAAAATGCGGTCGAGATGATTGTTGAATTCATTGAAACAACCGTCAAGGATATGTTTCCGTACCGTAACCCCATGGTAGCACCGTTAGCCCTAACAGTGTTCGTGTGGGTTTTTCTAATGAACTTGATGGATCTGGTCCCGGTGGACTTTTTGCCTACCCTTTTCGGTTGGATGGGAGCAGACTATATGAAGGTGGTCCCAACCACCAACGTTAATGTAACTTTGGGGATGGCAGCTTGGATCTTTATCTTGATTGTCTACTACAGTATCAAACGTAAAGGTGTAGGTGGTTTTGTAGGCGAACTTGCGTTTCATCCGTTTCCAAAAGTGTTAGCACCGGTAAACTTAGTGCTAGAAGGGGTTACTCTGATCGCAAAACCTGTTTCTCTCGGCCTGCGTTTACTAGGTAACCTTTATGCTGGCGAGATGGTTTTTATTCTCATCGCGCTCATGTATACCGGTGGGATTGTTTTTATTATTTTCGGTGGCGTCTTGCAGTGGGCTTGGGCGGTTTTTCATGTTCTGATTATCGTTCTACAAGCATTAATTTTTTCGGTTCTTTCAGTGGTGTATCTTGCGCAAGCGCATCAAATTCCCGATGAAGAACATTAACTTTTAAACAAAATAGGAGAATCTATGGAATTTCCGCTAGAACTAGCCCTAACCTACATAGGCGCAGGGGTGTTACTTGGATTAAGCGCAGTTGGCGCGGCCGTGGGTGTGGGAAACATTGGAAATAGTTTCTTGCAGGGAATCGCACGACAACCCGAAATGCTACCGATGCTACGCATTCAAATGTTCATCGTGCTAGGCTTGGTGGATGCGGTACCAATGATTGGTGTCGGTATGGGATTGTTTATTTTGTTCGGCAATCCGTTCACACCTAATTAAGCAATCACGACAACCAAGGTTTAAAGTATGAACTTTAACTTACCAACATTCGTCGGCACGCTTGTAGTTTTCGTCATTTTTGTCTGGTTTGTCACGAAATTTATCTGGCCACCGTTAATCAATGCAATGCAAGCACGGCGCGAACGAATTGCCGAAGGATTAGAAACAGCTGATAAAGCAGATGCAAAGTTAGCTGAATCTGAAACACATGCTCAGCAACTCTTGCAGGAAGCCAAGTCTGAAGGTCAGAAAGTGATCGAGCAAGCGCGCGCCCAAGCTGCGAATATCGTTGAGGATGCCAAAGTCAAAGCGCGTGAAGAAGGCGAACGGCTACTTGATGCGGCACGGGTTGAAATAGAGCAAGAATCTAATCGTGCGCGCGAAAAACTACGAACTGAAATTTCTGATCTCGCGATTCTCGCGGCAGAACAAATCTTAGAAGCTGAAGTCGATCCTAAAAAGCATGAACTTATGCTGAATTCAATATCACAGAGACTCTAGGTTTTGTCCGAGCTAGCGACTTTAGCCCGTCCCTACGCGAGTGCTGCGTTCGCGACTGCGATGGAACGAGAAGCCATCGAACGTTGGTCACATGCGCTGTCCTTGTTGAGTGACACCGTACAAGACGAAACCGTCCAACGTTTGATTGCATCACCAACGAAAACACCAACGCAGAAAGCCGAAGTTTTGATGGATTTGTTTGAAGACCAATTGGATGAATACACCCGAACTTTTGTTCGTATATTGGCCGAAAATCGGCGCCTAGCTTTGATTCCTGCGATTCAACAAGAGTTTGCTGCAAGGTTGGCCCAACTCAAACGCACGCTGGCTGTGGAAATAACCTCCGCGATTTCACTTTCTGACCAGCAGATTGAACAATTTACTGAGCAACTGCAGAGCAAGTTCCAACAACAAATTCAATTGACTACTACCGTAGATCAAAGTATTCTCGGCGGTGCGCTCATTCGCGCCGGCGATATTGTCTTAGACAATACGGTACGCGGGAAGCTCGACCGTTTACGAAACACACTGCAAAAAACCTAAGTTAGAGAAATTTATGCAAGCACTAAATCCTTCAGAAATTAGCGATCTCATTAAGAATCGAATCACTAGTTTTGATCCTTCTTCTCAACCACAAAATGAAGGAACGATCGTCAATGTATCCGATGGTATCGTTCGCATCTATGGACTCGCTGAAGCTCAATACGGTGAAATGATCGAATTCCCCGGCGGGGTCATGGGCATGGCAATGAACCTCGAACGTGATTCTGTTGGAGCGGTCATTCTTGGCGACTACAAAGATTTGTCAGAGGGCATGACCGCACGCTGTACGAAACGTATCGCGGAAGTACCGGTCGGTCCTGAGTTATTGGGTAGGGTCGTCGATGCTTTAGGTAACCCTATTGATGGGAAAGGACCATTGCAGGCGGCAGAGACTGCGCCCATTGAGAAAGTAGCCCCGGGTGTAATCGCGCGACAATCGGTGACCGAACCAGTACAAACCGGCATTAAGTGTATCGATTCCATGATTCCACTAGGACGTGGACAACGAGAGTTGATTATTGGGGACCGACAAATTGGCAAAACTGCAATCGCAGTTGATACAGTAATTAACCAAAAAGACAAAGGCATAAAGTGTGTTTATGTCGCCGTTGGTCAAAAAATGTCAACGATTGCTAATATCGTGCGTACATTAGAAGAGAACGGCGCATTGTCAAATACGATCGTCGTCGCGGCTTCCGCGTCCGATCCCGCGCCATTACAGTACATTTCTCCGTATTCTGGTTGTAGTATGGGTGAATACTTCCGCGATAACGGAGAAGATGCACTGATCATTTACGATGATTTGACAAAACAAGCATGGGCGTACCGGCAAATTTCGCTTTTGCTCAGACGCCCACCAGGTCGAGAAGCGTACCCAGGGGATATTTTCTATCTGCATTCGCGGTTACTCGAAAGAGCCGCGCGTGTGAATGCTGAGTACGTCGAGCGAGTAACCAACGGTAAAGTTAAAGGAAAAACTGGTTCACTTACCGCTTTGCCAATCATAGAAACCCAAGCTGGCGATGTTTCGGCTTTTGTTCCGACCAATGTAATCTCCATTACGGATGGACAGATATTCTTGGAAACCGATCGTTTTAACGCTGGTTTGAGACCGGCGATGAGTCCAGGAATTTCAGTTTCACGTGTCGGTGGTGCAGCGCAAGTAGACTTTATCCGAAAACTATCTGGTGGTGTGAAACTTGCCCTCGCACAGTATCGAGAGCTAGCCGCATTTTCACAATTTGCGTCAGATTTAGACGATTCAACGCGGCGCCAACTAGAACACGGGCAACGAATCGAAGAGTTAATGAAACAGACACAGTTCTCACCGATGAGTGTTGCCGAAATGGGTGTTGTGTTGTTTGCTGGAACCCAGGGCTATCTAGAAAAGATACCCGTCTCAAAGGTGTTAGATTTTGAACGTGATCTACTCACCTATATGAACTCAGAACATGCCGAATGGATGACTGAGATTACCAAGAGTGGTGCCTACAACGATGATATCGTGCAGTATATGCGGACGGCACTTGATCACTTCATGTCAACTCACGACTACGGAGACTAACAGTGGCTGCCGGCCGCGAGATCAAGAAAAAGATCGGTAGTATCGCAAACATCCGCAAAGTGACGAGCGCGATGCAAATGGTTGCTGCGAGCAAAATGCGCCGTACGCAGGAACGGATGCGACAAACGCGGCCGTACGCACAGAAAATTCGCGCCATTATTGGGCATCTAGCACAAGGGAACCCAGAGTACAGTAACCAGTTCATGAATGAACCTGATTCAGTCGCCAATATCGGTTACGTTGTTATTTCCACCGACAAAGGTCAGTGTGGTGGACTCAATGCTAATCTGTTTCGTGTACTTTTACACGAAATGCAAGAGCAACAAGATCGATCAATCGACTCCCAGTTAGCATTGATTGGAAACAAAGCTGCTACGTTCTTCAGTTCAGTCGGTGGCAATGTCATCGCAGCAGTGCATGATATTGGTGAACTCCCCGAACTCAAAGAGCTCATCGGCAGCATAAAAATTGTGTTAGATCAATTTGTACAAGGTGCCGTACAACGAGTCAACGTTGTAGCAAACACGTTTGTTAACAGTATGACACAGCGCCCTGTTATTCGACAATTGTTACCACTAACGAAGACCGAAGATTTGACCTCACAGTATTGGGACTATATATACGAACCGGAAGCTAACCTGTTGATTGACGGGTTGATTCAACGGTACATTGAGTCACAGATTTACCAAGCAGTGATCGAAAATGTTGCTTGCGAGCAATCAGCACGCATGATCGCGATGAAAAATGCTACGGATAATGCTGACAACATGATTGACGAACTTAACTTGTTGTACAACAATGTTCGACAAGCTTCTATCACACAAGAAATTGCCGAAATCGTCGGTGGAGCAGCTGCAACCTAACTGAGCCGATTTAGTAAAAGGAGAGAAAACTAATAATGAATACTGGAAAAGTCGTACAAATCATTGGTGCTGTCATTGATGTCGAATTTGAACGCGACTCAGTACCCAAAGTGTACGACGCATTGACCGTATCGGAGACCCAGTTAACGTTAGAAGTTCAACAGCAGTTGGGAGATGGGATCGTACGTACTATTGCGTTAGGATCGTCAGAAGGACTCGCTCGAGGAATGGAGGTGGTCAATACGACACAACCGATTTCCATTCCAGTTGGCGAAGCCACACTTGGTCGAATCATGGACGTGCTAGGTAATCCAATCGACGAGAAAGGTGAAATCCCAACGGAACTAAAGCAACCGATTCATCGAGCAGCACCAACCTTTGAAGATCAAGTCGGTGGCAATGAATTGTTGGAGACCGGGATTAAGGTCATTGATTTGATGTGTCCGTTCGCGCGGGGCGGTAAAGTTGGCTTGTTCGGAGGAGCTGGAGTCGGTAAGACGGTTACCATGTTGGAGTTGATTCGGAATATCGCGATCGAGCACTCGGGGTTATCAGTGTTCGCTGGCGTAGGCGAACGTACCCGTGAAGGAAATGACTTTTATTATGAGATGATCGACGCTGGCGTAATTGACAAGATTTCTCTTGTGTTCGGTCAGATGAATGAGCCCCCTGGCAATCGCTTACGCGTCGCATTGTCCGGTCTTACTCTAGCTGAACAATTCCGCGACGAAGGACGAGATGTACTACTTTTCGTGGATAACATTTATCGTTACACGCTTGCGGGTGTAGAAGTCTCAGCTTTACTTGGCAGGATGCCGTCGGCAGTCGGCTATCAACCCAACCTCGCTGAAGATATGGGGTTGTTACAGGAACGAATTACAACCACAAAAACCGGTTCGATCACTTCAGTTCAGGCAATCTATGTTCCCGCGGACGACTTAACCGATCCGTCGCCAGCAACCACTTTTGCGCATTTAGATTCCACCGTTACTTTAAGTCGTGCAATTACCGACTTGGGAATTTATCCGGCGGTAGACCCGCTGGATTCAACGTCGCGCCAACTTGATCCCAACGTTGTTGGGCAGGAACACTACTCAGTCGCACGGCAAGCACAACAAGTGTTACAGCGTTACCAAGAACTTAAGGATATCATTGCGATCCTCGGTATGGATGAACTTTCGGAAGAGGACAAAGCACTTGTATTCAGGGCGCGCAAAATGCAGCAGTTTTTCTCACAACCCATGTTTGTTGCGTCGCAATTTACCGGTCGAGACGGCGAGTATGTGTCGCGCGAAGACACGGTGCGCTCGTTTAAAGCAATTCTTGATGGCGATGTCGATGACTTACCCGAACAAGCCTTCAGTATGGTCGGTAATATCGATAGCGCGCGTGAAAAAGCCAAATCGATGGAAGAAGCGACTACCTAACCATGACTTCGACAATGCACTGCGACATCGTAAATGCCGAGGAAGAAATTTTTTCTGGACTCGTGCAGATGATTGTTGCTAATGGCAGTGATGGACAACTCGGCATCTATCCGGGTCACGCACCACTACTCACGGGGTTAAACCCCGGACCGGTGCGGTTGCGTTTAGAAGATGGCACCGAAGAACTGTTTTTCGCTTCCGGAGGATTTTTAGAGGTACAACCTAATGGTGTGATTGTCCTGGCCGATACCGCGATACGGGCACATGATTTAGACGAAGCAAAAGCCAAGGAAAATCAGGAACGTGCCCAACGGCTGATGGATGAACAAACATCGGAAATAGATTTCGCACGAGCCTCGGCGCTGTTAGCTGATGCGCTAGCACAACAACAAACTCTTGAAGAACTAAAGAAACACAAACGCTAATACGATGAACCCGGGAGTACTTTAACTGGTCTATACTGGTTACTAGGGAATCGCAAGTGGACCTTCATGTTCTTTCCAAGCAATACGGTTTTATTGAAGCGATCCTGCTAAAAATTAGGAAGCAAATTTGATGTTTGAGGTAGTTGTACTAGCCGCGGGTCGAAGCTCGAGATTTAAAACTGAGATACCTAAAGTATTCCATCATTTACTTGACAAACCCATCTTGGGGTATGTGTTAGACACTATTGAATGCATTGAGCCAGATCGCATTCATGTTGTGATCAATCCGTCGATGGAATCTGAAGCCAGCAAATTGTTTGGGAATGAATTTCATTGGGTGTGCCAACACGAACCGCTTGGGACCGGTCATGCTTTTCAGCAAGTGCTTCCACATCTGCAGGAGGCCTCGTACGTACTGATTGTTACTGGAGATAGTCCTCTTCTCTCGACAGACATCCTGAAAAGAGCTAAGTTGCTGGCTGAACGCGAACTAGTGATTGTTACAGCCGACATGGAAAACCCCAAAGGTTACGGCCGTATTGTGCGAGACCACAACGGAACAGTAACTTCTATTGTTGAGGATCGCGATGCGAATGAGTCCCAACAAGCGATTACCGAAATTAATAGTGGAATTATCGGGGGACCAGCAAACCTCATTACCGAGTTACTGAGAGGTGCTACTCACCTCAACAGTCAAAATGAAATTTATCTTACCGAAATTGCTCGTTTGGCCGCCGATCGGGGAGAAAAAGTTCACACAGTCGCGGTAGGAAATCCCATGGAAGTGTTAGGTATCAACGATCGCTCACAACTTGCCGAAGTTGAACAAATTCTCTTAAACAGATGCCGACACGAAGTTATGTTAGCTGGCACAACTTTACGCGATCCTCTTCGATTCGACTTACGAGGGAAACTTAAAACAGGTATAGATTGCACTATCGATGTTAATGTGATTATTGAAGGAAAGGTAACTTTGGGTGATAGAAGCTATATCGGACCAGGATGTATATTACGAGATGTGAAAATCGGGGACGATGTCAGCATTCAAGCTTACTCAATACTTGATTCAGCCATTATTGGAAACCGTTGTTCGATAGGCCCCTTCGCGCGTATTCGTCCAGACACTGATATTGGTGAGGACTCGCGAATTGGTAATTTTGTGGAGATTAAGAATAGCAAACTAGGGAAACGCGTGCGTGCTAGTCATCTGGCTTATTTAGGGGATGCGACTCTGGGCGATAACGTGAATATTGGGGCCGGAGCGGTGACCTGCAATTTTGACGGACAATCCAAACACGAGACGATAATTGGTGAGGATGTGTTTATCGGTACCAATAGTACCCTCGTAGCGCCGTTGTATATTGAAGCTGAGTCGTTTATCGCGGCAGGTTCAACGATTACCCATGATGTTAAAGAACGCGCTTTAGTCGTCGGTCGTTCGCGCCAACGCTCAATAAAACGTTGGAATCCGCCATCTCGGAGGAAGAAGTAATTATGTGCGGTATTGTCGGAGCTACTTCGGTACGACCAGTAAGCGCTATTCTGCTAGAAGGGTTAAGGCGACTCGAATATCGCGGTTACGATTCAGCTGGTTTAGTCACACAAGAAGCAAATACAGGAGCATTCTCGCGATTACGTGTATCTGGAAAGGTGCGCGAACTGGAGGATAAGGTGCAAGCCCATCCGCTACCTGGCTCGGTGGGACTAGCGCATACCCGATGGGCAACTCATGGCATACCGAGCGAAAGTAATGCCCATCCGCTGTTGGTCAATGATGAGATTGCCTTGGTGCACAACGGGATTATCGAAAACTTTAGTGCGCTACGAACCGAATTAATTGAGCTTGGTTGTCGATTCTCCACGGATACTGACTCGGAAGTCATCCTACAATTGATTTATTCTCAGGTACAAGCTGGGACGGAATTTCTGCCTGCTCTATGGGAAACATTTAGCCGATTAGAAGGCGCGTATGCGATTGGCTTAATGGTAAAAAATCAACCTGGAAAAATTTTTGCGATACGGAAGGATTGCCCGCTAGTCATAGGGATTGGCATCAGTGAAAATTACATCGCATCGGATGTCTTAGCACTACGCCCGTTTACAGAAAAGTTTGTGTTTTTGGATGAAGGCGAGTTAGCCATCCTCGATCAAAAGTCTGTTTCAATTACTAATGAACGCGGTGAAAAGTTACGACGGAAACCAGAGATCGTTAATCAGCAAGGGGATTCCGTCGATAAAGGTGGATTCCGGCATTTCCTTGAGAAAGAAATTTACGATCAACCGCAAAGCATTAGAAACACATTAGAAGGGCGTATCAGTACAACCCGAGTCATAGAGCAATCTTTTGGATTACATGCACTGAATGCCCTACAGGACACACAATCAATTACGATTGTTGGTTGTGGGACTAGTTACTACGCTGCGTGTGTTGCACGGTATTGGATTGAAGACATGGTTGAAATACCTTGCCAGGCCGAGATTGCATCCGAGTTTCGTTATCGACGCGCTGCGGTTCCAGAAAACAGTTTATTTATCACACTATCGCAGTCTGGTGAATCGGCCGATACGCTTGCAGCACATCGCCTCGCTAAAACAATGGGATTCCTCTATACGCTAAATATTGGGAACGTGACAACTAGTTCGTTAATGCGTGAAGCAGACACGGCGATTGCGATGCGTGCCGGGCTTGAGGTGAGTGTTGCTTCGACTAAATCGTTCACAACTATGCTAGTCGACTTGTTGTTACTAGCTTTAGTTCTCGCACGCTTTAAGGGGTGTTCGAATCATGCCGAAGGCGAGATAGTCAGAGCACTACGGTCTCTCGATTCGACGATTGCAAAAACACTGAATCTCACTGAACGAACACGTGAGTTAGCTGAGGAATTTCTCGACAAGCAAAATGCACTTTTCCTCGGCAGAGGTATTCACTATCCCATCGCCCTGGAAGGTGCATTAAAACTTAAGGAAATTTCTTATATGCATGCTGAAGGTTACCCCGCTGGAGAACTCAAACATGGTCCTCTAGCATTGGTTGATGCGGAGATGCCAGTAGTGGTCGTAGCGCCAAACAACGAGTTGCTACGGAAGACACAATCCAATCTACAAGAAGTACGGGCGCGCGGTGGGAAATTGTATGTATTCACGGATCAAAAAGACGACTTTCCACACGACGACAACGTTACGATCATTGAAGTCCCTCCAGCACATCCACTCCTTTCTCCGATCGTATATACTGTTCCGTTACAGTTGTTAGCTTACCATGTAGCTTCGTTGAAAGGAACCGACATCGACCAACCGCGGAATATTGCGAAGTCTGTTACCGTCGAGTAACCGAACAGGTGGGAAGTGACTACTCTGATTGGTCAGTCAATAGGTTCGTAGTCGTTAAAACGTGCTAACGCGTTGAACAATTTGAAGAAAAAATACACCACAAAACCGATATAGAACACAAAAAACATAAGATCGATTAGCGTTTTAATTAGCCAAACACTTCCTCCTATCCATGTTAATAGCGCCATTGTGCTCATGGTTGCTACGAGAATGAAACACAGTTGCCAAAAGGTACGGATCAAAAAATCGTAGTGCGATTTCATAATCCAGTCATTCACTTTCGTTCGATTAACGTAGGCTAGAATAACCGCCACCGGGAGGATAAACCATACCGCAACGCCGATGAAAAACAGATAGTAGCATCGTTTAACGGTAGACCTACGCTGGTGTGTTGAATTCATTACCTAATAATTGATCATTATGGCGGGAGGAGTGTAGCGCTTAATTTGCAGGCTCTCCTGCTTCCAGTTCTTTCAGGGCACTCAATAACTTAATGAAGTAATAGATAAGCATTACGATGTAGAAAATGAAAAATAGTACTAGGAAAACAAAAGCCATTGGAGGAATGACGAAAAATAGAATCACACATACTATGATGGGGGCGACGTGAATATACAACCAAATCCAGAATGTACGAATCAAGAAATCAATGTGAGATTCGATGATCCAATCGCTAGCCTTGTCTCGGTTTAAATAAGCGAGAATCACACCCACTAACAGAAAGATCCCACCGGTGAACAGCCCGATCAGGAACAGTATGTAGCAGATTTTGACGGTTGTTCTTTGTTCGTGTGTACTCATCTGATAATTCCTAACCGCTTAGTTTCATCGCGACACCGAGACTATTCTAAGTTATCTATCACTAGTGATGCGAATCGATAACTTGAAAGACTGACTGTGTTGCACGAATTGATCTAATACTGGATAGACAGGCAATTTTTGTGCCATATTGGTTAGATTATTACCCTGAAGCGAGAGTTCGAGTACATGTTCTTTACCTGAATTCTTCGAAAAACTACCACAAAGTCTGAGAATATGCTATCCAGGGTCAATAAATCTTACGAAGTTAGATTCTCGGCTTCGACTACTTGGGTAAATTTTTTACCAAAAGGCCAATTCACATGTGTTCCACCCAAACTGACACGAAAACGTATCGGAAGTAGATTTTGCGCTCAGAATAGAGGTAAGGCAGCGGAGCGGAGCTTGTTAGCAGGATTAATTTGACGGAGATTCGCGCGTTTGAGGAACTAAACATTTCGCCAACGGAATTTGAACACCTTCTACCGAGAAGCGACGCCTGCTACCAAGTGAATCGACTAACAAACTGCATTGCAGGGCTGACTACTAGTCCATTCGAAAAACGTCTGGCAGTTCTCTAAGACCTGCTTGCAATCAAGTCCTCGCTTCTCAGATACCTAGCTTCCATTATTTCGAGGAACAGCAATCGCCACTTAACTCCAATCTCGTTGTTGTGCCAGTCGGACTCCCATTCTCTCGTCATTAGACTCAATAGTTCGTCCACAAGTTTGCCGTCTGGTTCAAATTTGACTCGTTCACCAAGAGAGTTGCAAATGGTCGTGGGGAGAATCTTCTTTGCGCCGGTCTCAAGTACAGCATTTACGCATTCTCCGTTCCCGACAATCGTTGATCCTAAAATTGCCGTGAGCAAAGGAGTATTTCCGTCGGGGTCGGGACGGTTTGCAGCTCTTGGGTCTCGCGCTATCGCTTCCTTGAATTCTTTACATCGACCTAGCCCAAGGAGGTCATTTGTTCCAATTTTGGGCTCTTGTGCCAATATCAATTCAAGAAGTTCGTCCTGACTATTACTCGGATAATTGAGAACAACTGAAAGTGGAGTTTGTCCGTTAGCAAACTCCTTTGTGAGAAGATCAGGATATTGTCCCAGAGTCTCTTGAATGACTTCAACCTTTTCTGTCAATAGGTAGTGCCGACGAAACCAATCTTCGTCGAGCAGCTTTAGAGTCGTATCGTCAATCGAAGTGTCTTCGCTTAAACCTTCAAGATAGCTAACATAAGCGTCTCGCGGATGAATACTCGAGCTTCGGTGCGATTCGAGACCATTGCTGAAAAAGATGATTGTTGGAAGTCGAGAGACCTGATACTTGGAAGAAATTTCTGGAGTTTCGTCTGTGTCGACCTTGAAAACTTTTGCGAGTCCTGACATCTCTGGCATTAGAGATTCGATGACAGGATCAAGAATCTTGCAAGGGTCACACGAAGGAGCGGTGAAGACAACTAATACCGGTACATCCGACTCTAAGACATTATTTTCGAAATAGTCAGTTGTAACATAGACTACACTGTCCTTGACACCAGTATTTTCAACACTTTCAACTGATTCATCGCTAACGCGTGCGATTATGCTAACAGATGCGTGAGCCAATAACGCAATCGCAATGTATCTGAATGCCTTCATGGATCTTGTTCCTCTCATTGTGCGGAAAAACATTGAATTTTACAAACTCTTCTCGTGTTGTCATAGTTCCCGAATCTAATCCATCGCATCAAAAATCCGCTTCGTATCTGGATTTCAATACTGTCTCAAGGTCTTCCGGCGAAAGATTTCTGTGATTGATGCACCCGTGCTGGTCCACCAAAAAACTCTTAGGTATGGATATGACCCCATAGGAGTTTGCTACCAATCCTTCTCCAGACTCTGCAATGTCTCCCAAGTCGATCCAGGGAAGTTCGTGCTCCTCGCTAGCTTCTTCCCAAATTTCACTAGTACTATCCAACGAAATTGAGATGATCTCAAACCCATCGTCGTGGTACGAGGAATATAGCTCTTTCAAATTGGGAAATACAGCGATGCAGGGGCCACACCACGAAGCCCAAAAGTCAATCAATACGAGATCGTTTTCAGACGCAACATCTTGCAACGCGATTTCCACTCCACTCAAATCGGGAAGTGTGAAATTTGGAGCTACCTGTCCTGGCACCAGACTCTTGTCGATCTCGTCCGTTTCGATAAATGAAGCAATATCGTCTCTAGCAGGAGTGACCCGTCGAGCTACAAGATCTTTGTCAAGAACTGTCGCAATTTCGTCGTATAGAGGCACAGATTCTTTGATATTGTCGGAGTTGTAGCCATACGCGCCGAGTTCCATCGCCAGCAGAATGTCCATCGGATCCTCGGAATTTGACGCGATTGTTTCCAGTGCCTCTGTACGTAATCTCACTAATTCCAAAAAGAGTATGTGGTATTCAGGATTGTTATTCGCCATGGTCGTTGCGTCTTCGTCCGCGAGCTCTACGTGCTCGCACCCAGTCGTTGGAGGCTTTCCACCGGAAAACGCTAGAACCTGTTCTACTACATCGACTTCGTCGGTAGCCGATTCCTCGTCTGTCGATTTTGCCTCTTCACTTTCTGTCGTTTCACTCGTTGTACTTGCGGATTCTGCTTCGTCGGTATTGGCTGTCTTCGCTGCAGCCTGCCCTGCTCTCCACGACTCCTCCCAAGCGTCCCGAAAGTCCTTGTAAGATTTAGCATACCGGTCCAAGAGCTCTTGATATTCCTTGCTCTGCTGCCAACTGTCGACAAGCTTATCGTGCCTTCCGCCTGTTGCAGCCGCAACTAGTTCCCGACTCCAGCCTCGGGGCTCAATAACGATTTCGCTATTTGGCTCGACCACAATCTCAACCATGCCGTAGTACTCATTGAAAGCATTCTCTCCTGCCGTAGCCGTAACGAACAATACAGAAGGTTCGAGAATTTCCGATTCGATGGTGACAATGCCGTCCTCAAGCAAGACAGACCCATGTGTGATGCGGGCTAATTCCCCTTTTGAGTTAAGCCCTGGTCCGCTCACCGTAATAATCCCTAAAGAGAGTTCGTCTTGCATAGAACGGAAATCTCCCCTAACCGTGAACTTTTTCGTGTGGTCCTGTACTCGCTCCGCTGCGCCAATCAAGACCAACCGGGCTGGGCGATATGAGCCTGGACGATCAACAATCGCGAATGAAACAACATCCCCTCCAGGCTGAACTAGTGCCGTTCTTTGGAGCGTTTCCTGACCACTTACGGAACTTACAGTGATGGTCGCTATTCTCGGTGCGTCAATTTCACCGACAAGCTCAATATTGCCGTCGACGAATTCTCCTGAAGCGACCTCGATCACTTCAATGTTGCCATCGTTGTCAGTGACTTCGTATGTAACAGCAACGGATGCAGCTTGCCATCCGTCTTGACTTTCATTCTCCGAGTTCACTTTTGTTGACGGATCCTCCGCCGAAGGCGTTAGGTACTTCCCAGTGATTGTGAAGGATGTATTAGGGGTTGCATGTATAGCTACAAGCGAAATTGGGATGCATAGCAAAACCACTAGACCGAGAGCTTGTTTCATTAGAAATTTACTCCAATTGACCTGAATTCCGAATCATTATACACTACGATTATCTTGCCAACATCCATTGGTTCCAACACATCTAGCTATGCGGTATCAAAAACTTGACTCGATCATTGACTCGTCCGAATCCTCGTCAGCTACCGAACCGACTAATAACGACTTTCTTGAGATCCTCAAGAACAATATCCTTTTGAAGGATACATCCCTCTGAGTCGACAAGATAGCTTTTGGGC
The DNA here is from genome assembly GCA_028819195.1 of Gammaproteobacteria bacterium. Lineage (GTDB taxonomy): Bacteria > Pseudomonadota > Gammaproteobacteria > Pseudomonadales > Azotimanducaceae > Bin55. The sequence goes on along the minus strand of JAPPMF010000009.1, from coordinate 95,623 downwards.
ACGTACTGCACGCCATACGCACGCGCCGTCGTTCCGTGCCATCCCTCAATTAGTACCTCAGGGTTGTTGTGCCGTAAAACCCATGTAAGTGGCTGGACTAAACCATCCTTAAATACAAAAGAAGTACTTAGAAGCTCCTCTTCAAAGTGGTGATATCCCAAAACAATGGGCAACTAGAAGACACTGACAACTTGAGAGCAACTGTATTGCGCTATTGACCGTATCTACAGCGTATCTTTACCGCGAACTAAGAGAAGTTCCTCAAGTTGGTCAGGTTCAATATTCTTCTTTATCACTACCCCTTTTGAATCAACAAGATAGTTCATGGGAACAAAGAATATTCCATAGGACAGAGGCACATCAGCCGAAAAACCGCCTATAGCACCCAAGTCCAGCCATGGCAGTTCCTGTTCGGTGGAAGCTATCTTCCACTCGTCGAGAGTGTCATCGATGGAGATAGTAGCTATCTCAAATCCATTCTTGTTGTACTCGGCGTAAAGTTCCTTCAATTTTGGGAATTGGGCAATGCAGGGCGCACACCAGGATGCCCAAAAGTCGATCAGAATCAATTGGTTGTCGTCAAGTACATGAGAAAGTGCAACCTCTTCACCTTCCAAGTTTGGCAACGCAAATTGGGGCGCTTTATCACCCACATCCAAGCTTCTTCTGTTAGCTGCATTTTGCAGGAAGTCGAATAAAGCGTCCCGAGCTGGTTTGACACGTCGGGCGACTAGGTCCTCATCTAGAAGCAATTCCAACACCTGAATGGTCCCTAGCCTCATGTTTAACGTCTTCCAGCACAACATGCTCGCACCCCTCGGCTTGAACCAACGCAATTTTCGAATTGGAGGAGAGTTCTTTAGCTTCCTCGGTCTTGCCTTCGTCGACTTCCTCCAACTCTGGGGACTCACTGCTCAGTGTTTCGTTTTCGTCCGATTCGGAGTTATTCGCACTTTCTTCGATCTCGAGTAATGGTTGTTCTGTCTGTCTAGCCTCAAACTCGCGAACTGCTACTGCGTATTCGTGCATTGTTGAGAGGTACTCGTCGCTCTGTTGCCAGCTCTCGATGAGCTTGGCGTGCCTGCCTGATCCGGAAGTGGCGACAATTTGGTTGGAAGATCCAGGCGAATAGACTGAAATCACACTGCCGCGTTCGACTACCGCCTGCGTTTGTGTACGAAAGTACGGATCATGTCCCTGAATGTAGATGTTCACCAAATCGGTCTCCTCGATTTCGCCTTCGAAAAGAAACTTACCATCTTTGAGCAGCATGTCTCCAGAACCGATCGCCTTCTGTTTTCCGTTTTCGTCGTAGCCCCAACCTGTAACTCTTACGTTTGCAAGGGTCAAATCCTTGTCAATAGAGCTGAAATCTCCCGATATCGTGAATTTCGTCTTTGGATTCTTGACTCGAGGAGAGTAGCCGACAAAGGCCAATCTATCAGGAGGAAATGATTGGAAATCTAGGAAAGCGAAGGAAATTTCCACTCCGCCCGGCGTCACCACCGCAGGTAGCGACAAAACCGTATTGCCGTCTACTTGAACCTCAATGACAATGTCCGTAGGCTCATTTATCTCGCCAGTTAGGAGGACGTTGCCGTCCACGAACTCTCCAGATGCCAACTCGGCCGTTTCCGTTGCGCCAGACTGATTCGTACTCTCGTAAGTAACCACGATTGTTGTTGTCGACAGGTCCACCAACCCTGAGTCGCTTGTTGGCGATTCGGCGTTCTCGTTCAAATTCGACTCTTCGGCAATGTACTTGCCGCTAATCTTGAAAGCCTTCTGCGTATCAACAGCGTCGGCAAAAACGCCCGTGCATGCATACATCAGCATGGCGGCTGCCAAGACGATTTTCATGGGTCCCCCTTTCCCCGCCATTTCGAGTGCACCGGACGTAGTCCTCCAGTCGAAGCGTCCAATCGCACACTGAACTAGATGCACGATGATCGATATTCGTTACGTCCTAGACGAGGCTGGAAAGATCAGTCGCAGAAACGTCACGCCACGAATTGCAAGGTTGCGTCGATCGAATCCTGCTGTGAGGTTGCATTGATACTACTCCCCATTTGGATCGTAGACTGCTCTTGCTGCGAGACCCACATATATGCCTTCTCGCTTGAAGGAAGAAAGTGCAGCGACTGACTACAGGTCTTTCAAGTCCACATGTGTCAGTTGTCTTTAAACGTTCGTGCTACGCGGAATCCGTAAACATGGCTGGGATAGTCTGCCCGTGTATACAAGCGAAAGGAGGAACTCAGAAATCTGGCCTCGCTGTTAAATGATCCGCCACGGACTACTCGATCAGTGCATTCTTCCGATATCCAGGCTTTCCCGTCCGACGGAGATTTGGAATAGTCGTCGCTCCAACAGTCCTCCACCCATTCCCACACATTGCCGTGCATGTCGTGCAATCCCCATGGATTCGCCAGAAAGTGACCTACTTTGGAGGTTTGTTTAGCGAAGCCATCAGAGCAGCTGGTGTTCCGCCAGCTGTATTCGGTGCTCGAATCGGCATGGTTGGCATAATCGCAGAGTTTCGAAGCCTCGTTTCCGAAGCTGAAAGCGCCGTCGGAACCGGCTCTTGCCGCGTATTCCCACTCAGCTTCGCTTGGTAGTCGATACTCTTCACCAGTCTCGTGTGACAGCCACTTAACATACTTGTGAGCGTCGTTCCACGAAACGTTGAGTACAGGTTGGTTCCCCCGACCCCAACCAAAATCCTCGGGCAAACGATGTTCTGCCGCTTTCGCGAATCTGTCGTATTCCTCAAAGGTAACTTCGTACTTGCCCAATGCGAATTTGGAAACTCTGACTTCGTGAACAGGCAATTCTGTTTCTGGGCAGTCGTCTTCCTCCATGCAACCCATGCGAAAGGTCCCTGCTGGTACGACAACCATTTCCGGTCCATGTCCGCCCGACTCCAAGGAGTCTCTAAAGACTGTTTCAGACGGACTCTGGTCCGCTGCAGGTTCTATAGCAATATCATCTGCAATGATCGAAATCGACCCCACCGCGACTGTGCTTAACAAGCAAAGTCTATGCACCAACAATTGGGCGAACTCCGAAACTCGTGGCATCAAAAAACCGTCACGACAACATCAAAAAGCATTGCTGCTAGTGCTTGGGAACGGTACTCAGGCCCAAATGACAATTGGCGGGATCGAGCGTCCCATTGATGCATGAGACGAAACTCCTACTCTTCATTCTCCGATGGACCCTCTAGCATAGCTAGAAGATCATCGTACATTGCCAACATACTCCTTAAGTCTTCAGATACTGAAGTCTTGCCCTCAATTGTGGTTTGCCATAGATCACGTTTTTGCCGAACGATGTCGGCGGCAGTCTCACCGTTCAATGCCCGAATCGCTGGGTCAACGCCATGATCCAGCAGTGGCTTCACGGTGGGGGGAAAACCGTAAAACGCTGCCCAATGCAACGCATTTCGACCGCCCACGTCGGTGTGCTTGGTGTCTAGCCCCTTCTCCAACAGTTCTTCGAGAAAACTCCAATTAGATGGCAGTACCGCAGCTCGGCCGACGGTGAATGCCGATGAATCTGACATTCCAGGATCGGCGCCAGCATCCAGAACCGCACGCAGACAGCTTCTCTCTTTCAGTCGGCCATGATGAATCAAAGCAGTGAGGAGTGGAGAGTTGCCATCGGAATCGTTGCGATTTACCGCTGCCGGATCTTCGCTAACAATGCGTTCAAATTCTTCGCATTGTCCAAGCCCCACATGATCGCCTAGGCTAAGTATTGGATTCTCTGCCAACAGCAATTCGATATGCTCGTCCAGACCGCCACTACGATAATTGAGAACCAGCGAGAGTGGAGATTGGCCGTTCTCGAATTTATCCTTGAGCAAGTTCGGATATTGCTTAAGGGCTTCTCGAAGTATTTCTGGCCTTTGGTTCAAGATGAAATCCCTTCTAAACGAGTCTTCCCCGAGCAATGCAATCTTGATTTCTAATGCGGGCGTGCCCCGATGCATGCCTTCGAGATACTTGACGTAGACTTCCCTAGATTGTGGCCCGATGATCCTGTCTTCTTCCTTTCCGTTATTGAAAAACAGTACTGTGGGAACGCCCGTTAGTTGATACTTAGAAAAAATTTCCGGCGACTCGTCAATGTCGAGCTTGACTACCTTCGCATTACCAGACAGCCCGGGCATTAGGCTGTCAATGATTGGATCCAATGTCTTGCATGGTGCGCACCAGGTCGCAGTAAAGTCCACAAGCACCGGAAGATCCGACTCCAATACCTCAGACTCGAAACTCTCGGTAGTAACGTAAGTTACGTGCTCTTTTGTAGTAGCGCCGGTTTCATCAATAGCTAGCGAATAGGATGGTGTAAGTCCTAGAACCAAGAGCCCAAGCCAAACGAATACTCGCATCTAGAACGTACCAACGTTTGTTTCGGTGTCTAGGCAGCCGATCAATAAACTCGCAGCGCTATGCATGATTCGAAAGATCCAACAACTCTCCGATATCCAATGCTCTTGAACTTGCTATATCAATCTGTCGTCATTGGCTCGGCGTATCGAGTTGCAAGTTCGTTCTTGAGCCTATCCGGGCGTATGTCCTTTTGAACAATGCATCCTTCCTTGTCCACGAGGAATCCCTTGGGAATTCCTTGAACTCCATAGGAAACAGGAGTCTCCGTTTCGGTTCCGCCAAGCGAACCCACGTCAATCCAAGGAAATTCGATTTTTTCCGCAGCTTCCTTCCACTCGTCGTGGGTATCGTCGACAGAAATGGTTAGAACCTCGAATCCATCATCGCTGTAGGAAGCATGCAAGTCCTTCAATTCGGGGAAATCCTCGATACAAGGAGTGCACCATGACGCCCAAAAATCGATATACACGTATTTGTTGTCATGCAAAACGTCAGTCAGAGAAACTTCGTTCCCTTCAAGGGCTGGCAAACTAAAGGTTGGGGCCTTTTGCCCGGGCACAAGCGCTTTATTGTTCCTGTCGCGTGCAACCAGCATCGCGAGCTCGTCACGACGGGGTCTTACGCGCCGATCCACAATGTCTTCATCGAGCAACGACATCAGTTTTTCGTACACGGGTAGTGGTGCGTCATTGATCTGGTGTTCAGATGATTGAAAAGGATTCATTTCCAGTGCGAGTAGTGAATCGAAGGGATCTTCTGAATCAAATGCAATCTGTTGCAGCTTTGCATTGCGGATTTCACGTAGTTCGTCCTGCAGAGCCAACCATGGTGGTCGAGACTGACTATCCGCACTTTCAATCTGTTCCTCGGACATATCACTCCATTGCACCTCGACGTGCTCGCAGCCTATGGCAGGAGCTGGAGCAGAAGCGATTGCTATAGCCGACTCTGTTTTTTCCTTCGCTTCCTGACGGTTCTCAATCGACTCCGATTCAGTCTGATTGTTCTCAGTTTCAGCCTCTGTGTCGTTCTCTTCTATGGGCGCAGTTTCGGTACGCAGTTTCTTGAATTCCTCATCTAGTGCTTTCTCCGTCGCGAGATATTGCTCACTCATTCTCCAAGTGTCAATGAGCTTAGCGTGCTTGCCCGCACCAGCTGCGGCCGCTAATCGGTTGACCCAATGTGCTGACACAACGACGGATATCACTGCGTTCGGCTCGATAATGGCCTCCGTGGAGCCCCAAACCAGCCCCATATTGGAAGAGACCGAGATCGTAACGAACCGCGGCTCGTCGACTTCTCCCTCGATGAGGAAACTCCCATCGGTAGTTTGGACTGTTCCAAAGTTACGATAGACCCAATTGCCGTCCTCGTCGAATGCCGAGCCCCGTACAGAAACCCGTGGCATCGGGTACTGCGTTTCGTCAATACCGGTTAGATCACCGATTATCGTAAACCGATTGTTCGGATCCTTGGCACGCCTTGATTCTCCTACCAAGACCATCTGATCGGGTGGAAAGCGTCCTTGGTGGTCGAGGAGGGCAAACGACACGACCTGTCGGGGAGCTAGCAACGTTCGTACTGACAGTGTCTTCGAATCACTCGTTTGCACAGTAATCTTCGCGAAAATCGGTTCGTCGATTTCCCCTTCAAGGACCACGCGTCCGTTGGAAACAACTCCTCGCGAAATCTCGACTAGCAGGGCTTCTCCATCTTCTTGTGTAGTCTCTTCAAAAACCACAACTTCAGCTGCGGAGAGATTTTCTTCCTGCTCGTCCTCACTCAGTGGGTTTGCAAGCGCTGCATAGCTAGGATCTTCGTCAATGGGTACATATTTTCCAATAATGGTGTACCGCTTCTCAGGATCAAGCTCGCCTAAGCCCGACCAAGCAGCTATGCAAATCAAAGGTATTAACAGTATCTTTCTCTTCATGTTTCAGACTCTTAATGTGGTGGAGGTTCAATACTATTGGACTGTCGAGTCTTGGCTAAACCGAGCAGTAACAAATTCCTCATATTGTTCAGGTTCAATATCCTTTTGAAGAATGCATCCATTCGAATCAATCAAGTAGGTCTTGGGTAGGAATGTAACGCCGTAGTCGATTGCCGCAGTTCCGTCGTACCCTTTCATTTCTCCAACATCTATCCAGGGAAGTTCATACCTTATAGAGCTTTCTGCCCAGTCCTCGAAAACATCGTCTATGGAGATGCTTACGATTTCGAAGCCCTGTTCGCTATAGCTTTCGTGCATCTCTTTGAGAGTTGGGAAGGCTGCGATGCAAGGTCCGCACCATGAAGCCCAGAAATCAACAAGCACCAACCGATTCCCTGCAAGAACATCATTTAGCGAGACCTTTTCGCCGTTCAAATTGGCGAGCGTGAAACCGGGTACCTTCTGCCCTGGTTCAAGTCTCTTGTTGTTGGCAAGCCTATCCAAGCCACCGGCAAGCTGGTCGCGCGCCGGCTTAATCCTGCGAGCCACGACATCATCGCCATGGACTGTTGCGAGCTTGTCGTACAACCTCAGAATGGCAGTCTGTTCTACGTCCTTCCACGTCCAGTACTTTCTCCCAAGTTCCAGTGCAACGAGCGAGTCGAAAGGGTCGTCAGAATTCCAAGCGAAGTCTCTCAACGACTCCCGCCGTATTTCTGAGACACGTTTCCAAATCAATTGGTACTCGTAGCGTGGCTCGGGTCTTGGGGCGTCCGGATCGTGGCCCTTGTAACCGGGAATTACTTCCTCCAAGACCACATGTTCGCATCCTTCCGCTGGCCAAGTCTCAGTAGCTAGAGCTGGCTCTGTTGTTTTTAGGGAATTTTCTTCTACATTTGTAGCCTCCACCGTGGAGGTTTGGCTTTCTGATTCTTCTGAATTCTCAGACTTGTTCTGTTCTGAAATCACTTCATGCGGGTCCCTCTCAGCAAAATGTTTGTCTTGTGCTTCGTAGTAGGCATGAAGCGTGTTCAGATATTCGTCGCTGGTGCGCCAACTATCGAGAAGCTTGGCATGTCTTCCTGATTCGGCAGTTGGAAATGTGAATCCGTCTCCTGGTCCATGTTGTCCAAAGCTAATCTTTGCACCAGGCTCGATAACTACATAGGTGCCGGAGATAGGGTATTCGCTATCGGATCCTCGGTACCCACTAATTTGCGCCACTCTAGGCTCATCCACGTCGGCCTCGATCAGATACTTCCCATCCTCAATCATTACGGTGCCAAACTCAATTTGCCGTGGAGTCCCGTCAGCTCCGAATTCTTCAGAGGTAACCGTTACCCAACGAATTGACTCATTCGTTCCTCTGCCCTTAGACTGGTACTCTCGAGAAATCGAAAATTTCTTTGTCGGATCAATAGCACGCCTAGAGGAACCAACTAGTAGCAATTGATCCAACTCGGAATCGTTGCGGTCAATCACTGCGAACGAAACTGACTCGCCACCAGGAACAATGAGCGCATTTGTGGTCAATTCCCGGTCGTGATCCAAATGTACCGCAATAAGCACCTCAGTAGGTTCGCCGATTTCCCCCGAGAGAACAACGCTCCCTTCGACAAAAGATTCAACTACAAGCACTGCTTCTTTTGCTGTGTCGGAACCATCTCGTGATTTGCTATAGACGATAACTTTCACTTCCACGTTTTCGTTTCTAGCAGAGTCTTCCAATATCACTTTGTCATCCAAAATGTATTGGCCGACAATCGTGAATTGATTCGTTGGCATGCTTTCACTAGCCACTAGCGCAGACGTCAGGAAAATCAATCCAACTATTCCAATAATTCGAGTCATTGGTCTCCTCCGTTAGTTAGCGCAGGTCAACTCGTGCTGCAAAGCCCTTCTGAGCCACGAACCCACTTAGTTACAGTAAGCGTGCTCTCAACGAGAAGTCCCTAAATCCCAGACCAAGCGTCTGTTGCATCCTCGATCGCACCTGTATCGTGCTACAAACCAAGTCTACGGCTTGTCTTGCGATGAGCTGAGAGAAGCTCCTCGAGCTGGTCAGGTTCGATGTCCCTTTGAATGACTACCCCCTTTTGAATCAAGAAGATAGTTCATGGGAACAAAAAATATTCCATATGACAGAGGTACATCCACCGAAAAACCACCTATTGCCGCCAGATCTAGCCATGGTAGTTCCTGTTTGATGGAAGCCATCTTCCACTCGTCGAGAGTGTCATCAATGGAGATTGTAACAATCTCAAATCCATTCTCGTTGTACTCGGCGTAGAGTTCCTTCAAGATTGGAAACTGGGCAATACACGGTGCGCACCAAGATGCCCAGAAGTCAATCAGAATCAATTCGTTCTCGTCAAGCACATCGGAAAGTGCGACCTCTTCCCCGTCCACGTTTGGCAACACAAAATGGGGAGCTTTATCACCCACATCCAAGCTTCTTCTGTTAGCTGCATTTTGCAGGAAGTCGAATAAAGCGTCCCGAGCTGGTTTGACGCGTCGGGCGACTAGATCTTCATCTAAAAGAAGTGCCAATTCATCGTAGATGCGCAATTGAATGGATGCATTTCTGAAATAGGCACCCATTTCCAAGGCTAGCAGTCTATCGAATGGGTCCGAGGCTGTTTTCGCAATAGAGTTCCTTGAATTTTGGCGGAGAGTCCACAATTGTTCCCACAACTGCTCCTTTCGCTTGTAGAGGTCGGTTTCTTCAATTCGTTTGAAGGTTGCATCCGCATTCCTGCTCAGTATCTCCCGTCTAGTGTTCACTTCGGCGTACAGTTCATCCAATGCAACGGTGTACGCGTCCACTAAGTCGCGATATTCAAGGCTCTGCAACCAGCTCTCAATCAGTTGTAAGTGCTTTCCCGCTCCAGACGTAGTGAACAACTGATGATGAACCGGACCATCGGGTAGCACGCGAATCACCGACTTGGGCTCTACTATTGCGTTCGTAGAAGCCCCATATCCCATCTCTCCCGTGCTTATCGAGATGTGTACAACTGTAGGCTCGACAATCTCGCCTTCGATCAAAAAACAGCCTTCTTTGAGCAGTACTGTGCCAAAATTGATGGTCTCATCGTGCCCATATACACTAACGGTAGCAGTTGTCTTGGACAGATCCCAGTCAACCGAACTAAGATTACCGACGATAGTGAACTTTTTCTCCGGATTTTCGGCCAATTGCGATCGGCCGATCAAGGCCAACTTATTCCGCGAAAGTTGAGCGCGATAGTCTAGTATGGCTACTGACACCACATCACGTGGAGCTAAGACTGTCCTCGCGGACAGTAGTGTTTCCGTCTCCGACTCGATAGCAATCGTCACCATCATCGGATCGCTTGTCTCACCTTCTAGGACGGCTCGACCATTTTCCAACTGCTTCGAAGCTAGTTTCTCGTATTGGGTTTCGCCGTGCTCGTTGACTGTCTCAGTTGAAATGACAACTGTTGCGTTGACCAGCTTCAGAGATTGTTCATCATTGGTCTCAAAATCCTCAGGAAGATAACGTGGATCGGGTTCTACACCAATATAGTCACAGATTACGGTGTAGCGCTCTGATGGATCGATCTCCGCGGCCTCAAGAACTGACGCTATGCTCAAAAGTGCGATCAAGCCTACCAACAACTTCATGCAATACCCCTCCCGGCAACATACACTCTCATTTTATAGATGCGAACGTCTGCAGGTTGGTTTCAATCCTGTTCAGACCAATTGAGCGCAATCCAACATGTTCCGTGTTCGACGTTGGTACGTGGCTACACTAGCCCAAGATTCCATGGTCGGAGTAAGCACGCTATTCTAGTGGACCAAATTGAGTGTGTTGCACCTTTGAAAATAAACTAAACCATCAACCAATTCAATTCGTGATCCATCCAATGTTGTAGTTACAGGGAATTGTCTGAAAAACGTCCCCATAGCTTTCCTCGTTGCTACTTGCTGGTTGCAGATTTGAGGAAGGAGTTGAGATTGAGTCGATTGGAAAGTAATCAGTGATTCCTACATCGAAGTTGCTCTCAGGGAATTGGACAAACGCGGCTATCTATCGACGAATCTTAATCACTTCGCCAGCACCTATTAAATGATCGGTGTGAAAACCGAACAATGAGTCGATATCAGATGCGGTTACTGAATGTGTGTAGTGCGAGCACAGACTCTTATTCGTAATTTGTTTGCATCTCAAGTAAAATCTATTTATTGGTTACGAAACCATTAACGAAATTTCTTCGTTTTCGGTTCAATTCTAATCCAATATTGAAGAAAAATAGTCGCGGAGAAAACGGAGTTGTAACGTTGGCACCAACTTTCAGAGATTTGCATACGTAATTTATATGAGGGACCATTGATCATCTATTGCAATTATCGAGTTGATTTTTGACAACGACTAATCCTTCTCTTAGTATCGATTCGCCAGCAAACTTGGTGCTAGATCAACTAAACACGGCTCAACGAGAGGCTGTTAGTGCGCCTGCACAAAACTTACTCATTCTTGCGGGCGCCGGCTCTGGCAAGACACGAGTCCTCATCCACCGTATCGCCTGGCTAATCCAAACTCAAGCGGTCTCACCACTCGAAATCTTAGCGGTTACTTTTACTAATAAAGCCGCTTCTGAAATGAAAACTCGCGCCCAAAACATTCTCAACCATCCAATTCAAAACATGTGGATCGGCACCTTCCATGGCATTGCGAATCGGTTACTGCGAACGCACTATCGCGAAGCCGGGTTAAAGCAAAACTTCGAGATACTTGATCAAACAGATCAGATTCGAGTGATCAAACAACTATTCCCAGACGAAAAAGAAACGCCAAACAATACCGAACTTCGAGACATTGCGAATCAATTCAATCGTTGGAAAGATCAAGGTCTTCGTTCGAAACATATTGACACTCTTGGCAATTCACCTGGCTATTACCATAGACTCTACGAGCAATATGAGACTCTCTGTAACAAAGAATCGCTCGTGGATTTTGCGGAGTTATTGCTTCGGGCACATGAGTTGTGGTTGAACAATCAAGGAATACTCGATCGGTACAGAGAGCGGTTTAGGCACATTCTCGTTGATGAATTTCAGGACACCAACGATGTCCAATTCGCTTGGTTGAAAATACTTGCGGGACAGGAAAACTATGTATTTGCGGTCGGCGACGACGATCAGTCTATCTATTCTTGGCGCGGTGCACAAGTTTCAAATATGTACAAGTTTCAACAGACATTTGAGAATGTACGAACTGTTTCGCTAGAACGAAACTATCGATCAACCGAGAACATTTTGAATGCTGCAAACTCGGTTATCAAACACAATAAAGCAAGACTTGGAAAATCGTTGTGGACCGAAAGTAACGAGGGAGACAAAATCCGCGTCGTTGCAATGATCAACGAGTTCGCCGAAGCGCAATTTGTCGCCGAAGAATGTTATAGATGGATTCGTTACGAAATCTATCGTCCCGCGGATATAGCAATTCTCTATCGAAACAACTGGCAAGCTCGAGTATTGGAACAAGAGTTTAATCAGGTCGGACTACCCTACCGCATACACGGAGGCTTGCGTTTTTTTGAGCGCGCCGAAATTCGTTTTGCACTGAGTTATTTACGACTATTTCAAGACTCTCAAGCAGACATCGCATTTTTGCGAGTTGTAAATGTTCCACCTCGCGGCGTAGGACAAACCGCCATGGACCGCATATTGGAACTGAGTAAGGGGCAAAACTTATCGATGTGGGATGCCGCGGCAATTGCTAAAGACGATCCACAAGTATTACCCAAAGCCAAAAGATCCTTAAATACATTTTCTCATTACATTTCCAACTTTAACCAACGTCGCGACAAGTTAACGCTGCGAGAACTTGCTACTGCTGCGGTTTACGAATCTGGGCTCTTTGAGTACTATGGGAAAGATAAAGGGGAGACTGGTCGATCGCGCCAAGAGAACTTAAAGGAACTTGTCCTTGCAGCGGAACAGTTCGAGCAATCTCACAAAGACCGTTTAGCAGTCGAGAATCCCAATGCTACCAAAGAAGAAGCTTGTGCACTCACTGCCTTTTTAGACTTAGTTGCATTAGATTCGAGAGAACAACAAGGTTCCGATACAGAAGCGATTAATCTAATGACCGTACACGCAGGTAAGGGTTTGGAGTTTCCCTGTGTTGTGATGGTCGGGATGGAAGAAGGTTTATTCCCCCATCACGCGTCTAGTTTTAGTGTGGCGAGCGTCGAAGAAGAACGCCGCTTGGCTTACGTCGGAATCACCCGCGCCATGAAGCAACTTACAATGACATTTGCCAATTCCAGAACGTCTTTCGGGAAGAGTTTAGCGCTGCAAGGTCATTCGCGATTTCTCAATGAAATATCTAAAGATCACTGCATCCATCTGACTTATAAAGACGATACATTGGTGCCGCGATTTTCGACTAAGAGTCCGCCGATACGTACGAGTGAACCTGCAGCAAGCGAAGAAGTAAACCACCACAAACACGAACGAGTACAACATTCGATGTTTGGCGACGGAGTTGTCGTTGCCGAACAAGGCGATGGCGCCTCGCGCAAACTACAAGTGAAATTTTCCAACGGCAAAACAAGTTGGTTTTTGGCGGACACCGATTTTCTAACTTTCATCAATCACTGAAATAGATCGTGTTTGCCGGTATATCTAGGGTAGGCTATATGAGAATTAAACGAAACGTCGTACAAGTATTGTGTTGTTTGTTCGGTATAGTCGTAGTCGGAATGTTTTTGGGTTGTTCCGCGAACAATGAAGATTCAACGAGTACAGCTAACGACCGTACCAAAACGTATTCATGGAAGATGGTTACTACTTGGCCAAAAAATCTGCCGGCTTTGGGGGTCGCACCCGAACGATTTGCGTCGATGGTGGAAACCATGTCGGATGATCGACTCAATGTTAAAGTTTACGCTGCAGGTGAATTAGTCGGGGCGATGGAAGTCTTTGATTCGGTGTCTTCAGGGGCTGCCGAAATGGGTCATGGTGCCGCTTACTATTGGACGGGAAAAGCACCTGCAGCAGCATTGTTCACGACGGTACCCTTTGGCATGAACGCACAAGAAATGAATGCCTGGTTGTCGTACGGAGGTGGACTAGAACTCTGGCGAGAACTCTACGAACCTTTTGATCTCATTCCATTTGTGTGTGGTAACTCAGGAGTTCAAATGGCCGGATGGTTCAATGTCGAAATTAACTCTCTTGAAGATTTGAAGGGACTAAAAATGCGTATCCCTGGTTTAGGTGCTGAAGTGATGAAACGTGCCGGCGCGGCACCACAACTTTTGCCTGCCGTCGAGATTTTCACCTCATTACAAACCGGAGTTATCGATGCAACTGAATGGGTTGGTCCGTATAACGATTTAACCCTTGGGTTGCATCAGATTGCGAAGTACTATTACTATCCTGGTTGGCACGAACCCAATGCCGCAATAGAACTGATCATCAATAAGTCAGCGTTCGAACAGTTACCTACTGATCTACAGAAGATCGTCGAAGTTGCTGCAACAGCGATTAATCAAGATATGCTGAATGAATTTACTGCTCGCAATAACGCGGCGTTGCAGACGTTGTTGAACGAACATGGTGTCGAATTACGTCCACTACCGGACGAAGTGGTTGATCGTCTGCGTGAGATTTCAGCGGAAGTTTTGGACGAGGTTGCGGCCAATAACCCTCTATCGAAGCGAATCGTTGAATCCTACAAACAATTTCATCACGACGTCCGTCAATGGAGTGCGATTTCCGAAGAAGCGTATTTCAAAGCGCGGAAATAATTTGGTCAATTTGGAATTGGGTTAATTCCAAACCCCTAATTCCAGAGCAATTTTTTTAAACTCATCAAGTTTCAATCCTTTCTGGAAACTCACATTTTTTTCAGCGTTTAGTTCATCCACCGCTACTTGACAGCTTAAATCTCGATTACTCTCATCTTTTTCGTGTTTGGTGAGTCTACGACAAAGGTGATCCACCAGTGCAGCGAAGTCATACTCCACACCGGCTTCATCTAATGCCAACAGTCCTTTGATACTACCGTCGACAAAATGAACAAAGTCCTTGTTGTATTCTAAATCCCCCCATATAGCTCCATGGTTCGGTAAATCCCCCCCTAGGGTTCCGTAGGTTGAAAGGTTGGTTGTGTCAGAAAAGTGTTCCATCCAAGGATGTAATTCTCGGGTTGCCGAGACTAATGTGGAATCGACAAAAATACCCGACCACAAACTACTTCCCACTCGCCGTTGAGGATACAATAGACTTGCTGAATAGTCGCCAAAATAAGCCGCAATAACGCTAAAAACGTGGTACACATTGGGATCAAAATTTCCACCACTATGTTCGCCTCCGATTTCTGGATAGATTCCAAGACGCGTAGCAATCGACGATAAAAGATTGAGATATTCCAAATCTTGCTTGTCAGAACCTAATACAATGGATGACAGATCGTACTCCTTGCACTTACGACGGTACCAATGAGTGGCTAATGCCGTGTGCCAGACATCTTGCTTTAAACGAGAATATTGAGCCGTATTCAAATTGCCATCGGCTCCAGTCGCAATTTCCTTGATATGTCTTTCCCACAGCTGAGCCGTAGGATGATTCACGTCTCCAGAATCGTACAGATCGTAATTATCACGAAGGTTACGACTGTCTTGATACCAATCACATACGTGTATGAACGACGAGTAAACATAGAACGATTCCGCGTGACAGGATTCTCGTAAATCGGGTCGAACAACCTCGCCGTCTTCGAAACGACATTCTGCTCGCGACAAAGCGTCGAAGACGAGCTCTCGATCTTTCAGCGGGTCTTCTAATATTCGACGATAGGTTATGCGATCAGGAAAACTTAACCATTGAAAACCATCTTGTGGTATATAGGGTAGGTCGATGAAGAAGGGTTCAAGCATTGAGACGCATTGATTAGAAAGTACTCCAAAGCCATCGTAACCCCATACAAAGGGTTCGGGACATTCTTCAATTAAGTCTTCGATCGTCAAGTCATGATGCGCCGATGCATACTGTTCGATGAATGGAGGTTCAACCTGATCCATTGATACTGTGTGCATGGCTTGTGGAATGGCGCTCAAAGTGGTATCCTCGTTCGTTTCCGGTGGTGTCGATGGTGTTCGAAGTACTACAACAGCAACGACGAAAATTATCAATGTCGTCAAACTCGCCGCCAAGAGATATAAAAATTTCGTTGCAGTTTTATTCAATGGGTAAAAGTGGTTCGAAGGATTTGAGTGAATGTATATCGTTTTTACATTTACCCTTCATAAGGGAATTCATTAATTCTACGACACTATTTTCGCTGTATCTTGTGCAAGTTCTGCTGACTTCATGACATTACTTAGAGTAGTTGAGAGGGTAACCACGTCGCCAATGCTGGAACTAGAAATAACAATACGAGTACCAGTAACTGTAAACCAATAAAAGGCGCCACGCCTTTGTAGATATCGAACGTCTGAATCTCCGGTGGCGCTACACCGCGTAAATAAAACAGTGCAAACCCAAACGGCGGTGTCAAAAACGACGTTTGTAAATTCACCGCAATCACAACTCCTAACCAAACCGGATCGATCCCCATACTGATAAGAATGGGACCAATAATCGGCACCACCACATAGGTAATTTCGATGAAATCCAAGACAAAACCTAGTAAGAATATCGCCACCATCACAACGAGTAACGCTGAAGTGGCTCCACCCGGTAGATGGTGAAAGAACTCTTGTACAAGTTCATCTCCACCATACAAACGAAATACCAAGGAAAACACCGACGCGCCAATCAAAATCAAGAATACCATTGATGTCGTTTTCAACGTCGATAACGCGATTTGATTGAGTACCTTCCAATTCAGTGTGCGATAGAACAACGCAAGCACTAACGCGCCAACGGCTCCTACTCCAGCGGCTTCAGTGGGCGTTGCCAAACCCGTGAGAATGGAACCTAACACAATGATGATTAACAGCACTGGCGGGGCAAAATTTCTCAACAATGAAACTATCGCGGTTCGTTTCGGTTTCTCAATTACGCTAGATGATCTAACATGGGTACGAGAACGTAATAGCACATAGCAACTGTACAGGACAACGAGTATCAATCCTGGAATCATCGATCCCGCAAACAACTCACCGACTGAAACCGATTTGTACGCCTGACCGATAAATTGATCTTGCGCCATTTGGTTAGCGTTGGTCAACACATCGCCGATCAACACTAACGCGATAGACGGTGGAATGATCTGTCCTAATGTGCCGGTCGCTGCAATCGTACCGGACGCGAGTTCCTTCGAGTACCCTTGTTGTAACAGCAACGGTAACGCGAGGAGCGCTAAAGTAACGACGGTTGCACCAACGATACCGGTACTCGCAGCCATAAGTGCGCCAATGAGAACCACACCGACCCCTGAACCACCCTTTGCTTTTCCTACTATTTGTGAAAAACTTTCTAGGAGCGATTGCGCAATATTCGTCTTCTCAAGGGTAACCCCCATAGCGATAAACAAGGGGACGGCAACAAGAACCGGAGCAGACATGATTGAAAAAACTCGATTCGGCAAAAATCCCAAATCCTGTGGTTGTAGTACTCCAAACACAATTCCGCCAAAGGCAAAGAGCAGTGGAATTCCAGCAAGCACTAACGCAACGGGGTACCCGGAAAGAATGCAAACAAACACTGCGGCGAACAGAAGTAGCGCAACAATTTCCATTAGTCGCTCTTCAATTGTTTGACATAACAAACGACATCCGTTATTGATTGCACTAGCAACAACCCAAACGCGAATGGGATTACCGTCTTCAAGATATAAACTGCGGGAATACCACGAACCTCTTCTGAGCGTTCGAATATGCGCCATGAATCCCAAGCAAACTCGAGGCTGAAGTAACCGATCGTACAGACGACGGGGATTAACAAAAACAAATGCCCACACAAATTAATGAGAACCTTTTTGGAGTCACTCAGTTTCGAATATAGGACGTCGACACGTACATGAGCGTCATGTTTAAGTGTGTACGACAAACCAATCATGAACAGCAAAGCATGCATGTACTCGACTAATTCTTGTTGCAAAATGATCGATATGTGAAACACGTACCGTAATACAACAATGACACAAATCACAAGTGCGATAGGGTAAATCAACCAAGCAATGGTTTTCCCGGTATACTCGATGCACTCTCGTAGGAATCTAGTCATATCTGTTTCGACTAGCTAGAAGGCGTGGACTCCAACTAGAGTTAAGAATAGCACTAGTCCAACCCATCCATTATTTTTGAAGGCGCGAAAACAGTTCGACGGGTCGCGGTTGCGAATTAATATCCATTGGTAAACAAATAACACCCCAATCAATCCGACACCAACGTAATACATCATGGAAAGCTGAGCGGTTAAACCTAACACTACAAGTAGACCTAATGCGACTAGTTCTAACAGAATTATCGCGAGTCTATCTTGTTTACCGAACAATATCGCGATAGATTTCAGTCCTAACTTGATATCATCCTCGCGATCAACCATCGCATACTCAGTGTCATAGGCAACGATCCACACAAAACTCATCGTGAAGAATACCCAGGTTGATAAACCAATGGCGTTGTTAATGGCAGTATCAGCCATCAAAATACCCCAACTAAAGGCAACACCAAGTACTAGCTGTGGTAAATGCGTGACCCGTTTTAAAAATGGATAAATGCAGGTAATGCCTAGTCCGATCAAGGCTAGAATCCATGTCATTGTGTTCAAAAATAACAGCACGATGGTGACCCCTATAAACGCCAGTACTAGAAAGCACGTCCATGCTTGTATGACGGTAAGGCGACCATCAGCTAACGGACGGTTTTGAGTTCGCTTGACGTGTGGATCAAACTTTCGATCAGCAATATCGTTAATGACACAACCACATGCACGCATCACGATCACTCCAAGTACAAAAGCGAGCAGAACACGGATCGGCGGGAGTCCTTTAGCACTCAGCCAGAGCGCGGCCAAAGTCGGCCACAACAACAGGATGGTACCAATTGGGCGATCTAAGCGCATAAGCTCCCAGTAAGCACGTACACTGCGGGGTATGTTCTGCATTATCTCAGGGGTTCCAAGAGGTGTGTATATTTTGTAGCAATTAAACCTTCCTTAAAATTTCGGTTATGCGAAAATGGCAATGTATTGTTTGCGGTTGGATTTACGACGAAGCGCAAGGTTGCATAGAAGAAGGAATCCCTCCCGGTACCCGATGGTCGGATATACCAGAAGACTTCGTTTGTCCAGATTGTGGAACGGGTAAGGAAGATTTCGAGATGATTGAAATCTGAAATACCTTCATGCTGCTGCGTAGTCACTCTCAGCAGGCGACCAAGTTTCGATTACTTTACTTGCTAGATCAGCATCGGTTTGAGCAAGTTCTTTACTGAACTTTTCTACTTCCACTAAAAGGTGGAGATCGCGAGCTAAATCAGCGACTCGGAAATTTTCAGCCCCCGATTGTTTTGTGCCAAATACTTCACCGGCGCCCCTTAACTTCAAATCTAATTCGGCAAGTTCAAATCCGTCGCGCGTGTGGCGGAGCGCTTGGAGTCGCTCTCCTTGATTTGGCGATAATTTACCCTGATAATTCAACATACAAAAACTCTTCGTCGTCCCACGGCCAACTCGACCACGTAATTGGTGAAGTTGAGCTAATCCCATATGTTCGGCATTATCAATAATCATTAAACTTGCGTTCGGGACATCGACACCGACTTCAATAACAGTAGTCGCGATTAACACGTCAACATTTCCATTACGAAACCCCTCCATCGTCGAACGTTTTGTTTCCGAATCCATTTGACCGTGCAGGACTTGAACTCGTAACTCAGGTGCCGTCCGTTGTAATTCTTTTTCTACTTCATCGATTCCAATCAGTGATTCGTCTTCGTCTTGTTCTGCAATTGCTGCGCACACCCAGTATGCTTGCTGTGCGTTTTCGACGTGCCTACGTAAGGCGGCGATAACTTTGTTTCGCTGCGCAGGACTATGAATTGTGGTTTGGATGGGTTGACGACCGGGAGGAAGTTCATCGATAACCGAAAGATCCATGTCAGCAAACAAATACAACGCCAAGGTACGTGGAATAGGGGTTGCAGTCATGATCAGTTGGTGCGGAACGTTTCCTTTATCTCTCAGCATCATTCTTTGATGTACTCCAAAACGGTGTTGTTCATCTATGATGGCGAGACCAAGCGAACGAAAATGTACCGACTTTTGAAATAATGCGTGAGTGCCGACAACAACCAAATCTTCGCCGTCTGAAATAGCCGCTTCACGCGCGCGCCGAGCGCGTGTGCTTAATTGCCCGGTGAGTAACCCAACGCTCACTCCGAGAGGATCTAACCAATGTGACAAAGTTTCGTAGTGTTGTTCAGCAAGAATTTCCGTCGGCGCCATAAAAGCAGTTTGGAAATCATTTTCAGCCGCTTTGATCATGGCGTGTGCTGCTACAACGGTTTTTCCAGATCCCACATCTCCCTGCAACAATCGCAACATAGGTCTATTCATCCCTAGATCTTTGTCAATTTCAGCGATCACTTTTTGTTGTGCATTAGTCAAAGAAAAACCCAAACAGTCGACGAACTTTTCGGCGAGTAGTGTTCGCTGTTTGAATGGTTTGATCGAATCTGTCGTACGTTGAACTCGGCGACGTTCTTTAAGAAGAAAGAACGCCAGTAACTCATCGAACGCTATTCGTCGTCGGGCAGTGTTGACATTCTGTAGCCCTGCTTCTACCACCGGCTGGTGAACAAACTTCAGCGCATCTCCAAGTTTCAGACCGTCCCAATCAAACTTCGGTAAAAACGCGATCTCACTCAATGACTTAAGCATGAATCGCTGTATTCGAGTACTAGATAATCCTTTCACCGCGCGATAAACGGGGATATACTGTGGCTCGAAAGATTGTGGTTGATTTGGATAAACTACCCAATACCTAGGATGTGCCATTTCCCAACCCATCGAACCTAAGCGCGTGACACCACATAGACGAATATAAGAACCTTTTTGCAACTTTTGAATTCGCGAGTGATGAAAATGAAATAGTCGCATGAGAACGCGGAGGTTAGCATCATCTCGAACATGTACGTTTACTTGCTTCTGTGTAACACGTACTTCCGTTATCATCCCCTGAATGACGCAGTGCACACCGTCTTCTACTTCGCTGAATGGTGTGATTCGAGTTTGGTCTAAGTAACGAAAAGGTAGATGGAGTAGGAGATCAAGTTTAGTCCGGATGTTGAGCCGACCAAACTTTTTAACAAGATCAGGACCCACTCCATGGATGGTGGAGATAGGCTCTGAGGGCATACCTAACCTTTTGTCAATGCAATAACTTCAAGTTCGATGTTTGCTCCGCGAGGTAGCGCTGCGACTCCAACCGCTGAACGGGTTGGAAAAGGAGTATTCAGCCGTTCACTCATTACCGCGTTCACTTGTTCGAAATTCTTGAGATCGGTTAAGTACACTGTGATTTTGACGATGTCGTCTAAACTACAGTTAGCTGCTGCGAGAATTGTTTCGACATTTGAGAACACCTGCTTTGCTTCGTTTCGAAAGGTATCGTCGACCAATTCCATTGACTTCGGGTCAAGCGCAATTTGACCGGATAGAAATAAAAGATTTCCCACTTGAACTGCATGAGAATAAGGTCCGATTACCTCGGGAGCACCCTCGGCATACAGATGTTTTTTAACCATTTTGTATTCCTAGTAAGTTACGATGTGTGAAGATTAGTTTAACCTTGTTAAAAAACGAATTCGAAATGATCAACTTCAATCGGTAAAGCGCTGCACGTTGCTGATGTTTGGTGTTGCTTCTAAATACTTCATGATTCGTTTAAGGTGTCTAACGTTAGGAACTGAAATATGCATCCGTACCGACGAAGTCATCTCTGACACTTCTTGAATTTCTAGAAGATTCATTCCAGCTCCTAAAGAACTGACTAAGTCTGCTAGTACTGGAAACGAAGCTACCCCGGACACATCGCATCGTAACCTAGTAACGAACTCGCCATGGGGCGATTCCGACCACCGTACTGGTATACGTTCCGTAACGTCTTGAGAATCCCGCGCTTTTCCACACACTCGACGATGAATGATTAAGCCTTCACCTTTTACCAAATTGGCACTGATTGCGTCGCCCGGGAGAGGACCACAACATTTGGCATAAGTTACAGATTGATTCTTCAACTTATTTTGAACCATAAGCGGGCCGTGTTTCTTGAAATTCGACATATCGTGTTCAACACTATCGACTTCCAGCAGTCGTTGGGCGACATGAAATGCTGACAAGTTGCCGCGACCTACTTCCTCGAAGATTTCATCCATTCGCCGCACTTTAAACTCTTTAAAGGTTCGGCGTAACCGTCGAAAATCCAGTTCTTTTACTGAAGTTCCGGCGGAACCGACAGCTCGATCCAATAAGGTTCTACCTAAATCTATTGCTTCTTTTTGGCTTCGTTGGCGAAGAATTGCTCGGATCGCTGCACGAGCTTTAGCGGTCTTTACGTAGTTTAGTGATTCTGGATCGGGTCGTGCTGAACTGTTGCGATTAATCGAAACTGTCTGACCAGATTCAAGCTCCGTCGCTAAGGTTTCTTCTCTACCGTCAATCTCACAACCGGTTGCTTCGTTACCAAGTCGCCAATCGACTCCATATGCAAAGTCTAACGCACATGCCCCCAACGGTAAAGTAATGATATCACCCTGCGGAGTAAAGATGTAAACTTGATCGGGAAACAAATCATCTTTTAAGTCCGTAATGAATTGCAACGCATCATTGTCTTCTTGCAGAGTCAGCAAACCTTGAATCCAGTCGCGTACGCTACTAGAGGTTAGCTCTTCTTCCTGTCTGTTGGGACTGTTGAACTGGCGATTACGCCAACCCGACGCTAGCCCGTAGGTCGCAAATTCATCCATTACTTGTGTTCGAATTAGTAGTTTCAGCGACACACCACGCGCCGCGTGAGCGCGGAATAGGGTCGTGTGAAGGGACTGATACCCGTTTTTCTTCGGTATCGCGATATAGTCCTTGAATGAACGGGATTTGGGTTTAAATGAGTTATGAACGATACCCAATGTTCGATAACAGTCATCGGGAGAATTTACTACAACCCGGAAAGTGAATCGATCCATGTATTCTTCTTTTGTCAAGCGTTGTCCAATAAGTGCTTGGTACAGTCCGTAGGGTTCTGGTTTCTGGTACACGACATTTGCTTCGATGCCGACTTTAGTTAAGGAACGCGAAATCTGCTTTTCCACTTCACCGATTAATTTTTTATCACCTTCACGAATACGTTCTACATACCGCTCGAGCCGGTCAGCACGTAACGGATACAGCGCTTCGAATGCTAGGTTTTCGAGTTCCTCTTTGAAACGGTACATACCCATCCTCAGTGCTAAAGGCACATAGAGATCCAGGGTTTCTTTCGCGATTCGTTTGCGAGATAGTCGTGTCATTACTCCGATTGTGCGCATGTTGTGCAATCGGTCTGCGAGTTTGACCAGAATGACCCGTACATCGCGTGCCATGGCCATCGCCATTTTGTAAAAATTTTGTGCTTGAGCTTCTGCTCGATTGCCGGTCAGCAAGGACAGTTTTGAGACCCCGTCAACGATGTTGGCTATCGTTTCGCCAAAAGTTTTAGACAGATCCTCTTTATGAATTTGGGTATCTTCTAATACATCGTGCAGTAATGCAGCACATAGAGTTTGGTGATCGAGTTTATATTCAATGAGAATATTTGTTACAGCTAGTGGATGGGTGATGTACGAGTGACCTGTTCGCCGTTGTTGGCCTTGGTGGGCTCGTTCAGCAAATTTGAAAGCTTTCTCGACGAGCTGGATTTGTTTAGGAGTTAGGTAGTCTAAATTTAGACCATGCTCAATTCCTAGAAGAGGGGCTGCGAGTTCATCCTGGCGCGCTCGTTTTTCGAGTTCGCTTTGGAAATAGGATTCAGCCGTCGCTGGTTGTTTCATCTCCTTGATTGGGTTCGCCGTTGTCTGGCTCTCTCAGAAAAACCACCTCGTCGTCTTCTTCGCGAAGAAATTCTTCTTCATTTAACAACCCGGCTGCGATTTCTCTCAGTGCGATAACCGTTTCTTTGTCATTTTCACGTTCAACCAGTGGCATAGCATCATTTAGTCTTGACAATTGCCGTGCACGGCGCGACGCCAAAACTACGAGTTCAAAGCGGTTCTTGACATGTTCCAAACAGTCTTCTACAGTTACACGTGCCATTCAATCTTTCCTATGGGGTAGATAATAGTTGTTGGTATTCCTTGAATATTTTATCACAAAGGGGAGTTTTGAACCGGAATCCCTCGTGCTTGGCTCGAAATCCAATGAATCACCGCTACTGTGTGGTGGGTGAGTTTATGTGACTTTCGATTCAGTTTTGTTGTACAGTTCGATACCGTCTTGTTGGATGTGTTTTTTAAGGATTTCGTTATCGATCTGGTCATACAATATCAGATCAACACGTTGTGGAATTGTCAAGGCTTCCATGAGAGCTGCAAGTTGAGCTTGATCGTGGAGTGTAAGTTCCCTACCGCACAAGGCAATATCCACATCGGACCATGGTCTAAACGTTCCCAATGCGCGCGACCCAAATAAAACGGCGCGTTCGACTTTTTCATTGAAATGAAGTAGTTTGATAATCCAGGTACGGTGTTTGTCTTTCAGTCCATCATTCATCGAGAGTCTTGGTTGTTGAGTGTTTTGTATAGACGTGTAAGAACGGGATGGTAGTATTTTTTGATCAGTACTTCAACAGTTTTGGCTTCATTTTGTCGGTAAGCGTGGCTCAAGATGTTGCGTTTTTCTAGCGCTTCTAATAGCAATTCACAGTCTGCTGCGTCGATATATCTTACCTCTGTACTGAGCCGAATTACAGATCGTGGACTGTTTACTTGATGGCCGTCGCTAGTAAGTTGATCTTTGAGTACGTTCTATGCTAGTTCGAAACAAAATTCGAACGTTTTAATGAGACCAGCACGTTCGAGCTCGGTATAGTAATCTTGTTCGCAGGCTTCGTGCAGTTTTTCTAAAGCCATACCGAAACTTGTGCGACGTTGATGCTTGCGCGCTTCGTCAGTGCTGTTCATTTCTTACCGAACTATAGATTCTTGAAATATTTTACAAGGTATGAGTATAGTTTTTAGCGCGACAAAATTCATTGCGCTTATCGTATACGCTGTACGTTTACCGAAAACTTCTTAATTTTGGTTCCTCGTTTTATAAAATAACGTTTATCCTCTACCCATTGAGATACTTATGAAAAGACTCTTATTGCTTAGTTTAATCTGTTTTGGCAGTTCTTTGGTTGCGGAAGATCTTCTGGAAATCTACCAACTGTCGATACAAAACGACACGGAGTTCGCTAGCGCGGTTATTCAGGATGAAATTCGCAAAGAGAATACGAGGAGTGCCCTCGCGCCGCTGCTACCGAATATAAGCGTTGGGATGGGAGGAAAGAGCACAAGCAAATGGAAGACAACCTATCCATCAGAATTTCTCAATGATCCTAGATCTGCATTCACTGGAGTTACTGAAGAGACAAACGCCCAGTGGCAGACCTCCGAAAACCCTCCTGGTGGATGGCCAGCAGGGTGGAGCGCAAGTTTGAGCCAAACTGTGCTCAATATCCCAACCTTCATTCGCTATCGCACCTCACAGATAGAAAACGAATCTGGCAAACAAACTTTCATTTCGGCACAACAATCGCTATTGATTCGTGTCGCGACCGCATACTTTGATGCGCTTCGAGCAAGAGACAGTTTAGAAGCATCGATTGCCTCAGAACAAGCGATTAAACATCAACTCGACCAAGCTGAGCAACGTTTTGAAGTGGGATTGTCCGCTATAACGGACGTGTTGAACGCACGTGCCTCTTACGACAATGCTATAGTAGGTCGAATTCAACAGGTCAATAATTTAGATATAGTCTTTATTACGATTCAGCGTCTTACCGGCGAACCTATTGCGGAACTCTCGCGGATTTCACCCGAATATCCAATTGTGAATCCCGATCCCAATGTAGAAGACTTATGGGTGGACTTTGGGATGAGAAATAATCCACAGATTATTCAAGCAACTAATGGCTATAAAGCTTCGAAACAAAGACACTGGGCTCAGCTCGCAAGTTACCTACCTTCGATTAGCATGTCTCTGAGTTATTCCTATAGTGAATCCCCAATCAACTTTGGTGGTAACGATTTAGGATACGATTCGATACGTGAATCAATCGGCGTCAGTTATGGATTTTCGATTAATGCTTCGTTTCAAGGTGGTTCCAGACTTTCGCAAAATCGAACCTCCGCATTGAACAAGGAAACTTCACGTTTACAACTCGTCCAGCAACGAAAAAACATAGAAGAACAGATTCGTCGACAGTTTCGAACAGTCACGACCGAGGTGGCTCGCTTGGCGGCACGAAAACGTGCAATCGAATCGAGCGAGGCGTCATTAGAAGCAACTCAAACTGGTTATGAGGTTGGAACTCGAAATATCGTCGAAGTATTGCAAGCACAACAGAATTTGTTCAATGCCCGTTTCAATTATGAATCTGGTGTATATGACTATATTCTGGGAATGTTACGTCTCAAGCAATTAGCGGGAGTGCTAAATAGCAACGAAATCACCGAGATCAACAACTACATGGACGATGAAAATGTAGTTACGCGCCTCAATTCAATGTCTGGCGAATAGTAGTATCTACCATTTAATCGACTTAACTTGTGGTTGCTAGCCACGCTAGCGGTAGACTCGATAATTCAATGCTGATTCGCAGTATTAACAACTGTGATTTCATGATTTTTGCATTTAAACTTGAAATTTTTTAATCTAGTCCTATATATCTCGTAACAGTTTCTTATTACTCTAAACTTTACAAATCAAGGAGATATAACATGAGAGTACTAGACTATCTACCAGTATCTACTCTGGTGAATACCCTCCAGAGAGATTTACAAGAGGAATTCAATACGCTTTCGCGCACGAAGCGAAATCCCACGGCTTGGATTCCATCGATGGATATTTTCGAAGAGGACGACCGAATCGTAATATCCGCGGATCTTCCCGGCCTTGATACGAACGATAT
This sequence comes from Gammaproteobacteria bacterium, assembly GCA_028819195.1. Lineage (GTDB taxonomy): Bacteria > Pseudomonadota > Gammaproteobacteria > Pseudomonadales > Azotimanducaceae > Bin55. The sequence continues at coordinate 69,153 of JAPPMF010000009.1, read as the reverse complement.
TGAGGTGTATGTTGACAATGGTCGGCTGACTATCAAGGGTGAACGTACATCCGAACACCGAACCGGTGACAACAAGAACGGGCGCTTTGAACGTACTTATGGTTCATTTGCACGCAGTTTCGACTTGCCAGATACCGCAGATGTCGACAACGTTACGGCATCCAGTAAAAACGGCGTGTTAGAAATCGTTGTCAAAAAACAAGAAGTGACTCCAATGAAACGTATTACCGTACACACGGATACACCGACAAAAGAGTAAACTCAACACAGTTTGAACGAAAAGGAGGTCTAAGACCTCCTTTTTTTGTTGGGACTTGCGAGCTTGTTTACAAACTGCGATCTTCTAAACTTTCCGTGCTCTCGGACGTTTGCATCGCTGTCTCGGTAAGCGTAATACAATGCGTCCAAGTGTGCAAGCCGGACAAATTCAGTTGCTGGTAATATCTGTAGACTGTTGTTCGACTTTGTGACCACCAGTCATGCAGCTTCTGTCCACCTTGTATTTGAAAAGGCTAGCTTAGAACGTAGCAGTATGGGGTCTACGATGGATTCTGCTGCGCTGGTCGCAGACTAATTGCAGTTCTTGAGCGAGTTCTAGTAGCGAGAGCAGCAATATTCCACACTCGCTACCAGTTTAGTTTGCTAGAAGTTATACCGTAAATTGAACGTAGTGGCACTCACGGGTTCGATTTGATCGAGAAAGTACCGAGAAAACTCCACTCCTGCTGACAGTTTCGGTGTCATCTCACGTCTGATTCCTAGCGCGGCGACCGGACTAGTTTCTTCAATTGTCCATCGACGTAAGGAAACGGAACGATCAGTCTTGATTCTGTTTTCGAAAAAGGCGCTGGTTACTCCTGCGTTCGTCTCTAACGTGAAGTTTTTAGGCAGAGAAAATTCTCTCGAGACAAGAGCGGACAAAAAACGACTCTCAACTGAAGCGTATAAAAGTGTCTCGCCACCACTATCAGTAGCCAGAAAACTTTCCTTAGGACCAAACTGCCAGTTCAGTTCTACTGACCATTTAGGTGTGATTCGATAACCTAATGCAAACTTGGGAGATAGAAATGAGTCCTCGTTTGTATACGATTTGGTTTCTCGAGGTACATTGACAAGGATCAATCCGGCATTGTCGCTGAAGATAGACTCCTCAAAGGACATCCACCATCGATCAAGCAAATCCGTCTTTTCAGACGAATCAGTAGCAAAAACACTCGCGCAAAGCCACATAAGGATTGTAGCACTAGCGAATGCGAGAGGGATTCGCGTTCTCATTCCCATTGTTTTACCTCCTTTTGGTTAAGTGACTAATAAGTATGGTTTATGAAAGTGATGAAACTGTCAAGTGTGTATTGTACCAAAAAACTAAATAAAAATCAACAAGTAATAAAATAAATTTGTATTTATTAACAACAAAACGGATTATTAATAAATAATATTCTAATATATACTTCTAATACAGAAATATATACAAATAACGACAGTTTTGACGAAAATAAATTCACAAACCGACAAACAATCCGCAACTAATTTCTATTCGAGTTATTGTGAGAAGGATGAGTGATGTGTGGCGGGTGAAGAAAGCAACAATACGTCACCGGAATACAAAACGTGCACAGTATTGATGTATGGCTAAGTTTGTAAACGAATAATGTACTCCCTTCGTTGTCAGTTGGTTATATCCTCGACTTTGGATAACCACTGTTCGATCATAGCACTGATGCGTGCACGCGCACCACGATTGTTCTCTAATACCCTTTCCACGTCGTTTGAAATCTGCTGGTAGAAGTGATCGTCCGCAAATAAATTACTAACTAGTTTCGCTAAATCGTTAGCGTCAGAAACTTTAAGCAGACAGTTTCGTTCTTCGAAACGACGACAAATTTCAGCAAAGTTGTAACGATACGGTCCCATCAGTATCGGGATTCCATAGTACGCTGGTTCGATAGGATTATGTCCACCCACTCCATGTAAGCTACCACCAACGTACGCTACGTGTGCATATCGATACGCTTGGAACAAGAGCCCCATTTGATCAAGGACAAGAACATCACTAGCTGCTTTAGGTGAGCTCAAGGTACTTACCTGCAGGTTGAGTCTATTACATAATTTGATCACTTCGCGGCATCTTACCATGTGACGAGGCACCAATATTAATTTCGTGTTGCCGTACGCTTGCAATAATTTACAGTGAGCAGCCAATACGACCGGTTCCTCAGACGGGTGGGTACTTCCCGCTATCCAAACCGAAGAGTTTGATTGCACAAACTGCTTAAGCACTGACTTCTGCGCATTCGACATCGAATCGACCGGTACAGAATCAAACTTGGCGTTTCCCGTAAGAAACAACCGCTCTTTCTCAACTCCTAACTCTTTGAATCTACGTAAACTATCGTCGTATTGGCAAGCAACTCCGTGAACCTTGCTCAACATCGAACCAGTAAGATCCCGTAACCGGCGATAACCTTTTTGCGAACGTTCCGAAAGTCGGGCATTAATCAGATAGATTGGGGTACCGTGCTTATGGGTGTAATGAATGAGGTTAGGCCATAACTCAGTCTCAATCAGAAATAGAAACTGAGGTCGAATTCTTGTCAGAAAAGACTTCACACATATGGGAATGTCATAAGGCGCATAACAGTGAGCGACCCTAGATCCCAGCTTGGTTTGTACAACCTCCGAACCCGTCGGTGTTGTTGTTGTGACTAGGACTTTTCGCGCAGGTGCATTCGTAAGCACATCTTCAATGATTGGAAGCGCCGCGAGCGCTTCGCCAGTTGATACCGCATGAAACCAGATATACCCAGACCCAATGTCGGCAGGTAGTTTGCCCAGACGTTCTGATCTGCGGAGTCGGTAGGCTGGTTCTTTAATACCTCTAAATACTAGATACAGTAGTACCAAAGGTAAACTAATTCGCGACAGTAATGAATAGAGAATCCCAACCATTATGTATTGAACTGCCGCGCGCGATTGTCGCAGCGACTAAGTGTGTTGACTGTTCATACCCGAACCAAAAAGGGTTTCGAGGCAACTCTAGCCAGTTTTTCTCCTACTTTTTACAGTCCGTCTGGTCCACAATCCTCTTTCAAAAAGTCAAGCATGGCTGAATAAAAAGTCTCTCGGTGCCGGTAATTCAGCGTGTTATAGAAATGGTCGGCACTAGGTAATTCAACATACTTGTACTCTTTTTCGAGTTCATCCAGTTTTCGGCGATACTTAATGATATGATCGACAGACACTCGCTGATCGGCATCGCCGTGTACTAGTAGCATCGGTACATTGATTTTTTCGACCTCGTCAATTGGCATTACTGCAGTCATCCAGGTCCCCATTTGTTCTTCCTTTTGGGCACCTGTCAAACTGTATCGATAATTGTTCAATTGCATGATTGGATCTGTAACAGCTGCTCCAGCCACGACACATTGGTAGATTTGTTCATCACGAGCGGCAGCGATCAAGGCGGCATATCCGCCATAAGACCAACCAACCATAGCCATACGCTCTGGGTCCACCATTCCTTGTTCTACAAGATACAATGCACCGGCGTCCTTGTCGGCTTGCATCAAACGGCCGGCTTGACTCTCTTCACCTTCAAAACTTGCTTTATAAAACTCAATTCCATAATTTTGTGAACCGCGATACTGCGGTTGGAGGACCAAGTAGCCGTGATTGGCTAGCATTTGACCCCACGGATCATACAAAACAGTTTCGGTGACATGGGGTCCACCGTGTGGGAGTACCACAAGTGGAAAAGGTGGTTCACCATTCGGAATAGTGATGTACCCAGAAATGGTTAAACCATCCGTCGATTGATACGTTATGTATTCCACATCCGCAAGTTGATCTCGATCGAGGGCATCATTGAAACTTCCAATCACTTGTAATCGCCCCTTGTTGTACAGATAGTACGTACCAGGATCGCGCGGCGCGGAGTTGTGGGCGATAAAGGTATTGCCATCCACGGATCGACTAATGATGTTGATGCTTCCAGCATTCGGGATCAGCTGTTCTAGCTGATCATTGATGGCTTTTTCTTCAGCATCTAAATACTCTCTATGTGGTTTCTCCCAAAAGTACTCAACTCCAGTTACCTCTTGGAAATGTTTCCAATCGTTGGTGTGGTAGAGGGCGGATAAAGAGTCAACCTTGGGATGTTGAAAAACTTTCTCCACAAATTCTTTGTTGGCCATATCGTAAGACCAAAAAGACGCTCTATCCTCACCATTGTGAGCGATGACGAATATTCGGTAATCAGCTATAGGGTCTGTTCCCACGACTTGGAAGGTCTCAAACGACTCAAAAGACCAACGATAATATTCGATCCAATCCTTTGATCCAGCACGCCGGTAGTAATACACGATCTCTTCTGATCCTTCATCAAATCCACTTGCTCGAATTGGAACTCCATCAGCATCAAATGCGATTCCCGATTGGGCAATTTTGGTTCGATGAACCAGTTCTCGTGACCCAGTGTTCAGATCTAGCTTGTAGAATGCCGTAGGTCGAAATGCTCCTGCGATTCTCGTACCTTGTGCGCGAGCTCCTTCTTGAACCGCAGTCAAAATTTTATCAGGTTCATTGGGTAAGATATGGGCGATTCCACCAGATCCTTCACCGAACCCTTTCATTTTTCCTTCAGCAACATCGACGAGTGTTAGTTGTGATGCAAATATTCCGCGGTTAAATCCTTGCGTCTGCCGTCGGACTTGTTGCCGCAAGGACATGACAAAAGTATTTGGACCGACCCAGTCGTATCCTTGAATCTGCATAGGGTCGGCACTTTGTCGACGAAAAAAATCAGGTATACCGTCTTCAGTATTAAGTTTAAAAACTAATATAACGGGTCCACCAGTACTCGTAGGATCATCCCAACTAATCCAACTCAAGTAATCGCCATTTGGAGAAACGCGAGCATTTGACATCGTTGGGTTCGCCGCCCACACTTCAGCGGGATACGGCCCCGGTTTCGCTTCTTCAATCTCAGCTTCCGCTGCTTCGGTTTCCGTCTCTTCTTGTGCAAACACAAAGCTTGTTAACAAACCACACAGAGAAAGTACGAACAGTTTCTTTATCAGTTCTTGTGTCATAAGTTAGTCTCTCGAATCAAAAATTTAGTGGGATTGCGATTAAATATTGGAATAATCTAGACCATCTGGCTATCGATTATAAATTGTATACATCAATTTTGCGAAGTTAGTCTCCGCATTGTGTTTGCAGAAAACAAAAGCTATAAAAAAACGGTTTCAGCGAATTACTCGCCGAAACCGTTTCCGTTCAAAAACTTTCTTTAACGATCAAAGAACTATAGGCCACCACCTAATCGATAAGTGAGACTCATAAACATGGAACGACCTAAGATGTCATAGCCCGCGCCGATTGGTGTGTTGCTTTGAGAGAACACATCGCTTCCGTGCACCTGGGGTGGTTGTTCATCCATCACGTTGGAAATGCCAGCCGTAAAGTAGAAGTCACGACGTGCCATCGCAAACGACAATGAGTGTACCCAGTAAAAGTCAGCCGAATCGATGTCGCGGCACAATACGTCGTCATATTCAGGACCTAAACAGGTGTCAGAACTAAGGTCTGGTACTGAACCCCATTCATCTTCGAACTCGTCGTTTTGTTCTTGTCTTCCAAGAACCCTAATACCCCAACTGATACGCATCTGACTGAATTGCGCACGTAGAGTCATTCGATGACGATATCTTGGGAAGTACCATTCTGACACATCTTCATTGCGTTCCTCTATGTCGGTTATCGTAACGGAGGAACGTTCTAACAATTTATGGGTTATAAAATCGAAACCAAAAGCGATTGGTCGGTCAAATATTGTGAAGGTGTCAGCAAACGTCAGATTAAAGTCGATTCCACGAACTGATTCGTTATCACGATTGATAAAACCCTGATGAATGTAACTAAAACGGCCATCGGGTCCACGGGTGATTCGTTGACAAAACGGGCTGTCGCCACGTTCACTGTAATAGCAGTCGCGAATAATAAAACCAGCTGAAGGTTCAACAATCGTATCGTCGATACTAACGTTATATACGGAGCCACCAAACGCCAACGCAAATGCGTTGGTAAATGGTTGTTCAAAGCTGAATCCCCAAGTCTCTGAGGTTGAGGTTTCTGGTAACAGATCTAACGCACCACCAGCGGCGACTTCCACGCTAGAACTGGGGAATCCAAATAATGCAGTAGGATCGACACCGTTATTGCGACAATTCCTCAATACGTGCTCTTCCCGACGATCTTCGTCAGGTAAATACTCGCCCGTAATTGGGTCAGTAGCTGCGGTAGGAATGACACAAGGATCAAATAAATTTAGGAACCCAGTTTGCGCTAGCAAGAATAATTCTCGTAGATTCGGGGCGCGGAAAGAAGTACCTTTCGTTCCTCGAATCAAGAACGACGAAACGGGTCGGTAAGCCATTTTTGCTGAATAAGTCCATGCGTTTCCAGAATACTCTTCTTCGGTATTTCGCGCCGACAAATTCACTGTCAGCTCGTTGGCAAATGGTAAATTACCTAAGATCGGAAATTCGATTTCGCCAAACCACTCGTAGACAGACTTCTCACCGACAGCACCTTGGTCAGCGCTAAAGCCGAAAAATTTACCTTGAGCAGCGACGTCATTAGGTATGGAGTCGATCTCATCTTGGCGCCATTCAAATCCGAAGCCAGCTGCAACTGTTCCTCCTTGCATGCTATAGAGATTACCGGTCATGTAGTACGAGACCAACAGTTGGCTGATGTCCGTGTCAAATTCACGCGAGCCGAATAAATAATCTCGTTCTTGTTGAGTGGCAAAATGACCTTGATGTGTTTCTATGTTCATCACGCTCGGTGCAAACAAGTTAACTGGTACACACCCAGCTTTATCTTCTTCTGAAATGGTAGCGTTTGGACCTGCGTCGCAAGGAATCCCATAGGCTGACATATTGCCTAGAGCAAATTCCAACCGATCTTCAAGAACACCTTCACGGAAGGTTTCTCCTGTTGAATCCGAATAGGAAACGAAAAATTCCGCTTGCCAGCCACTACGAGAGCCGTAATTCGAGAGGAATGGCATATCGAACCGTGCACCACCTACGAAACGGATTTGTGCAACATCTACGGTCGTAATATTGCGGTCTCCTTCTATAACTACAACGGGCCGGACCCAAATAGGACCTGCTGGTCCCTGTGAGAGATCGCATGAACCACCGGGACCTGGATCACAGCCAAATGTCTCGATAAACTGTTGCCGTACCGAGGGCTGCGCTAAAAATCCATTTATGGCGGTACCACAGTCTACTCCTTGACCGAAAGGATTACAAGGGTTGAACGGATTTAATGGATTAACAAACGGGAAGAGCTGGTATCCGCCGCCGTTTTGCGTATTTGAACGACTTCCGTAACCTAATTCAAAGAACGTAGTCAAATTCATCTCTCCCGGGAAAGTGTATTCACCATATGCCATGACATTTCGTCTGGTAAATTCGGGATACAGTGTCGCGAACATTTGATGTTTGTCTCTCGCATAATCTTGCCAACTTACGTCGTTAAAACCGTCGCCATCCATGTCTGAATAGAACCATTGTCCAAAAACACGAAGGCGGGAAACAGAAAAATCTCTCCATCCACCGTTCGATGATCCAGGCGTATGGAACAACGGACCAAAAGGCACGCTCGTTATCCAGCCACCGTGTAATCCGGAATAACCACAGCCTTCATCCCATTTCATTCCATACAAGTACGAAAACCACTGACTAGTGTTACGAACTTCGCCGTCTTGGGTGACTTCGGCAGCTCCAGTGCAACCTTGATAACTCCTAGCATCAGCACGAGTAAATTCGGGTTGATCGTTGAACGTCATACCAATCCCATAAAAACCACGATCATAGTTTTGTCCCCACTTAAGAGACAACGATTGTGAAGTTAAACCACTGTACTCATCGTAATCGAAATAGCTATCAATCTCAAGTCCATCGAAGTCTTTCGCAAGAATGACATTAACCACTCCGCCGACGGCATCAGAACCATAAACGGAGGACGCACCATCAAGCAATAGTTCGTATTGTTGAACCAAAGCACCCGGAATTAGATTAAGGTCTGGATTACTTGGAGCACCTTCAACTCCGGCTGGTGCCATACGGCGACCATTCACTAAGACGAGCGATCTTGAAGCGCCTAAGCCGCGTAATGAAATAGTAGATGAACCGGGACCGTCGTCTAACACGTACCCAGTGTAGGTGAGGTCAATTTGCTGGCCTTGTGCTTGCGTAGAATTCTGCAAGATTTCTGCAACGTCGATGAGTCCAGCTTCGCGTTCTCGCTCAGAGTTGATAATCTGAATTGGTGAGATGTTATTGTACGTATCCCGAATCAATCGCGAACCCGTTACAGTCATCTCCTCCATCGGCTCAGTAGACGCATCAGAATCCTCATCCTCATCGTCATCTGCTTCTTCTGTGGCAGCATCTGCATCGTCTTCGTCGTCCTCTTGCGCTTGTAATGAAGCTGCTAGCGTGAACGAGAAAAGAAGCAATAACACTAACCACAAAGCAGAGGGTAATGTTCTTAGTCGTTGAAACATAGTTCTTTGTTCCTCATATCGCAAAATTGCATTTTTGTTTTAGGTGAATATCTAAAAGAATAGTACGAAACGTACACTCACACCGTAAACTTCCACTCAGTTTTCTTAGCGAATTTTTTAGACAAAAAACCATACTAATCCGTGCCAAAATCCAAATGACTTTAAAGTTTGAGCGCATACGTATCGTGAAATCTTGTTAATCTCTCCTCATAAAGTTTTTCTCAAGATTTATATTCTCATAGTGTTGTAAGCCTTTACTATCCAAATTTCGACAATCTCTTGCGGCAAGTATTGCTGACTACTCAAAGCCGTCAAGACACTACGAATAGCTTTTATTTTATCTGAAATCGCAAAAAGTAAAAGTGTACGGATTTAACCAAAGTTTCATCATGATGTTCGCATTCAAATATTTCGATTAGTTAGTTTCGAATTAAAGGATAAGTGCAAAACATTTATTTCAACTATGTCGAACTAATCGTAAACGACGCGAAATCCGATACTGCGCGATCGATGACCGAGTGTGACTTTACGACCAAACACTGTTTGTGCCGTTTTTAGTCCGGGAAGAATCCAGTTTCCACCGTGTACCCACATGGTCAGTGCACCGCGTTCATGACTAATGGATCGTGTCCATTCTGACACGTTACCCCCAAGGTGTCGTACCCCTTCTACGGTAACGTCTAAAGTAGTTTCGTGACAAGGAACTAAAGTCCCTTCTGCATCGTCGCCAACAGCTGCACCATTTGGTTCATAAATATCACCCCATGGATAGATTCTTCCTTCGCCACCGGCAGCGATGGCGCGCCATTCCTCAGCGGTGGGTAATCGACCTCGAGACCAACGTGCAAAAGCATCTGCTGACCACCAGGTCACTCCAGTAACCGGTAAATCGAGGTTTTTCTGTTGTTCTGCCCAATCAAGTGGTATATGTGAATGCCGCGAGGGTTCATTGTCATTGGCATACAGTCCTGCTTGTACCAGCGGATCTTGTAAAAATTGTGCGTACTCACTGCGAGTCACTTCACAGCGATCAACCTGTAAGCGGTCCGGAATCTGATCCATCGAACGCGCTAACTCGCGTAATGGAATGTTGGCATCATTGGGAATTTTCGTCATGAAAGCCGTGATGCGGGCATCTGGTGAAATACCAATTTGGTATTCACCGCTTTCGACATGCACAGTCTCGCCGCGAAATTCATCCCACGGGAGGATCGGTCGCGGTGGGGTGTCATACACACAACGAAAACCTAAATGGTGACTTTGTACGCTACCTTGAACGGCATACCAAGCCGCGCTGAGTGCGTAGAGTTCGCGTGCACGATTACGAACCGGTGGTGCCCCCATTACCGGTATGAGATCAGGCGACTGAAGCAGCTCAGGGCTCATCGTCCCAATAGTCCATTCCATGACATTGTTCGCTAAGTCGTGTATCCCATCAGGTGTAGAACTCAGCAAATGTGTTCCGCAAGCTTGTTGGGCATTTCGATCTGGTTCCATAAACGGCCAAGCTGATCCTTCGAATTCATTACCCCACGGGTATAGTCGCCCCTCGATACCGCTAGCCGCTACCTCAAGTTCTTCAATTTGCGGAAGTCGTCCGCCTACCATTTCGCAGTACATCACTGCTCCAGCTTGAGTTACGCCGCTAGCCGGCGAACTGATAATGCCAGCAGTACGATGTTTAGTTGACAGCGAACGCAACCACTCGGGTATGGTTGGTTGATTTGTTTCATCGCCGCGTGTTTCAAGCCACTCTAAGAAACTTTCATATTCACCTTGCGACACCTCACACGTGTCGACATGAAAATCGTTGATGTAAACAGAGCGGAGTGGTTTTTGTAGCCGAATTCGTAGTTCGGGACTTAAAGAACCGGTTTCGATGGCGTGTAAAACGGCGTCGTCGACAGCTTTAGATGCGGCGTCAGTAGCCTGTGGAATTTCGAGATTAATCTCGATCGCATCTATATCGGTTCGCCCAAGATTCAATAGTGTAATTCCCACTCCACCAATGAGAAACAACACGAGAACTATGATGGGACCACGCCATTTTCTCACGTGTTTTTAAGACCCGGGCGCCAGAATAAGAAAAACAGGAACAACAGTAAACCAAACACGATGTACATGGTCATAAGCCATGCTTTAGCCCCAAAGAATGCGGTGATTGGTGATGGGGTTATTTCTTGGTAGTCTAAGCGAACTCTATTACTGTCGGAATATATCGAAAAGTAACCTTCTTCGTCTAGTCGACCGTAAAGAAAACCGACAATCATATCGTCTAAGGTCGAAGACAAATACGCAACTGCATACCAGGAGGGTTCATCCACCGCTGGATTTTTAGGCGACATTAACAGTACCGAACCTTGCGTTAACGTAACTTGTAATCCTTGCCAAACATCAGGAAACATATTGATCAATAACCGCGGTGAAGCCATTTCATCTAGGTCAGAATTAGCTGGATCGGTTACGGCGACCGCGTCAAGCAGGACTCGGTTTGGCAAAATGTTAAGAAATCCGTACTCTAAATTTTCCTCAAATTCAGTTGTGATCGCTAGTGGTTCCCATGCCGCTGCATTAGGAGATTGAAGCCGTAACTGCATACTCGCATACAAGTCGTCGACAATGTTTCGTTCTTCAATGGGTAGTGCGTCTAGTACCTGCAGATTCAAAGATAGTTGATCGGTGAAGTTGTCCAATATTTCGGTCGGAGGACGATCGTTATTGAGCATTTCTTGAATCGCATTCAAGTACAACATTAAAGCTCTTAAAACCTGCTGCGGTTCGGGCATTTCCATTGCAATACCTTCGATAACTCTATCTTGAGCCGAGGGGTCAGCGAGTCTGATAGTGAAGCTATTTCCCTGTTCGTTACCACTGCTACCGTCGCCGGGTCCAAGGTTTTGAGAGGAGCCGCTTGAGTTCGACGGCGGTCTTGCATCGGGAAAACTTTCTAAAGCACCTTCGGGTAAATTCGGATTTCCACCACGACCGAGACTTGATCCTTCAGGAACCACAGCAGTACCAGGTACTTGGTCATCCATTTGACCGTCTGGTTGTTGTTGTGTGGGGTCATCTGTCGGTGGCCAGGAAGCGCCAGGGTCATCTTGGGTTTGGTCTGCATTGTCGCTCGCGAACCCACTGAGTACGCCGAGATCATCCTGCTGCGCGAGGTAATTAGCGCGTCCATCAGCACCTAACTGAAGACAGTCTTCATAACTAACTCCAGGCGGACAATCGGCGGCAGAGCCAGCTGTGTCGGCGCCGCCGACACCACCGATAAAGTGCCAATGCCAAATTCGAATATTGTGATCTCGTAATATCGACATAACAAGGTAATAGGTACCGACATCATAGATATCGCCGCGTACGTGAGTTCGCGAATATTCGCCGAGATCCATCAAAAAAGAATCGAGACCGTTAGGAGACTGTAATAGTTCGTTCCGGCTCCACACGGCGCCTGAGTATGGATCGCGGACGAATGAACTATGAAATTCGATTACCGGCATGATGATGGGATCCCAGATTTGATCCATTTCAGAGGTCTCGTAATCATGTAGTTGGGCTGGTGGACTTGCTGCTAAACGATTTAGTACTAGAGAGGTGCTAAATTCTCGCGTCATGACTGCTGATACTTCCTGAACTTTTTCCGAATAACGTTCTTCTTTTTCCGCGCGCGCGGCGATACTGAGCACGATCACAATGATCAGTACGGCAACACCGTTTGCCAAGATATCGACTAACGCGACACCGGAGAAATTAGGAATTCGAGCAGCCGAAGAACTCACGGTATGGTATCCGCGTGTTCTTTTATATATTCGGGAATATCATCCAACATTACGGATTTCAAGAATTCGTTATCGGCAATGACCCAACCGATTGATACTTGTTGTGGCCACATAAGTTCTCGTATACAGTTACGTGCCTCAGCCATCGTTGAAACACTTTCTTCGAGAATAAAAAACAAGAGTTGATCGTTCGAGTCGCGATATATTCTTTCAACATACTCACGAAACGCACTACCTTGATCACAGATCGCACCACGCCCAATACCCTGTGCTGTTTCGACAATTCTGATAGCTTCTGGGAAGACGATGATTGAATAACCAAATCCTCCATCCTCACGTTGAATCCGGTACGATCCATCATCTGCGCTATCTTTTAAGCGTTCTCTAACAGCGGCCTCAGAAACAGCGTTGATGACGACGAGAAAGACTAGCATTAACGCAAACATTCCTCCGAAAACAGCCATCATTGGGGCACTGTTGTCCTCCTGTTGACGCGGTCGTGGATTGTCTTCCAGACTACGCGAGTTGTTACTGCCGGTGTCAGTGAACATGGAGACGCTCTTTCATATGTCGTTCGAGTACGGTTAAGGTTCTTTCTTCGCCGCGTTGTACTAGAGCGAGTAACAGAGTCAGAGCAATGCTTAGCGAAAGAGCAATTAACGTTGTATCGAATGCGATTCCAAGCGGAGCGATCGCGGAACCTAATTCGTTCGATAGCCCACTGAGACCAGAGTCGGTTCCAATAATCTTTCGAATGCCGTCGGCCGCTAATGAAATACCTAACACAGTACCGATAAAACCAAGTACTGGTGTCGCGAACGAAATGTACCTTGGTACTAGATACGACTCGTCATGGCGACGCCACAGAAAACGCATTTGATCTTCGAACTTATTCGCATCGTTCATGACATTGCGGACACGATCTAAATTCGAACGTTCGTTTATTGGTACTCCACTTTCCCAACGGTTGATCGAGAGACGAAGGTAGAACGTATTCCACCACTTGCTTAACAATAACAGGATGCCCCAAAAGAATAGGAATAACGTTAGCGGTGGGATAATTCCGCGTGCGAGGAATCGGGGAGTGATCGTTAAGGCCCACTCTTGTACTTCTTGTAACCATTCCATAGCAAGTAATGTAGCTGAACACAGGATTAAAGCACTCACCATGGTCAGATACAGACTTGGGCCACCTAAGAATTTTGCTAACCATTCAAGCGAGTCTGCTTGGTCCCAGGTTGTTGCGCGGATCCATAGACCACAGACGTAGAGTCCGATCGACGAGAAAAATATTTGCGTCAAGTTAGCTGTCCAATTACTGCTACTATCGGAAAAAATGATTTCGTATGCTGGAAAAGCTAGCGTGATAGCGACCGCTGTTAGAGCGATCATTCCGACGTATCCGAGGGCGGTTAGCATTACTCGGCGAGTACTTTTCCACATGTAGACTCCCCCCACACTTAAGATCACAAGAACAAAGGGAATCGCAGCCCAAAACACGGACCATTCAAAAGCTTGCATCACATTAACTAATACAAGCAGAATCAGAATGAAGTAGAGAGCAACGGCAATGATCACATGGGTTCCTTAATTGAATAAGTCGAAAAAATGACGGAGAAATTCTAAAAAAATGTTTACTAGATCGATGGAATGTCTATCATACATACGAAACGTAATATGACAGCCTGTCCTAAAATTTTAGTAATTTAGTAATTTCGACTAACCGTGCTCTATCCAAAACAGCCTGATGCCTATCCTAAGGTGTATCGCAAGGAGACAGATACCTTGCTACCTGAACGACCGGATAATCGGTTGCGCTACATGTATTTCAAGACCATTACAAAAGGCGGAACTTGCATCATCAGTTCATGTAAGGATTTGCATTTACGCCGGACGATTTGCCATAAGATGCTGAAGCCAGAATTGGCGAAGAACCCAGTGGAATGCGCACGCTTTCTGCGCGAAGCGCGAGTTACCGCAATGCTGCAGCATCCCAACACGATCCCCACCTACGAGCTAGGTAGAGATGTGAAAGGTAATTACTACTTCACGATGAAACTTGTACACGGGTCAACTTTACGCGAAATTATTGACCGTTGTCAAAAACACAATTCCCATGAGGTCGAAGGATTTGATTTGTTTCGTTTGATCGATGTGATTTCGGAAGCATGTCACGCCCTACATTACGCGCATATTCACGGTGTTGTACACCGAGATATGAAACCAGAAAACATTCTGGTTGGTGAATTTGGTGAAGTAATGGTGCTAGATTGGGGTATGGCAAAAGTGTGGGATAACGATGAGATGTTAGCTGAGATTGATCAAGCTCAGCAAGATTTTTCATATAAATCTTTCAACATAAATGACGAAAACCTACCATTAACCCAGCGTTCACCGTTGCAGGGTACACCACCTTACATGTCTTTGGAACAACTCACACATCCGAGTTACGTCGATTATCGTACAGACATTTATAGTATTGGAACATTACTATTTGAAGTTCTGGCTTTAGAACGAATGATCGAAGGGAACGATGTTTTGACGGTAATCGAAAACATCAAGAAGAGTGTTCAGATTAGTCCTTCGAGTCGCACACCGCAACTAGATATTCCGGAAGAATTAGAAGAAGTGTGTTTACGGTGTACACACTCCGACCGTGAGAAACGTTATGACAGTATGGAAGACGTTATTCATGCGCTTGAGGCGTGGATGAATCCAATTCGGATTGACCGCCCCCTCGAAGTCTAGTGGGAGATTACGAAATCTTTAGTAGTGTGGAACTGAGATACAGTTGTAGAGCATAAACTCGAACCTAGACGATGTCTATAGAAAAGATCGAAGTTTGCCCAATCTGAACAACGTTCGTTAAACTTAAAATATAACTTATTCCATTTGACTAAAGCTGAAAAAAAGTGCACGTTCGAATCCTATATTGCTCCGCGTGAGACTATAAACCCAAAGCGGTTAGTTTAGCTGCTAAGTTCAAAACCCACTTCGGTGTCGACACCGAGATCGAAGCGGGTGGTGCAGGTATATTTGACGTCTATATCGATGGCAAATTAATCTACTCCAAACATAAGACCGGGGAGTTCCCAGACGAAGATCAACTCATCTCAGAGTTGAAATAACTCAATTTTGTTGGCGATTCTGCCAGAACGGTAAGTCCACATTCGGGGTGGAAGGGTTAGCTGTACCACTTTCTGCCATGGGCCCGGCAAGGTATGCTGTACGACCAGCAAGTGTCGCATACTTCATAGCCTCAGCCATTTGAGCCGGATCATCAGCGGTGGCAATCGCGGTATTCAGTAGAACTCCGTCAAATCCTAATTCCATCGCTTGTGCTACATGTGACGGTTGCCCGACACCAGCATCAAGCACTAGACTGACTTCGGGTAAACGGTTGCGCAAAGTCTCTAATGCATACTGGTTCAGAATGCCTTTGCCAGTACCAATTGGTGCACCCCAAGGCATGATAACCTCGCAACCTACATCGCGTAACCGAGAACACAGCACGAGGTCTTCAGTGGTGTAAGCGAACACTTTAAAGCCTAATTTGACGAGTTGATCTGCGGCGACTACCAGTTCGAAGGGATCAGGTTGCAAGTTATATTCATCTCCGGTTACTTCAAGCTTAATCCAATCCGTCTGAAAAATTTCACGTGACATTTGTGCTAGAGTCGTCGCTTCGTCAGCAGTATGACACCCGGCTGTATTCGGGAGTACCCTACAATCAAGTTGTTGTAACTTACTCCAAAAAGACTTACCACCTTTCCGCGAGGGGTTTTGTCGTCGCAGACTAGTTGTTACAACCTCTGTTTCTGATTTCTCAATTGCCGCTTGCATGACTGCAAGCGAAGGATACCGCGCAGTACCCAAGAACAAGCGACTGGTTAACTCAGTGTCGTAAACAGTCCATCGGTCATCCATCATTAACCTCCCACCATCGGGGCTAAAACGTCTAATGTATCGTTAGGATGAATGTTCCGATCATTCCATTGAACCTTAGGTACAAATTCGCAATTTACGGCGACGACAGAATCGTCTTCGTCGTATCCGAGTTCTTCTAATATCGCTCGAAGTGTGATCGACTCGACTGTCTGCTCTTGTCCGTTAACGTTAATTTGCATAGGCTTGTATTTGTTCCATCGCCTGTCCGACGATGGCAGGTCCAATCGAATAACCGTGACGATAAAGGCCATTGACTTCAAGGACGCTGCTGTGCCATTGCACTCGTGGAAGATTATCGTCGAAAGCTGCACGTAATCCCGTAGCGATCTCAGTGATTTCAGCATCTTGAAAACCGGGATTCACACTATATGCTGCCGAAAGCAACTCTAGTGCCCCTTGCACTGTAACACCACACTCAATATCACTTTCTATTTGTGTCGCGCCAACAACGTATTGATGGTTGGGTCGAGGTGCGATGTAAACTCGATACTTTGGATGTAATAACCGTATGGGATGAATGAAGTTGACCTCTGGCGCAAACAATCGAATGATCTCGCCGCGAATCGCTCGTACCTCGGGATTAGTGCTTCCAGCACCGCGACAATCTATCACGCAATCTGCTGATAAATCTTCGGGTTCTATTGAATGCTCGTAAAGAATGTTTCCGCACCGCGACTCCAGTGCATCAAGTAAGGCACGATTATCAAGCCAACCTTCGGTTTCAAGCAGAATACCGTTACGAAAATGAGATGCTAGAACTGGTTCAACTTCTTGTAGTTCCGGGCCGCCCAACTTAACGAATTCGGGAATTCGATGCCGTCGCAACGTAGTTTCAAACTTCTCCAGCAGCGAGACGTCAACCGGATGGGCGACTACGAGTGTGCCATCAAAAGCATAAGGAACACTCAATTCATCGCACCAAGAGCGCCAAACATCTCGACTCGAACGCGCCATCGCCATGTAGGCATCATCCGATTCTGGACGTTCACTGGTCGATGCAAGTAAGGAGGCAGCGACATGAGCCGCACTTCGAGGTGTGTTTCGACTCGCTCTTTCATAGAGCGTGACTTGGTGTTGCTTTTTCACACACTGCCAGCCGATCAGGCGCCCCATTAACCCCGCGCCGACAATCGCAATATTCAGTGTTTATACCTTCAGATAGATTTCGCTGCCCTGGTCCTTGAATTCCTTCGCCTTAGCAGCGAGTTCTGCCTCGACATCGATCATTCGGACCGTATCGTGCTCACTTTGCACTTGAGCAATATCGCGAATCTCTTGACTGATTTTCATCGAACAAAATTTTGGACCACACATCGAGCAGAAATGCGCTACTTTCGCGGAATCTTTCGGTAATGTCTCATCGTGATAGGATTGAGCGCGTTCCGGATCCAGTCCAAGGTTGAATTGATCTTGCCACCGAAACTCAAACCGTGCTTTTGACAAAACATTGTCTCGTAACTGTGCCCCCGAATGTCCTTTAGCTAAGTCAGCAGCATGTGCCGCAATCTTATAGGCAATGATACCTTCACGAACGTCATTTTTGTCGGGTAATCCTAAATGTTCTTTCGGAGTAACGTAACACAACATCGCACAACCATACCAACCAATCATAGCCGCTCCAATCGCTGATGTGATGTGATCGTAACCCGGTGCGATATCGGTAGTGAGTGGTCCCAGAGTATAAAACGGTGCTTCACCACATGAACTCAGTTGTTTTTCCATATTTTCACGAATGAGTTGCATCGGGACATGTCCAGGACCTTCGATCATGGTCTGTACATCGTGTTTCCATGCTAGTTGGGTGAGTTCACCCAAAGTTCTGAGTTCGGCAAACTGCGCCTCATCGTTAGCGTCAGCGATCGAACCTGGACGTAGTCCATCTCCAAGTGAAAAAGAGACATCGTACGTTTTCATGATTTCACAGATGTCTTCGAAATGTTCGAAAAGAAAGTTTTCGCGATGATGCGCTAGACACCACTTAGCCATGATTGAACCACCGCGGCTAACGATACCAGTAGTGCGTTTCGCGGTAAGTGGAATAAATGGTAGACGTACCCCGGCGTGAATGGTAAAGTAATCCACCCCTTGTTCAGCTTGTTCGATTAACGTATCGCGATAGAGTTCCCACGTAAGATCTTCGGCAATCCCATTTGTCTTTTCGAGGGCTTGATAAACAGGCACCGTTCCTATCGGTACAGGCGAATTTCGAATGATCCATTCGCGTGTTTCGTGAATATTCTTGCCTGTCGAAAGATCCATCACGGTATCGGCCCCCCAGCGTGTCGCCCAAACCATTTTTTCAACTTCTTCTTTAATGCTTGACGTTACTGCTGAGTTACCGATATTGGCATTAATCTTGACTAAAAAGTTGCGTCCGATGATCATAGGCTCGGACTCTGGGTGATTGATATTGTTGGGGATAATCGCCCGCCCGCAAGCGACTTCATCGCGGACGAATTCGGGAGTGATTTCTTGCTGCATTAATGCGCCAAATGATTCCCCCGGATGCTGTGTGTCTTCGTAATGACTGTTTAAGCGCGCTAGGTTCTCCCGAATCGCCACATATTCCATTTCTTGTGTAACGATTCCCTTTTTGGCGTAGTGCATTTGTGTAACGTTTTGGTTACTTTGTGCCGCGCGCGGATTACGATTGTGTCGAAAACGAGTAGAATTGAACGTTGGATCTTGTAACCGCTTGCGCGTGAAAGAAGAACTTTTCTCGGTAAGTATTTGTGTGTCTTGCCTAGACTCAATCCAGTCTTTTCGAAAAGTGGGAAGACCTTCGTAAAGATCAATATTTACATCAGGATCCGTATAGGGTCCCGAGGTGTCGTAAACGCGCAACGCTGGATTACGTTCCCACGCTGGCGAAACGTTTTCTTGCTGACCTTGAATTGGTGTTGGCGTTAACGAAATCTCGCGCACAGCTACACGAATATCTCTGGTACCCTCGACAAAGGTTTTGTGTGAACCCTGTAACGGTTGTAACAACTCAGTATCAAGAACGTCTATATCGGTATGGAAAGCCTGTTTACTCATCGGTCTGTTGGATCAAACGTTGTGTCCGAAGCTACCTTGAAGGCATATTCGAACTGTATATTTTGGATTGAACAATGCCGTAGCGATTAATCTGACGACAAAGTAACTAGTATACCAATAGTGGCTAAGTCGTTTTCGCGCGTTAGCCGTGCTTTAGTTTTGGTAACGGAATCTTATAGTCGACCAAAGTCGACTCCATGGTCGGTTTTTGCAAGCGTATCCGTTCGTTACGCAACAAGATTGAGACCAGAAATCCTAAACTCAGGAACAATACACCGATCAGGAAACAATAAATGACGGTTTTGTTAGGGTAGTTGTCTTTCAGGTACCCAACATAGAGCGGTCCGAAGATTCCCGCAAAGGACCAAGCTGTAAGGATGAGTCCATATAGGGTGGACATTTTCTTTGCTCCGAACACGTCGAGGACGAATGAAGGCATCACTGCGAACCCTCCACCAAAACAAAGCAAAATGTAACAAACGAGAACCGAAAAAATCCACGGGTTGCGCTCCGTCATCAAAATCCCAAACACGATGATTTGACTCGCCAATAAAAATCGGAACACAAAAACTCGTCCTAAATGATCGGACAAAAGCCCAAACAATAGGCGACCTAAACCATTGCAGACCGAGCTTGCAGCGATGAGATTCGCCCCATAGATTGCGAGTTTTTCTGGATCCACATTACCGTTGGTGAACTGCCAGACATCCTGTAATAATGGCGATTGAAAACTAATCACGGAAATCCCGGCGGCGATGTTGCAGAAAAAAATGAACCACATCACAATGAATTCACGTGATCGCAAACACCTCGAAACATACTTCGGGTGATCTTCTTCAGTTTGTTGAAGTGGGTCGATGCCAGTACGAATTGGTTCTTTGGGATTGGTCACAAAGAAACTAGCGGGTATTAAGATCACAGAGAAAAATACCGCGAGCCAAAAGAACGTATCGACCAAACTTTGTTGCGTGGTGATCAACAAAAACGGTGCTAAAATCTTGCTAAGGAATAACGCGCCTAAACCAAAACCCATCACGACTAGACCCGTCGAAAGTCCCTTCGCGGTTGGAAACCATTTGGCGATCGTAGCCACTGGTACGACATAGCCGAAGCCTAAGCCAGTACCACCAATAAAGCTATACCCAAATAGAAATACGGCAAAGTTGTCATTTGCAAGTGCCCAAGACCCAATGAAGTATCCTGCACAAAACATGATGCAGCCAGCAACGGCTAGTTTACGAGGACCCAGTTTGGGAAGCATTGCCCCAGCCCAGGCCGCCGATATCCCTAAGGAAAAAATCGTGATACCAAACGACAAGGATGTATCGGTGAATGACCAGCCGAGGTAATCAACCAACAACACTTGGAAGAAACTCCATGCGTAAACGGTACCAAAACACAAATGCAGGACGATGCATAGAATCCCCCGAACAAAACCGGGAATCGAGGTCGTAAAACTGGAGATTCTCACTTTCTACCCTTGATTATTCTTCCTTCTTTCCCGGTAGTTTACCGGTTTTATCGGGATCTTGGACTGAAGCGAAGTATTGGAACAAACGTGCTAGATCACCAGTCTCATCTTTTCGTTCCAACAACGTTTGAATCTTGGGGTCATCCATACTCTCTCCACGGGCTAGACCGGTAGCATAATTCAATGTTTCGCGAATCGGGTTGTAGGTAAGATTTACCAAAATCAGCACGAGAAAAAAACCAACGGTAAGGATAATCGCCATCCAGATAACTTGCTGCCCAATAGCGTTCTGAATCTTGAGTGATATGTTATCTTGATCCATCAAGATTTGAACTCGACCAGCTTCGCTACGCAAAATAGGAAAGCTAACCTCCAGAAAGTCCCCAATCCCACTTAAATTGAGTGGTCTATGGACCGGACTACTTGGATCTTTTTGAAATAATTCTTCAATTCCTTGCAATACCTCATCCGGTACGAATGGAACGAACGTGTGAGCAAGAATTTCACGGTTCTCGTTAGTGATATAGATGTAACTAATGCCTTGTATATCCAAAGACTTATCGATTAATGCTTGTAACGTTGAGAGATCACGGTTGAGCAATATGTCGACACTAGAATCGGCGATGGATCTGGCTAATCCTTCGCTGTTTTCGGTGTATTCTTTCGACAATTGTGAATCCACGGCTGAGATACACACCAAAGAAGTCGCAAATGCGACCAAAAAGAACAAGCTGATGATCCCGAAAAAAGGTTTTTGAAAAAGACGAAGTAGTCTCATATGATCAGAACACCTTCGCCCATTCTCCCTCACGGAGTGGGACAAAGACATTTTTATCGCGATCTACGATGGTGTAATACACCTTATCCAATCCTTGTCTTCGTGCTTCGTTGAAAGACACCATCTCCCCGATTCCTAGATCAAGGTTGTCGATTGTGAAAACCGCTTCTTCAATCTTTCCTCGCGTCGGTTCCGGTCCTATTCGTTGAAGAATTTCAGTCATTAGTCTAGCATTGATAAAGCCCTCTAAACTCACGAAACTTCGATCAAAAGTCTTATAGTCACTATCGGCCCATTGTGTGGGTAGACCGGGGTTATATTTTTGCATGAAGTCATCATATTGTGCTATACCGGCCAGCGATAGATCTTCGTAACTAGGAACTACCTGGGAATTAACAAGATATCGACTATATTGACCAGGATCTTCTTGGGAGTCCACGATTAACTTTAATAAATTTTCACTACCAACGAAGGAGAGATTAGCGATCGGGACTTTTAAATCGCCGTCCACGGCATCTCGCAAAAAACCAGCACAGGCAGCGTAAGCGCCAATACAGATAACTGCCTCTGGTTTATCTCGGTTTAATCGTTCTACTTGAGCTTCGTAGGAATTAGTGAACTTTTCCCCGCGTTTATAGGTAACTTCGCCAACAATCTTAAGATGGTGTTTTGAAAGTGCTTCACGAACCCCAGCCCAGCCACTTCTTCCGTACGCATCGGCTTGGTAGAACACGCCAATTTTCTTTCGACCGATACCGACAAAATTATTTACTAATCCGGCCGTTTCTTGACGGTAAGACGCCCGTAAATTGAAAGCGAACGGTCCATACGGCGGTTGTCGTTGCGGTTGTGCACCGGTAAATGGAAAGAAAAGAACAAACTCCTGTTCTTGAAATTTTTTCAGCAGTGGTAGTACGCGAGTTACGGTAGGTGTACCCACATATCCAAACAACGCGAACACTTGATCTTCCAGCATTAGTTTCATCGTATTTTCGACAGCTGGGTCGGCGTTGTAGGTGTCGTCGTAAAGTTTAAGTACGATTTTTCGTCCATGAACTCCACCGTTTTCGTTGACATGTTGGAAATAAGCCAACGCTCCGCGATACAACTCGATCCCTAAACCGCGGGATGGGCCTGTAAAAGCGGCAGAGGTACCTAGAACGATTTCGTTATCGCTGATACCTTGGGTGTGGCTAGCAGAGGTGAGTGGAGAAGAGTTTGACATTTGAGAATCCTGTGCGCGGAGATGGACTAAACCAAAAGGGGTCAGCAGAGAACCCGCGAACACTCCTTTCATGACGGTACGACGAGAGGCGCGTGTGAGCGATGGTTGGTTTTTATTCGTCTTCATACAACTGACACCTCTTGTCTGTGAAAAAGACTACGAAGTAAATTTGTACTCAATGTAATCCTAAAAGAACGAGAAAGATTTTAACCTTAATCTATGATTCATACTTATGTCGTATTAAACTACTATCGATAGTGTATAAGAATTGCGCAATTGTTTCGTTCGGCGACATTGAATCTAGTACACCAGATAGCGAAGCGATTCCGTACGCGCCACTAGCAATACAGTCCGATACCTTTTGTAAACAGATACCTCCTAGAGCAAACACCGGAACCTCGCAAGTGCGACAGAACATTCGTAGTTGTTCCAAACCTAAGGGGGAAGTTCTTTTCCAGTGAGGTGAAAAAATTGGTGAAACAAGATTGCACGTTACGGGTGTAGAGTCGATTGCGTTGAGATCGGCTAAATTGTGAGATACCGTTGACAACCACTTGAAGTCAACCGGAGTCTGTTCCAGATTAGTCAGTTGTGGGAGATGTACACCATCATAAAGTAATTTTCGTGCGAGGTGAATATCGCCATTCAGGACGGTTAGCACTGATTTTCCCAGTATTGATCGAGCTAGTGTAGCGAGTCGTAGGAAATTTTCGTTGGTTTGATTCTTAATTCGAACTTGCACAGCGATTTTGCGTTCCCAGTCAACGGAACCGATTTGTTCGAGCACGGTTTGCCAGCGAAGTTCATTTTCGCAGTATTCGAAGTCGCCGATAACCATGAATCGAGGTAAGTGACTGTTTGACACTTATGGTCCTCGCGAACTCAGAATCTGTTTAAATTGAGCAGTTTTTTCTGCTGGATCCTTTGCTAAGACGATATTAGAGAGTACCGCGACTCCGGCGACTCCAGTGTCAAGTACTTTTTCAAGGTTGTCTAGTTGAATACCACCTATGGCGATAATGGGAATCGGACTATTTTGAACAATGCGTCTAAGTGTAGCTAGACCCAAGGTCGAAGCTGCGTTGGTTTTCGATTTTGTACCAAACACTGGTCCAACTCCGAAGTAGTTGGCCGGCACGTCTGTTTGTGAGTCTAGTTCTTCTAGTGTATTAACGGTTCGCCCAATGACCATTTGTTTGCCAAGAATTTTTCGGGCCGATTCGATATCCATGTCCTGTGAGCCGAGATGGACTCCAAAGGCATCGATAGTTCGAGCTAAATTGACGTCGTCATTGATGATTAATTTACAAGTTTGGCTCGACTCACATAGCGCATGCATTACTCCCGCAACGGTGAAACGTTGTTGTAGAGACATTGCACGTTTTTCTCGAAACTGAATGAAGTCAGCACCGCCTTCACTACACAGACGCGTTAGGCCCTGATGGGTAAAACGAGACTGCAATATTTCATCGGTAATTACATGGAGACAAAGTTGTTGCATAGCTTAGCTTCTCCTAGTCCTCGATTAAATGTAGACTCAATTACCGTAGCTTTCATTTAGGACGATAGTTCGAGTAGATTCTCATCCTACGTCTAAGGTCCTAGTAACCAACCGTTTCCAGGAACAAGCAGTGCCTGTTCAATCGCTCGTTGTATAAATTGCTTAGCACGTTGTACGGAATCGACCAACGAATTTCCTTCAGCTAGACCACAAGCAATGGCAGTAGCATAGGCACATCCCGTTCCCCTGACACTCCGATCTTGAACGGCGGTTCCTTCAATAATAATCGCCGTGTCTGGTTGTTCTTGGAGTAACAAAAAATCAGTTCCTAGGCTTTCTCTTAAGTGGCCCCCTTTAATCAACACTGCACGGCACCCAGTTTGCAAAAGTGATCGAGCGGCCTGGTGCTGTTGCTCGACATTCTCGATTTTGTGACCGGTGAGAACTTCTGCTTCTATTACATTAGGAGTAATTACAGTCGCGATTGGAAAAAGCTGATCCACGAGCGCTTCTTTACCATTGATGTCAATAAGGTTCGCACCGGAACTTGTTCGTAATACTGGATCCAATACATATGCAAAAGCGCGTTCACTTGTGTTAAGAACAGATGCGATTGCATTGACCGCCGTTGCTGACGGGATCATGCCGGATTTCACACAACTGACATCAAAATTCTCCACGTTACTCTTTAGTTGTGACTGTATACTCGCGCTCGACATCGGTGAAATCATCTCGACTTCGTCAACTCTCTGAGAAGTAACCGCAGTCACTGCAAACAGTGTATGGAGTCCATGGGTGTGGGTAACCCTTTGGTCGGCCTGTATTCCCGCAAACCCTGAGGAATCAGATCCCCCAATGCACAAAATATTTTTCATGGCAATACCATAGATACGTTTATTTTTTTGTTCTAAACACTAGCGTAATTCGATACTTACAAGTTTTCCAGATTACAATCCAAATCTAATCGTTTTTATCTTCAGGTTTCAATTCTATGAGTGACTCGACATCCCTGCCATATTCTGAAGACTCTTTGGAGTACCGAGATCTTCGATCCATCCTACATCCAGCAACGAATTTAGCAACACTTCCGGTTGAAGGACCGACGGTTCGTGCGCGTGCTCAAGGAGTGCATGTTTGGGATTCACAAGGGAAGCAATACCTTGAAGCTATGGCTGGTTTATGGTGTACCGCCTTGGGGTATGGCGTCGAAGAGTTAGCAAAGACAGCCCACAAACAAATCGAAACACTATCTTACTCCCCACTTTTCGCAGGTATTTCCAACGAACCTAGCATTATCTTAGCCGAAAAACTTTTGTCAATGACCCCTATAAAAAATGGGAAAGTATTCTTTGGCTTGTCCGGGTCCGACGCAAACGATACCCAAATCAAACTCATTTGGCTCTACCACAATCTTATTGGTAAACCGGAGAAAAAGAAAATCATTTCCCGTTGGGGTGGTTATCACGGTTCAACCGTCGCTGCTGGTAGTTTAACAGGACTTCCGCCATTCCACTACCAGTTTGACCTACCAATACCTGGAATCCTTCACACGACCAATCCAAATTTTTACCGATCTGGACAAGAAGGCGAAGACGAAGAAACTTTTAGTACACGCCTAGCACATGAACTTGAAGAACTGATCTTATTTGAAGGACCTGAAACTATTGCTGCATTCATCGCCGAACCGGTGATGGGTGCCGGTGGCGTGATTGTACCTCCCGCCGGTTACTTTGAGAAAGTTCAACAGATTCTTGACTATTACGACATCATGTTTATCGACGACGAGGTCATTTGTGGTTTTGGTAGAACGGGGAAGCCTTTTGGGTTTGAGACATTCGACCTTAAACCGACAACCATTAGTCTTGCTAAAGCGTTAACCAGTGCTTATCTTCCGTTAAGCGCTGTTTTAGTACCTGATTCCATTTATGACGTCGTGGCAGATGGGACTCGCCAATCCGGTGTATTCGGACATGGGTTCACCTATACGGGTCATCCGGTTTGCACTGCTGTAGCGTTAAGAAACATTGAACTCATCGAAGAACTTGATCTTTACCGACAAGTCGAGACTAAAAGCATACAGTTCCAAGAACGGCTACGAAAATTTGAAGAGTATCAATACGTAGGTAATGTACGGGGAATTGGTCTAATCGGTGCGATTGAACTGGTAAAGGATGTCGCGACGAAACAGTCGTTCCCAAAGGAAGTGGCCGCCGGTCAGAAGTGTTTGCATCACTGTGCCGAACAAGGCTTAATCGTACGTGCGTTAGGAGACGTGATTTGTTTCTGTCCCCCCTTAGTGATTAGTGATTCCCAAATTGACGAGTTGTTCGACAAGTTTGCACGCGCTCTACGCGCCACGATTGACGAACTATCTCAATTCACCTGATGTCTCCGACAACAAGAAAAAACAGGCTCGGATGAGCCTGTTTTAACTATGAAATAATTTTTAACGCAGTCTAAGCAGCTTCGTCGTCGTCTTCTTCATACATTTGATGATCCGGAATCTGTACGAATTCTGGATAGGCTTCAATCTTGAGTTCAGCAACATCTTGACCTACTTCTTCAACCTGTCGAGAGATTCGCAAGCCTATGGTTTGCTGAATGATCCACCAAACTAGTAAAGACACGCTAAACACAAACACGCCCACAATAACTATCGAGATGAGTTGGTTTAAGAATGAGACACCATGGGTAAAGGAAACCGCCAAGGTTCCCCAGATTCCGGCTGCCAAATGAGCAGGGATGGCTGACACGACGTCGTCTAATTTAAGCACATCAAATAGTCGGATACAAAGCAAACAGACAATGCCTCCAATTGCACCAATTAGCGCGGCTAACCAAATCATGTTATGAAAATCCGGTCCCGCAGTGATAGCGACTAAACCAGCAATTGCACCGTTCAGGACTGCCAAAATACTCATGTGGCCGAGGATTATTTTTGAGAAAAACAGCACGGCGATTACCCCTGCCGCACCAGCGATTACGGTATTCGCGATTACGTTACTCATGATCGTCGCGTGGACTGGACCATCTAACGCCAATACTGACCCAACATTAAATCCTAGCCATCCGAACCATAGAATGAATACTCCCAACGTAACAATGGGAACGTTTGAAGGCGGTGTCATATGCACCGAGCCGTCTTTACGAAACTTACCGATCCGAGGTCCAAGCAAAAGGATCCCTGCGAGTGCGGCCCAACCTCCAGTCGAATGCACGATCGTGGAACCGGCAAAGTCGGCAAACCCAAACCGACTGTCGAGGAACCCACCACCCCAAGTCATGGCGCCGACCACCGGATATATAAAGGTTACTAGTACTAGTATGAAAGCAAAAAATGACCAAAGTCGGACTCGTTCTGCAAGTGCCCCCGAGACGATGGAAGCCGTTGTGGCGACAAAGACCATTTGGAAGAACCAATCAGACATCGTCGCATGACCTTGGTCGGCGGGTGCCGATGCAGCGGTATCGCCCGACCCTAACATGGCAACCTCGGCATCGGAGGGTGTGTAGCCAAATTTCGCAAAATCAGGCACTCCTATTAAACCTAAACCACCTTCACCAACGTTGTACATCAAGTCATAACCAATAACGTAGTAACTGATGCAGGCGATTGAAAATAGACCGATATTCTTAATACAAATAACGGAAGCATTTTTAGTCCGTACGGAACCAGCTTCCAGCATGGTAAAACCGGCACACATCCACATTACTAACGCGCCCCAGATTAAGAAAGCAAAACTGTTCAACACATACTGCGTACCGCCAGCCATCGATGCCGTCAACGGCAGCGCAATTAAGCAAGTTACTAGCCCAACACTAATGACAATTCGGTTAGTTTGGTGAGATAAAATCCCCGTTAATTTTTGCATGGTGTATGTTTTTCTCCTCTACAAAGAATGAACGCAAACGCGTTCAAAACAATAATGATAAATGAAATGAATGAGAATTACTCAAAAGATATGAATCTGCCCCTTGAAAATTTGCGAATCGACCCCATATTAGTCGTTGGGAAGCAAGAACAAAGCAACTATATTTAATTAGCACTCTTGAAGGCAGACTGCTAAATACGTATAATATAAGTATTGAAAACAACAAATTGAGTATGAGTACAACTTTAGTTTCAACAGCTAGTTTATCGCCAGGTAGCGATATTCAGTCGTATATCAATACGGTTCACTCGTTTCGAATTCTGTCGGCAGAAGAAGAACAAGTACTCGCCCGCCGCTTTTATGACGAACAAGACGTCGAAGCCGCACGAGAACTCATCATTTGCCACTTGCGATTTGTCGTGCATATCGCCAGGACTTATCGCGGCTACGGTTTAGCAGATGCCGACTTAATCCAAGAAGGAAATATCGGTCTAATGAAAGCTGTGAAACGATTTGATCCGAATGTCGGTGTTCGCTTAGTGTCGTTCGCCGTACACTGGATTCGCGCGGAAATTCACGACTTTATCATTCGCAACTGGCGGATCGTTAAGATCGCTACAACCAAAGCACAGCGCAAACTATTCTTTAAGTTACGGGAAGCCAAGAAGCGATTAGGATGGCTGACCAAGGCAGAAACTGAAACCATCGCCGAAGAGTTAGGTGTACGTCCTAAAGACGTGTCCTTGATGGAAAGTCGTTTGGCGTACAACGATATGCCAATCGACGTCCCCGATAATCCAGACGATGAAAATTCGTTTGCACCGATTGATACTTTAGTCGATGACGCACCGACGGCCGAGGCCGCACTAGAGCAAGAAGACTGGGATAACCAACAGAATCAACGTTTATATACGGCACTGCAAAGTCTAGACGAACGCAGCCGCACCATTTTGCAATCTCGGTGGCTTTCGGAACAAAAAGCGACCTTGCACGAACTAGCTGATCAGTTTAGTGTTTCAGCCGAACGAATACGCCAGCTAGAAAGTGCAGCAATGGATAAGATTCGAGGACATTTACTCGTCGCCTAAGTCAACGTTTCCTAACTAGGACCCCGGGGTAAACACCTCTTCACCGCGCATTACCCGTTTCCGTCAGTTATACGTCCGCCGGAACAAGCGTATGTCCGTCGGTCAAGCCAAGGGCTATGCCAAACGTGAACATTATTCTGTCGAATTAGAAGACTTATGTTCCCTCGCAGAGCAGGCGTCCAATTTATTTGTCGAAATTGGCTTTGGGGATGGTAAAGTTCTTGCTTCATTTGCGCATGAGAGATCAGATTGGACTTGCATTGGGATTGACGTATATCGTCCCGGTATTGGTGCTTTGATTCAAGAATGTGAGAGCAAAACACTTGACAATGTACACATTCTCGAGACCGATGCGATCAGTGTGTTGGAACACTTACCAGATCGCAGTATCAATTTACTCTATGTTTTATTTCCAGATCCTTGGCCCAAACGCCGCCATCACTTTCGCCGCCTAATCAATGAAGAATTCGTCGGACTCCTGAACGATAAACTCGCCACCGATGTGGAGATCTATATTTCAACCGATTGGGAGGATTACGCCAACCAGATCGAAATGGTTATGACTAGTTCTTTTGCTGGTACTAGCCTCGAATCGGCGGATTACCGTTCCAAGACTCGGTACGAAATCAAAGCTGAACAAGCTGGGCATCAAATCTGGAATTATTTGTTTCGTCGGCGTTTGTAAATTTCAAGTCTCTTCTACTAACGCCGTTCGAGACAGTCTAACCAGCGAGAAATTCTTCCACAGCAAATAGAGCGCGGGCAGAATAACAATCGTCAACAACGTTGCACTGATCATACCGCCAAACATTGGCGTCGCGATCCGCTGCATCATTTCGGAACCTGTGCCGTGATCAAGCATTATTGGCAATAACCCTAGGATCACAGTCAAGGTGGTCATAACGATAGGACGTATACGGCGTAACGCACCATCGCGAATAGCACCGATAATGTCTTCTCGCGTGAGTTTGCGATTTTCCTCCCGTACTAGTTCGAAACGACTTTCTAAGGCTCGGTTCATATAAGTGAGCATGACCACTCCGAGTTCGACCGCGACTCCGGCAAGCGCAATGAAACCAACTCCAACAGCCACCGAAACGTCAAATTCGAGAAGATAAAGCAATAGCACACCGCCGATCAATGCAAAAGGTAAAGTAACAATGATTAGCAATACATCAGAAAATCTTCTGAACGCAAAAAAGAGTAGAACTATTACGATACCTAACGTGAGGGGACCGATCACACTCAACCTTTGCTGCGCTCGTAAGAGATATTCATACTGTCCAGTCCAATTCAACGCATAACCAGGCGGTAAGTCAACAGTTTGTTTCACAACTTCCCTAGCTTCGGCTACGTAAGATCCCAAGTCTCTGCCGACGATGTCGACAAACAACCAACCACTAGGTCGAGCATTTTCGCTCTTAATCATCGGTGGACCGTCGACAACCTGAACCGTCGCGACATCCGCTAATGCAATGCGAGCACCCTGGGCCGTTACGATGGGTAGTTCTCGTAGATTTTCGAGTGAATTACGATAGTATTGAGGATAGCGAACACTGATGGGGTATCGTTCCAAACCTTCAACGGTTTGTGACACGTTCATACCACCAATCGCTGTGCGAACGATTTCTTGGAGGTCGTCAACGTTAAGCCCATACCGGGCGGCTTTATCCCGATTAATATCGACATCGACGTAGCGACCACCGGTTACTCGTTCAGCGAATACCGATGCCGTACCGTCTACGTCTGCAAGAGCATCTTCGATCGCTGTACCTACCTCTTCTATTACGCCAAGATCTGGACCGGAAACCTTGATTCCAACCGGCGTTTTTATGCCTGTTGCTAGCATATCGATTCGAGTACGAATCGGCATCACCCAGGCGTTATTGACGCCTGGAATACTCACACGCCGGTTGAGCTCGTCACGAATGTCATCAGAGGTTACACCTTCGCGCCATTCTGCCTGTGGTTTTAACTGAATCGTAGTCTCGATCATGGTAAGTGGAGCTGGGTCTGTAGCGGTTTCAGCCCGACCGACTTTACCAAAAACGTTTTCCACTTCCGGTACGCTACGAATCAATTTATCCGTCTGCTGTAACAACTCTCGCGCTTTGTCGATCGAAATCCCTGGATGAGTCGAAGGCATGTACATCAGATCTCCTTCATCCAGCGGCGGCATAAACTCCGAACCTAATTTAGTCACGGGCCACATACCAGCCACAAAGACCAAGACACTAAGGAGTAGTGTCGTTTTTGGGAAACGTAATACGCCATTGAGTATAGGGCGATAGCCATATTCGAGCACTCGGTTGACTGGATTAGTCGAAGAAGCAAAAGTACGGCCGCGAATGAAGTACCCCATTAACACAGGGACTAACGTAATAGCCAAGATGGCGGCTGCTGCCATTGAGTAGGTTTTCGTGAATGCTAACGGTGAAAAGAGTCGTCCTTCCTGCGCTTCTAAAGCAAAAACTGGTAAAAAACTTAAGGTAATAATCAGTAGCGAGAAGAAAATTGGTGGGCCGAGTTCTACCGAAGCTTCCCTGATGGCTAACCACCGCGTAGCTTGATCAATGTTTTTGTTCTCGCGACCATAAGCCTCTAGCTTTTTATGCGCGTTTTCCACCATCACAATCGCACCGTCTACCATCGCACCTACGGCTATCGCGATTCCGCCTAAAGACATGATGTTCGCGTTGATTCCTTGAACTCGCATAATCGCAAACGCCCCAAGAATAGCGATTGGTAGGCTAAGAATCACCACCAATGAAGATCGTAAGTGAAATAGGAATAGTGCACAAACTAGCGCGACGATAAAGAACTCTTCAAGGAGCGTAATGCTTAAATTATTGACTGAACGACTAATGAGTTTTGAGCGGTCATAAGTCGGAACGATTTCGACTCCTTCAGGTAAGCTTGATTGTAGTTCACTTAAACGTTGTTTCACCCCACTTATCGTTGATAACGCGTTTTCGCCAACGCGCATGACCACGATTCCACCAACTACCTCCCCTTCACCGTCAAGTTCAGCGATACCGCGGCGCATTTGTGGTCCGATACGAATTTCAGCAACATCTTCTAGCTGCAAAGGGGTACCAGCAGCACTCACACCCAAGGGAATTTTTTGCAGGTCAGTCGTATTTGACAGATAGCCTTTCGCACGTACCATATATTCAGCTTCTCCCATCTCAATAACCGAACCACCGGTTTCTGAGTTGTTGCGTTGTATCGCTTGGCTGATTTGTTTTAGAGTGATCCCGTAGGCAATGAGTCGATTCGGATCGACGACAACTTGATACTGCCGAACCATACCACCGACAGTTGCTACTTCAGCCACCCCTTCGACAGCCTGCAGTTCGTATTTCAAGAACCAATCTTGAATGCTGCGTAGTTGACTGAGATCGTGTGCGCCAGTAGTGTCCTGCAATGCGTATTCGTAGACCCATCCGACCCCGGTTGCATCTGGACCAAGTGCCGGCGTGACTTCCGGTGGTAACAGATTGGAAACTTGGTTTAAATACTCTAAGACGCGCGACCGAGCCCAATAGATATCAGTACCTTCCTCAAAAATGACATAAACATACGAATCGCCGAAAAACGAATAACCGCGGACCGCAGTCGTTTTGGGAACTGACAGCATCGCCACCGAAAGCGGATAGGTTACTTGTTCTTCAATGACACGAGGTGCTTGACCCTGGTAAGTTGTCTTGACAATGACCTGGATATCAGACAGATCCGGTATTGCATCAACCGGCGTCCGGAGCATGCTATAAATGCCACCGACAACGAGCAAGCAGGTTCCGATGAGTACGATGGTACGATTTTTAATCGACCAGTCGATTATCGCAGCAATCATAAACTAGCGCACTAACCCCGACGTACCTTTCAGAACTGTGTTGATCATCGTCAGAAGTCTCTATTTATTTTTGGCTCTTTTTGAGTCTCGCAGCAAATGCCACAAAACGACCGCGAAAAATTGTGTACCCCGAGGCTGCAGACTTCGTCGTAATCGAAGCGTGGGAACGGGCGTAAACGTGTTAAATGGTTCCTGACTTTTTAGTTCCACTAACCGGAACTTTCGCATCGTACCGCTACTCGGCATTGGGTTGGATATTGACAATGATGTACCCGCCTTTTTCACGTTTTTCAATCTCCATAATGATCTCGTCTCCAGCTTCAAGATTGTCGAGTAAGTCCACACTCTCTACCTTTAGATTCATGGTCATGCTGTGCCACTTCCATTCTGGGACCGCATCATGTTTCACACGTACTTTAGATTCGTCAGGTATGGTTTTCCGAACGACGCCAGCAACCGATACACGTTGTGAGGGTTCCGATTTTGAATGCTCCTCTGAAAAGCGTGCTAAGGCTGATTCAATGTTGGATTCAGAGTCAATTAAGAATTGGCCTGAAGTAACCACTAGGTCACCTTCTTTCAATCCACGAACGATCTCGATTCGATCGTCCCATTGCATGCCGAGTTCTACCGGAGTTGAGCGAAACTTCCCGTCTCCAAGGGCTAACACCACTCGATCCGCTAATCCGCCACGAATCACCGCAGTTAACGGGATATTTAACACAGCTTCCTGATTGTCAATGGCGATAGAAACACTCGCATATGTGTTAGGACGTACGACATGAGAATCACGCTCGAAAGTTATACGGAGTTTCACGCTCCGAGTGGTTATGTCGAGTTCGGGGTAGATGTAGTTAACGGTCCCCTTAAAAGTGGTACCCGGGAGTGAATCCAGTTCGAACTCGACCGATTGTCCGACTTCTATAAAGTTTGACTCTCGTTCCATTACCTCGGCGACTACCCATACTTTATCGGGGGAAGCCACTGACATAGTGTGCGTCGCGGGGGTTATGAACATACCTTCTCGAATGCCGAGTTTTGCCACAACCCCGTTAGTTTCCGCAAATATGCGGACACGGTCGTCTGAGGATTCCTCAGTGTTTAAAGCATCGATTTGCATGCTAGTTAGTCCCAGCGCTTGGAGACGTTCCTTAGAGGCATCGATAAGGTCCTCATTCTCGCGCGACAGAGCCATCCGGTACTCACTTTGAGCATTGACCAGTTCAGGCGAGTAAATTTCAAAGAGTACTTGACCTTTTTCGATAGGATCACCGTTCGCTTTTACGTTTAAAGTTTCGATCCAACCTTCGACTCTGGTGTGTACATGTTGCAGTGCATTTTCGTCGTACTCGACGTATCCCACAGCTTGGATCTGATGTTGGAAAGTTCCTTTAGAAACGGTTGCAGTACGAATCCCTAAATTTTGGACGACATGCGGTTCAATGCTGACAACATCGTCCGATTGTGTTGAGTCGTTCGCGTAAACTGGAACTAGATCCATACCCATCGGTGATTTACCAGGTCCGTCTCTCCGATAGTTTGGATCCATTGGTGCTACCCAGTATAAAATTTCTGGTTCTGCTTTACCCGAACTACCCGCCGCGCTGTCATCCCTTATCTCAAAAAGGTAGTACGCACCGCCGAATCCAAAGCCTATCCCTATAACGGCAACTCCGACGAATGCGAGAATTTTTTTCATTGTGCCTTACCCTCCGTGAGCCAGTCAATTTTCGCCCAAGTTTTCAGGCGGTCAACCCGTAGTTTTTGAATCGCAAGAAGGTGTTCAATTTCTTCAATATACCGCGCAATGGCTTCGGTCAACTCAGTTGTCTTATTCTGATAACTAGTGAGGGTCGCTTTAGCTAGTTCGCGAATCTGTTGATTTATGTTCTCAGTGTATAGTCCTAAACGTTCTGAAAGTGTGTTCCACCTGGAGAATGCCACATTAAGTTGGTATTCCATGTCCCGCAACAACAAGGTGCGATCCTCTAAGGCTGCTGATCTGAGCAAACTTGCTGATTGCAACCGATGGTTTCGCCCCTCATTCCGCAATATCGGTAGGCTAAATGAAATAGATAAACTGATCACGTCAGACCGTGGTTTGACGGTATTGGTACTTCCATCGCGCAGTCCATACCCCAAATCGATCGCCCATGTCGGATTTTTACTGCTAGAGACGAGATCCATGTTAGCTTCGTATTGAGTCGAACGAGAGAACACCGCGAGAGTTTCGGAGTGATTCAGCAACTGTACTTTAAGCTCTTCAATGGGAGTTTCAATGGCCCAGTTGGGTAATTCTTCTCCCACCTGAAAGTTGGCTGTAGTATTGAGTAAGTATCCCAATTTAGCATAAGCTTCCTCTTGTTGTTGCCGCGTCTGCAACAATCGGTCGTCCATACGTAAGAGATTTACTTGCGCGAGTAATACATCTTCTTGTTTATGGGTGCCGACTGAATACAGAGACTGGGAAATAGAGACCAAATCTTCGAAGTGTTCATAGGTTTCTTGTAGATGATCTACTGCATGATCTTGGTAGTGTGCTTCGAGCCACGCTTCTCGTACTGCCAATTTAATGTCGTTTTGTCGTGCCTTGATTAGATGCTCTTTCTCGAGGGCGCGAGCGCGATAAATTTCTTGCATAGCACTTCGTTGACCACGAGGCGGAATCATTTGCCGAACCCCAAAAGCAAACTGTGTCATGGCTTCGGTCGAAAAACTACCTTCTTCGAAAGGGAAGTTGAGCAATCCAAGTCGTAGCTGGGTGTCTGGTAAGTCAGTACTAGCCTCTACAAGTTCCCGTATCGCAGATACTTCCGCATTAATAGCTTTAACTTTCGGATCGCTAGCGATCGCAATAGATTCAGCAGTACTTAACGATAATGGCGATTCGATCGCCAACGTTGAAATATACATCAACGACACAATTGAGAGGGCTATAAATCGTCCAGACACTCAAGCCTCCGAGTTGCTCTTCGGTCAAGAATGAATCAAATTATACGAATTAAACTAACTCGACTGAAGGTGTTATTGATTGTGTGGTGGAAATGGAGGTGTTCCCCATTCGACTTCTGGGTGCGTTAATATGATTTCGATAAAACACGGAATCAACTTGCTCAAAATCACAGCCCCGGTTTGTACTTGTTCTCGATTCAAAGAACCAAAGTAAGTCGAGGAACCGTGGAACAGTTGGTTACGCAGAGAGTAAAGCAAGTCAAAGATACGGTGCAACACCACCGTCGGATTACTTTTTCTTCCTTGTGACATTGCTCGAGTTATCTGTTGAACATTCCTGTTTCGAAACTCTTCCCAAGTATGGTTTACCTGTTTGCGTTCAGTGTCGTCGAAATCATTTTTCCAGTAAGTTGAGTAGACAAACTTGTTTCCTAGCAGTGGATTCACAGTCCCGCCGTACATTGGACGAAGGATTGAATTTATCGTATCTCTAGTATCGAGTTTAGCGACATTCGTTAAGAAGTTTTTGTATTGTGACACATCGCTAGACTCCTCCTCTTCAAAATTCGGTAACGCATACATTGAGTTAAACGAAATCCAGTGAAATACAAACGAAGAATCGAAGTCGAATGTCTGAGAATGGCGATGCGCATTTTCTAGCCAACTAACGCAGCGGCGGAGACGAAGTTGATTGTCGTCGCTGTGCTCAGATTGCCATTCATCAATGAGAGTTCGAAGATCACTGACTGGAATTGGTTGAGTAGATTCGTCGAGTTCCATTATTGAGTTTGAGTCTTAGAAGAGTTCTGCCGAGTCGATACTGGAGAAAAGATGCTGCTTGCAACCATTTGGATATTCTAGACTCGTACAGCGCTAATAGAAAACTCTGGTAAAGTTCAAAAAAATGTCCTAGTATAGAATGAAACCTACACAGATAACGCAAACATCTATTTCAAACTTTTGGAATTCAAGCAATTCAAGATACGACTTAAGTAAAGTGTTTTGAAAGACTCTTTAGCGGAAACAAGACCCGGAAATCTCCAAAGTCGAAGTAAACGTTCACGAGGTGAGTACTACACTGAAGGTAATCCCTTCACCTTACAACCTTTTTTAGATTGGAGTAAGCGAGTTGACTTAACCAATCAAATCATCCTAGAACCATTTGCCGGGGCAAACAACATCATAAAGTCTCTACATGCGATTGATTTATGCAACGAGTTTGCAGCCTTTGATGTTAACCCAACGAACAATTCTGTTATATATCGTGACACGATCGAAGACTTTCCACAAGGATATAGAGTTTGTATAACTAATCCACCGTGGTTGGCTCGCAACTCGGCCACTCGTCGGGGTCTGAAGTTTCCGACAACTACATACGACGATCTATACAAGCAATGCTTGGAACTATGCTTACAACACTGTCCTGCCGTCGCGGCGCTAATACCAGCGAGTTTTCTTCACTCGAAACTCTTTCGCGACCGTCTCGAAACATACGTATTGCTGCACGATAGAAGTTTGTTCAACGATACCGATAATCCGGTGTGTCTTGCGTTATTTGGCTCCGAGTCCACAAACGAAGTCAACATTTATTACGATAACGAATATATCGGTGAGTTAACCGTGTTAGAACGAATGGTTCCCGTCCCCAAATCTCAGAAGCTTATTAGATTTAACGACGTCCGCGGGGAACTAGGATTTATTGCCTTTGACAACACGCTAGAACCGACTATACGATTTTGTCATGCCGCAG
Source organism: Gammaproteobacteria bacterium (assembly GCA_028819195.1). GTDB lineage: Bacteria > Pseudomonadota > Gammaproteobacteria > Pseudomonadales > Azotimanducaceae > Bin55. The sequence continues at coordinate 31,310 of JAPPMF010000009.1, read as the reverse complement.
ACATTGCTCAGTACCCCGTCAAGGTATCGTCGCGTTTTTTCACCCGTATATACGTTGCGAACAATGACTATTCCATTGAGAGTCTAAATTCGGCTGTCGGGGAGGTTCGCGAGAGTACTAAAGATCTGTTCTTAACACCATTCAAGGGGCTTAGAAAAGATGGCAGATATCGGAGACGTATGAGTTTTGCAGACGCAAAAAATTTGATAAATGCCACCTGATTCTTAGCAAAACCATTGCATGAGCCTTTATGTTATCACTGTCCGGGTAAGTGTTTTTTTAGTCGAACATTAACAACACTCAGAAACATAAAAATTCGTCGGAACACTCAATCTCTTAAGTTTACAATAAAATATTCGTTGGTGTGACCCGTTCACACACTATCAAACACTTGTTACAAACTAGTTAGGAACAAAGTAATGATTCGCAAATTTTGTGTAATGTTGGCGTTAATCTTGGTCTCTGGTACCGTGCTCGCGCAAGGACAGATGGTTGTTGGGACGTTGGGTACCCAAACATTAGATTTCACCGAATATTTCGAACAGCAAGATGGAACATTTGACGGTATCCGTGTTACGGAGGAGTGGCCTTTATATGGAGGAGAGTACCATAATTTTCAGGTTCGTGAAAAAATGTACTTAGGCGCTTCCTTTGAAATAGGAGAAGGTACCGCGGAGTTTTGCATTCCGGCTGTGTGTGTTGAAGAAGATCTGAACACCTGGACTGTGACTGGTTCAATTGGTCGTTATGCTGGTTCCGTATTACCGTTCATCAGCATTAGCGCCAGCACCATTGAAATAGATCAAGACGAAGCTGCTGCCGCAATCTTGGATTTAAACACTATCGCTGATCGTGGTAATGTTGAATGGGATGTGGATTTAGGTATGTGGATGGGGTCGCCAGATAGGAAGTTCAGAATTACCTTAGATCGACTGTTGAGTGATAACGATGTTCATCGGACCGTCAGTTTAGGAACATTCTTCTCAGTTATGAATGAGTACGTAGGTGGCATTGAATTTTCGTATCCAATCAGTACTGAATCTGGAGAGGAATCGGTCCGTTTGGCATTTTCATTTGGAATGTCCTTTTAACGACTAGATAATTTTTCTCCCCTCACTTAAGAATAAGTAACGTTTCGCGTGAGAACGTTACTTCAGGATGCTCGCGCTTCAACCGTACTGATCGAGACGGGGACAGACCTAGTGCTGGAGTCGAGGTAAACGATTTAGTTATTGACGGGTAACTGAAGTTGGAATCATCTCAAACTAACCTCGATCACACGCTGGAAAAGGATTCTACCGATTCGGATGATTGGCAATACCAGATCCGAATTCAAATTACAAACCCAAATTTTGCTAGGAAAGTGGCAAACAAAGCTCTCATCCTTGCCACACAACCCCTTTTTGACATATTGGATGATCACAACGCCGCTGTTATATGTCAGTTAACTGTGTTTGAAAATTATTGTGACGATTGCGAAGCTAAGGGATTAACCGATAGTGCACTTTATAAATGGACTAAAGCAACAGTCTCTTTACCCGAAAAACAAGCGAAGTACATCAAGATTTTTACGATATACGTCGACGGACAAGAAGTTTACGATAAAAGTATAGCCGACGAACTAGAAGCCAAACTACAAACTCTCGTCGGCGATGAATTGGTGGAAAAGGTGTCGAAATACGACACCAATCCGGCTAATAATCCTCAACCGCCAAAGCAGTTTCGTTCTTAACCGAACGCGAGCCGTTCAAAAACTCTGCAACCACACCGTTAAGTTGCGGAAATCCTTTATTCGTAAGTTGCAGTTTGTTCGTCTGTAGGAGGCCCCACGTTCGCAGACGTGTAACGGTATCTTGAATTGTTTCGATAGGTAGACCGGTTCGTTCTACGAACAACTCCTCTCCAACGCCATCTGTCAATCGCAACACATTCATCATGAATTCGACCGGGAGATCTTTTGGTAGCACCTTGAATTCGTTCCCTAGTTTACCAGCCAAGTAACTCTTTGGCGTGCGAACGTTTGATGTACGGAAGACTCCGGCGGGAGTCGTTTTCTTTCCGTGTGCTCCGGCACCTACTCCGAGGTAATCGCCGAAAGTCCAATAATTTTTATTGTGATTGCAAGTTTTACGTGATTTAGCAAACGCCGAAACCTCGTAGCGTTTGTAACCTAAATCAGCAAGATACGAACAACCCAGTTCACTCATTTGTGCTTGCTGATTAGGTGAGGGTAAAACCGGTGGATATTTCGCAAATCTCGTATTGGGTTCGATGGTGAGTTCGTACCAGGAAACATGAGCTGGTTGAAACTTTTCCAGTACTTGCAAGTCAGCGAGTGCTTCATCAATGTTTTGCTGCGGCAATCCGTACATCAGATCGACATTGACCACATCGAAATCAGTAGCTAAAGCGTTGGTTAATGCCTTCCTAGCTTCAGCCGAATCGTGTATCCGACCTAGCCTTTCCAAGTGTTTGTTATTGAAAGATTGAATCCCGAGTGATATCCGTGTGATACCAGCGTCCCGATACTCTTTCAAGTTTGTGTGTTCGATTGTACCAGGATTCACTTCCATCGTAATTTCAGAGACTGTTGAAAGATCAAGTTGTTCCAAGATATGCCGAAATGATTGTGGTTTAAACAGACTCGGTGTCCCGCCACCGAAATAAATGGTTTCGATCGGAGACATCCACCTGGCAAACTGTTGTTCAAGTTCCTGTAGTAGTCGATTGACATAGGCGGGTTCGTCAAACCCCTGAGAGATTTCGTATGAATTGAAATCACAATAGGGACATTTTCGAATGCACCAAGGTATGTGAATATACAATCCGCTCACTTTTATGCGAATCGAGTTAGTAGTTGTGATTTGAGGTCTACCACAGCTCGACCTCGGTGGCTAATTTGATTTTTTAGTTCAGGAGCAAGTTCGGCTGCTGTCTTACTCGATCCAAGTGGTTGGAAGATCGGATCGTAACCAAACCCACTGTTCCCGCGTGGGGCTTCGACGATGAGTCCACACCATTTTCCTGACGTAATGATTGGATTAAGATCACTTGACGATTGCATAAACACTAGGACACAGTGAAAACTTGCCGAGATAGGCGAGTTATTGACTCGCTTGTCTGTTAATCGTTCGAGTAAGAGCTGAACATTTTCAGCATCAGTTGCAGACTCGCCAGCATATCGCGCTGAACGAACACCCGGTTCACCTCCCAGTACATCTACAGAGAGCCCAGAATCATCGGCAATTGCTGGAAGATTTGTGTGTTTGGTAGCGTACTCTGCTTTTAGCAGTGCATTTTCGCGAAAGGTACTACCAGTTTCCTCAACAGACGGAATGGAAAACTCTTTAAGTGAAACTAGCTGAAACGAATTCGTTCGCAGTAAAGTGGTGAGTTCGCGTACTTTGTTGTCATTGTGGGTTGCTACCACTACGGTTTGCATGTTTCACACTGATTGTATCAGGTTCGGAATCACAAATCGCAGTAATAAGATACAGATGAACATCGCAAGCATAGGCGAAAAATCAAAACCCTCAATCGTCGGTAGGAATCGCCGTAATGGTCTTAGGAAAAAATCGCTGATCTGGCGCGTAAATTCGTTGATAGGTGAATAAGTGCTCGGAGCAATCCAACTCATAATTACGGAACAAGCTAAAGTTATGATGAACACCCAGATGGCGACTTTTACAGCTTCTAAGACACCGTTCAAAAGGGTAGCACCAATCGCTACCTCGGTAAATAACTGTGGAATGAGTTTAATCGTGATACTGATCACAAAGACCGTCGCGAGTGAGGCAAAATCCCACTGTTCGTACGATGGAAGTAGCTTCCGGACCGGTCGGAGTATTGGATTTGTTAACTTCACAATAGCGTTAGCGATCGGGTTATAAAAATTCACGCCTGTTAGTTGCACCAGAAAGCGCAGCAAGACGATCAACATAACACATCCAAGTAAGAAACTCAAAATTTCAGTCATACCAATTAAAAACTCTCTGCTAATTCGATTGATCGTTGGTGGGCACTTTTTGTTCCTTCTTGAATACCACGGTCGACTGCTAACTCATCGAATACTTGAATTGCCCGTTCGGTCGTACCACGTGGTGATGTAATTCTATGCCGTAATTGTTGTAAGTCCTCGTCAGATTGCGCTGCTAGCGTCGCGGTCCCCAATGCAGTTTGAACCACAATTGCGCGACTCCTGCTGGGTGTAAACCCCAGCTCAATACCTTGTTTTATCATTGCTTCCATCATATAGATGAAGTAAGCAGGACCACTACCCGATAACGCAGTGATTGTATGAAGTTCATTTTCACTTTTAACCCACAAAAGGTCGCCAGTGGACTGTAGCAACCGCTCTACTATTTCGCGATCAGCTGCAGTCGCATTTGCGTTCGCAAACAGCCCGGAAACACCCATACCGACTAGCGAAGGAGTATTCGGCATACATCGGATCAGCGCGATGTGTGAACCTAGCCAATCCTCATATTTTGTAATAGGAATGCCAGCCGCAACCGTTACTACAATCTTGTCGCCGATATACGGTCGCAACGGCTTGACGACTGATTCCATAACTTGTGGTTTTAAAGCAAGAATCACAACCTCTGAAGGTTCAATTGCTTTACGATTGTCGGTTACGACTCGAATGTCAATAGGAAATTCGTTGAGAAGAACCTCAGCTCTTGGATCTGCAACCGTAACATTCGCATCAAGACTAGTATCGCGTAAGATCCCGCGTGACAATGCTTGACCCATATTTCCACCACCAATAATAGCGACTTGTAAAGTCATTTTCGTGGTCCAAATAATGCGGTACCAAGTCGAATCATGGTTGCACCTTCAGTAATCGCGATGTGATAATCTGCAGACATACCCATCGATAAGGTGTCCCATTGAGGACTATCCAGAGTTCGACAAGTTACAAAAAGTTCATATAAGCGCCGGAACGCCTGTCGTATCCCTTTTACATCGCTCGAAGCGTTAGGTATTGCCATCAGACCACGTAGTTGTAACGATTTGAACTGTTTCAATGATTTCACAAAGTTATGCACTTCTGTTGTTTGTATTCCCGATTTTGATGGTTCATTGTCCAAATTCACTTCGATACATACATTTAGCGGTTCTTTGTCTTGTAGTAGTGATCGAGCTTGGTTTAAGCGTTCGGCTATACGCAATTGATCGACCGATTGAACCCAATCAAAATGTGTTGCGATCAATTGAGTTTTGTTCGACTGAACTTTACCAATGTAGTGCCACTTAATTTTAGTATCTGCCGTACTGGAAATTTTAGGTAGTGCATCTTGCACGTAGTTTTCTCCAAAATGGGTGATTCCTAGCTCGTAGAGTTGCCTGATCGCGTCGACGCTTTGTTGTTTACTCGCCCCTACGATCACAACTTTTTTCATCGTAGAAAGATGTTTCGTAGAACAACTTTCGATACATTTTTGGATTAAGTGGTATCGTTGTTGTAGGGATTGATCCAATCGAATTCCTTGAATGGCAGGATTAGATCGTTGAAGCCGAATAAGTTATCGTCGTACTCTCACGATTTCGTGTAACCACGATTCACCGATCACGACAGCAGCTAAAGCATGGTCAGGTTCGTCTTCCTCGGAACGTCGAGCAGCTTCGTCCGAACTTAACCGTTCATCTACATAGTGTACCGGTAGATCAAACCGTTTCTCCAGAAATGTACCGAACTTTTGCGCTGCTCTTGACATCGTCGATGGTCGCGCATCCATGTGGAGTGGTAATCCCACCACTAAATCGGTCGGCTTCCACGTTTGGACGATGAAATCCAATTGTGGTAGATTCGGACGACCATTATTAGCTTTCACAATCCCTTTCGGATTGATCGTGCGTGAAGAAACCTCGATACTGGCTACACCAATATGCTTTTTCCCAAAATCAAAGGAGAGTGCTAAGCGACGAACAGACATCGTAAGATCAAGCAGAGCCACTAGTAGGTCCCATTCGGTCGAAGTCAATTCCAATATCCGACACAATCTGTTGAAACCTTGATTCGTATGGTTCGTTAAACAGAATTTGTAGATCGGCAGGACAGGTGATCCAAGAATTGGTTTCGAGTTCATCTTCGAGTTGTTGGGGTGCCCATCCAGCATAGCCCAAGAAAAACAAATAATGTGTTGGCCCTTTGCCTTCGGCTAAAGCCCGGAGAAAATGCATGATATCACCGTCGCGCAGTTCAGAGGTGCAAAAAAGGTCATTGGCTATTTCAAAGGTGCCTTCGGTGTTAAAGTCATCTGTATGAATGATCGTCGGTGAGGTTCTGCTAACTGGGCCACCTTCCAAAATTACCGCATCTGATTCAGTGTTTGGTGTCAGTTCCGCTTGAATCAAAACATCATCGATTCGCACTGGTGTCGGTCGATTGATAACGAAACCCATTGAGCCTTCGTCGCCGTGATGAACCAAAAAAGTCACTGTATCTTCGAAATAAGTATTGACTTGCACGGGTAAAGCTACTAGAAACTGATTGATAAGATTAAGTTCAGTCAAAGTTCATGCTCAGTAAGTTGATCTCAAAGTTGCCGTTCAGCAGCTTTTATTAAACTCAAACCAATATCGGTATTGCAATGGGTATCGATTTCGCGTATACCCGTAGGACAAGTTACATTTATTTCAGTAAGGTAGTCTCCAATAATATCGATGCCGACGAATAGTAGCCCACGTTTTTGAAAATCTTTGCCGATAGCAGTACAGATTTCTTGGTCGCGTTCGGACAAAGGTTGGGTAACGCCTTTAGCGCCAGTCGCAAGGTTGGCGCGAAACTCACCGAGTTGGGGGATACGCGCTAAAGCGAAAGGTATGGCTTTACCGTCGATCAAGATAATTCGTTTGTCGCCCTCAGTGATCTCTGGGATATATTTTTGCGCCATGATAGGGATACGTTCGCGCGCCGTTAAGGTTTCGATAACAACATTGAGGTTCGAATCGTCTTTATCAATACGAAAGATGCCTTTCCCACTCATTCCGTCCAATGGTTTAAATACGACATCTTGGTGCTTTTGGTGAAAGGCACTGAGATGTGTTAGATTTTGGGAAACTAAGGTCGGGGGGGTGAACTCCGGGAATTCTGCAACGTAAAACTTCTCGTTACAGTCACGCAGGCTACTAGGTTTATTCACGACTAAAGAACCATCCGATTCCGCGAGGTCTAGAAAGTACGTCGTATAGATGTACTGAATGTCAAAAGGTGGTTCCTTCCGCATGAAAATAACTGGGAACGAGTTCAGAGGTCGAAGGGTCCATTCGGAGAGTTGATACCAAGGAGAACTGTAGTTTTTAGACGAGTCAAAGGCGCTCAGTACTTCGTCATCAATAGTTATTCTTGAACAATTTACGTGCGCCTTTCCATCACTGCAGTAAAGATATTTGGGTTCAGTTACTGATACCGACCAACCGTGTCGCGCGGCCGCACAAATCATCGCGATTGAAGAATCTTTCTTGAGGTTCAAAGACGGTAAAGGATCGACGATGAATAGTACCTCAATCATAGTGAAATTATAGACTCATTCTTACTATCAGGTTGTTGCTAGCTGGTCTTAGTTTTGAAAGAGTGACGGACACCTTTTGAGGCGGGTGAACGCGAGATTGGTCGTTTGCGCGGATCCGAATTGTGCGACTCGATTTGACGATAGTTCGGTGAATACTTGAGACAATAACTTCTACAACAATACACTCTTTGAAGTGCGAACAAGACTATTGAACTTAGAGGTAAGGCAGCAGATTTTTGCAACAACACTGAGTGGCTTTAATTGAATACTATCATGTCGCTGAATTTAAAGATCATTGGACTGTTGCGCCGAATAAATGACAAGTTCTCAGTCACTTTCATTCCGTTGACGTCCCCGAATGGAGAGTTCTTAGATCTAATACAAAACCATATGAAGGGTATTTTGAACGACCATCCATTAAATTTTTGGAATTTAAATACTTAGATTGAACACCAAAAATATACTTATTTACTGGTCATAGAAGTCATCAAATAATTCCCCAATCTTTCCTACCAGCCCTTTTCTTCATTGGTATAGGTAGTTTGAGATCGCGGCCGACTCGTATCAAAAATGGAATTAGCGGTGCGAAAATGTCCCCGATTTAATCGTGATTTTCCTCCGTACCGTGTTCGCCACCGCCAGACTCACTTACTTCCGGGTGTGCGCCCCACGTGTCAAATTCCTCGTCTTGAGCAGATAGAAAAACCGACTGGGATGTGCCTGCTTCCAGATCGCTCGGTTCTGTCGGTCCAAGTTCTGTACCGTTGGAAAGATGCACTTCAACTCTGACTTTCGTGAGCGTTTCGTCGGTCGTGTTTTCCACTGTACCAAAGAATGTCTGTGTTTCTGAATTGTAGTTCAAAACTAAGCGAGCACCGTTGCGTATTTCATCGTACGTATCAGTTTTCGCGTACTGTGTACCTGCCTCTTCGCCGGACTCACTTGAGGCGACTTCTGCAGATTCCTCAGATTCATCTACTTTTGAATCGCCGTCGTCCATGTGCTCTTCGTCCATGTCAGACTCTGCACTCGTAGAGTCATCCTGTCTGTCACAAGAACTGAGCGCAAACAGTAAGACCAGGATTGATCCCAGCATTGCGAGGAAAGTGATTGATTTCTTCATGTTATCTCCTTTTATGAAGTCAAGATTGTAGTGTCCAACCAACAGCAAAACGGAACCAGTGTCCGATAACTTCTTGGGTAAGTGGATACATAATTGAACTGTCGATCGTGAAGTAGCTTGCAATGTTCGTCGAAAACCTGTGGTAATGGTTGGCTGTCGTTATTACTCAAACCAGTGATTTTAATCTTTATTTTTGTGTCTTCTGCAGCCTAGTACCATGAACCCATTCCAAAATCCAAGTTTGTCTCCGTGTTTCCTGCAGCGGGGATATTGGACTCGGTGTCGGACCACGAAAAATCAAGGAACGGAGTCCATTGTTGTCTCGACCAACCATAGTCGGACTCGGGCAAGATACATAATTTATGGTTTGACAAATATGTAAATTTGGAAGGAATTTCCCAAAGTTATCGTGAAATTTTTGATGAAGAAACCGATAGATTTCTTGGACTTACGGATTAAAACATGAATCAAACTGATAACACTGCTGTGAATCAACCACCACGGGACGACTCAGACTCTGTTACGTATCAACGCTCGTCACCTTTGGTGATTGTCGGCTATCTGATCCGTGGATTTGCCATTGCTAGTACGGGTAAGTTAATAGGATTGTTGTTGAAAGGTAGTGGTGGTGCAGTGCTCGCACTTTATGCACTAGGCACACTCAAAATGTTTGGTGTTCATTGGTCTTTCCGGTTGCTGGCGCTGTGTCTTGGAGTCTTAATTGTTCAACTGGCTATATCCGTCTTCAAATTTTGGACTTTGCGGTTTCGTTGGGACGACAAGAAAATTTCTACCAAGACGGGGTTAGGTTCCCAAAAAATACTAGACTTCGATTGGTTTAATGTACGCTCGATCTTGTTAACCCAATCCCCGCTCCAACGGTTACTTAAGGTAGCTGATATTTCCTTGGTTACCGCCGGATCTTCGGACAACACAATAGAAATACCTTATATTCCGTACTCATTGGCATTAGAGTGGGAGAACCGAGTCAAAAATCAGACGATAGAGCAAGTACCTTCACAGCCAGACGATGAATCATCTATGGTTGACAGCGAAGTTGAGTCTGCCGAACAACCGGGTGAACTCATACATAAGTTAAGTCTTCGTGATTTACTGCGCGCGACATTCGCGAACGGCAATGTATTAGTAGATGCAATCTTTGGCTTTGTGGTGCTTGGTGTCGCCTACGTCGCGTATCGATTTGTCTATCAGATTCTCGTGCATGCACCGAGTGTCTTCGAATTGGACGAAGGCCCTTTTGCAATCCTCGGTAAGCAAGTTAGTGCAACCATGAGCGACCTCCTGGCAAATTTTGCCGCAGAGACTACTTCGATTGTTGAAGTAGTTCAGCAATTTACTGGAATTGCCATTACCCAACATCCACAGGGACAACTGTTTCTGTTTATATCGCTAGCACTGATAGTGTCAGTTGTGTTTTATTTGATTAGACGAATCTTATATATCGTTGGCTACTACAGCTTTACCTTAACCCAGCAAGGGATACACCTACGATCCGAGTTCGGATTACGAACAAAAAATCGCTTGACTATTCGTCGTGACCGCGTTCAATCGACATCATTCAGTACGAACTTTATCGAACGGTCACTGAACCGTGGCAATGTAGAACTAGATAGCGTTAGTAAGGACAAAAAGCTTACATATCGTATTCCCTATGTGACTAGCGACTGTGCTGATCGTGTCCTTCACATGGTCAATGAGGAGAGGAATACCCCAGTAACGGTGTCCCCTTTCACTCAACGATTTATACCAATTCATGTCTTGAATTTAGTCCATGACTTGGTTATAAGTGTAGTACTTGTGCTGTCAGTATCACTAGTGCTTATCGCTACTTTCATTCCTTTTACTCGGGGACTGATTTGGCCTTACTCACTCTTTTTGGTTGGATATGCCATCGTTGCCACTTGGATAAGTTGGAAGCAGGACGGATACACCATTAACAATGACTTTTTACTGGAAAAAAAAGGTGGTATTGGTTCGTGGTCGGTCAAAGTTGTACCGTTACAGAAAGTCCAACGAGTGTCGATTAAACAGAGTTGGATTCAACGAAGAAGTAACCGCTCGACTATCCGTTTTCACTCTGCGTCTGAGACTCTGTCTATTCGCTATTTGAACCTTCCGACAGCCGAAGAGATGAAGCGAGTTGTTGAACGCCGGATTAGTGGCTACGACGACGATATAGTGAGTGAAGAAGAACACGAAACTACAACAGATTGGCACTCATTGCCCAAGAGAGCGGTTGTTCGGCGCGCCATTGGGAAACTATTGACATCCATAATCTTTTTCATCCCTTTGTTGTTTGGTCTTGCATTTGCGATTCATTCTTGGTTTTCTGTTTCGTACGAAGTGTTGAAACTCCCTATTGTGATTGTCTGGTGTGGTTTGGCAATCTGGAGGATTGTTGTCGTTTGTCTCAAAATACCGAAGTATCGCTACGGGTACAGCGATGTCGACTTCACTGTGAAAAAGTCGTTCCTCTCGCGTGAAACTGAGACCGTGAGGTACAGCCGGTTGCAATCGGTGTCAACACTTAACACCTTTATCGATTGGTTGTTTCGATTGAGTACTTTATGTCTTGACACCGCCGAAGGATCGGTTATCGTTAGAGATTTGGACCAGCGAGAGGCAGTGAAACTCCGAGAATATATTTCGGCGCGATTACTTGAAGTATCAAGCACCGGAAGTGATTCTCTGACAATGTCGGAACAGGGCGCAACTTCATTGGATTCACAATCGATCACGATACCTGCAGACGATAATGAGGTTCAAGCGACCTCCGAAAATGAGAACGAACAAATCGAATGGAGAAAGTTCGCAGGTTGGAGGCGCGAGATTACTACGACGATGTTATTAGTACTGTTTGGGTTGCCGTTAGCGCTCGCCATGTTTGGCTTACCGATATTGACGTTTCTAACTCTATTGATACTCGCGCCGTGGTTGCCGGAACTGTCAGCAAATATCGACAACCACCTAAATGAAGGAGAGCAGTTATGGACGATTTTTTGGATCATGTTCTCTATTTGGGCGGTACTTGCATTACGGATTGGTTCGGGACCTTTTCTAGATATTCCATTCAAGGGGTACTCCATAACCCCAACAGTACTTCGATATAGAGATGGATGGTTGGCACAGGAACACCAATTCGTACCGCGCAATCGGATTCAGAGTGTGAATGTTTCTTCTACGTTTTTAGATCGTCTATTTAAAGTAAGGACTGTCGAAGTCGAGACATCGAATGAATCGATAACCCTTCAATACTTGAGTGAAGCAGACGCTGAAGCATTGCATAAGGAACTGTCGGACGATTGAGCTTGAGTCCAGTAAGCAACAACGAAACTTATTCTTCTCGACATTTTCAGACCCCAGGTTTTGCGTCCATTCCATCACTTCAGATGGAGTTTCAGCTTCATAAGGTATCGAACACATTCATTGACCGGATTGATTAGTACTTGATAACTATTAAATCTACGATGTGAAACCATGATTCAACCAACAGAAACCCTATACCTACCGGAATATGCAGAATCTTTGATAGATATTTGCTAAGTTCTCTTGAAACTGTGAGGAATACATTGGGGGTGACCTATGGGCTCGTTCAATATCAAACTCAACAAGTCTACATATGAGCGAATAGAAAAGCTACGGTCTAGTCACGAAGACCACGACACAGTTATCAATCGAGCTCTTGATGCGCTAGCTACGATAGATCAAATAAACGCTTCCTCCGACGATTTGTTTGATCCCCCTCATGGAGTGTTACCCATTAATCCCCAAAACATTTCGGACATGAAGAATACTCGAATTATTCACGCTTTCGTCGATAAACAGGAAGTTGTTAAAACGGATTGGCACAACACATTGAAGCAAATGCTCATCGTTGCTACTCAGAGATTAGAGGGAAATCTAGCACCTTTACTTGAACAGTACCCAAAAGATTTAGTTAGAGGAAAGGTCAAAACAAAGCAGTTCGGACCTATCAAAGAACTCAATATCTCGATGAGATATTTGAAGGCGACCGAAACGTGTAAGAGGTTAATTGTTATAGCGTACTGGTTAGGAATTGAACTCGAAATTACTTTAAAGTGGCCCGAAGATAAAAACTCTAGTTACCCTGGTCGCATTGGTCAATTACACGTAAGAGGAAGATGAGGTTGATGTCCTCACACGTATTTGTTGCCACTAATGTACTTTAGTATCATTAGACGAAGTCAATCTACAGATAACTGAGAAGTTTCGTCTACATCCTGATGAACAGCTAAGGGTTGAGTCGTTGATCAACCGTGAGAGTTTCAATTACCTATGGATTATTCTGATCGCAATACCTTTGTCCATCATATTTCGTATATGCTAGAACAATATGAAGATAAATTTTATAACCTAGGAGAATTTCGGATACTACATATCGTCGAACAAATCCAGATACCTGAATAAAACATACCGTTTATTTCGCGAATATCCGGTGTATTCCCGAAGTAGTCCGCTGTCTATCATGCGATCTACAAGTAACTTCGCCGATGCATATGAGATTCCTGTCAATGCTTTGACTTCATTGATACTAGTGGAAGGAAACTCGTACAAGCTGTCTAGTAGGAGGTGGCCATTGGCAGCAGTTCGACCGAAATTCTCATTGATTGTATTGCGATCACCCTCTCTCATGGCAAGAATATACTGGGCAGTGGTAGCAGCATGATTACTGACTTCTTCTACCGCGCGTAAGCAGAATATCAACCAGTCCTCCCACGAACCGTCGTCGCGTACAGACTGCAATTTTTCGTAGTATGTCGTACGATGGCGATTGAAAAACCATGAGAGATATAGCACGGGATGTTCTAGCACTTTAGCTTTACACAATATTAAGGTCATAAGCAGTCTTCCGATACGTCCATTACCGTCGCGAAACGGATGAATCGTCTCAAATTGAGAGTGAACTAACGCGACTTTCACTAATAAAGGAAATTCGTCATTTTGGTCGATAAAGTCAGTTAGTGCTTTCATATGCAACTCAATTTGATTGGGAGGAGGAGGAATGAATTCAGCTTCCTGAATACGGCAGCCTGCAGGTCCTATCCAAACCTGGTTTGTTCTGAATTCACCTGGAGTTAGATGAGATCCCCGGGTATTTTGTAGCAGTTCGTGGTGTACGTCTTGAATTAGTTGGATTGTGATCGAATTATTTTCGATCTGTTTGAGTCCGAGCTGTGTAGCCGCAATATAGTTGACAACTTCGTAGGCATCACTGTAGCGATCATTCCCGAACAACTGAGCTTCAGCTTCCAACAATTCTTGTAATGAACTTTGAGTCCCTTCAATCCGACTCGAAAGCAAAGCTTCCTGTCGAACGTACATCGACACGAATAGCTGCGGTTCTGGAAGTGTTCGGATGGCGCCATTTAGATTACCTAAGGCTTGATCGGCTCGCGAAAGCGCAGATAGTAAATTACCGTCGAACTTTATAGGGGGATCGGGTGGTAAGGCAGCAGGAACAAAAGCACGATATCCTTCTGTTTGATGTTCATACCTACCAGAGCGAATTTCGTATTGAACAACCATTTTTTAGGTTATAGACAGTTTATACAGATTTGTTCCATATTATTGTTACACTGAGATATGAACAAAAAAATGACTTTATATTATAGTTTTTTGATATTAAAACATAACACAGAACGTAAGTGGTCTAATGTTTGTGCAAATTTGAAAATTTGTTTTAACAGTGTTGAAGATTGACTAGAGTACGAGTAAATCTTTACCTAGGAACTAATTTCCGATCATATTCTTGGGACTCGCTGTCAACCATCTAAACAAAACTTCAAGCTAAACATTGGCGACTGTCGCCGCCTTGCTCAAACTATCGAAGTGCTTCCAATTTGTCTAATGAAATTTGTTGTGATCGGATCTGCTGTCAAAAAGGGGCGATGCGTTAACCACTCTTTCTTTGGAAGATTCAACAAGCTAGTCTTCGATTAGATTGCTTTCTTTGGTTCTGTAATTGCAAATGACATTAATCACTTCCTTAGGCTAACAGATTACCCGGTTCGTACATCATTTTGACAGGAGACGCTAGCATTACAATGTATCGCTCTCTATGTTAGACAGATGAGGAGTTGAGTAATCGTGGCGGCTCGTAAAAATTATCAATCAAAAGGTATATATTGTCTCGAAACTTCTGGATGGGATAGTGCCAAAGACAAATCTTCCGTTAAACCGATTCTTGAAATGCTAAATCGTCAATCTGATTTACGGGTCCCATACTTTTACGCGACTATTGCTACGAAGGAAGAAGTTTCGTTCCATTTAGAGCGGTATGCCAAAGCAGAATTTAACACATATCCCATTCTTTACTTTGCCGCACATGGTACAGATGATCCACCTTCCATTTCGCTATGGGGTGCTGATTTGTCTCTTGAAGATTTAGGGGAACGTTTGAAGAACGGATGCAAAAATCGCATAGTGTATTTTGGTTCTTGCTGCTTGATGAACGTTTCCGATTCACTTTTGAATTCGTTTCTGATAAAGACCGGTGCGGCAGCAGTCTGCGGTTATACAGAAGAAGTGTACTGGACAGAGTCAGCTCCATTCGATTTATTGTTCTTTAGCAATGCCCAGTATTGGATATTTACACCAGATAATCTTATAAAAGGGTATCGGAAAGACGTGGAAAATGTTGCCTGCGGACTAGTCTTGCTGTCATACAGACTGAAATTACGTAAAAACTCAACACTGAATTGTGTCTGAGTTAGTCTTCGTTTAGGTTCAATCATCTAGAAGTCGTCCGATGGATTATCTTAATGATTGTCACCTAACTCGTGTGCAGATCCGTTGTCTAAATTGTTCTGGTACATGCATCCAATCTTTTCGAGTCAGAGAAAGATCAATTTCAACTCTTAAGTGAACGCTTGTACGTTGGGTCTGCGTCGGTTTTTGGGAACACATTGCTAGTCACTTTTTGATCCAAAAGTGACACTTGTTTGTTGGTGGTGAAGTTCATATGTCAGTTTCCGATTTGCTGAAGTTTCTTAACGATTACTGCTTTCGTTGATCGCAGATTCAATTTTGCTAGAGGACGGGTTGTCTTTTTCGACTGTTGCCGTAATCGTGGGTTCTGACCCAAAAGGTTGTTCTAAAGTAAATTTGATTTTGCTCATGATTCGAGCTGCTGTACGTTTAGCTTCTTCCTCTACCGTGAGCACTTCTTGGTCTTTACCGTAGTCAGGAATGTAGTGTCTAATCATCTGTAATCCTGAATAAAAACGTATTGGCTCGGATTTGGGTCTGCACTTAGCCATTTAGATTCTCCGATCGTATTCTGAAACAACTCTTGGATTAAGTTCTGCTTGAAAGTAATGTTTCCGTTTCAGCCAAACAAAACCGTCTCCTTTTGAAATTATGGCTACATCGATTGGACCAGAAACAGTTTCTCGTTCCAGGCTAACGCGTAAACGAAACTTTGTTAAATTTGCAAGGGATTCAGCCATTGCACCCAGCTCATCTTTTGGTAGTACTGAAACATTCAAAATAACCGGTGTCGCATGTTCTTCCGATTGAAGTTGCCAGTCCGTCTTTATATCACTCAAAATAGATTGTACACACTCCGCGAAGTTTGCTCTCAGTTGAATCCCTAGCTGTAAGTGTTCTTGTTCGGTTATCGCAGCGATACGATCAACAAAAGTTTCTAGTACAGTTTTAACAGTGATAAATCTGTTTTGATCTATTTGGGGATGAATTCCTTGCATGAATGCGTCGACCATATCGGCTTGTGCAAATGGTATTATTGCAGCAATGTCTTCTTGTTCTTCGTTGACTTCATACCGGTCTTCTTCATGCCACCGTATACGATTGTTAAACATGATTTCTAGCGCGACCGAGTATATACGTGGTAGGTATTCGTCATCTCCAAAACCTGCAAATGCCAAACCGGAATGCATAGCACCCATTTCACTTCTGGACAGCAAGTCAAACGTCAAGTTTGTAAGCATACGAGAGGTTCTGTCAGAGAGCGGTAATCCCAAGAAGACCTCCTCTTTTATTCGGTTAACTCGACGCACGAAAGATCTTCGTATACGCCTAATAACCTCTTCATTGAAAGCATCTAATCTGTTTGCTTGTGCTACGCGGTTTTGTTCTTTGAAAACTACATCTTGGATAAGATTTGTCGTCTCGTCGGTTGTAATTTGATCGCCACGTTTAACCAATTTATCCGTTTCATCCTTTATCAGCTTTAAAACGTACCTGAAATAAGACTCGATTAATTTGTCGACATATCTGTCTTGAAGCTCGGTGGGAAATAACTTTTCATGCGTTTCGACAAACTCGAGGAAGTCATCCCGATAGTCAATCAATTTCGCTAGGTGCCCCCTTCCTCTCTTTTCCCGGTAAGCTTTAATGATGGTTTCCCAAGGTATGCCCAAAAATTCAGCGTCACCACTAACCATGATTCCGACAGGTGCGCCTTCTACCAATTGAAAAATTTTCAACGCAGAAGTGTAGATTTTATCAGCTGTTGGACCTATGGAGACGGCACTATCTGCGGCTAACGCGACTGCGGTTTTGTTTGCGATTGCTACTTCTGCGGTCATTTCGTGATCCAAAGATTGTTAGAATTTGATGGTTCGAGCGTATATACGTTTCTATATGGGGGTACTGTGTGAAATTTCAAGTCAAAGTTATTTGTGAAAGATCAATTTTGCGGATGCCCGACACTAGTTTGTTCTACAGTTCCACTGAAATATTTTGCAGACTTCTCACACTATTTAAGGAACTGTAGTTGCAATCACCGAGTTGACTGTTGAATTAATCCGCTTGAATTGCAAGAACTGTAGTTGTGATCATCGATATATGAGTGCTTGGGTTCAAATGCTGGTTGAAAAGTGTCTACAAATGCAATTCAATGATGCGATTCTCGATTAGTGACATTGTTTTTTCGTCAGTGGTTGAATCTATGGCACCATATTTTTTTGACAAAAAAATGTTAGTCTCAAGGTGTTCAACACAAAGACTTGGGTGCGGTTATACAATCTCTTAGCGAAAATACCGAAGGTTTTCCCATCTCCGATAACTGATATTGTTATCAACTCACAGGTACCATTCAACAATTGCACCGAAAGGTGAAGCATTATCCTGTAGTCCTATGCTAATTTCCTACTATTTTCGAACAAAATTTCGCTAAAACGGGTAAAACTTGGCGAAAAACTGCTTAGACTAGGTAATTAAGACGTGAACTCCTTGCTGACAATCGACTATGTAACTTCATAATTCACATATTGAGCGACATTAAGAATTTCTGATCACATTGTTTCAATGCTCTTCACGAACGATACCAGAGTGCGCTTTTCTTGGAAAAAGACTTGAAATAATTCCGTGGGAAGAAATACGATTGATGGTATGTTGGGTACTGCAGCGCTTAGTCAACGTTCTTTGTGAAGCTGCTAGAGATGTTCTCAAACAACAGTTCAGCTAGTTTGAGAATCTCCTGGCTTTGTTCCTTTGGATTTGAAGTTGACCATTCAGTAGCAATCCTACGGGCAATTTCGTTCTTCCACCCCTCTGGTAGATCGATGTTTTTTTCTTTTGCAGCCCGCTTAATTCGAGGCACTACACTTTCCTCTGGATTGTCCTGTGATTCGATTGTAAGCTCTGCGGAAATATATTCATTAAGTTTCTGAAGAATTATGTCAAGACCAATGACATCTTCGATTTCACGATATTGCTGTCCGAGAACATCGTCTAACAGAATCACAGAATCTTGGTAGCAAGAGTACAGCTCTTTAGTTAATGCATTCCTACGAACTCGTCCAGCTTCATCGCCGTCTAACAAAATTAATGGGCGAACTTTTTGGCCGAGAAACAGGGCTGCGATGTGCCCTACGTGTTTGGTACCACCACATGGTGTGATGAAGACGTCTTCCGGCAGACTTGCGTGCCCCAATGCTGCACAGTGTAGATTAAGAGCATGAAGATACATGTAATCTGTGAACCCCTCTACTAACAAATTCTTTTTTCGTTGGAAAAGTCCTTTTAGCATCGCGTAACCAGCTGCGGCTTGTAGCGGAAATATCGTATCTCGGTCAGCAGGCCATCCATTCTGAGAAATCTGTGAATGTCCAGCTTCATCTTCAGTGACTGGCCGGACACGGTGTATTTGTTCGCCATCAATCAGAAATGGCGAATGTGTTGTGTAAAGCAACTGGTTTTCCTTACTTAACTCGTCGAAAAACGAGATAAGGTCCTGTTGAGCGGTCGGGTGTAGGTTTAAACCTGGTTCATCAAGAAGCAGAATCGCGTTCTTATGTCCTTGCTGGGATTCTACTAGGAAAATCAGATAAAACGAGAAGAACCATTGAAACCCTTTACTCCTATTCTCTAGTTCAATCTCAACATTTGGTCGTCGATCGTCACTAATCCAAATTCGAAAATACTGACCATCGACATCGTATCGAATCTTGTGTCTTCTTTGACCGTACCACTTGCTGAATTTCTCTGTGATAACGTTTGATGCTGAGCTTAATTTAATGCTTCGTTCTCGTTTACGTTCTAAGTCTAGCTTGATTGCCTCCTCTTGAATGTCATGTTCTTGTGCGTCTTCTCGCCCAAGCTCCGCAATATCTGTTGGTGAAAGTTTTACATGTTCAAACAAGGCATTAACGGTTCGGACACGTGCTCGATCGCGGTTTGATTGAAATTCATGCAAGAACTGAGGAAAGTAAATTTCACTTTCAAGAATACCGTAATTCTCGAAGTAGATAAAAACAGGCAACTCATTTAAGACTCGGTGTAAGATCTCAAGGTCTTTCGCGTAAGAATCGAGGTGTTGTAAATCCTGTTTAACAGATTTGGGAATTTCCTGTGAATCGTGGGTATTTAGTTTTTCTTGAAAGTTTTCAAGAAGCTTAATAGCATTTTCGGAATACCAAGTACTTGAATTTTTGAATTCGTATTCCGCCTGTGCTACAAAGTCCCGAATTTCGGTCCAAACAGACTTCGCTTCGTTGTCATCATCTGTGCCCTCGTCGATTAGTGTCTGTATCTCTGACGTCAGTGCTTCTAGTGTTTTAATGATTAACGACTTTGAAGTAGTTAACTCTGTGTAGTTCGAGATGTTGTCGATTGCTTCAGAGTCTTGCTGGTCGTTGACGTTGAGACGATAGCGAAGCGAATTATCGTAGTAACGTGTGAGTATGAGATTTGTCGGAACATTATCTATTGCTAATTCTTCAAAAAGTTTGTCTCGAAACTCTTGATCGAGTTCAAATTTTACGCTACAAACTGGCCAATCTTTACCGTCCGTATAGTCGGACACGTATCGATCACGTGGGAACTCATCCACGGCGTCGTAGGGTTCCTTTGTAGCTGGATTAAACTTGTGAAGAGCCTTGAGCAGTGCGGACTTTCCAGACTCATTACGACCAACAAACGCGGACACTCTTTCTAATTCAATCCACCCGCTATCGACTATGTTCCTGTAGTTCTGAACTCTGAAACTCTTAGCTGTTAAAGTCATACTTTTCTCCTCATTTTTCTAGTTATTGGATTTTGGTCGATATTCAGCAGTTTTCTGTGAAAAATCTTGTGAATCATGCGCTTCAATGTAATCATCGGAAGTCTTAGACTTTTTAATTCTCGAAGAAACATACATCGACTTCGTTCTCGTTCTTACACCAATCTAGTGGAGGATCAAGATATGGGTGTTGATTTCCTTGAGTTCTAATTTTGTATAGTACAAACATATTTTTTTTGATTGTATAACGATTAAATCTTGGACTCAGTCTGAACCTAAGAATGGTTGGATCAAATCCGCGTGTTCTAGCGGTTGGGTTACGGTTAGTTAGGAATATATGGTCTTCATCTGAAAATTCAAGACCAAGATTAAAAAAAGCGTATGAATGGGCACATTTAGTACAAACACTCTTCAGTCTACTAACTTTGGTATAGGTGCGAGTTTGTAGAAAAAAAATCTTTTCTTCAACATAGGAGGAACCCATTTTTGTCTAAGAACACTTTCAGACCGAATGTCGCGGGCAAGTTGTCAAGTTGGCTTAATCGGGCCGGGGTGTCACGTCGCTAGCGCGAGAATTTGAACTGTAGGTCCCTACGATACCGAGTTAATTAGACGCGGCGAATGGCGGTTCGGCGGTAGTTGAGGTTCTTTCTTGTCAGGTAGAAGTTTCAGGCCAACAGTCCGAATCAGATCTGGGTTGCCGATGCTGTATATGTATTCCCACATTGGACGGTACTTTGTACCTGTCGATCATTAAAGAGATGTCTTCCGCCGCACATTGAGGGTTGATCTATGAGCGTCCGGAAAGTGTTTAGAGCTCATGGTAAAGGTCCAGCGGACGGCGATTGCCAAACACCATGTACGTGTTGGTGTACTTGATCAATCAGATCGGGGTTTGCAATACATTTCGACCAATTTCTTTGAGTTTGTTATGCGACGAACATCGTGCAATCGATGGGGCGGTGTGGAATCGTTTTGATAATTCGATGACGGTGAGGCGTAGGAAAAGGAGTTGATTCAGCATCAACTCCGCCGGCGCTTTGCGACCCGCGCCGAGGCGAGAATGAAAATCATTGAGTTTATCGAAGGTTCTTATAGCTTTGAACGGAAGCAGTTAGTGTTAGGTTTTCAGTTGCTGGCAGAATTTGAGCAAGCGCGTACGAAATTGAAGGTTAAAGTTGAAACTTGTTCAAATGAATCGAAATTAGGTGCACTCACGGAAATTGGGACAACCTTGTGAGCTCACCACATTCTTACAGGCGTAAGAATAAGTCATTCGTTGTCCGGTAAGTTAAGATCATTTCAACTTAGCTAAGTTTCTTAGGTTGTATCTCAGAAACAGACGATATTTCATATCTTTCAGGGCAGTGTTGTCCCACTAACTTAAACAGATCACCTTGAAAGTGCTCCAATAAGTCTCGTACTTCGTGTTCGGTATCGTTAAATGAGTATTCGCGAAAAACATAACTGGTTAAGGGTATCTCTTGGCTCAATCCTGGGTCTTGTTTCTTACAAAGAAACACCTCGATTCCACGGACGCAGAGTTCAACTTGGATCGTATACTTTAAATTTGGATGGGAAATCTTTTTTCTAACCCGATCGATCCACATCAATAGGTGAGCCAGTAGACCAGTCGCCCAATCGGGGTCGAATAAAGGTGTTTCATACATGGAAGCTGCATCCAACGCGGCAAGTTCCACTAGACCATCACGATACACTTCACCATAGCCGAAGTACCGAGTGGTCTCAACACAAATATTATCAATTCTCGCTCCGTTCAATATGCGACGGAACGAATTATGCAATTGCCCGGTTAATGTGTTAAACGCTGGTTTACACCGTCCTTCCTCTCTCCTAATGTCTAGATTTGGAATAGCAATTTCTGGATCTATATCGGAATTTTTGAATAAGTCGTCGACAGAAAATTCATAACTATTGGGAATACCAGTGGCTCGGAGGCCGAGGGCTTCATTAGGTGTAGTTAGCACTTTGAAGTTTTCACAAAATTTTCGTTTTCGTTCGCGCAACTTCATGCTTACGAGTTGGCGTTCCCGTTTCTTGTTGAGTGTTAAGTCTTGAATTTGTCTCATGGTAAACTTCTCACATCTATCATTCGCACATCCAAGTTTACCTAGAATTCAATCAGTTCTTGTGTTTCAGTGCGCTTCGAAATGCCGTTCTTATCTCATCATAGTCATGCTCTTTGCTGGTCAAAACATACTCCAGATTCTTACCATTGCAATACACGCTACACACTAACCGGTCAAATTGGTCTATGCGTTGTACATAGCGTAGCTCTACTTTTTTGTTAAGGATAAGAGCAGTCAGTACTTGCTTTTGATGGAGCGCTCGTTTACCTTTTTCTCCCGTAGCGTCAAGTTCCGCTGCGTTAAAATTCCGTATCCGTACTCGATTTCCACTCCGACCGTCCCACTTCCACTTAGGAATTACATCGAAAGTATCTCCGTCAACTACTCTAGAAACAGTAAATTTGTCGATCATTGGGATTTCCTCCTTTCTATGTACTTAATCCATGAAAGATGATGTTCTGGTTCGGGGATACCCTTTTGTTCCAGCTGACTCAAAATTTTGCGTCTCTTGGAAAAAAGAGTTCTATACTGGCTACATAGTTCGAGGAACTTTTCTTCTAAAGGTTCTGTACCTAATTGCGGTATCGCAAATTCACCATTGTGGAACGGATTAAAGAACTTTTCGCCATAATTCAGTATTCGGATTAACTCTTTTTGTATTTTTTTCCAGTCGTTGAGAATTCTGACTAATTTGTTCTCAATTTCTTGGTTGAGAGAAATTAAATCATCTGAACTCAGTCCTTTGATGTTTAGTGTATCTTCTTCGATCATTGTTTTCTCCTAGTAATTCTTAAATTTCCGGAACCGTGGCGCGTTCAGTTCAATATTCACTAGTTTGTATTAGGTGTATGAACCTAATCATACACCAAACAGTAGAAATAAGGACGAATTGTTGTTTTTCAAGGGGAGAGAACAAAAGAATTTTTCACTACGTAATGTCAAGGTGCTTTGAGATCAGTGAATTTTTGGTGAGTTGACTGTTGTTCTGCTAGATTTTGTACACTCGCAATTCGAGTTGCAAAAAGAAAAGCTGAAACTTTGTGACATCAAACAGAACAATACAACGCCTAAACTCATGCAGACGACGAGTCGTGATAACCTAAAGATGATGTATACAAGAGATAGATCAAAAAGTTTTTGGGAGACTGGTCACACATCGTCATGGACTATAAGTTGTGATCTTAGTCATACCCCGATATCTCTATGGGTTTCGTAAAAGTTCAAAAATTCGATATCGACGAACTCAATGTAAGGGACAAAGTTGCTTCTTTTCTGTCTAATAAAATTTACCAGTGGTTTATTCCACGAGACATTGCACTTTTTAGTTTCGCGAACAACTGATTTGAGTCAAATTTATGCTTGACCCAATCCTTGGCCTGTTTGGAAATTTACCTAGGAGATGTTTATGCCACAACCAAACAAATTTGAATATTCCATACTAACCACTGCACTTAATGCTCAGAGGTTCCACATTGACATGACAGGTGGTTGGTATGTGTGGTACTCACACGAGTCTTTCCTACAAAATTTCATCGCCCGCGAACTTGCCTCAGATTATCGGCTGAATGTTGATTTGTCACGAAAAAGACTGCGAAATGCAGTGAGACCTCGAGGTAGACCACCCAATCCGGAGAGTCTGCGACAGAGGTTTGATTTGATTGTTTGGAGTAAGACTACTGCAAAAGTTAAAGCTGTTATTGAAATAAAGATAGGCTGGAGCAAAGCGCCTGTGTTACGAGACGTGATAAAGGTACAAGATTTTCGAAAGACTGCTCATGGGAGAGACGCCGCCGGTTATGTCTTGTATTACACGGACAAGATTCGTTCTAAAAAGGGTAACGAATGGGATCGAAATACCTTAGCAGACAGATTTGTAAGGATTCATGATAGCATGCGTGCAAATTTACGTGTTCAATTTGGGATTAGACACGAGCCGTCTGACTTTGTTAGCACGCATGAATTTGATGATCCGTGGGGCTTTGCTCTTTTTCGGTGTTGACCAGAAAATCGATGTGTCGTAATACTCATGGCTTAAGCCGATAGTACTTCATGGGACGTTACAGCGTGGTTGAAGCTTATTGACAATACCGCGTCGTTGTCTAGAAGCTGACCGATGAACTCATTGTCAATAGTCGAGCCTCCCACGTAATTTGAAGACTTAAACCGCTTCCATAACGTTCTCAAGCCCTGTTGTCTTATATTCATCGCCACAATTTCATCCCGGTTATGCGTGTGCCTCATACTGATCATTGCCTATATCGGTCAGCTAAGGTCACTACCGTATGCCGCATTCCAAACTCAAAACATAGTCACTTTGACTGTCCTAGAAAACGCTCGCAGACCTGGACTCGTTGTACGAGTCATGAAGTAAAAGATTTTTTTGAGAGATCGTTGTACTCTCTACCTTTAAGATCTGTTCTTTAAGTCTGCGAGGCTCGCGGTTTTTCTAGACCGTACCGAAATCGACTATCCGGACCAACTGCGCCAAAGCTATTTACATTGGATTCATATGTGTGTGCTAAACACCCTGAGTACCTTTGGATTAAAGGAATGTAACCAGATCGCAGTTTTGCGTTTTTATCGGGATTTTCATACCACTGATCGTAGGGATCTTTTGTATTTGGCTCTCCCTCGTATATCTCAAGGTGTTCTGGCTTATCAATCAGGATGTGGGTACCGTTCAAAAGTAACAATTCATCAATGTGCATTTGTGGTTTCTCCTACAATCGTCAATACTCAAACATTTTGTATGAGATTTATTTTACTAACTAATGCTTAAAAACATTTGATTTTGCATCAGTTCACGGTTTATTCATATCACATCAAAACCAACCGAAACACGTAACACCTACATAGGAATCATCTGACATGTATTCACCATTTAGCAAACCCATCGGTCAACTTGTTACGAAAGACTTATCCGTCTTGAAGAATTTACTGGAAGGATGGTCCATTGAATACAAAAGAGAGATGATCAAGGCTGAAAAAATAGCGAAATCTGTTGCTTCGTTTGCGAATACCGATGGTGGGTGGTTGTTCTTCGGTGTAGAAGAACCGGGCAAGGCTTGCGAATCTAACAAGTTTCCAGGGATACCCAAAACCAAAATTCACATCAATAAACAACAGATTGCACAAGCAGTAAGCCAACATATCAATCCCACACCTTCTTTCTACATTCGCGTATTGGACGGTCCATGTAATGAGATCAACCTAAAGGAAGATTCTTCAATCATAGCAGTTCAGGTACCTTACAGCAACCGGACCCCTCACATCCAACTCCATGATGGCGTGATTTACCAACGTACTTCGGATCACTCTGAACCGGTGCCACAGACCAATCGATTCCAATTGGATTTATTGTGGCAAAGAGGAGAGGAAATACGTGAAAGTGTACATCAGTGGGTTGCGAATGATCCTGAATTTACTCCTAACGAAAAAGATATCCCCTATTTCCGATTGTTGTTTTTGGTCGATCCATGGATGCCAATCCCAGAAACTTGGGTCAAAGCCGATCGAACCGAGGTAAAAGAAATTCTGAATGGTTCGTCAACCGATGAATTAAGAATCAAATTTGATACCGTTCATACGTATCAAGAAGGTTATCTGTGTCGACAGTTCAGTTGCGGACAACCAGTTCACTATGGATTGACTTTTCAAGTATTTCAGGATTTAAGATGTGAATTGAATGTTCCGCTAGACATACTGGAAGTGGATGATTTCGATAATGGCCTCTCGATAGATGGAGAAGGATATGTGCATAAAGGTTATTACTGCCACATTCTTGAAGAACAGAATCATAAGTCTTCAAGAATTGTGAATCTAAATTTTGTTTGGGCAAATACCGTCGCTGCAATCAGCAAATATTTAAAATTTCTTAAGCTTGCTCACATCCGTCCCGCCTTTCGATTTAAGGCGAAGTTGTTGAATGTGTCAAGAGCCGTCCCTTTTATCGATAGTAAAGTTGTCATCGATTATTGTGAGACTCATGGGCTGCCGATGGTTATGCACCGTGACCTCGAATTTCCTAGTGGTTCAGGAGTACACTCTTTTTTTCAAATCGAAGAATCTGAACAACACGACATTACATCTAGGCAGGGTACAAGGGTGTTTATTCAGTTTTTACGTTCGATAGGGATTGAAGTCACTGATCGTTATGAGGAATTGCTACCTGACTTGAACAAAATCCTGCAAAGAGCTTCGGACGAACAAACCCTGTGGAGGTTTTTGCAAGAAGATAACGAAGATGGAGACGAAGACGATGATTGGGCGCCACCCCGGCTATGAGAATAGGGAGATTACCATTCGCAAACGAATTCCTTTGGCTTAAACGTGAACTCTTTAGGAAGCGATTTGTCGACATATCAAAAATGACTTAGGAGCTCAGGAGCTGGATTCCAATCAAAATACCAATGAACAATCAACGTACAGCTGAGAAGAATCACGTGGAGGCGATGGATGTAGGTTGTTGCTACGGCAATCTAGGTAGAGTTCGTTTGGCAGTTTCAAGTTCGAGACTCCATGAAAAGTACCCAAAGAAAGTGTGAGATTCGCAACTGCGGTATGTACCTTCGGTACCTTTTCACATAACTTTTTGGGAGGCGTTATCCGACCTAAATCGTCGATATTCGCATCAAGTTCAATAACCGTTCAGCCGAGATACCACCTCTATCTGTAATCATCTAAAAACTTGCCACCTGACCATGTTCGTGCTAGCAAATCCCGGAAATTTGATAGCGGATCTACCGTCGGTACGAAGCTCCCAGGAAGATCATCCGTCCACGAGGAGTTGCTGGAAACGCATGTTCGGATATGAATGGGTCAGTGTGTGTCATGTTGTTGATGCCCCCGGAGATCGACAGGCGGTCTCCAACGACGTATCGCGCATTTAGATCGTGGATCCAGATTCCACTTAGAAACACCGAGTCTCCGAACAACGTATATGCCGTATCGATCTCGATTCTGGGGGTGCCTAGGAGCATGTCTCCCAAGTACTGAGATTGCCAACCGACACTCAGGTTTCCCCAAGCCCAATGAAGGAATATGTTTCCGGCTAATTCTGGTCGCAGAATCTCACCTAGCTCGACGTCAACCTCACCAAGGTTGGAAGGATTAGTGAAATTGTTCAATGACAGTACGTTGGTCGCGTTTACAGAAACGGCGAAATTGTGTACACCATAACGAAATTCGTATTCAACAGTTACGTCGACGCCGTCAGTCTCAAGCTTTGCAAAGTTAATGTCGGTAAAACGGATGAAATTAAAGCCGCCGAATTGCGCTGAAGTAGGAGATGTATTTCGAGTAAACAACATACAAAAGTCGGCGTTGAGAGACTCTCCGCGGTAACAGCCGTTCACGATGTCCTGAGCGGTTACCGATTGAATGGCTTCTGTGATTCTGATATCCCAATAGTCTACTGTGAGGCTGAAACTGGGTAGGAACGAGGGCTGAATCACAATTCCGTAGGTGAATGTATCCGCTGTCTCTTCAGATAAGTTGGGATTTCCGCTGGACACGCCGGAAAAACGGGCGGATAGTGGGTCCACAAAGATATAGTTGCCATCTTTGTCGAAAGGGTTCAGACCGAAACTGGCAAAGTCTTCCGCACAGTTGTTTCGATAATTCTGTGCAAGTTCTGAATTATCTTGTGCGATCGCGTTGATTTGATTCACATCGCATGGATCGGCTGGACGGGCGGTAGCGCCGGTTTCGGGACCGAATAATTCGGTAATATTGGGGGCCCGGACAGCTTGTGATATTCCACCCCGAAGAGTAACGTCCCGGTGGGGAGACCATACCAGATTGGCTTTCCACGTATCTGTTTCACCAATCGTGGAATAATTGGACCAACGTGTTGCCACGTCCAACGTAAGTTCTTTGAACCATGGTTGAAATTTAGCAATAGGTAACGACAACTCCAAGAACGCGTCGGTGACTTTGTATTTACCTTGTTCGTTCCGGACGACAATCGACGGATCAAAGACCAGAGATCCGTTGTTTGATACTTCACTTATCAGAGTACCAGCGGGGAATGGAGATCCACTCGGGAGCACGCCTCGCTGCCAATCATCAAAACGGGCAGAAGAGGATTCGCGACGATACTCGACTCCAGATGCAAATTCCATTGGACCTCCGGGCAATTCAACTCGGCCGGAGCTGTCCCCAATGACAATCGCAGAGAACACGATTTGTTCAATGGTTAATTCGTCTACTCTCGAAGTCGTGACCCAGTCTATGGCTTTAGAGTCCACATCGCGGAGCCCCGACCAAATATTGAGAGGTATACAGGTACCACTTCCGGGTGTATAGGAGAAATATCCTGCAGTCCATTGGGGAATCTGGAATGGTGTGTTCATCGCGGGAACTGAAGGATCCAGCTCAGATCGACAGACAGGTAAGCCCGTTGTTGGGTCGGTTACCGCATCGATCGCGGCGAAAAAGCGATCGATGATGACTTGACCCGCTGAAGTTACCACTTCGTTGTATCGTCCAATTGCCGTACTGACCTCGTAAGCCCAGCTAGAGTTCAACTTCCCTTCTAACCCAGCAACGATTTGTGAAGTCTCCCTTCGAGTAACTCGATAAGATTCAAATAACAGTGGATCGATCGTAATGGCAACACCTCCGGTTTCGTTGGCAACACCCCTTATAAATTCAGGTAGAAAAGGATTATCAGGGGCGCCAAATAAGAGATCCCAAAACGAAGAGGGACGGGTTTCAGCGACGTTTTCTTGTATGACGTGTTTAACCTCACCAAACAAGCTCGCGTCGGTTGATAATTCATGGTATCCCAACAGCGCGAAAGTAAACTTTTCGTCAGGCAAAAGAATATCGCCGTCAGGTTGTTGCAAAGCGTTAAACGAATCACCACCGAATCCATTGAAATTGCTGGCAATAATACCGTCGCGGATCGGCCGATAACTACCATCGGCCTCGACGTTCCAGCACCCACCGACTATACCATAAGACGCCGCACCGAACACAGAGTTGTAACCCGTGAACGAATCCAGACAGTCAGGAACTCCATTGCCGTCAAGATCAATTGGCGTTTCTGGGTCGAACCCTGCTCCGGTAAATGGGTTGCCAGGAATTATGTAGCCGTAGCCGGATGTAATTGTGAAGTTGGCGAACGGTAGCGCCGCTCTGCTTGGTGCTTGGTCAGCCCGCTCAATCAACGCTAATTCAGCCCTAGTCAGATTTGGAACCTCACCGAACTCCTCAAGGTAATTCGCGATGAACGTTTCCGCACTAGGAATAAGTAATCCATAGTGGAAGAGTCCCGTATTCTCATAGTTGTAGTAGCGGGCAAAGTTAGGAGTGGCTGATCCAATGTCTCCCCGCTGAAAGCGTAGAGCAGGATTAGTCCAATCAAGGGCTGAACCCACCGCTAATCCATCAGACCGCTCGTGTACCTTGAGACCATGGTCCCGTCTTTGATCCACGACAACCGTGATATTGCTTCGCCCATCCGTTAGATTTTTCCCGTAAACAATCGACACCGAATTCTGTCCCGCGTCGCCGTATTCAGATCGGCCGGTTCGAACATCAAATTCCAGACCGTCAAATCTTTCCTTCAAAATAAAGTTGACCACCCCGGTAACCGCATCAGCCCCGTAAACTGCCGATGCACCTCCCGTGAGTACTTCGACGCGGTCGATGAGAATTTGCGGGACGGAACCGATATCGACCGACGATGATCCCTGCAATCCACCTACATGGCGCTTGCCATTGACAAGCACTAGAGTACGGCTCTGTCCCAGACCTCGAAGATTCAAGCGGTTCGAACCATCCCTGCCGGCTCGATCAACAGATTGTTCTGCAGTAATAGACGATAGCAGCGCGGGAATGTCATTGACCGTATCAGATACAGAAAACTCGCCAGATGCAGCGATATCCGTAGAGTCAACGGAGCGAACAGGTAGTGCACCAGTCAGATTAGAATCTCGAGCAATTCGCGAACCAGTCACGACTATTTCTTCAATGGTGTCTTCCGTGTCTTCCTGTGCGAACGACTGTCCGATTAACGAAAAGATAAGGAGTATGAACAAGCCGACAATGCGGGAGATTTCCGTAATCCTGATTTGCTCTTGATGCTGGTTGATGCGCATGAGATTATGCCTTTTTAGGTGTCGATGATCAGGACTTAGGTGCCCGGTATTATTTGGAACTGCTTAGATGGTACGGCTTGCTCTGTTCATTTTAGGCAGTCTAGCTGCCACTAAAATTCTTAGGGCACGGTTTATGTTAGACTTAAAACGTTTGTACACAACGAGTATTGATGCAAAAACTGGTTTTGGTTGAGATTCGAAGGTCGCGACACAAGCAACTGTAGAGCGTGACACTTTGAAATATTTTGACACAAACTGACTTTTTCACCCCTATATCAATACAATATTCACTGAAAAATTACCTATACTACCTCGATGAACAGCTACTAAATTCGCGAAATTAAGTAATAATCAAAAGGCTTAGAAATTACGATAGATTCCAAGAAAACCCGATTAACAAGTTGCCAAAAGACACGTGAATTCACAAAAATAATGAAATATTTTGAAAAAAATTCAAAAAATGTTGACATATTGACTGGATTTTGGTTACAATACTCACCTATGAGCATTGCAATTTGGATGCAAACCACTCGAATGGACTCGAAAATTCAACAATTTATGAGAAAATTTCAAGTAGATGCAACAGCCGATAAAGTAAAATATCTGGCTAGAGCATTCACTCGAGATTGGTTTCACTCCATCCTTACAGTGTTTGTGATAGACAGCGACTGGAAGAAATTATTCCGACAGTCGTTGAAAAAATTGAGAATTGGCGTTCACGTATTTGAACAAGGGGGAATTGCAAAATTCTTCTATTCAAGGACGCGGACTTCGTCTCGACGAGGAGTTCATTCGTGAGCCTTCGTTGTGAAACTGACAACTGTAAAGTAGCATTTGCTACCACAGTTGACCATTATTTACGAGTACATACGACGGTGCTTGAGAATTTAAATCGCTCAAGCCAATCT
This sequence comes from Gammaproteobacteria bacterium, assembly GCA_028819195.1. Lineage (GTDB taxonomy): Bacteria > Pseudomonadota > Gammaproteobacteria > Pseudomonadales > Azotimanducaceae > Bin55. The sequence continues at coordinate 61 of JAPPMF010000009.1, read as the reverse complement.
TGTGTACTTAAGAATAACTTAACCATATAGGAGAACACCTAATATGAAACGACAACCAACA
>JAPPMF010000015.1:0-227535 GCA_028819195.1 Gammaproteobacteria bacterium | reverse complement strand
TAGAATAACTCAATGTTAGATTCTAGCAATTTTGAATTAAACACACCTTCCTTAAGTAAACATTCAACGGTGGGCTACTTTGCCCAACATCAAATTGAGCAACTGAACTTAGCTCAGAGTTCGCTGCAACATTTGCAAGATGCGTCGGAGCTTTCCAAGCAGGAATCTCGCAACCTGTTGGGGGCATGGGGATTCCGCGGGGACGACATCTTTAGACCAATTGAACAATTGAGTGGTGGCGAACGCGCGCGACTGGTACTCGCGACGATTTCTCTGAATGACAATGCAATTTTGGTTCTTGATGAACCAACCAATCACTTGGATATTGAAATGCGTGATGCTTTAGCCAACGCGCTGAACGATTTTGGTGGGGCGGTAGTTATCGTCGCTCACGACCGACATTTGTTAACTGAATGTGTGAATGACTTTTGGTTGATACGTGATAAAAAAGTGTCGGATTATGAAGGGGATCTAGAGGATTACGAGAAAGACCTCGTTCGATCTCCTTCAGACGTTAAACCAAATCGCATGGATTCGCAAAAATCGCGGAGGAAAGAACGGGCTGACCAACGGAATCGAGACGCTTCCTCCCGTAAAGAGCTTGTCGTCATTGAACAACAGATTGAGGTGTTGACACAGACCAAATTCAAATTACAGGCAAAATTCACTGACAAAACGACAGTTCAATCTGCTGATCGCGAAGAACTCAATCGGTGGCTAGCAGAGTTTGATCAAACAACGAGGGAGATCGAACAACTTGAAGAACAGTGGTACGGAATCATGCAAAAACTCGATTCATAGTTGGAGATTTGCTTATTTTTCCTCAATTTCCCGAATGATCATTCCGGTTAAGTCTGCTTGAATTTGTATGTTTTTCGATCTTCGCTTTACACGCGCTTCGACTTGTTCACTCTGATTTCGTAGCGATTTTCGGATATGGGAGATGGCGCGAATTTTTTGGTCTCCTACTTCTAATAAAATATCGCCGGGTTTCAATAAAGAGCGTTCCGGTGCTTGGAGGACAAGTACGCCGAACTCAACATCGAAATACTGTCCGAGATCACTCTCGATTTCCATCAGTACTAAACGCGACTGTTCAACCTCTCTTGCAAAAAAACGATTGAGGGTTAAATTGTGGTCGCTCGGTGTTCGCGTTAGATAACTCGAAATGTAATAGTCCTGCCAGGTTTCTTGGTTTGTCGGTACTTCTAGTTCCAGGGTTTCATCGCTGCGAGATACTTCCAGTACAAGCGGCTCTGTTCCCATGGAAATTTGCTCAAATACTAATTCGGGAAACGAAAACCGCGCAAAATCGTCTTGTTGTGTAGGGACTAGGCTACCGTTTATACTAACAATTACATCACCTTCTCGTAGATCACTGTCTTTGAAAGGGCTATCATCGTGTAATGTTTTTACTTTAAGTTGCAGATCAACATATTCAAACTCAACCCCAAGGTTGAGGACTACCCTATCAAATAATGGCGCTACCGAATCAAACAAGTAGTGAATAGCTGGTGTGATTCGTTCCGGATCAAGAATGAATCCCATCTGATCAATAGTGAGGCCCAGCGCTTGGTTAACAAAATCTGCCATTGCTTCGGCTTCTAATTCGGATAAAACTCGGGCCGCATTTTCTATTTCAGTGGTCGTCACATCGACCCCGTTCAGTACCTCTGCTTGTGAGTTTTCGCGTGCTTCGTTGTCGTCATCTTTTGCCAACAATTGCACCGACAGTGCGCCCAACAAACACAGGCACGTAATCGACTTCCACTTAAATTGTCTTCGTTTCATAATATCCTCTATTTTCAATTCTTTACTGTTGAGATCTGTTAGTTAATTGATTCCAAGAACGGGTCTGAAGCGTAACTCTTCAGCGTCAACAGTTAAGGTCTTCTCTCTTTTCTTGCGTTTTACTACTACCTCGAATTCGCCAATCAAGTCCTTTGTATGCTTGTAAACATGCGAAGCAGAGCGTATGGATTTGCCATCGATTTCTAGGATCACATCTCCAACTTCTAACTGAGGATCGTATGAGATGAAATCATCGACTTCGGGGATTGTGAGAATGAGAACGCCGTATTCGACTCCGAAGTAATGACCCAAGTCTTCTTCAATCTCCATGATGCCGATGCTTTTATTTGCACTAATCACAAACGCATTATTACTTCTGGGTGGCCAATTGCCTATTGATATACCACCTCCAATTGGAGTCGGCATGGGGTATATGTCTAAACTGGGAGCGCGCCAATCCGACGCCCGTAGCCGTGCTCTACTAACTAATTCGATCGTCTTTTCCATCTTCGTTCCATCGCGCAGAAAAGTTAGGTTTGCTTCTGAACCAGGGACTTTGTTACCGAGTAGAGCAACCACTGAACTTATTGGGTCATCGAAGTTTTTCACGGTCACACCATCTAGTTCAACGAGAACGTCTCCCGATTCTACACCAGATTCTTGTGCGGGGAATCCTTCAAAGACATCTTCGATCACTATTCCGTCGTTTGTGACGTCGCCAAATTCAACTCCAATCATTCCACGATTTACGATATTAAACGCGTTTGTAGTGATTTCGTTTGAGAGGTCAATAAGGCTAGGACCTAAATGTTGATCTAGTGCTTCGAGCATTTTGGACATATCTTGCAGCACCTCGGCTTGGGATTCTTCCATAATTTCCAGCGCGGACATTAATGAATCCATCGCTGACTCAACACTCTCACTTCGTTCGTTGAGTTGTTTTGCTTGTTCTGCTAATGCTTCGTCTTCTTCGACAGAAGTTACTTGACTCACCATCAAGTCTCCTTGAACGAATACTGTTAACAAGCACACTGCAAACGAAAGCAACACTATTTGATAATTTTTCATTGAAACTTCCTCGTTAGTAATTGATTTTCTAATAAACGTTTGATACTTTCTGGAACAAACTGATTCGATCTTGATTTCGAACCGAAACGTAATCGCGTTTAAGTGCATCTCTAGCCCGCAATAGTTGCTGTCGGGCAGCAGCATCTTGGTCTTGGTTGGTCAATTGCTCTAGTTGGTTGTCTATTGCAACTACACTGAGCACGATCGCCGATGCAGCTAATTCTTCGGCGGGAATTTCTTGCACAATACCGTGTTCCACTTGCTCCTCCTCAAACTGGAGTTCGAACTCGGTAGTATCCGCTAGCATCGTTTCCGGATTCGAAGGTGTTGATTGGTCGACGACAATCCAAATCGTAAACATAAACATCGTTACGACAGCACCTAACTGCATGATTTGCTGCCGTCGCTTTCGACGATGATAGATTTTTTGTTGTACGTCGACCAACAACTGTACAGGAGGAGTATACAAGGGGAGTTCCCCTAATTGCGTGGAAAACTCTTCAAAAGAATTTATGGACATAGTGAAACTCTCCATTGATTGGTAATCTTGCTTTGTAGAGTCGAAGTACTGGCTTCAGTATCGTCGTTCGACTCCGTCTTGTTTAACCGTTTTGTTAATCTTGAAATAATGATTTTTGAGTAACTGGTACTTCTTTTCATTAACTTACCTATTTCTTCGTGGGTGTAACCCTCGACACAGTACAACCATAACACCATTCGAGTTTTCTGATCCAAACTTTCGAGAATACGCTCTAAATCTAGACTAGTAGTGTGATCTTCTTCAATAACTTCGTCTTCGAGTTCCACATCCAGTCGTCGTTTGTACCAGGGCGAACGCAGTCGCATATAGCATCGATTCACCGCAATAGTGCGAACCCACCCGACAAATTTACTAGGTGACTTGATAGTATGTGCCTTCGTAATCACATCGATGAACGTATCTTGGGTAATGTCTTCAGCACCCTGTGGGTCTCTCAATACTCGAAGTGCCATTGAGTAAACATGCGGGGCTAAAACGGTGTACACTTCACCTTGTGCCGATTTATTTCCTTGCATCAACTGACGCACTGTTTCATCGGGAATGACTACACCACGAATACTTGTCATATTGGTATAGATACTCTAATCGTGAATAACGTTACATTGATTCGAATTTCGAATCGTTTTACTTGAACAATTATTAGAATACTTTACTTCGTTCAACATTAGTCAACACTGAGTGTGTTCGAATATTACGTAATTAGATGTAAGACCGCTGCTGGTCGGTTAAATTTTCGGACTAAAGTGTTTTTCACTATCTCCACACCAGTTTTAACACCCACTCACTAGCTTAGTCTGCTGTAAGTACAACAATGGATTTGGCTTCACGGTCTTGGCAAGTCATACTGCTGCCATTGATGAATTAGGTAATCAAGTACCCGATTGCATGGTTAACGGTATTCCTTTTCATCGGTCGCTACGCGGTCGTATCCTCATACTTTTCGTCAGTATGTTACTGCTAATTATCGCTAGTGTAACTACTTTAATTCACAGTCACACCCGGTGGGTGATCAAAAATGAGATTCAAGAAGATTTGCATCGGTATGCCACCAACCTTAGTACCTTACTCGACCGTTACCTAGCAGCCCAGACAACGATACTGTTAGCGCGCGCTAGCCAGCTTGACTTGTCTTCGGGTGCCGATCAAGTTCTAGGATTGAATAATGACCTCGTCGAACCAATTTTACAAGAAATTGTCGTCTCAGATCCACACTATATTGCAGCACATGTAGTGGATCCACAAGGGATAGTCGCCCGATCTTCAGAACCGAATCAAGTGGGAAAACCGATTATCGAAGACTCCAGCATGTTCTCCACCGGGACTGCTGAATTAGTTCGACCTACAGTCAACAGCGATACGCTTTTCTTCAATATACCAATTACTGATACAACGGGAAACTTCAGTGGTCTTCTAGTAGTAGAAGCAGAACCCACGTGGTTGACGCGACCTCTGAATTCGGTTAGACCAGTTCACGAAAACACTTCCGTGTTTTGGGGTTATCCTACAAACACGAGTACTAACGAACAACTGTTTTATTTAACTCAAGAGAGTGAAGGATTCACGCCAAATTCCGCGATTGACGTTGCCATGCTTAAAGCGATAGCCGGAGAATCTGGCTTTTCGCATATACCTCGAAATGAGGAAGGGCATCGTAGTTTGGTGTTTTATCGACCCGTCGGTATTGGTAAATGGGGTCTTGTTACGTATATGGATCCATGGGAAGTGTTTGCGCCGACCCGTCAAGTTTTATGGGTAACGATACTCGTTGCGGTACTACTGGCATTGATTGCAGTCGTAATCGGTGTTCACATTATTCGTCGTTTGCTTGCTCCGCTTGGTCAGCTTACTGAGGCGGTCGACAAAGTAAAAACTGGAGATTACTCGATTAAGTTTGGTCAGGTAAAGAATAATGAGATAGGAAAGTTGATTAAAGGATTTACGGGGATGGTCGATACCATACGCACGAGTCAGTATCAGCTCGAAGATACTGTGCGACGCCGAACTGCAGAGTTAGAGGCCTCGAAAGAACAATTAAGTTCATTGGTTTCTGGATTGGTGCAACAGACTGATTTAATGGAGCAAGATCTACGTCAAGCTGAGTTGATTCAACGGTCATTACTGCCGCGCCAACCACCCGAGGTAAAGACCGTATCGCTATCAGCACTTTACATTCCTGGACAACGAGTAGGTGGGGATCTCTACGATGTATTTCGTATTGATGAGCAGCATATTGGGCTAGTCGTTGCCGATGCAACTGGACATGGTGTTAGCGCTGCAATGTTATCGGTACTATTCAAAAACCGGTTAGACTTAATCGAAACACACGATCGAATTTATGAACACACGAACGAACTAAAACCACTCAGCGAAGTTCCACAGTTTCGGACACACAGTGCGATACCGGTATTTGAAAAGGTCAATAATGAACTTGTATCGGATGTTGTTGGTTCAAGTATGTTTGTGTCAGCTGTATTCGGTATTCTTAACGAAGACACACGGGCATTGACGATAACGAACGCAGGACACCCACCAGTGCTTTTACTCCGAGCTAGCGGGGAGGTAGAAACCATTAAATCTCCCGGAAGCGCCTTAGGTTTAAACCCTGATGTGCAATTCGAAGAACGCACCGTTATGTTAGAAGAAGGTGATCGAGTCTTAATGTATACCGATGGTCTGTTTTCGGTGAATGATCGTAAACAGGTAACTATCGAGGCGATAGTTGAAGGACTCCGCAAACGAAACGGGAATGGCAATATTCTGAATGAATTAGTGAATGAGTTTGCGGTCGGTCGGACCACTGATGATTTGGATGACATTACTTTATTGTTGATAGACGTGCGCGAAGGATTGAATCAGTTCAGTAATCAATTTGATCGTTCGCTACCAGAGGTAGTCACGGTTGTTCAGACAGGTTCGAATGATTCACCAGAAGCTCAAGTTGAAATAGCGACCGAAGACGCTTGTATTTATCTTGTGTTCAGAGGTCGAATAACTTGGGTAAAAGGAGAAGCGGTAATGCTAAGATTACGAGAGGCGATCGAAAGTAACAAAGGAATCGTTTTGGATTTGTCCGAATGTGAATATTTAGATAGTGCAATGCTGGGTACACTCCATGAAACCGCGCATGAATGCTCACAACGGGGCCTCGATCTTCATCTACAAGGTGTACCTAAACCGATTCACGAAGAGTTTGTGGAGTTAGGTTTGATTGATGTGCTAGGGTTTGTACGAATTGATAAGCTTCCCATCCCAACCAACCTTATTGCTTTATCTGGAACGACACAGGAGATGCATGCTACCCAAGAGTGGTTATTACGGGCGCATCAAGTTCTCGCGTCGCTGAATGAAGCAAACGAAGAGGAGTTTCGTGAGGTGATTAAGGAATTACGCGAAGGTATCGACTCCGTTGAACGCTCTCGAACGGCGAGTTAGTCACGAATTTAAATACAACGAGAGCAGTAATAAGAAATGTACTAGACAAACAACTATCCAAATTAGCCATATTTTTGGAGCATGTTTTGTCCACATGTTTGATTCCCCTTGCTCGTAATCCTGCTGTGCCTTCTGTTTGCTGAGTCGGTAACCAGCAGAAGCCAAAACAGCGGTCACTACTAATACCGACATCATTAATAGGTATAAGTTTTGGTTCATTTGGTGGTGCTTCTGATCAAGACTTAGGGAATTTTCTGCGCAATCCATTGAGATACTGCTGCGTCCCGACCATCCGGATCTTTAATCAAACCCTCGAATCCAAACTCGATTTGTACATTTTTGAGCAAGGATTGCACTTCATGGCGTTGCATACGATATTTTGGTTCCGTCGGACCCGCGAGGGGGCGATCATCGCAATCGTATAGAAGAGGCAGTTCGATCAACACGTAACCGTTCGGACTTAGGTACCGGTCGATACTAGCTAGTAGCGGACGATTTGCATAACGGATAATCGTGATTAAATCAAATTTCCCTAACTCTGGTAATCCGCAATCTAGATCATGTTGCCGGTATTCAATGTTTAACTCAGTACTTGAGGGGTGTTCTGAAGCAAGTGTCAGCGCGTAGTCCGAGATGTCGATTCCGACGACAGAAAAACCGTGTTGAGCTAGAAAACGCGCATTTCGCCCTAAACCACACGCAATATCGAGCGCGCGCCCTGGTGTAAACATTCCAATATTTCCTTCTAAGAATGCTACCGGATAAGGTCGGTCAGCGTAATATCCCTCGCGATAACGTTGATTCCAACGCTCTTGATCGGCTTCGCTCATTGCTCACGTTTATCTGTGTTGGTTTCGTCTTCATGCAAGCGATCCTGTGCTTGTTCATAACGGTCTGAAGCTTTCGATAGATTTCGTACTAAAGCCCACGCAGCGACCGAAAAACCAACCGTACAAATGATTGCTAAGGCGATGAATGGAATGCCGCTCGACGGTAAATATTCAGGCATGGGTGATGATCCTCATAATTCCGCTAACTCACTCGGTGGCTTCGGTATAACCTGAGGGCTGATCGGTTTCGGCGTTGTCGAAAAATTTCTTCATTTGGTCAAGCAAATAGCGCCGTGATTCCAGGTCTTGCAGCGATAAATGTTTTTCGTTAATTAGCATGGTTTGTAAGTCTTGCCATGCGTCCCATGCTCGTTGTGAAATATTGTTATAAATGTCTTGACCCAGGGGACCAGGAAAAGGTGGATGTGGTAGACCCGGTAATTCAGCGTCGTATTTTCGACAATGAACAGTTCGTGACATTAATGTCCTCCCTGCGTTAGAGCGAGTTCAATACGATGGCGAGCTTTAACTGAAATTCCAATAGTACTTAATTCATCCATCGCAAACCATTGCATATTGGGTGGAGTTCCTAACTTAGCCGCTTGTACAGAGTATTTTGCAACAAACACGGTTTCAGTAACTATTTTGTTGGAAATGGAATAGGGTTCGACGGTAAATTGCAACTGATGAAAGGATTTAGTTTCGTTGAGATTGAGAGCTGCTAAAGCTGGTTCTAAAGTTTCCGACCCGTTTAGTTCTGGTGTATCCCACAGGAGTGCAAAGGTGCCTTCTTGGTCTCGTTTGTTTAACAAAACCTTGTCGTCGTCAGTGAATACCACGAGGTAGTAAGCTTTGTCATGTTTCGTTTTGGCGATACGTTTAGCAGGAAATAGATGAGTTTCCTGATTTTGATAAGCGATGCACTTCTCATGCACCGGACACTGTTCGCATTTTGGTTTAGTACGAGTACATAACAGCGCCCCGAAGTCCATGATGAACTGAGTGTAATTGCGACAGTCGGTACTTGGTGTATGTTCTGCCGCGATTTGCCATAAACGACGATCTGGAATGTGGGTAGTTGGAGGACCGTTCACACCGTGAAATCTCGCCAGAATGCGCCGTACATTGCCATCCAATATTGGTGCTGGAATTTGGTATGCCAAAGACAGAATCGCACCGGCTGTCGAACGCCCGATCCCCGGTAATGCTTCAAGTTCTTGGACGGTTCGCGGCAATTCTCCTTCATGTTTTTGCATTACCCGTTTTGCTGTAGCATGAATATTTAGTGCGCGTCGGTAATAACCCAACCCGTGCCACGCGGCGAGGACCTCGTCTTGTTTGCTTTTAGCCAGAGTCGCGATCGTTGGAAAACGTTGTAAAAAACGATCGTAGTACTTCGTTACGGTTGCTACTTGTGTTTGTTGCAACATGATTTCGGCAATCCATACTCGATAAGGAGTACGGTCACGTTGCCACGTTAAATTAGTACGACCATGCTCTCGACCCCAGTGGACGATGCGCTCAGCAAACCACGTCATTTGACCCAATAAAGTTCATATAAGATTAACCCTCTACTTTAAAATATTGTGTTTGTATTCTCACCAAGAGTCTACTACCTGGAGTTTGTCTTTGTCAGATGTTGTTCAGTGGAATCCTAAATCCGCAAATCTATCTTCGGTTCATGCTGAAGTTTTACACACATTAGCAAATGAACTAGATAGCGAAAACTTTTCTTTGACAAAGCAACAACGCGAAATCTTAGGACCAGTCGTTTGTATTCAACACGATTCGTGGTCGGACTTTGCAAAAAACCGCAGTACTGACCTTCTTGTTGGTTGGATTAAAGTATTGGTCTTGTGTGCAGAACAGTATCCCGATCTTGAATCTGGTTCAAAGTCGCCTGTCATACCACTCGTGCGAATTCTGCGCCAACGAGGACATTATCCGACCACTTTAGCGACTTGGATCAAATCACATTCTACCAATAAGTTTCTTCCGTACGGAAGTTTGGACGACCGACTACGCCGAAACTAAAAGCTAAAACGACAGTTCCTCACTGTCGATGTTCAGGACACTTTCGAACTTACCTACCTATTGAAATTACCCTATGTCTCAGAACTTAATATTTAATTCGCTGTTAGTCATAACATCGGTGGTGGTATTGGGCATATTAGTGATGCCCAGACTACGAAAGAGTGAAGTTTGGCAAGCGACATTAACGCCGTTATCGTCCATCATTGGTAGCGGTTTCTTAGTCATGGCGCCTCTGCTAGCGGGAATAGTTGGTTTGAATGCGCCGTACGCGATTGTTGGTATTATTCTCGTCGCATACTCTATTGGACATGTTATTCGATACAACATCAAGTATGTCGAAGCACACCATCCGTCGCATGCTCATTTAATTGAGCGTCTGCGCGAACCGGAATACTTAGGTAACGTTGTCCTAGTCGTGGCATACGTTATTGCGGTAGCATTTTACCTTTCATTACTTTCTGATTTTTTCCTCAATTATCTTTTAACTGCGCTTGATCGAGAGTACTTGATTAGAGGAATTGACAATGATGTCATTGAACGCCTCATTACGACTGCCGTAATCATTTTCATCGCTTTTGTGGGTTACTTTCGCGGTCTCAAAGGTTTAGAAAAACTTGAAGGCTATTCGATCACCATTCAACTATCAGTTGTGGTCGCGCTCATACTAGGCCTCTTAATGTTCAATGTCAATTTTGAAGGAGAAGTCAGTTTTATCAGAAATGAACGTCCACTGCTTGTACAAATGCAAATGTTGGCTGGGGTTCTGTTGATCGTACAGGGATTTGAGACGTCGCGATTTTTGGGAGACGCTTACTCCCCTGAGGTGCGAATCAAAAGCATGCGTATCGCCCAATTGATATCCGGTGGGATTTTTATTGCGACGGTCTTTCTATTGATGCCAGCGCTGCAGGAAATTGACTTAGTGCACATTGAACTGTCGGCGATCATACAGGCGATGATCCCGGTTGCGCTAGTTTTACCGGTCATGTTAGTTATCGCGGCTCTAATGAGTCAATTTAGCGCTGCGGTCGCCGATACGAGCGGTGGTGGTGGTTTACTCCATGAAAACAGCGAGGGACGATTATCAACCAAATTGGGATATGTGGTGGTTACTGCTGCGGCTGTCCTACTAGTTTGGACCTTCGACTTACTCCATATTGTGGCTTTAGCGTCGCGGGCATTTGCCGCTTATTATTTCCTCCAAACCATACTCGCTTTGGTTCACAACACGAAAGCGGGACTATTTCGATCCAAAGCTGCAGTGTTTCACGAAATTTTGTTTATCATACTAGCTGTGATACTAGGCTTCGTCGTGCTGTTTTCAATACCAGCTGAATAGGCCGAAAATCAACACGAATGACAGGTGTTTTTCGTTTTAGCTTGCGAGTTGCTTTTGGTATTTTTGAAAAACTGAGGGTTTGTTGTTTATGAATTATCGAGAACTATTTCCCATAAAAAGGTTGTGGCTTATTTTCGGAGCTACGATGATCTTAATGTTTGCACTACTGCTGATCTTTGGTGGTGTATCGTTTCGTGTGAAACCACCCGTCCCCGAAGCGGTAGTATTGGATGGGTCTAATCCACCTGAAGTCATTTTCTCAAAAAGTCACATAGACGCGGGTCGTGATGTCTGGCGGCGGATAGGGGGCATGGAGATGGGTTCGGTCTGGGGACACGGAGCATATTTGGCACCTGATTGGACTACCGATGTATTACATCGTGAGGCCATGCATCTTGCTAATCAAGCTGGTCCACTCGATTCACTGAGTAAACCGGACCGTGCGAAACGCATCGCTGAGGTGACGCAACAGATTCGCACGAATACTTACGACGCGAGTACTGGCACGATCACAATCTCTCGAGAACGAGAAGAAGCTATTCGCGCGGTGATTGACCATTATGAAATGCTCTTTGGCATTTCCGGTGATTTCGAGCATGGTGCCGAGTTGCGCGAGCAGTACGCGATGCCTGAAACACTACTCAATCATATTACCCAAGAAGATGTTCATGCAATCACAGCATGGTGGTGGTGGACCGCGTGGGCTGCTGGTACTAATCGCCCTGGGTATGAGTTCACTTACACCAGTAATTGGCCGCATGAACCACTCATCGGAAATACTCCGACGACACCAGCTTTCATTTGGACTTTTGTGTCTGTGGTGCTGTTGATTTGTGGTATCGGCTTACTGTGTTGGTTCTTCCTCCGAGAACGCGAAGAGTGGATTCACGATACGCGACCATCGGAAGGATTTGGGTCGACGAATCCGCTGTCGACAAAAGTCCGTACCGCGTCGATGCTAGCGGTGAAAAAATACCTTTGGATTGTTGCGGCGCTCATTCTTGTACAGGTGATTTTAGGAGCAGTTACCGCTCACTATCAAGTTGAGGGTCAAGAGTTTTATGGAATTCCCATATCTGACGTAGCACCTTATGCTATGACTCGCACCTGGCACGTGCAACTTGCCGTACTTTGGATTGCAACCGCGTGGCTTGGAGCTGGTCTATATTTGGGACCGCTGATTGCTGGAAAAGAACCACGTGGTCAAGCGTTCGGCGTTAACTTTTTGTGGGTCGCCTTAGTGATTGCAGTGGTTGGTTCACTTGCTGGAGCTGCCTTAGTTCTCACTGGTCAAATGACCGATCCTACTCTGGTGTATTGGTTCGGACACCAAGGGTATGAGTTCCTAGACATGGGTCGCGCTTGGCAGATTCTCATTGCTGTCGGACTCATTGTGTGGTTAGTACTGATGGGTCGTTGCGTGATCCCCGCAATCAGAGAAAAACGTCCAGATCGACATCTGCTCTTAGTACTATTCTTATCTTCGCTAGGTGTAGGCTTATTGTTCTGTGCTGGGTTACTTTATGATCGCACAAGTCACCTGACGGTTGTCGAATATTGGCGCTGGTGGGTAGTCCACTTGTGGGTGGAAGGTGTGTTTGAAGTTTTCGCAACGGCGTGGGTAGCGTGGATTTTCGTCCACATGCGCTTATTGCGAGCCGAAACTGCGGCGATTTATGTCATGTTTTCCGCGATGATCTTTCTAGGCGGCGGAGTTCTCGGAACATTCCACCATCTTTACTTTGCTGGAACGCCGCAATCAGTGTTAGCTTTAGGTGCGGTCTTTTCGGCGTTAGAAGTTGTCCCCCTGGCACTCATCGCCTTCGATGCGCACGATCATTGGAAAGTAGAACGTTATTCTCCCTGGGTTAAACGTTACAACATTCCTTTGAAATTCTTCTTAGCTGTCGCTTTCTGGAATTTGGTTGGTGCTGGAGTATTGGGATTTCTCATTAATCCACCTTTATCACTTTACTTCATGCAAGGATTAATGACAACGCCAACTCACGGACACGCAGCGTTATTTGGCGTGTATGGTCTGTTAGGAATTGGCTTATTGCTCTTATGTTTGCGCGATATGCCCCAGCTCGAAAAGCTCTGGTCCGACAAGGTCTTGAACTGGGTGTTCTGGTTGTTTAATGCGGGTCTAGCGCTGATGGTTTTTGTGTCGTTATTACCACAAGGAATTTTGCAAGGAATTACTGCCTTCTCCGAAGGTTATTGGCATGCCCGTACGGCTGAATTTATGCACTCTCCAATTATGGAAACTTTGGTATGGTTGCGAGTCCCGGGCGACATCGTCTTTACCATCGCGGCAGTTCTGTTGGTAGGATTTGTGTTTTTGATCGCGTTTTCGAAACCGAAAACCAATCATGAATCTGATGCCAACACTGAGGAAGCGATTGGCGTTGAGGATTCCGGCAATTGAGTTTAACCGCAACGAAGGATTTGGAGTGAAAATCGGTAAATATCACTAAAGTTTTATAAAACGTTACTAGCTGAAACTGGTTTTGACTTATAATTATTCCGAGAAGCGAGGTACGAGCGATTCGATTGAACCCGAGGATGCTCGTACAAACACGGATTGCATTGGGACTAAAAAGTCGGTTCCCGTGCATTCTTAATACATTTTTGAGGATTACAACACTATGAAGAGAATTTCTTTTTGTAACCTGATTTGGTTACCCATTCTTGCTTTGTTCTTCGGACTTTCGTTACAAGCACAAAGCCAAGACATTCCGGAAACCGGGATTGGTGGTGCCGTAGATATGAGTATCTATAGCGATAACATTGCTATGCGACTCGTCTTGGAGACAGAAGTTTGGCGGAAAGAAACCTACGTTGTCATCGACTATGCCCAGACTAACGCTTTCGAGATTCAGAGTTGTGTCTTAGGTACGTTGAGGTTTGGCGAAGGCGAAGATACGCTGAAAATCAAAGGTCCAAATTTGGAACTAAGTGTGAATCGTTCAGATATCGGTGTCGCCGCTGATTTACTGTGTAACACCTTGACGGCTGAGTATGCAGAAGAGAACGACCAAATTGACGTTGCTGCCAAAATTGGCTGGCCCATTCTGAAAAATTACGCGCTGAACCTTGATTTCGACTCCCAAAGATTGACGTTAACACCTTCGGCAGAACGAACTGAAGCTGAGGCTCGACAACAGTTTGAACTCGTCATTCAAGGTCTCCAACAAATAAATGACGAAGTATGGGTGCCAGTTGTAGCTAACAATTCCGATCGCGTCTTTATGCAATTCGACACCTCGACCTACCATACAAGAATTGATCGCACGTTTGGTGATACCCTTGCATATCCAGGCGAAGATGCTGCTGAGATTGCATTTGTTGATGGCGATAAGTCAAAGTCCATCAAAGACATGGCAGCTTTGATGCAAACTCCGACACCGGAAGAAGATCCGGGTCTCTTTGTTATGGCTTCCGGTTTGTCATTGTTGACGGGCTTCAATATGGAGATTAATCCGAATGCTGGATATTTAGCCTTAACTCAGGTTAAAAATAGTAATTGGCGCGAAGAAGACGCCGTCTTTTATCAAGCAATGCGGAATCAAGATCGGCATGAGTTAGATGCCTTTTTAGAGCTCTATCCCGAAGACCGAAATGTTGAAGAAGCGGTTCTTAACCGATTTGTACTTGGTCTTGATGCAGCGGATAGTCTAGAACCACAAATGGCTGCTTTGGAAAAAGGCTTAAATGTTACACCCGAACAAGAAAAGTTTCGATATCTCAACGATTTTCTTAATGTAGCATACGCAAGTGACGCCCAACCCGATCTATCAATCGCCGTTGGAGTCCGTGCATTAGATTATGTTGCTACAGCAGAAAACCCAGGGGATCGACAGAAAGTTCAATTGTTATTGGGTGATTTACATTACGGTAAAGAAGAAGTCGATGAAGCCTGGCGATACTATCTTTCTAGTGCTTTCAATGGTGATCCTCGATTAGAAGGTGTTGTCAAAGTTAAACTCGCTACTGTTTATGAAGAGCAACAACGTTGGCGTCGAGCCTATGCGAATTATGCCCGTTCACTACGCGACCAAAGAACCCTACCGGAAGACCTAGCTGCTGATGCACAAGAAGGTCTATCGCGCATTCGTGAACACCTTGATCCAAGTGATCCACTATTGAAAGAAGCAGAAAATATTTTGTTGTATGTAGCTAAGCCGGTGAAGCTTGGTGAACCATTGAGTATTGTTAAAGCGAGCAACTTGGATGGTGTTGAGCAATCATTAACTGATTTTCAAGGTCAAGTAGTTCTCATTGATGTTTGGGCTACGTGGTGTGGTCCGTGTATCGCTGGATTACCGAAGTTACGCGAAGTTGCGCAACAGTTTGAAGGTACCGACTTTACGGTGTTATCGGTTAGTGCAGACGACCAAGTAGAAACAGTTAAAGAGTTTCTAATCGATGAACCTCTGCCGTGGGATCACTGGCACATCGGTGCGAGTAGCGACGTTCACCTCGAGTGGAATATTCGTGGCTATCCAACCTATATGTTGATCGATCAAGAAGGTACATTACTAGCACGCGGTCATTCACTCACCGATGAGATGATTGATCTGATCGAGCAAAACGTTAAAGGAGTTAGCGTTAGTAATTTGCAATAGATTAGCTTTATTGAACAAGCATAGTTAGTTTTCATTCTTTCTAACTATGCTTGCATATATTGTCCTGAACGCCAACGTTATGGTTAACGTTGGCGTTTTTTATACCCAACCTAGATATTAGTTAATAAAGTTCATTTCCAACGGATAGCACTCGAAAGTGGTTCAAGGTATTTAGGATGAGTGACGAGAATACCGACAGCGACAGTCAATTCGACGACTTAGATTTGTTGGATACTTTGGACGATATTCTGAAAGATACGATTGAAATCATCGATCATTTGTATGAAAACAACATCAACAAAGGTTTGGTTTTGGATGCTTTAAAGTACAAACTGTTTGAGGTGAAAGAAGGAATTGAATCGAGAAAGAAGATTTGTACGCATGCGGTTGCACCACTTTTAGTTCAGTCGCTGAAGGATTTTGACGAACAGATTGAGAGATTAGAGGAACTGAGACGACTTAAACGAACAAAGAGCTGACGCAGACTTGGCTTGAAACCAAGTTGCTTTTTTGGTTATCGCAAAAAACGCTACTATCCAATACAAAATCGTTTTGTCATTACGTATTCCAAAGTTATAGAACGATTTAGAGTACAATAATTGACTTCAATTTATTCTTTCAAGTGTACTGTAATTTTTTTGAAATTTATAACAAATAGCATATAGAATATGCATTGCGTTTACCAATCTAAAAGTTTTATAAACGCTCTAAAACCTTCAACCTGATAGGAGAGTATGGAAATGTTATCAAGCAATCACATACAAATCAAAGCAGTGTGGGATGAGGATGTAAAAACATGGAGTGCCACGAGTGAGGATGTTGTGGGTTTATTCGTGGAGGCGAGTAATCTCGATGATCTACCAATGCGAATCATTAGCACATATCTCGATCTATTGGCTGTTGCCAACCTAGCATTACCAGCTGCCGAAATAGTGTTCAAAGTTGTATGTATCAAAGGAGAAAGTACGGCGCCAAAATACGATCTCAATGTATATCACTCACAGGAAGTCGCGGCGGTTACTTGTTGATTTGATTTGGCTTCTTACTACACTAAACCTGTTGAAGAACGTCTAAAAGAGGCTGGGTATGAATTTACTCGTTTTGGAAGTAAACGATCACACAAGATATATATACAAAGACAAACCAAATGAACCGCTCGCGGTTCCTATCAAAATGAAATCTCGACATACCGCAAACAGCATTCTAAAAACAGCTGGTTTGAAAAAAATTTGAAATTGGTCAAGTTATCTACGTAATTCCCAAAATTTTTTTGAATACTACAATCTTGACGGTAGTCATCGATTTGCAAAAAGACGCTAAATGGATATGATTATGACATAGAGTTCGAAGGATGAACTTTTTCGGCTTATGGTACTTCTGAATTCAGTGGAAGTTATCTAACATACCGAAAGAGATGTATTCCAAATCGCACACAATTAAAAACTACGCAGGAATCACACACAATGAAATTTTTGTCTCGCTGGACGATACCAGTTTTGTCCGTTTTCGCGTTATTGATAGGCACAAGCCTCTACAGTCAACTTAATGCGCCTTCAAATGCTACGACTGAAGTTGGCAAAGGCGGAACGGCCACTTTTAATCAGTACGACAACAACATCGGTATTCGTATGTTGCTACAAACCGAGGTGTTTCAAAAAGATACCTACGTTGTACTTGACTATTCGCAACAACAGCCGGTTTTACTGTTCCGTGAGGTAAACCGATCACTAGCTTTCGGTGAGGGAGAGACTACACTAAAGTTTCTCAGTGAAGGAATGTCACTTGAAATATCGCGGGACGATTTAGTTGAAAGTCCACCGGGAATTTTTGAGCCATTAACTGAAGCTAACGAAGAGATTAACGAAACCCTCGACGTTACCGCGAAGATTGGCTGGCCAATATTGAAGCACTTCAGTATCAAGTTTGATTTTGACTCACAAACTGTGGTATTGACCCCGGCTGCTGAGAGGACGGTTAAGGATGTCATGCAAGAGTATGCACTCGTAGTTCGAGGTGTTGCAGAAGTTGACAATCAAGTTCGTATCCCCGTTATTGATAAAGACTCCAATCTCTTACAAACTGTTTTTGGTATTAGCTCATATCACACGGTGATTGATCAAGGTTATGCGGTATCAAGAGGCTTCCCAGGTGGTAATGTTCCTGATATTCGGTTTACCGATGGCGAGTCTGAGTTACCGGTGTCTGAGATGGCTGCAATGATGCCAGTTCCACTTACTCAACCGGATACTCCACCAACTGAAGCTGAGACAGAGGAAACGGTAGCTGAAGAGACAGTTGTGGAACCAGAACCATTTGATGAATCGTTAATTGATAGTCAACCGATGATTCACATTGGTTTTTCATTGTTAAGTGGATACAGTCTTGAGCTCAACCCACAAAATGGATTTCTTGCATTAACACAGATTAAGAATAGCAATGTTCGGCAAGAGGACTTAGACTTTTATGCTGCAGTAGGGGCCTCAGATCGTTTCATGTTCGATCAATACTTAGCAGATTATCCAGAAGATCGCCATGTTGAAGAAGCGGTTTGGCGACGGTTTGTACTCGGTATCGAAGCTGAGGACTCCGTTGAAGTTCAAATGGCTAATTTGGAAAAGGGGCTACATGTACAGCCTGACAAAAACAAATTTGTCTACATGAATAACTATGTTCAATACTGTGCTTTTAACAGTGTTGATCCTGATTTGAGTATTGCACTTGGAGAAAAATCACTGGAATTCGTCGCCTACTCAACTACTCCTTCACAACGGCAGGGTCTACAACTTTATTTAGGTGATCTATATTTCGAGAAAGGTGATATCGAACAAGCTTGGAGTTATTACCTCTCGGGTAGTTTCAATGGTGATCCAAGAGGTGAAATGGTTGTTAAATATAAGCTTGCTACCGTATATGAAGCACAAGAACGTTGGCGTCGTGCCTACGCGAACTACGCCCGCGCCTTACGTGGTCAAGCCCAACTTCCAGAGTCGATGGCTATCGGTGCCCAAGAAGGTTTAACACGCATTCGTGAACATCTAGATCCGGATGATCCGCTCATTAAAGAAGCAGAAGAGTTGGCAGCGTATGTCAGTAAAGCTTTAAATTTAGGTGAACCACTGACCGTGGTGAAAGCACAAAATCTCGATGGCGAGGAAGTATCGCTTGATCAATATCTCGGTAAAGTGGTGTTAATTGATGTCTGGGCTACCTGGTGTGGTCCATGTATCGCAGGTATTCCCAAGATGCGAGAAGTCGCTAAGCAGTTTGAAGGTACCGATTTCGTGTTGTTGTCCGTGAGTGCGGATGATCGAATCGATACAGTTACTGATTTCCTCGAAGACACGGATATGCCGTGGGATCACTGGTTTATTGGTCCAAGTGGAGACGTTCACAACGAATGGAACATTCGTGGTTATCCTACCTATATGTTGATAGATAGGGAAGGGAAACTATTAGCCCGTGGTCATGGTTTAACTGAGGCCATGATTCAGCAGATTGAGGAACGAGTCGAACAGATTTAACGATTACAGTTAGTTACGATCAAAGTTAAGTGACCGTTTCCGATGAGGGACGGTCGCTTTTTATATATGTTTCCACTGTTTTTGCTTTCGGTTATTGGAAACTTTCATAAAAGACGGATAGGTGAATTTTGTCTTGCTATTGAAACAGCCGGATAATCTAAACTAAAGAAAGATAAAACTATTTTCAATCTCGTCCCCGCTTCGACTGAGTCTACGTTGGAAAAATAAACCTCGAGCTAAGTAAACATCTCGTGGCAGTAACTAAAACACGCTAATCAACATCTATGAAAAGACATTGCACCATAAGGTTGTGCAGATATTAAAACAACCATTCAGTTTAGAACATTGGAGGATGGAATGAAACTCATCAAATTATTAGTTGGAAGTTCGGTTGCTTGTATTTTTGCATTTGGACTCGCCACCCAGCAGCTTAATGCAGACACCAATTTGGAACCAGCTCTCGACGACTCACATCAAAAAAGTGATACCCAGAAAGAAGAAGAACTCTCTGAAGCAGAAGACGAGTTGGTGCAGGCCATGTCGGAGTTAGCAGTAATTTTTGCTGAAGCTTTCCTTGAAATGTCCGATCCCCTCTTGGATTCAGCAATTTTAGATTTGGGAGCGGAATTTTCTTCAAAGATAGAAGAGTTCGATACGGACAACAACGGAGCTCTTTCCCGAACCGAGATGGAGAGTATTCCTGAAGAAGAGTGGGACGAAGAATTCAAAGCTCTGACCGATGAAGAGCGTGAAGCAGAACTAGATGAACAATTCAAGGCATTAGACCTAAATCAAGACGGTGAGATTTCGTCAGAAGAAGTCGTCAACTTTGTCAAAAATGCAAAGCAACAACTCAAAGAAGAACTAAAGAACGTGGAGTTTCAGCCATCAGAGTCTGACCCGAGCACAACCGAACCCAATTCTGACAATTAAAGGTACGTATCTTGTACTAATTCGTCCAAGAAATTTGGATTTACGGGTAGTGTCCCCATTCGAAAGTCGAGCTCAGAGGAATGCCGTAGCACTCAAGCAACGAATCGGCGACTAGGAGTTTTGAACTACTGAACGATCAAGATGATGACGGGGTAACGACTTAAATGTGTATTTCTTTAGACTCAGGGCGACAATATTCGCGTTAGTTATACTGATTCCGCTTAGGTGTTTGTACCTACTAAACGGTTTCACAATCAGTTCGGTTTTATGGAATTCGATTGAACGAGTACAGATTTACTGGCTACGGCAAGTAAACCGAAAAGTATTTGGATCCCCTGAGGAGTACGGTCGACTCTGAAGACTAATGGTATTACAGTCCGCTAATTTTCGTCAAGCCATTTAGCAGGGTCGATAGCTCGTCCGTTATCCCGGACCTCGAAGTACAAACTACGAGTTTGCTCTTCGCCCTCCTTCCCAGCAATTCCAATTGCTTCACCCGCTTCGACTGTGTCTCCGTTAGACACATAAATTTCATTGCAATTTCCATAGAGGGTGATCAATCGATTGCCGTGGTCGATCATTACGACCATACCGTACCCGCGTAAATTGTCCGCGTATACGACATTCCCTCGAGCGACTGCGACGACAGTGGTATCGGGGGCTGAACCAAATTGAATACCCTCCCATTTAAGCCTACCATCAGCACGGCTTGAGCCAAACGATTGAATCACTTCCCCTTTGATCGGCCACTGGGTTGAACTTGCCTCACTAGTAATGTCCGAATCACTCGCATATGAGGGATTAGACAATTGTCGTTCTAGAGTCATACGTTCACGAATCAGGGAATTCACTAATCGTTGTAGTTCGTTTATTTCTCCTTCGAGTTGCAAGATTTCTTCACGGTTGCTTTGAATTTTTTCTTCAAGATCGGTCTTTTCCGAGCTGAATGAAGTATTCAGTTCATCAAGGCGGGTTCTTTCATTGAGTTCACTTTCTAACCGAATTTCAACGTATTCCAAGTAATCTCGTGAATCACTATAGAGCTCGGCAACCGCTTTTGTGTAGTAATCATCGTATTTCTTTCGTCTGCTTTCCTCCTTAATCAGAGAAATTTCTTTTTCATCTGGAAGTAAATTTCTTAAGTAATGCTTTTGGCGAGAACGATGTACTGACTGCAGGTGAGAAGTCATCATTTCGTAGAGAGTGTCAGTTCGTTCGCGAACAGCATCGTGTTGATCTCTGAGATCGATAACCAGGTACTCTAGTTCGATGAGCTCAGAACGATCTTCGGCCGGAATTTCCTCAATGTCCGAGATACGTTGATTGGCATCCTGTATCTCCTGTTGTAAAGTAACAATTTTTCCACTAGCGGTGGCGATCGCTGTTTGGTGTTCATTCAAGTTGGCGAGAACGTCTGCTAGTTTAGTGGAGGTGTCAGATTCTTGCGCACCTAGCGATCCAACGACGAGAAGCGTACTTCCGATCCACAAATGAATTGTTCGCCTCGTCTGTTTCATTGATCTAGACTTGTACCCGTCATTTCTGTAGGAATAGGGTATCCACTGACCGACAAGATCGTAGGTGCTACATCAGTTAAAGTTCCTTTCGGTTGCAGTTTGATAGCCTTCGGTCCGACGTAAAGGAATGGTACTAGATTGGTTGTATGCGCCGTATTAGGTTGATCGTCGTGCGCGTTGTATAAGTCTTCGACATTACCATGATCAGCAGTGATAAAACACTGAGTATCGTTTTCTTTACAAGTTTTCAGGATCGTTTTCAAACATTTATCGACGCATTCAACTGCTTTAATCGAAGCATCCAAGACACCGGTATGTCCTACCATGTCACCATTGGCAAAATTACAGACGATCAGATCGAACTGTTTTGACTGAATTGCTTCGTTTAACGACTGAGTTACTTCAGGAGCACTCATTTCGGGTTGTAGGTCATAGGTGGCCACCGCAGGGGAATCGATGATCTTGCGTGACTCTCCTTCAAATGGTTTTTCTCTACCCCCCGAAAAAAAGTAGGTGACGTGAGCGTATTTTTCTGACTCTGCAAGCCTAAGTTGCGTGAGGTTATTTTTCGCAAGATACTCACCCAGTGAATTTTCTACTTCCGGCGTAGGAAACAATGTTTTGACGGTACAAGGATGCTTTTCATCGTTAATCTCTTTGGAGTAACGTGTTAGAGTCAATAAAGTTGATAAATGGACTCTTGGATTGCGCGGGAAGTGGTCAAAATCAGCTTGAATCAACGTCGTACTCAGCTGTCGAGCACGGTCAGCTCTGAAGTTCATGAAAATTACAACGTCGCCATCAACGACTGGTTGGAAATATTTCGTCCGAGTTGGTTGTACAAATTCATCACTCTCAGACCGGTGATAGGCATTGTCCAGGGCGGTCGTTGCATTTTCGGCGACCAAAGTAGACTCTGAGCCGGTCAACATGTCATATGTTTTTTGGGTACGATCCCAACGTTGATCCCGGTCCATGGCGTAATAGCGACCGGTGATTGAAGCGATTCCCGGTTGCTCGAAGTCGGCGAAGAGTTGCTCAACTCGTTTGATAGAAGATAATGCGCTCCGCGGTGGTGTATCTCGCCCGTCTAAGAACGCGTGCACGGAGAGTTTGGAGTGTCGAGAGGCTAGGTATTCCAGCAGCGCGCAGATTTGGTTTTCGTGACTATGTACTCCTCCCGGCGATAACAGTCCTAAAACATGAATTCGTTGGGAATCTCTGAGTGTAGTCAATGCCTCTAAATGCTGGTTCTTAACAAAACTACCATCTTCAATAGCTCGGTCAATTCTCGTCAAATCTTGATAAACGGTGCGTCCGGCACCCATCGCCATGTGACCGACCTCAGAATTTCCCATTTGACCTGCTGGTAGTCCGACACACGTACCCGAGCACTCCAATAGACTACGTGGACTATGTTGCCAATAGTGATCCCAAGTGGGGGTATTCGCTACATGAATTGCATTGAATGGATTAGGTTCACCATGTCCCCATCCATCGAGGATAACAAGAACTGAACGAATCAATGTGGATCGAGACTTTGACTGAAACAATAATGAATTTTACTTAACTTCAATAGGTCGAATTACTATAATCTAGTCGATAGCAAAGAGGCACGATCAATGTTAGACGGTTTGTTCACATATGTGGGTAACCACCCAATCCTTGTCAGTATTTTTTTCCTTCTCTTGATTTTGTTCATCTGGAACGAATCGAAGCGTTCTGGAAAAACGATTGACAGTCAACAGCTAGTCCAACTCATGAACCGAGAAAATGCGGTCGTGCTCGACGTTAGAGATTCAACCGAATACTCCCAAGGTCACATCCCTCACGCATTAAATATACCTTATACCGCACTTGCTACTCGGGTTAGGGAACTCGATGAATATAAAGAAACACCTGTAGTGGTGACCTGTAAGATGGGTCAGCATTCGTCAGCAGCAACGAATATCCTGAAAAAATCAGGATTCACCAACGTAGCAAAATTACGTGGTGGTCTCATGGAATGGCGCGGGCAAAATATGCCAGTAACAAGCAAATCATGATTAAGAAAGAAATTAAAGCACACATACAGATCGAACGAATTTTTCTGACAAAGTTGGAGTTCGAGACAAAAAACCTGCGGCAAGGTTTTGACATGAAGTGGCGCCCGAAAGTTGGAGTAGAAATGACGGTATCGAATACCGAAATCGACGACAGTGAATACGAGGTCAGCTTAGAAGTTAAGCTTGATGTCGCGCTCGGTTCCCTCGATATCTTTACGGTCGATGTGATTCAGTCAGGAGTATTTAACGTCGAAGATTCACCCGCTCGACAGTCCATACTGGCAGCCGAATGCCCGACGATTTTGTTTCCATATGCACGCGAAGCGATCGATAATGTAGTCATTAAAGCAACGTTACCGGCGATCGCGTTAGCCCCGATCAATTTTCGCGAGGTAGTGCAACGAGCGATGGACGAAAACGAACCAACTGTGCCCCGCTACACGAAGCCGATCGTAAACTAATTAGTACCAATGTATCCTAACTGACGCCAGGCTTCGTACCCAGCGATTACAACGGTGTTCGATAAGTTCACGATTCGAGATTAGTTCTGGTTAAACGAGTGCAATCTTCGACAGAATAAATTAACTCTGGGTGGTTGTTCTGATTTGTTTGATTCGATGCAGTAAGATTACGTTGCTTTTATTGGACGATATGACTTCTTAAAATCGTGATTAAGCATGGAAAAGCTCAGTCGTACAAATCCAGCTCAATTGCTACGTGTTCAAACTTATCTATTACGTCATTCAACTCAGCTAGTTTATGAGCAAAGACTGAATCAACACTATGTACGTGTACCGTCGCATTGGTAAGGAGCTGACGTAACTCTGCGATGACTGACTGGCAACTTCTTCGGTCTTCCAAGTCGTTCCAAGTGACGCTTGGAGGATTACATAAATGGTGAGCGACAAATTCCCAGTTTAACTGGTATTCAGTGTGGTTTTGAATTGTTGATAGTACTTCAAACTTGAATAAGAAACTGGCGGCACTAGGCTTTTCTTTACTGGCGAAAATTTCCCACTGTGAGCTGTGTATCGACTGCGCTAGACGGCCAAACTGATACCCATCCTCATACTTGAGATGTTCTCCTGTAGTCAGTCCGGCTGCTTCGCCGCCTAGTCGCGCAGCGAGGTCAATTATGTGTTCACGGACATTCTTGACATTCAGTTTGCGGAGGATGCGTTCTTTTCGCTCAGCAGTACTTTCAAAGGACATGGCAGCCTCATAGAGTATCGGATAACGGTCAGGAGTGAAATCAAGTTGAGAATCTAACTGTCCACATTTCTGGTACACCCACGCGTCGGCTAATCGTTGTTTCCACACAGACAGTGCTTGCTCTGGAGTTCGTATGTGGTAAACAGGTTGTCTGTAGTAAAGCATTCGTTCACGTTTACCTATCCCTTTGTGGTTCCATCTAAGCGCTCGGTACGATGACCCAAAGCTATCACCACTCGATCCATAATTTCTCTCATAGTCGTCAATCTCACTCGATGTGTAATCAATGAATGGGTTGTTTTCCGGTCGTCCTGGATTGTAAGGTCGGTAGCACAACTGATTGATGAGGGCAAAGTTTGTCAGAGCTTCGGCGTGACAAGAGTCTTTTAAGTCCCAGTTAGTTGTACTAGGAGACAATAAACACTCTGGACGCGAGAGTGTGTCTTGCACGAGGAATAGATCACCAACGGGATCAGCAAAGATTCGTTCAAAGGTTAGTGGTTCATCTAATACAATCAAGGACAATGGGTGGGCGGTTTCAGCAGGGTTCGTCTCCGGCAATAAGAATAGATAAGGATTAAGACTATTAATGTGGTTTTCTATAGCTTCCCAACAAGTAAGGTTTTCTAAAGCAATGTATTCCACTGAATCTGAAGTAAATTCGTCTGCGTCAAAGGGTCTAAGTCTGGGACTTGGAAACTCATGCATGCCGCACGCTTCTTCTACTGAACCGATTCGGAAATCCACTAGAGGTTGAGATGCTACTTGGTCAGAATCTGAATCAACTGCTGTGGTTGTTACCGATGGCGTGCTGGGTAACTCCTGTACGGATTGAGGGGAGTTGTCAGTTATGTAGTTGAGCGAACTTTGACTAGGTGAGTTCAGCCAAATGAAGACCAGGCTTCCAAGTAACAAGCCACAACCTCCCAGCAAACAGGTAACCAGAATGTTCCGACTTAGTCTTCTGTGCTCGCTCATTCCAGTTCTTCTCAATCGTACTCGAATTTGAAAGTGTCCAAGGTTTGAGTTTTATTTAGAAATTGTATATTCACTATTGAGATTCTGCAATTCTTTCAAAGCTTGACTATTCACCAGCACTGCTCGCCAGGAGAATTCCTTTCGGTAAGTTTTAGGAAATTTAGGTTGTTGGCGAGCAAACCTATGAAGTGCAGAAATTCTGTATACAGACGATCTTAACGTCGAAATATTCCCATAACACGACGTTAAATATCAACTAATTAGTTTTCGCATATCCAACCTGACGCCAAGCTTCGTATACGGCGATTGCGACCGCGTTCGACAAGTTCACACTTCTGGATTGTGGGAGCATAGGAATACGCACGCAACTTTCGCTAAAACGATCTCGTAATTTTGTAGGTAGACCTCTGGTCTCAGGGCCGAACAATAGGGCATCGTTAGGGTGAAAAGTCGTTTTGCTCAGGCACTGCTTGCCCTTGGTGGAAAACGCGTGGACTTTGGTGATTGTCCTTGCTTGTATAACTTCGTCAACATTCTTACAAACACGAATGTTCGCAAACTCATGGTAATCAAGCCCAGCTCGCTTCAGTCGCATGTCGTCTAACTCAAATCCCAGCGGTTCAATGAGAGTAAGCGTGCTACCGGTATTTGCAGCGAGTCGAATAACGTTGCCGGTATTAGGTGGGATTTCAGGTTGATAGAGGACGATATGGAACATCAGACCCAGCGAGCAGTATCGTTATCGATCAAGATCCGTTAATCACCGAGTTCAATGGTCACTTCGATTGTTTGTTTTGTCTTATGTTCAACGATATCAACTAATGTATGTCCGTGCATGCGACACCAGGCTGGGAAATCTTGAAAAACACCAGGATCTGTGGCATGTACGATAAATGTTGTACCTGGGTTAGCAGACCTAGCAAATTCTTGTGCGCGAATCAATGGCAGAGGACAGAGAAGTCCAGTTGCGTCAACGATTTCTTCCACAGCAAATTACAGTCCGATATGCCAGTTATCGGGAATCTCGTGTGGTGCAATGGGGCTAGCACGAATCTGTTCGGATACACCATTTCGATGATGAATGGTCACACTGACTTCGTCGGCGTTTTTACCCTGACTGTACCGACCGACTAATCTTGTTGCTAAGGTGAGATCAGACGTTGACGGGTTACCTTCGACTAGCGTCAATGGCCCTTCGTGGCTATCAATCTCTATATAGGTAAAGTTCTTTCTATAACCTCGAAGGAATCGGTTTTCACCTTCTTCGCGCGCCATGATGAGTTTAAACCGAGCATTTGGTCGAATGTGTCGACCTATCTTGAGTAGTAAGATGTCGTCCAACTCATAATTTTTCTCACCGCGAAATTGCCATAAGTCTTTCAATTTGCTGGAGTATCGTTCGTCAGTCAGAAAGCAACATCCACCGGCTGGTTGCGCATAGTCGGTGAATCCGTACCTAGCAGCTAGCTCCATTTGCGGTTTACGATTGCGTCCGTAAAACCCGTGGAGTAGTTCGCGATTGATCCAACCGGCGCGTTCCGGAAGCGTTTCAGGTAGGTTTTTCGCACAAAGTGGGCGTAACAAACGGTCATGCGCACCGGATTCTTGCGCTATGATGGGCATCGTCTCGTTTTTTTGTGATTTCGGTCGTTGTCCGATGACTTCGCCAGTGATCACAAAATCGAAGGAATCGGTATCGAATCCAGATAAGTCTAATGCCTTATGTACCATAAATATCTTGCAATCGAGACAGGGGTTTAAATTTTTACCATAGCCATGAGAAGGATTAAGGACTACATCTTTGTACTCTTCGATAACGTCGACGATGTGGAGTTTGATGCCTAGTTGTTCAGCGACCCATAGTGCATTGTTTCGCTTCTGTTTATTCTTATTTTTAGCACGAACAGCATGGGTGTGTCCTTCCACACAAAAACCGGTATAGAAATTTACTCCCTCCACATGTACTCCTTGATCAAGAATGACTTTAGCCGCGAGCATGGAATCGAGTCCACCTGAAATCAATGCGATTGCGCTTGGTTTTCGAGTATCAGTCATTGTCGTATAGAATGATTTAGTAAGGAGATTTTCGTGAAAGCATTGTTGCAACGAGTGTCGACAGCGCAAGTGCGTGTCGAAGGTAGAGTTATATCTTATATTTCAAAAGGGTTATTGGTATTTTTAGCAGTCGAACGTGGTGATTCCATTGACAACTGTAGTTATTTAGTAAACAAAATTTTAAACCATCGCGTCTTTCCCGACGGTAAACAACACATGAATTTATCGGTTCAAGATGTTCAAGGTGAGATTCTAGTTGTGTCTCAGTTTACTTTAGCGGCATCTGGAAAGAAAGGTAACCGACCAGATTTTTCGAATGCTGAAGAACCTAATCGAGCGAAAGAATTGTACTTGGAATTTATTCGAATGCTTGATGGGCACAAAATCGATGTTCGTGCAGGAGAGTTTGGGGCTTATATGGAGGTTGAGTTAGTGAACGACGGTCCGGTAACGCTTTTATTGTCGGCAATCTGAATGCGTCCTACTCACACGTTTAATATTCTGGCAATACCCAACACTATGGCATATCGACAGTCTCAAGGGGCGGTACTGGTTGAAACGCGAGTTTACCATCTACTGAGATTAGACCTTTCCATCGTGAGCTAGCGGGCATGCAATATGACTCTGGATAGACCTCGGTTGTGTACACAGGCGAACCGTTTAGATTCGCAGTGTTCATGTCGTAGATATCGTGAAAATGCTTATACAAACCGCGTAATCTTAAGTTCTGTATACACTCGCGCTCCTTTTTTGGGTCATACTTCTCGCCGGGTTTCCAATCACAGGAGGAGATGTCCCCCCACACCCTATAGCCAACCAGGTAATCTCCCTTGAAACTCATACTCCAATACTCGCCTAGGTCAGCTACGGTAGCGTTTCTTGGTAAGATTGGTGCTAGTCGCGCCAATTGCGCTTCCGGTTGACGACGATACGGAAAGTCAAAGATCGTTTCGCCGGTTTCAGTGTCCAGAACCTTGTAATCAGATGCCAGTAATCCAAGCCACTTGCCGTTCTCCGAAACAGACGTGCGCCGGTTGAACTCTCTAATGCTCAATCGTACACTCCATAGCTCTTCAGACTGCCCAGTCGAAGGTATAAATCGACGTTTAGAGACCTCCCACATTTCTTCCGATTCATCAGTATCTAACTCGTACGCGCGCTCAACAAAGTAACCGGTTTCGCTTGAAGTTATTAGTACTGACTGAAAACCTTCAGTCCCAATCCTTCGTTTACTCCCTTTGCTTAGGGAAAAGAACCAATAGAAGCCTCTACCAAACGCATGGGCTGGTGAAAAGACAACCTCAGAACCATCCAAAGAGTATCCCAAGGAATAGCGGCCTTTACTGGTCAGTTTGGTATCTAGTTCATGTTCCACTTGCGAACCTTCATCTAGGTTCCTCACGACCAGACGTGTTACTCCGCCAGCTGAAGGTTCGTGTACCGCGAATGAGGTTCCGTCATCTGCGACGTCAAAATCCAAGACTTTGTCGGACTCGTAGATCACAAAGTCATCGTGGTAAATTCGTACCGGTTCGGCAACGTCCTCTGGTTTCCACGCCTTAGCATGGGTTCGCAGTTCTCCGAAGCCATATATGACAGAACCGTCTTCGTGGCGGCCGATTCGCAAATGATTGGGACGAAAATCAAGTTCTCCTCGCGCTAATTCGCCTGACTCGCCGATCACGGCGAACACCACACCTTCTTCAGTCGGATGAGTCACTACAGCTACATCGCTTGCAGCTCCATCCCCAGCTAACATTTGGCAGTCAAGGTTGAGAATCGTATACTCTGGAGTGAACGGATCGAAACTCTCGCCGCGATTGGTCGGGGTACTTCCGTAGTCGAATTCAGTTCGGGTTTTCGCAGCTTCTACGACAAACTCTTTCTGCTTAGAGGAAAGTTGGTTCACGGCACCGGATTGGTTGTGATTACCATCACCTCCTCCCGTGAAATACCATACACTGACGACAATTAGTGTCGCAAGAATTACCGCGGCAGATGGTAGCAGAATCTTTCTCATTGGGTCGCCAAACTACGATTATTAGAATTCTATTTTATTTGCTGTCTGAACAATCAGCACCGCTGCCTTACCCTTCCCCTGCACTGATCGTACACGATGGCGGTATTGTCTGGGCAGGGATCAACCACAAGATTCGAATTAAGTACTTTCTCCATAATGTAGCGTTCGCACCTTTGTCAGTTCACTGTTAATACCGAGCGATTTTGATCTTTCAAATCAGAAAGTAATCTAAATATAATAAGAAGTTACCAAGAGTTTGCGAGGTTTCTCAACGATGGCTGACGGAAAAATCGAAGTGTTTCAAGATCTTTATTTATACAAGCGTGAGTCGAACCGAGAGGTATTACGAACTGCTCTCATAAAAGCAGCGACCACGCCTTGGCGACACCACGCAGAGCAGGAAAAGAAGATAATTGAATGTACTGGAACTAATGATGATGTCATAGTGTTTAAACGTGACGAGAGTGATGGTATTGATGCTGTCGAACTCTCATTGTGGTCAGACAATAGCGGATTCAAAGTGTCGAACATCGTACCGTGCGAGCTTGGATCACTAGGCGAGTACAAGTACAACCTTGCATTACAAGATTTTGTCAATCAAGTAGTGACTCCAGCCAAAAAAATTACAGAGTTTGACGTGATAAACAGTCAATCAAGACAAGGATTAGACGATTGGCTAACTCCGGATGCAGCGAAAGCGCTACGTCAATTTTCAGGTACACCCAACAAATCGACAGGATCTAGTCACCCAGCGGACCGGCGTAGATGGTTAACGTTTATTTTCGCGGTTCATCGAGCTAATTTGTCTTTGAACGCTGAATTGCTCCAACGCTGGTTTATTGAAGTTGCAAGTTGGCCACAAGACATCGCCCAAGAACTTGCAATCGAGTATGAATTTGCTTTGGAAATATTACAACAGTACGAAGCCGAATCGCCCTAACCAGTGGCTGACACAAAAATTGACGACATTGTCAAATCTAAGTTACCGGTTTTATGTTTAGATACTTGCATCATATTGGATCTTTTGCGATTCCCAGAAGATTGTGCAAGTGGGGTAAGGATGCACACAGCTGCACGCCGAATATTGAGAGCTGTAAAGGGACAAGAATTAGTCATATTGATTGCAGATCAGGTTAGCCTTGAACTTGACAATTGTTTAGATCAGACTGAACAAAAATCTATAAAGGATATCGAAGAACTTAGGAGTGCGGTCAATGATCTTGAAGCTGCGACAGCCGTGTACGAAAGGCAAAGAACGTCGAATCTAGATCATTTAGACCAGTACGTCCTTCAAGCGCGCAAGGTAATTGATGGTTACCGTTCGTTGGCAATTCCAGCAATGTCCAGTGAACACGTGCTTAGGAAAGCATACACAAGAATGACCCAGGCTAGGACACCAGCGCATAAAGGAAAAGATGCAATAAATGATTGTGTAATAATTGAAACTTACTTAGAAATTGCTCACCTTGTTCGAGCACGGGGTCATCAAAAATCGTTTGTTTTTGCCACATCGGACGTGAATGACTACGGACAGAAACCAAATCCGGATCTCAGAGTGGAATTTAACGCAGTCAAAGTGGAATTTGCACCAAAATTATCTGCCGCGAGGCATCATTTGGGAATTTCAGCCTAGGCTTGGTCATGTTTTTGATTTACTTTTGTATTGGTAATTTCCGCTTTTTGGAGTTGTATCAAGTTGCGAAGATTCTATGTAAGTTTTGAAGATGGGGTATCGTAAAACGGTGTATACGATTAAAGATATACCGGAATTTTTGGAAATTGAATTGACTCCCAATTCATTCGATACGGAATGAATCTTTAGGAATCGTCATTCTTTGGTTTCTTCTTGACGATTCTCGCGAACACCAACCCAAATTCATAGAGGATCCAAGCCGGTATAGCTAAAAGAACCTGCGAAATCACGTCCGGCGGGGTCAACAACATACCTAAGACAAAACAACTAATGAATATATAGGGGCGCGCTTTACTCAGAGTCTTCACTGAAGTAATGCCGGTCGCCACCAGCAATACGATTGCGATCGGTATTTCAAAAACGATTCCAAATGCTAGAGGAACTTTGTAGAAGAACGACAGGTAATCGTGCATTGTCGGCATCCATGCTACGTCCGTAGGCAAAATTGAAGCTAGGAAATTGAAAACGAGTGGAAAGACAATAAAAAATGAAAAAGCAACTCCCGAATAGAAGAGAATGATGCTAGTGACTAGTAGTGGAACCGCGAACTTCTTCTCTTTTAGATATAGACCAGGTGCGATAAATCCCCACAATTGAGAAAGCAGATAGGGCATCGTCGTATAAATTGCAAGTACTAATGCAAGTTTCAACTGTTCGATGAATGGTTCCATCACCTTAGTGGCTAATAAATTTTGTGTAGAGTAATCGGTTACTACGTCCGCGATAAAACCAAATACTTCCTGACTGAATACCAGATAGGGAATACAAGCTGCAGCTACAACGATCAAGGATCGAAGTAGACGTTTACGTAGCTCTATGAGGTGGGAAAGAAGAGGCTGCTCGTTTTGTTGAACGTTCTCGTCGTGTTTTTTTTCGAAATCAGCGCTGTCTTGCTGCGATTTTTTAGCGGCCATTTAAACCGACTTACGGTTCAGTTTGATTTAGTGAGTGGGTCTGGTAAAGTATCGTTAGATTTGGGAGACTTAGACGAGGGTATCTGAAAACTTGACTCTACTTCTTGGTGTATGGTGTTTGAAGTGTCTTCAAGATCTTTCATTTCAGCCATGATTTGTTCATTGTGTAACTGCCGTCGCACATCGTCCATCCCAACTTCGCGTTCGATATCTTGTTTAAAAGAGTTAAATGACCGCCTAAGTCGACCGATCCATAACCCTAAAGTGCGGGCTAGTTGAGGTAGTTGCTTTGGACCTAGGACGATTAAGGCTACACACAAAATGAGAAAAATCTCAAAGCCGCCAAATTCCGGCATTAGGCTAGTTAGTTTTTACCGATTCTTCAGAGGAGGACGCTTGCGCGTTGTCTTGTTTGTTGGAATTGTCATTTTCACCCTTACCGTCGCGAACCGAGGTTCGGAAGTCCTTGATTGTACTTCCTAAATCTTTGCCAAAGTTTTTCAATTTCTTGGTCCCGAATATAAGCAAGACGACGGCGAAAATGATGACTAAAACAAAAATCATTTCCATGGGACTAGCAAACATCGTATTTCTCCCTTTGAACTAGTTTTGGGTTAGCAATAGTGAACGTAATTTTAGTATAAGAACTCTGTTTTAGATTTTAAGTCGTGTGGGAACGTACTGATCGACTTGCAACCGATAGCCAATTACTCACATCTAAAGTCGCGAACTACTCCTTGCTCAAATCAAAGACGGGAGTGAATCCTCCCCAAAACATGCGGTGTCCGTCTAGTGGCATAGGGTTCTTTTCTTGGTCCCATCGTTCGTCTGTTTTCGCGATTTCTTCCATTTGACTGTAGGCTCTGTCGCGAGTCTCTTTGTCCGGCCATTCAACGAAGGAAAATACAACAGTTTCGTCGTCAGTAGCTTTAACTGACTTGCGAAAGTCAGTTTGTTTACCATCGGGTATATCGTCGCCCCAACATTCCATGACTCGCAACGCACCGAGTTCAATGAAGATTGCGTCCATTTCCTCAGCATATTTAATGAACGCTTCTTTGTTTGCATTGGGTACCGGCAATACAAAACCGTCGATGTATGACATTTGGTGTTCCTTAATGTATTAAATTCTGCAACACGAATATGTTCATTCGTATACTCTGTAATTTTGAGTTTCACGATTATTAAGTAGAGAACATAAACTATTACTGAATATTTTAAGGCGTTCTAGAATTAACACTTATATTGACAGGAAGGACTCCAACGTTCGGTTATTGGGTTGGGTTTGGCACTCTTCACAAAAGCTTGTAGGTATTGAGAATTATGGAAACTGCCAGCCAATTAGAAATAGAAAAATCTTAGGCATTACAGGTTTTTGCACAAATAGATGACAAAGGAGTTCGACGGACAGTTTGACTTTTTTCAGTCGAGTGGATGAGGAATGAAGGCTAAATACGTCCAACCTTTGTGTTGTTCAACCACCCTTGAAATTTGCTCCGTTAATCATCGGTAGTTCGTTCAATATCTAACCAAACTCTTGACTAATTTAATCTGTGCATAGGAGTACCAATTAATTACGTAACCACTCAAATTCAGAAAGTGATTCTCTAAATTTTCGCCAACGCTCCATGGTACTCAAAGAAAGCAACCGCTTTGTTTAGTGATACGTCAGAACAGTTCTTACTTGTTGATGGAAGTTCTTTCGAATCGAATCCATTCGTTCAACACTGGTTTTTGTGAATCCAATGCCGGAAACCCACGTTCTAATTCTTCTTTCTTGGTTTCCACCACTAGTAGGAAATCTCGTTTTCTCTACATCTCGACTCAATTGAATTGCTCATTGCTTGTCCTAGAGTCCACTTTGAGCGGCATCTTAGGTACGGCGTTGAATATTTGAGTACTGCTAGCCGAGGGCTCGATAATTTCTAGAATTCACACATACACAACTGATTCAATTACTTGTAGTAAATTTAAAAAAAAAGAACTCGGTTAGTGAAACTATGCTGCATCAGCAACGCTGTTCATGATACGTTGGTCCTTTATGATTTTTTGCTTGAATGAATGAACGTACCTCGTATATTTACTAGACAATCTTTCCGTCCTTTGCGTACCATTGAAAAAAAGATCGATGGATGTGGTCACGGGCATGGTAGATTGGTTGTCGCTTTGATTTATCGATAATCTCGTGCCCTTCCATTTTTTTGAGCCAGTCCCGTTTTCCCCAGTTACACCAGACGAGTACTTGGCTTGTATCTGTCAAGTATCGTCGAAGAAGATTGGCACGAACATACAAAAGACTGTGATGATCTCCAATCCAACCATCCCCTGCTTCTCGATAGAGAGTAGCAGGCTTCCCGTTTGATTCGTAGAAGTCGATTTCTCGGTTTTTTCTCATTAAGTGAAGACGCTGAATTAAACTAGGCGCGGGAAGATTAAACCCCGAGAAATCGTTGTATGGCGAATGATGTGGTTCCCAACCAAAGTGAATATATGGGATTTCGACAGAGACTCCCTGGTTGTATGTATCGAATGCTTTTTCGATTTGTCTGCAGTATCGGCCGTTCTGCTGACACAATTGATGAGCGTAGTTCTGACGACGTCCGGCCTCTCCTGCATATAGATAGTATTCAGTAGTTCCTTTGGGAATTTCGTTGATTCCAAGATAATCCACCTCAAGAAATTTGGATCTCAAACAACCCAAATTTTTACGCGCGATAAATAGTCCGCACAATGAAACAGAGAGCTCACGATCAAGGCTCTCGTCTGTGCCCCGAACATACCCCTTTATAAGTACCTACCCACCTTCATGTCCGTTGATATCAGAGACCATGAGTAGTGGTTGCCAATCTGGTGTGAAACCACCCTTGACCCACTCGTCAGTGTCAACGTTCGCACCTTCTAATAGTTTTGGAATGGGAGGAGTCCAGTTGGGTGGAGGTTTTGGAAAACTTGGATCAATTCCGCAATCGGACGTTCTCTCTCCGTTATGTATATCTGATAATATTTTCTCGGCTTGTCGTTCACCCCACATTTCGAAGTAGGCGATCCAGGAGTACTTCTTTCCATATCGATCCACTTTTTGGTGATCGCCTGCGTTCCATGACGTTCTTCCTATATCATTATCTGCTTCATTGAATTGTTCAACTCGGTAGCCAAGATCAAAAATACGCCGTTCAATCTTTGCTAGAACCCGAACGTAGTCTGTGTGTTGTTCGTTGTAGTTAACCCGCGTTGGGATCAAACGTCCTATCGTGTACTCTTCAAAGTCCATTTGAATGGCATGACCAATGCTATCTTTAACCGTTGGATCGGGTGTACCGTCACTCTCGAATGTTGTTTTAATGTTTGGGAACGGCGCCGATAGATTTTGGCTAGCGGCTGCAGGGAGCGCGACACAATTTACGCTACGCGCGATTTCAATAATCCCAAGCGCGTAATCTCGTGTCAGTGTATGGTGGGTTGCGTTAGTCGCACTTGGTGCGAACATCTTTTGATAAAGGGTAATCGCCAAATTACCGAGATGAGAGTGAAACGTTTTTGTTTGCGCCGAGTTCACTAGAGACATTGTCGTCCCGTATGCCGCGGCTAACATACGTTCTGGCACATATGGATCGTTGAAACTTACGCTCGTCTCGACATGGGAGAATAGTACGTCTGGATACCTTTCCCCGATTAGCACAAGCGCTTTTGTCGCAAGGTCTCGGTCTCTTCGAACGACCGTCGTGAGTACTAGGGAAAGTAATGCGACAAGCTCCTTTGCAACCTGTTCCGTCATATTGACCACGTTGAGTTTCTCCGCCCAAGTCAGCAAGCGGTGAATGGTCGGTGACGTGTACTTTTTACGAAGGTATTCGGACCACTTCAGATCACGATCTACCATGGAAAAGCGCGCTAAGAATTCGTACAGCCAGCGCGCATGATATGGATGATTTGGCTTGGTGGAGACGGCGACTAAAGCATCAACAATTCGTCCCCACGCTCCAGATCCGGTTTTTAAGTATCGATTGATGACGGTGTGTGTTCCCTCGGTAAACGCTTTTGATTCCCTCCAAAACAGTCCTTCAACGAAGGGATTGAAATATGCGTTTAAGTTTTTAACACTGTTGGGTAGCATGAAATATAGTTCACACTTCTCGGATGAAAGTTTTTTCTTTACTCGTAACGGAAACTCGGTTATCAATGCTTGTGCTAGTCCTGGTTTTGCGTATCCTCGATAGTATCGATTGGAAATCCGGAAGATTTTCGCAAGCTGAGAATTTCCCTTAAAGCTTTGCTTGATCGTTGCTTCCGAAGTAACAACGAGTTGCGTACGGAGGACATGTCGTGCAATCAAGTGGTCACTGAAACGTTGGTAAGGAAGCCGAAATACTGGCCGGTAAGTCCAACCGTTTTTACCTCTGTTACCAATAACATCCTCATCAATAAGCCCGTTTACCCGTAGAGATTCGAGTAGCTTGTGTCTTTCAGCGGTTTTCAAATTCGAGTAGTTAGTAGCGATGATTCGATTAGCCTCTGATCGAAAAACATAATCCCGTCCGGTCTTGGCCATGCACGGTGCAAAGCCCGCGGTCCGTTCATCTTCGACCTCATTGGCGCCCTTTAGCAGTTCCCAACACCCTTTGGTCTTGAGACGAAATTCGCGTTCTATAGGTGCTCCAACATGATTAACGAACGTCTCAAGGACGTAAGTCATCCCCTTTTGACCAGATGCTATACCTGCAAATCCCTGTTTCAATTTTTTGCCTGAAAGGTTTTGTAGTGATTGACAGATCAGCTTCAGCGTGAGTGGTCGCGAGAATTCACTATTCAGTAGAGGGACTTCAGACAATGACAGTTTGTAATATTCAAAGAAAGCCGCTTGAGCGTCGAACTCCTGATCTTCGAAACCACGATGCGTGATCTTATGAAATTTGTCTAAATCATTCTCTGTAAAGGCACAGGACTCAAACGGTGTCCGACAAGTGACGATCAAACCTATGTTAGGACGTTTTGAGATGAGTTTTTGGATGGTAGTGATAGCCTTTCGCCATTTATTTCGATGCCCCTCGTTGATTCCATCTACGATGACGATTGCTCGCTCGGACATCATACGCGCTATTTCTTCAAGTCGATCGAAAATTTCAGTGGTTGTCTGCTCGTCATCGAACCGGGAACATACTTCTGAAAGCACACAGCCCTTGAAATTCTTAGCTAGAACAAAAACTGTTACTTGGTTACGGTCTATTCGAATCCGTGTGAAATCGCACATCAAATGAGTTTTACCTGTTCCCCATTCTCCACTTATCAAGAGCATGGGGTCAAATAAGACTTTGAACGCTGCACTCTTAATGAAATCCTTCTCTTCGCGCAATATATCTACACATCTGTTGATATAGTGCATATTTGCACGGAAAGTGTTACCGTACGACGAGTAACTACTGTTGCTGTCGTTTGTAGGGAGGTTAGCTTCCTTGGTACTCCAGTGATTCCAATCTTCCATCAAATTGTTTTCAATACTGGTGAGTAGATTTGACCATTCCTCTCCAACATAGGCATCACGAGCCCGCAGTCTGTCCATCATAGGGGACAAAAAGGCATGGGCTTCGTCCAATTGCTTCTGAATTAAATTGGATCTTTGGCTGCAGTGTTCAGCTCTCTTCCATGCCTCAGTCAAGTCATTGAACATGTATTGGAATCTCTCACGAGCAGATTTGCCACAGGC
This sequence comes from Gammaproteobacteria bacterium, assembly GCA_028819195.1. Lineage (GTDB taxonomy): Bacteria > Pseudomonadota > Gammaproteobacteria > Pseudomonadales > Azotimanducaceae > Bin55. The sequence continues at coordinate 189,283 of JAPPMF010000015.1, read as the reverse complement.
AATGTTTTCAACTGCAGTGAGGAGTGAATCTATTTTTAGATTTGGTGAGTCAGGATCAATCCCAGGTGTGTATCGCTGTCCTGCTTGACGGATCTGGTCTTCACAGAGGGTTGTTAGCGAAGCAATAAACGAGTTCTGAGAATGAGAGATCATAAATATTCTAGTACGTGGTAGATTAATACAAACGTTTACGAAGATACTTGAGCCAAGACAAACCCAATGTATCAGTTTGTCGCGGCGTTGATCACCAAGGTGGCTGGGCTAGCCTAATCTGATCCTGCAATCTTTGAATTTGTTCAAAGGGTGACCGAAGTTCCGCGAAATAGCGCATTTAGGAACTCCATAACATCTTGTTCAAGTGCCCATAGTCAGACACAACCACGAACGAGTTGCTATTCCTCAGGGTTAAGGAAGTCTTGCAAGCACTCTAGAGGCCGTTCTAGTTACTGCATGTGCCCTATTAGGATCTGGTTTCCAATTTGTGGATTCAAATAAACCTCCTGTTGCGTCGCGCAATAGATCAGCGCGAATTTGGTCTCGATCATTGGTCCATATCCTACGAACGGCTGAATATTTCTTTGATAACGATCGAAACTCGCTCATAAGAATCATTTGCCGAACCTTAATCTCTGCCTCTGCCGTCGCTTTATCAGCAGCGGATTCATGAGACCCTATCCAATATTTCGACACAATCATGGTGTACTCGGTAAGCATATTTCGAAAAGCATCAATGCGTACGCTACGACGGTACAGTATGTGCTGAACAATGAAGTTACCTAAAAACCCCAATACAACACCGAATACTGTAGAAAAGAAAGCTGATGGTAGGAGATCAATGAGTGTCTTCATTCTTCATTGCTGTTCTGTGACAGCACCTCGGATGAATTCCCAAGCAATTTCTATGAAGTCTGTGAACTCATCATCACTCGAGACAAGTTTTAGTTGAGCGTTTAACTCGTTTTCCCTAAAGTGGTTCTCTCGAACTAGACCTCCGAACGCTTCTTCCAAAAATGAAGAACCAAACCCTGCTACTCCATCGAAAGATACTACCACGCTCTTACCCTCACGTAGGTGGGGAACAAGATGCTCATTTCTGAATGTCGTACCGTTATACGGTCCATCTTCAGGAAATCTTCCACCTGGAAATTCGGTAAAGTCGTTGGCTATAGAAATAGTAATCTCGTCCATCATCGTTTTATTCTCCATTCAATGAGTGTACCGGGTAGTTCAGATTGATGATTCTCAACTCTTGTTTCTGTCACGACTCCACACATTTTCTCGAGGGTGTACTCACCTTTCAAACTTTGAACAGAGTATGAACCGTCTTTCTTCATGATATCCCAGTAGTTTTTGACATCCCTTTGCAAGCCGATACCACGATTCTTTTTCTTACTTGCGGATAGCCCTAGTGTATGTGCTGCTTCGATCAATTTTGCGTGGTTATTTCCGAATACGGACACGAAGGCCTCGACAAAGTTCTTTGGTATCGTCTTGGGGATTCCCGCACCTTGATCAAACAGCATTATTCGCGTTTCCTTCGTTGTTTTATCAATTGCGGCGGAAAGCCACCAATTCGGGTAGTGTGCTTTATCTTCGTAAGCATGATAATCGACATTAGTCATCGCCTCAACAAGGGCACCATAGAAGTGTTTTGGGCTGGGAATGGTACCAAGGACTGGTTCCAATTGATTTCGTCGAAACTCTTCAATAGCCTGCCCATCGAGCTTTGAGTCTGTCCTGTATTTTACGTATTGAAACGAATCGAAGTGCTCTGCCTTATCAGCCATTTGCAAATCTCTTGGGTAATTGGCCTTCAGCAGCTGGAAGAAGCCCATTTGTCCAAGCGAATAGCGAATCTTAGAATTCCATTCGTGGACATCAATGGTATTGAGGCGATCTTCGTCACTTCGTTTGAGTTTGTTCCATCTATCAAGCTCTGCAACCAGAATCAATGCTCCAGATAATGAAACCGTTTGGATTTTTCGAAAGTCAATGTATGGGTTCTTACTTGGTACAGAGCTGATATATCGAATATGTCTGACTACATCGATGACTCCTGTACGGTCATGCTCTAATGAGAGTTGTTCGGGACATGTTATCCTTTCAGTGCGAGGTGACTCCAATCGTCTTCTGAAACGTGGTTTACGTTCATGAGATTTCCGAGTTTTCTTTCGCTGACGTTTAGATCGAAGTCTACGTTCATTCAACTTCAGTGCATGCCGTAAGTTGTGCGTTCGTTGTTTTTCAGACCACTTTTTCATCTGTAAATGGTGGGGTAGTGCAATCGTGTTCCGGAACCCTTAAAGAGTCACATTTTGATCAAAATTCTACAATGTCCTTTCGGCATTCAGTTCGATTGGTTGTGTACCAGTATTTTTTCCTATTCTCTTAACAACATTGAGCATTCGAATGCGATTACATCGTGGTGTCTCGTATATGTGATTTGAGACACAGCATTCTCTAGATGATACTTTAGGGACTTTCATACTTTTCTACACGATAGGTCTATTCTAGCCCCTACATCCTGCGTTCTCATCACATATTCTCAAATGGGAACAATATAATATTCGATGATTTCAAATACTAACATACTCTATGTTACATGGAAGACATTTGCATCGGTCATGACGAGGAATACCGATTAGTTTACACAAAAAATGTGCTTAAACGTTCGATAAAGGAGTATTGAACTTGATTTGTAACAATAACCTAATATGTAACAGGTGTAGATTTTTCGCAAGGAGGAAGATATATGCATCTTGAATGGAAAAAATGTAGGGGAGGGGTTCCGTGCTCGTTTTTTGAGCTGAATTTAAACTCAATATCGGCGAGACAAGGCGTGTACGTGATTTGGCTTGAAGAAGAACAAGGCGAATCTCCGAGGGTTATACGTGTTGGACAAGTTTGGTCCGAAAACCGATCTTTTCAAGACAGATTTAAAGAGCACAGAGAAGATGAGATGATTAACGAATATGCCTTTTTAGGCGATATGTACGTCACATGGGCTGATGTACTCCATCGAGAAAACTTAGATGGGATTGAACGTTTTCTTTTTGATTCACTACAACCTTGGATTGGCGAAAGAGCACCTGATGTACCACCAATTCACGTCAATTTACCCCCATGGGTATTAAGTCCGTGAGGAAATTCACATGATAAGGTTCACAAGTCAATCAGTAGGTACCACAGGAGAACCTTCAGGAGTTAGGATATGAGAGTTCAGTCAAATTCAAACCTCGTTTAGAACTTAACCGTCACAAAACAACAATGTGTATAACCCTTCAACTTAAGTTAATGGCCGAGGAGCTTATTTGTGATAGTGTTTGTCGCACCTGAGTTGAAGAGAAATGACGGTACTGTCTTCATACGTGAAGATATTTCAACTGAAGAAATCCATTTTGAACAAGTTGGCACTACACCCAATGGTTGAATGCCAAATTTGGCCGAGATGAAGTGCTATATTACCGAAAGCGGTAGGAATGGATCAGAATAAGCCAAAACCTAACCGAATCGTGTCCCACGTTAAAGACAAAAAGACATCAATTCATTCTCAAGACACAACTAATGACAGGAATAATCGCGTGAGGAAAAATTATGCTTGACATGTTAAAGGACCTTAGTGGTGAACACTTCGAAACTCTCGGGATCTTAAAGTTGCTCAAAAGATTGCTGCACGAAGTCTCCATTCGCTTCAGGAAAGTTACAGTTCTAATTGAAACAGAACGTGGACCGATTTCACGAGAATACGGCTTCACGGAATCGGCTCTTAAAATCAACATACAGAACAAGAACAAATTCGATATTCAGATCAAAGATGTCAGAGTAATGTTTTGTAAATCTTATGGATTCCCCGTTCCGTCAACCGCCCCAGTTTTACGGACTCATCCACAGCTCCCACATAAGATAGAGTCTGGATCAATGGAGAATTGGTACATTCCCGCCGAACAACTCTCGAAACATCTCAGATTTCTATACCTTCCTTCGAATCACACTGGATTGGTTTCTAAGACCGTGACGGTACATGCACGGTGTACTACGGGTTCCGGCAAAGTATATAAAAGTTCAGCACTCAAATTCTCTACGGATGCTGACAGTCATTGGCCTTAGTCGACTCAATACGATGTTGCTGGAACTGTTTCGCTCTTAACAAACTAAGCTTTATCACTGCCGTCTGAATTCTACACGACACTGAAGTGAGCGAACTGAGCTTAGAGCCAATCGTACCCGTTCCACCCGAGGTGATTCAGGCAGCGAGTCGTGGAAAGTTGATTATTTTTGTTGGTTCGGGTGTATCACAAAGACTGAATTTGCCTTCGTGGGATCAACTCGCAAACAAGGTTCTTGAAAAACTTGCGTCTTTAGAAGTTATCGATTACAACGACGTCCAAGCATTGAAATCGCTTGACCCGAGAAAAAAGTTGTCGATTGCGCAAATTTTGAAATCTGATTTAGACTACGAAAACTACTTTACGAGTCCAAAGGATGCCAATAGCGACATTTACAATCAGTTGAACAAAATTGGTTGTACCTTTGTAACCACAAATTATGACGTTAACCTAGAACCTCCACCAACAAAATCGATCAGCGATTCGACAACACAAAGACGCGGCACTCGAATCACTTCCTGTACTCGCATATATCCCAATGTTCTTGATGATATCGGTAATGTGATTCACCTTCATGGGGTATGCGACCAACCTTCAAAAATGGTCTTAACCATGAGTGATTATCTCAAACTCTATGATAACAAATATGTACAGGCACTCCTTGTACACCTTTTCAAGGAGAAGACCGTTGTATTTATTGGCTATGGATTGAAAGAATCTGAGATACTCGAACACATTCTCCGGCAAGGGGCGGTGCGAGAAGAATCGGGTCAACGAAGACTATTTAAATTGCAAGGATTCTACAGTTCACAGATATGTTTGTACAAATACCTTCAAATGTACTATCAAAAATCCTTTGGACTGGAATTACTTGGCTTTCGATTAGATGACAAATCCTATGAAGTTTTGGACCGAATTGTGGAACACTGGGCAAATAGAATCGATGTAAAGTCTCGAGCGTTATCGCAGGATGTTGAAGCAATCAACGAGGTTTTAAAGAGTGACAAATCTCTCATTTAAAGAACTCGACGTCTTGGATCGTATTGATAAACGGGAACAAGCAAGACGGATATTCTTTCAACAAGTAACCGGACTTAAATGGTTTGACGCACTCGCCGAGAAAGGGTACTTTGATCCTGATAAAAATCCTCGTCCCGAAGAAACCACCGACAGAGGGCACGTGATCGTTCCTTACTGGTATGTTTTAGACTATCTTGAAAAGACTTCGCAGGAATTGAAGGGAGCAGAAAGTTCTGAGTTCCCAAAGAAATTCCGAGAGTTGGTCATTTCCATCTCGAAGTTTGCAATGAACAAGCAATTTAGTAATTATCGAACTTGGTGGAAGTTTGCGGAAATCATTTCAAACATTCCGAGTGGATATGTGTCGGAATCTGATTTGGACATCGTGGATTATTGGTTGGATGACCCTTACGATACATCGCTGGTAGGAGAAGTGATAGGAACCCAATGGCTACCCCGATTATTGAATCAAGGTGATCAGCACTCTCAGAAGCTAGCGACTAGACTAGTTTCACTTCTTTTTGAAGTTAAACGCGACGCAGAAGCGATATTTCCCATCGATTCAAATGCTGTGTCCATTCGAGGCAAATCTTTCCTGTGTCATAAGTTCATTGAGCGAGTTTCAACACCATTGGGCAGGTCACTTGGCGCACCCGTCTTACCTATATTGGAAAACAACATTAAATCTGCATTAGAGCTTCCTGAATCAGACAAATCGTCTGTGATCTGGCGTCCCGCTATCGAAAATCATGAACAGAACCAGGATCGCGATAGTTCAATTCACTTGTTGTTGGACTTTTTTCGTGACACGCTAAACGCATTCGTGGAAAGTCAAACTACTGCGGGTATAGAGTATGTCAAACACTTGTTGAATAGCGATTTTAAGACATTGAGAAGAATTGCAATTCATGCAATTGATAAGAACTTTAATACCTGCGGAAAGCTATTTGATACGTTACTCAAACCAATTCTCTGGACGAAGTATCACTATAAGCATGAATTGTGGAATTTGCTTAATCACCACTACTCAGATTTCACCGAGAAACAAAAGGAATCAATCATACATTCTATTAATTCTCTCAAATCAGAAAATAACGAAATACTTGAGCAAACACGAGCGTATCGTCAAGCCGAGTGGTTGGCTGCAATCAGGGAATATGGAGAGAAGGAAGAGGAAGCTTATCGAAATTGTGTTCAAATAGCGGGAACTAAACCTGATCATCCATCGTTTGAAGCATACATGCAATGGGGACAGGTCATGCCAAAGTCTCCTATCTCTATCGAACACCTGAGTGCGATGCAGACTTCAGAATTAATCAAATATTTAAATGAATTCAAAGCGTCCAATACGCAATTCTTTGAATCACCAATTGAAGGACTATTTGACACATTCAGAGAATACATCAAATCCTCTGCTTTATCTTTTTCTCGCGAACTTTCGGCATTTCAGTACGTTGAACTCAGGTACACCTATCAAATCGTTGAAGCCTATCGGGAATTATGGGAAGAAAAGTCCTCACTGCCTTGGAGGGACATTTGGGAACCTTTGCTTCGTTACTGTCACACGATCGTCTCAGACGAGACTTTTTGGGATGAGAAAAATGCGGAATTGGTTGATGTCATGATCCCAAATCGACGTTGGGTTGTCGGGTCAATCGCATCGTTGATTGAATCAGGTGTAAAAACTGTGGACTACGCGTTTGAATCGGAGTTTTTGGACATTTCAGAAAATATTGTTGAGTTAATACTCAAACGCCAAGAAGCTGGAAATTTTGAAAAAAACGATGCAGTATTTAACGCGATAAACAGCCCTCGAGGGAAGTCTATAAAAGCCTTGGTTAACTTAACCTTACGAAGATGCCGTGATGCTGATGCTCTAAACGACAAAGACCATTCGGAAATCTGGAGTCGTTATCAACCTATTTACGATCAAGAGTTGGAACTTAGCTCACCAATTTCTTACGAAGTTCCTACATTATTTGCTAACTATCTCCCTAATCTCCTTTATATGTCTACAGATTGGGTTCATGCAAATATGGGTCGCATTTTTTCACTTAAAGATCCAAAATGGTGGAGGTGCGCCATGGAAGGTTATGCCTACTTTACCTCATTCAAAAAAGACGTTTATCTATACCTTAGAAACAAAGGACACCTACTAAAAACTTTAGATGACAACACACTGCCTCACCTGACTCACGTCCGTGTGATAAAAAATGTATGCTTCGCCTTCTGTCTTGAGATCGAGTCATTAGAGACCCCGACAGACCTTGTAAGCGTTTTGGTAAATCGCAATAAAACTTCTGAACTGAACATGCTCGTTTGGGAGTTTTGGAGAATCGGGAAGGACAACAAGGATCAATTACCAAAAATTAAAGCATTTTGGCGTAACGTTCTTTCTGTGATTGATTTGAACAATGCAGAAGGTCAGAGTACCGCTTCAAACCTTTGTATTTTGTCAGAGTTGATAGACAATCTAGACGATGCTGCTCTTGAATTGATAACTGAAGTAGCCCCGTTCGCACACGTCGAACACAACAGTTATCATATGTTCAAGTGGTTGGAAAAAGTAAGTGAATCTTATCCTCAGCAGTCCTGCTTAATTTGGCAATCAATGATTCGAGATTCCTCTCCTTCTTATCCAGCAGACTCGATACAGAATCTCCTGAAGAACATCGTACTTGCGGGATTCAGCGTGGAGGCATTGGAAATAGTCGAGACATACCTTGAGGAAGGAAAATCTCAGCTACACACGTGGATGAAGGAAATCGGTGTAGATCAATCCTCGAAATAGAAATTGACCTCACGAATGCAGTCGATAGATGGGACTCAGTACGCACTGCTGTACAGTATTTTGGTCACCCGTTGATCAATGAACGGTATCTTGCTCTATTCAAATGAAATTTTTGATCGGTTTTGGTTTGTCTAGCAGCAATTGCGGCGATGGTACCCGTCGCTAAGGATTCATTTACCCTACCAAGGAAAACAATTCGCACCAAACTAAATACCCAAATTTAAGAATATCAATATAGGCGCTGACGGCGAAGCGTGTCGTGAATGTTGGTTATACAGCACCCCAATATTTAAACCGTCCATCAAACTCAGGCAACTTCATTAAACCGTGCTCAATCTCGCGTTCCACATCACGAAACCTTTGTAGTGCTTTAGTGGCATATCTCAATTTGTGTTGAAAAGTATATAAGTCCAACAATTATTCACTACTCATTTGATTCTCGAGATCTAACTAGCGTCTTTTTTGATTACGAGTTCTTTAACCATTTCGAAAGTTGTACCCCCAGGCGACCACAATTCTACGTTCTCTGAATGGGCTTCATAGTACGATGGATTTGTCGTGACCCTAACGGTGTCATGGGTACCTACCTTGATGTGAAATTCTTTAACACCTTTGCGAATGGCGTTTACCCCTGATGGGAGTAGAGTTTCGTCCTCAAGCGCTCGCTCTAAATAATTGAAATCTATTGCTGGTCGACTTTTATTGGATTCAGCATCCATTTCACTGTATGCAATTGTATCAAGATCTAAGGCATTATTACGCGTTTGCTCTATTTGATCTGGGATATCGTCAATAGATTTACGTTCGCCAGTTAGAACTGCTTTCTTGATCTCACCGGGTAATCGTGCAAGAATTGGTTGTAAGGGACCGACGACTTCTTGAAAGAGATTGATACGTTTTCTTAATACCCTATATACGTCAGTTTCGATAGTGTTTTCATAATGTAGGTTAATCACTTTAACAATATCGAACTGCTGTCCGACCCGATCGATGCGACCAATTCGTTGTTCAACGCGCATCGGATTCCAAGGCATGTCGTAATTCACTAGAGCTCCGCAGAATTGAAAGTTGAGGCCTTCAGCCGCAGCTTCAGTGCAAAGGAAAATTTCAACGTTACCGATCCGAAATCTCTCTTTGGCTTGTTCGCGGTCAAGAGATTGCCAGGTGCAATCTTTGTTTGGTACTTCACCTCCTCGCCCCGAATAACATAAAAGTTGTGTCAGACCTCGTTCAAATAATTGAGTTCGAAGAAAATCCATTGTGTCGGTGAACTGTGTGAAAACCATAACTTGGTGGTGATTTTCGTTCTTGAGGTTTTCGATCTCTTTGATTAAAGTACTCAGCTTACTATCCGCGGGTAAGGCAGAGGCTGAACTAAGAATCTTCGATATATCAGAAATTTCCTCTGCAACAAGAGACTGTTTCTGGAGCTTCTTGACTTCTTCGTCGGATTGAATCTCTTCTAACTCATCGTCATTTACATCGTCTTCGACGTGATCATAAGTCACTTTGCTGTTCAGTAATTCTTTGGAACGTCTTTCCAAGGTTTCTTGCAACGCATAGAAACTACTTGCTACTCGTCTTCTATAGACGGTCATAACAAATCCTACGGCATTTCGTACATTTTTTTCCGCCCGTTTAAATGAGGTTTCGATGTATGTCTCGACTGCACGATATACCCTTCTTTCCTCGTCGGACAGCTGTATAAAAACATCACGAACATCCCGTCTTGCGACCTTTTGCTGTAGTACTCCTTTTTCTACGTAGCTGCGAAGAACTACTCGGGTGTGCCGAGAGATGCGATGTCTAATTGGAGACCAACTTCTGATCAATTTCAGAGCTGCAAGTCGTTCTTCTGGGTTTAGTCGGTTCAACGGGATCTTACTATCTTGATCCCGCAGAGCATTCAGCACCTTATTGCAGCCTATATTTGTTAGACTTGTCACTCGTTTCGCAAATCCTCTCTCCATGCTCAGGTAACTTGCTTCAGTTGCTCTGAACAGATCGACATTCTGTTTCAATTTATCTAGTGGTTCGCTCTCACTACCGTCGACGAAATATTGCTTAAACCGAAATCTAGTCCATTCGTCGGGAAGCCCTAATAAACTTAATAGTTCCCAAACTTCAAGGGGATCCACCTGCATGGGTGTGGCTGTTAACAGAAGGAGCGCGGCGGTTTTACTTTTTAATTCGCGCATTAGTTTCAAAAGTGCGTTCGGTCGATCCTCTTCTTCGCGTTTTGAGGCTCGACGACGAGCGTGATGTGCCTCGTCAAGAACGACAAGATCCCAAGACGGTGCTTGTAGTAGAGCATCTGCCCAGTCTTGTCGACGAGCAAGCTGGCTAGACATCAGGAAAATCGACTGATCCATGGTGAATTCGTTGCTTGCTCGCTGTTCTTTTTCTCGATCAGGGAAACGAGGTGCATACCACGTGAATTTTCCTCGTTCAAAGATTGGTACATTCAAATTGAATTTTTCTCGTAGCTCAATCTGCCATTGTCGTTCGACGGCTTTTGGTACCAAAAGCAGAATCCGTTTAGCTTTTTTCGCCAGTATTGCTTGCCTGATTAACAAGCCAGCTTGGATCGTCTTTCCAAGACCTACCTCGTCGGCAATCAATATACGCGGAGGCCAATTTCGATACAAACGTAGAAACGTCTGAGTTTGATGCTGCCAGGGCTCAACATTCGCAGTTGCCTCACCGACGCGTTCACCACCTTCAGCCAAAGTTGGAGCAACTTCGATTCGTTTCCAATATTTGCTCCTATCATTAGATTGCTTCGGTAAGTCTCTTTGCAATCTTTTCGGGAGCTGTTCGTCTTTCGGGAGAAATTTCAGTAACTTTAGCTTTAACGCCTCAGGTATGTCCATCGACTTCCAAGTAAGTCCTTGACCTTTACGAGAACCATTCCACATTCGATCGAGTGAATTTGCTACCTCATTGAAGTGGTGTTTACTTTCCCATTCAGTAAAAACCGAGATAGTCTCCCAGTTTCTTTTAACACCTGCCGCTGTTTCGTTCATGCTACCGTTCCATGCTATTCGATCCCCAGCGATATCTTCAATAAGGCCTTCCTTAGGATGGAAAATCGCATCATAGTCTGCGATCGGTTGGTTCAATGAGTCAAATGGAACAACCACTTTGACTTTCAAAAATTGATTTGCCACCATCCAAGCCAATAACTCCAAGGCGTTTTGGGTTGGTGGATTCGAGGCTTCTAGCTGGTTTTCAGACAGTCGTTTCGAAACTAATGGCTGTAATTCTTCACCCTTTGCTATCGCTTCTATCTCGGCTTCTTCCAAAGTACAACCAACCAGGATCCGCATCTTTCCTTGGTTTTCGACGAGAGCTTCTATTCCTCTAGAAATGAGAGCGAGTGAGGTAGCAGTAAAGTAACCTGTAGACCGGTAGTAGTACTTCGCATTCTCCAACGCCGGGAGGTAGAATATCTTTTCTAAGTCACCGTTTTCCGGACTATACCCAGCCTTCCATGTGTGGTTTCGCAGCACTTACTAAACTTTTATGTTATCACGCCATAGATCGAGTTGTTTCGGCTCTTTAAACTCACCACCCTTTGTAAATCTACAGATTTTGTACAGTGCTTCAAAATCGTTACTAGCAGCAGCTAAATCTCCATCTAGCTCAACGTTTGTAAATTGACTTGACGGAGGTAGAACTTCCAGAACCGCTTCTAGAGCAGTTTCGAAATCAGGTTTTTGAAGCAGATTATGTTCTGACAGAAGTTCAGTTGCGGCACTGACTGAACGCGTCCTCGCTACATTCGCCGCATGATGAAGACTATCAATCAACCCTCGATTTCCGGTTACCGAACCGAGAAAACCCTTAGCTGCTCTAGTAACGCTATCAAGAAGCGTCAAGTTCGGACCACTCTTTGTCGCAAGTCTACCAACGATGTCCGCTTCCAAGTCTACCCCCATACTTCTAGCCAGCTGAAGTGCTTCGTCAAACGGAAAGACTGGCGAACTGAATGTATCCCAAGCGAATACAAAGAAAGCTGTGCTAGGATCTAGATCAGTGTCACCTGAAGTTATCTGCTCTAAGCGCCAACGTTTGACCTCGCGCCTTGCAGCCACGAGTGCATCCTCTGGAGTAACTTCATAAGGATCCCACGCGTCGTCTCCTAATGCTTCCCGGATCCTGAGTTGTTGTGCATTAGGTTGATCTCTAGGCGTTCCTCTAGTCAATGGCCAGTGGTTTGAAAATTCTTCAAGTGCAGGCCCGAAGGATGCTAAGAACAGATCTACACCTCGAATGCCAGAGGTCTGAAATTCGGCTACTCTGCTACGAACTTTGTCCTCTATTTTTGATTCCACATCTTCCCAATACTCAGGTTCTTCTCCCTCGCGTGAAGCATTTGCACGAGGTCGACAGACGAGCAAAATAGTGCTCCTTGCAGCTGCCTTATTCTTGATATTCAAACTGCCCGGTGCTTCAGAGTTTACAGGCCATGAAGCTGTGATTCGAAATCCTGCTGTGATCAAACCCGAGGTTAATGCGTCCCACGCACCTGTTGCCTTATGATTAAACATCAATGTCATCAACCCATCAGTCTTCAGAACACGACGACATTCGGCGAAAATCGCGGCCATCCGCTCTTGATAGTCCCTTGCTGCGAGTTCTTTGACGGATTTTTCGCCCTTGAATCTGATAGGGTTTGAAACCGCTTCGTTGTCCTTGTCCGTCAACGTACGACGAAACAAATCAGGGTAGACGTATCCCGCGGTTCGTTTCAACCAGACGTAGAAGAAATCCGAGAGTTCTGCATACATAACGTTATCGTAGTAGGGAGGATCCATTACTACAAGGTCGACTGAGTCTGACGCCACGTGATCTAATCGATCAGCTGATTTACAAGAAACCTGAATGTTGTTTGACGCATCGTGTTTTTGCGCTTGGTGGGAAAGTACAACGTTTCTAGGTTGTAGAAGGTCAGACAGTTCTCTAACACACTTTAAAACGTTCTTGAATGCCCACTCGTAATCGCCACCTTTAGTTAGTATAGCCATTTCAACATATGACCAAGCGAAGGAAAAGTCATGCTTGGTGAAAGTATGTCCAATAACCTGTCTTTGCGAAATCCAGATACATTTTTGTGAGTTGTAGTCCAGAAACTTATCCAAAGCGATAGCTAGGTATCCATATGCTGCTTTTTGGACCTCACTGAGGGAACCAGATGCTTGATCTTCCTGCAAGAGTTCTCGAAAAATTTCAACACTGGTTCCGTGGCAGAAAAGTTGCCGAGGAGAGAATAGGTCTCGCCAGTAACGAACTCCGTAAATTCGTGAGCGGTCAGAAAACATTTCATTGTAAGTTTCAGTGGGTACATAATCTAAAGCTTCCCACTCTGGAATCTTGTTTTGCAACATCGCTGAAATTTCTGCGCTATTGTCGTCTTCAATTTTTGGTGCGCGATAGTCACGAACCCACTTGACTCTCGTCTTTCCGGTCTTGGTCGTCGTTTTGATTGGTCTTTTGATAGCGACCGCATAGAGTTGGTCGCCCATCTCTCCTGCCTGAGCTTGTTTCTTGACTTCAGCTCCGTCTATTACACGACCGCAGTCGTCAAAAGGACAAATTGCATCACCTCGCGCAACCGTACGACCTGATTGATCTTGAGTATTTCGAACAATTTCAAATGAACAAGTCCGATCAGACGAATTAGGACCAGATTGGAGATTAGGTTTGAGTCGAACACCAATGCCGTCTGGACCGAGCCTCCAGTGAGGAGACAATGGTATTAAACCATCGCAAAACGGACAGGAAATCGTCCTTGCCCAAAGATATGAAGTTACTAGGTTCTCGTAATCCGTTTTTGGAAATACATTCTCGTATTTCATTTCGGCAAGTTGCATGAAGCGTTTAGTGAGAGTTTGGTAGTACTCTAAGATTCCATTGATTCTAGGCCAATTTACGGTCGCATGCAGAATTAAAGTTGCAACCGGATTTAAGTCATTTGCTAGCGCGTTTGTGCCTAATCGATTTGCTTCAAACGGAATACTGCCTCCACCCGCAGTGGGATCTAGTACGACCACTGTATCTAAATCGTTCAACGTAGTTTCACTATTGATCCAGTTGTGTTCATCCGCTGTCGGCGTGTACTTAAAAGCGCGTTGATAACCGTAGATATTGGAGCTCAACAGAGGGTCACCAGTACGCTTAGCTCTATCCAAAGCTTTCCTCGTCGCAATTGGATCACCATGAATTCCCAGGACATGCATGAACTTTTCTCGATCTGCTGTTTCGGGTAAGAACGAAGCTAAAATCGCAGCGCGAGACAGAATCAATGGACGTCTCGCCCACCAAACGTGAAGGTAGTAAGTTGGTGGTAATGCTGTCATGGAACGTCGTTCACGATCACATTCCTCACTTAACGCAGCGATGGGCAACCACCGTTCAATTAATCGTGCATCTTCTTTTGGACGAGTTAACATAGTGTTTTCGCGTTTAACTATACAAAGAGAGTACGTAGAGCTGCAAGCACCTTCCGAGGATGGGTTCGATACAAAACCATCCCGATCCAATACGCTGCTTCTTCCCGCTCCATCTCTTCTATACCCTTTGCGATTGCATTGATGTTGTGTACTTTTCGAAGTGGGGCAATTGCCTTGAAGAGCAATGTAAGTTTTAGGGCTAGATCTTCAGGAATTCGAGAGATCGAATTGTTATTTTGACCAGCCGGTAGATGGATACCATTTTCCAACAAAACTTTTCTAATTCGGATTTCCACTACGTCTAATTCACGATGCCCAATACTCGCAAGACAGACAGACTTTTTGAGGTGAGGCGAGGCAGGACATTTCAGTTGCCAAATTTGCATATCCCGCTCTGTCGTGGAAATATAGCTTAGGCGAAGTTCAAACTCAGGGTTCACACTACTCGAGCGTAGTGAACGAACTATAGAAAAATTCATTCGACGATTTTCGGTGACTCGATAGATCCGATCGCTGTCAAATGAACCTCGACAGTACCTAATTGAAATTGTGTGAGTTTCGAGTGCAAGTCCTGCTTTTTGCTCCCGCTTACCGACACCGGTGGTGTAAATTCGATTGTAGTTTCAGCATTTAAACTTAAATTCCCGGATCTCATTTGCGGTGCTAAAAACTCTCGAACGAATTCAAATTCGTCAACTGGACCCTGGTACTCGAGGAGCAGCTCGCCTCCGTTTTCAGTGCTGTAGTTAGCTTCTAACTTAATGTCTTTGGTAGCATCAGATATTGTTCCGATGACACTAAGAAGTCGGAATACTAGTTCATTACTTTCATAGACTTTTATACGAAGTTTGTGAATAGTCGACATCTTTTTAAAGTCAGCTTGTTCCCAAATCTTAACTAACACGTCACCCAAGAGACCTTCCTCGATCAACTCCACCGGTTTGTGTGAATCGTCCTCGACTTCATCTTCGCTTTCACCTTCATCATTTGTCTCGTCTTTACGTTCTGGATCGATATCGGTAGATCTTGGCCAAATTCCGTTTTTTACAGCGTATTCTTTCGTCATGACCTCAGCAGTGGCGCTGATTTCAAGGGTTGTGGGTGGATCCCCTGGACCGTATAAAAACTCGCCCTGACGATAAATGAAGATCTCCTAGTCGATACCTAATTTGATACCTTTATGAAAAACTGAGTCTCCAATCAACATCGGAAGTGTCGGATTCTCCCGGAATTCGTTTCTAAAAGCTAAGGTTGTCATAACTCCTCGTTTCAAAGGGGTTAAATCTCGTGTACGCCGTGGATGATCGGGTTCGTCATTGGGTTCTCTAAGTTTTTTCATCTCCTTAAGTGTTCGGACGATCTGCTTTTGACCCGATCCTGGAGTATTGGCAGATTTCGCATATTCGATCACAGCGTGCGCAACGTACAAGTTCTCTTTTGGTAATCTTTCACTTGACGGATAAAACATGTGACGGTAACATGTTTGAATAGCAATAGTGAGATTGCACACCGATTTAGACTCCAATTCGTGGATCTTTGCCTGTTGATGATCTGCAAAAGTACCTATACGCTCCGGCGCTTTCAGTTGATTGAGAGCTAGTCTGCGACGAGCACGTCGTTTCATGTCGTCGATGCTTTGCTTTTCTGCAACTAAAAAGACAATATGATTTCGCAGTTTTCTTGGTGCTTGCGTCTCTGAACTTCGTTTTTCGAATATTTCCTTTAGTTTGGAGGGTAACCTCTCGACCGCATCTTCAATAGATATAGCGTCGAATGTGAGGATCACTAAGCGCGGTTTATCGGAACCGATGTCGTCAGAAACGTCATGTGGTCCCCCGGGAAACATCACTGTTTCGAACGACGCACCTTTGAAGGTTGACCTAATTTCGTCATTTAAAAGGTCGCCCACGAAACTCGGGTCTACATTATGTTCTTCAATCTGAATAAGTCTAGTCAAATTTGGTTCAGTTACAAAACGCATCGGAGAGTTAGGACGGTCGTCCAAAAATGCGGACTCTTCGATAAACGATTTTCTTGCAGATTCGATAAAACTGATATCCGCTTTTGAACTGAGAATAGAAAACCTCAATCTTTCCGGACTTAGACCTTTGAGGTTTTCGTTGAAAGCTACAGTGTGCATAAAAATCGTCCTAGCGACGTAAGTTGCATAGGGTAGCATGTCTTGATGGGTATTTTTGTCGATACGTTCTGCTAGCGCTGGATTTCTCTTCGGCCCGGATATGTCGGCTGCTATCGCTGGAACAAACTCCTTTAGTTCCATACGAACAATAAACTCACTCTTAATCTCCTCTACAGCAAGATCAATGTGGTGCAAATGAATAGCCTGGGCATCCTTTGGCCTGTCTTTCCACAACTGTGTTATGGTCCGTCCGAGTAACCGAAGCATCCCTCGGATGCGTTGAAAGTTATTTATCGTAAATGTTTTGTCTGTCAGAGTGTCCAACACATCTGGATGAAACGGGTAGCAATCTTGAAACCTGGTAACAGTTTCAGAAATGCTTGTCCGACTTTCTAACTCCTCACGATGTTTATGCCACTGTTGTTGATAGTCTAAGACCACATCGTCTACAACTTTTAAATCTATGGAGGCAAAGAATCTCCGCTTGAGAACGTGTGGGTATTCGTTAATCTCCGTTGGATTAAGCAGCGTAGCTTTTCGACCCGAAATGCTTACTAATTCAGCCATCTCATGGCCGATAAATTCGTTTTCTTTTGAATAAGCATCTCCGGAAGTCCCCTTTTGGTCAATAGCTAGCGTGTATACCAAGGCACTGTTTGGAGAATTTTCAACAGCTTGAATTAATGAGCTTAAAAAGGGGATTAGTTGTTCCCTACCTTTGCGCGTTTCGCTAACCTTTGATAAGTAGACTCCTAATTCGTCCAACAGGATTAGAACGGCCCTTTCGTTGAATAGTAGTTGCAACGTCTCCGATCCTGGTGCAACACGTTGTAAGTCGCTTTCACGAACCGTTTCGTAGCCAGCCGAACCACCTAGCTCGTAAGCGATTTCTCCCCACGGTGTAAACGCGCGAATCGAATCTTTGCCAGATCCCATTGGACGCCCATTTGCAGGATCTGCGTTTTCTCCGGTAAATGCGGCTACATGAACATCATTCTTCGGTAATAAATCAACGTCCACAAATTCATTGATGCTCGTTAAATCTTTGCATTCTCTTCCCCGCATCGCATGCACAAGTGCAATTAACCCATGTGTTTTACCGCCGCCGTAAGAAGTATCTAGTCGAAAGATAGCGGCTGCCTCACCACCTATTCCACTGACTCTTCGACATACGCTCGTAAGGAGGTTACGAAGTCCAATGGTTGGATAAGTGTTTGCAAAAAATTGTGTCGCATCACCGTAATCAGCACTAGCTGTCCCCTTAACAACTTTCGCTAGGTCAGCAGCTAGCTCTTGATCAGATATTGTCCCAGCTAGGATGTCATCACGCGGTATACAAGTTTCAAAAATACTCTTAGGCACAAATCCCTCGACTCAGTGAAATGAGGAGCGCACTCCGTGAAAATTTCTGTGAACCACGGTAGGTGGTTGATGTGTATTTTAAGTGCGTGAAAGACAAATATGCGAAGCGGTTTAGTTTGTGTCGTCATGGGTCTCACAGTTCAAGTCGTCGATATTCCAATAGTGTCGCGCCACCAGTAAATTCAATTATCGCCACTGCTAAAGTGTTTCCAATAGAGTCTGTAAGTTTGATCGGTGTTCCCAACTGAAAACTCACTGGTTGATTTTTCCCTTCGTCGATTGTCATGTTATCAGCAAACAAAAACAATCGATCAAATTTATCCCTTTTTGGGTTGATTACTCCATTGAGACCAGGAATAGTGCATCTGCAAGTTGTAAAGATCGCCGAACCTCCATCTTCGAGTTCTTGCAACTCAAGTAACAGATCTCCTTGGTTAGGTAGCCAGTCGTGATGGCTATCTGCTGAGTACCTATGTGCAGCAGCGCATACGGTTAGTGGTAGATGGCTGGTGTAAAAATCAAAAATTGCCTCTCCAGCTTCGTCTGATTCTGTTTTTTGCCATGTTTTGTTTGGGAACAACACTAGGACCTCCACTCCCGACAATGGCTCTCCTCTGCAACGGATAGTCACAATAGATGTCAATGGACTCAAAGTCAGCTTGGCAGCAGGAATCGTCAGGACTATTTTAGACCCTCCTTCGACGTCGTAATTCGGCAGGTAGCCACACGTCTCTTGGGTTTCTTTCTTGATAATAGATACCCCGCATTCTCGATGCTCCATCAAATATGTCCGATGGCTAGAACCTGCAAGTTCACCGACGGGTATTCGTCTAAACAGATTTGCGATGATTTCGTTTCGCCAAGAAGAACTTGATTCGATTTGTTCTGTCGTTAATCCCTTGGGTAGCGACCCTGGCGATTCAATTTCAAGTTTATCTTTGAACATGGAAATCCCGATTGGCGCGTTCGCGATGGAGTAATCCCGGTGAACAACTGCATTTACAACTGCTTCAAACACAGCTTTCGAACTGTATTGAGGCATATCTACACGAGCGGGTGTCTTACGAGCTGCAACCTGCATGTTTCGGATGATAAATTTCACCGCGCCGATGATTTGCAAGTAGAGTGGACCGACGATAGTTTGTGAATCCAACTGTGCAGAATCTCGATCTTTACCTCGATAGTAAGTTGCTTCGATTCGTGCGTGAGGTAACCACCTATGAGGAGAGTCTGTACATAGTAGAACTCCAGCGACCGTTGCCCGTTCTTCACCTAATTCATCATACGCTAGCAATCTTAGATTCTTCAATCCAATCGGTGGATTCTTTGTTTCTTCTGTACTCAGTAGAGATTCAAAAAGTGTTTTACTGAATATTTCGATTCCAGTGTTTTTGATTAGTTCTTGGTCAAATCGATGGTTCCGATCATCTCGTTGATACTTTGATTGCTGAAATTGCTTCACGCGAATCGTCATCGATTATTTCAAGCGATGTAGTTTGGAACCGGAGTAATAAAGGTAAATTGATTTGTACACGAGACCGACGTGAAGACCGATTCCGTCCGAGAGAGTTTGCTAACCCTCACTTGTTGATCGCGAAAATTATGGTGGGGCAGTAATCCAAGCAACTAGAAGTCTAACTTCGACATCGTCAAGAATCTCATGAAAACCCGGCATGACTCCGCCGCGTCCCATCACAATCGTGTATTTGATGGAGAGCACATCGTTGCCATAGAGGTAAATCTCGTTCGTAAGGTCGGGTGCTCCAAGATCTGTCTTACCCGTACCATCTTCTAAATGACACGTAACACAAAACGTGTTGTAGATACCTCTGACCGGATGCTCACTGACATCTTCACCTTTACCCATTTCCAAAATGAAGTCGGCTAATTGATCAAGTTGATCACTATTGAACGAATCACCCCAGCCAGCCATGACCGCGGTTCTCCCACCGCGAATCGTTTTCTCGATTTCCAATGGCGAACCACCCCACATCCATTCTTCGTCTTTAAGGTTAGGAAATCGATTAGCTTGACCAAGCGCATCTCGACCATGACACGCTGCACAGTGTCTCCCAAAGATACTTTCGCCTTTTCGCAGAAGGTCTTCTCGTTGTTGAATGTCTTCGATTGGCATTCCAAGAATACTCGCTTTTTCGGCTTCAAATCTCGCATCGTACTTTTCTAGTGATGCACTGAGATGTCCGCTAGACGACCAGTTGAACGCGCCTCTATATGCACCTAACCCTGGATACAGCATCAGGTAAATTACCGAAATTACCAGGAGCGCAAGGATCAACCAAAACCACCACATGGGTGCAGGTCGACCACCTTCGCGCAAGTTTTCGTCCCAAACCGTCGGTGCTTGTTCACCGGTCGCATCGGTTTCAGCTCGAACATCCTTACTGAAGTAGGTGGACCAAACGATCCATGCCAAGCCGGCTAGACTACCGACTGTGAGAATAACGATCCACCAAGCCCAAAATCCTGCCGGCATACTAATCATTGCGAATCTCATCCTTTAACGGAATTTCAGCACTTTCTTTGATGGAATTATCTGGACTTTTCCAAAACATCCAAACCACTAATGCTGCCATGAAAAACATGATTAACATGTCGCCTGCGAAGATATAAAAAGTCATCATGGTTTAGTGTCCCGCATGATCATCAGAATCGTACACCGAGGTATCACGTTTCAGCGATTGCAGATATGCGACAATCGCATCGAGTTCGGTTAATCCACGCACTTCTGCAGGTGCTGCTGAAATCTCTTCATCGGTATAGGGATGTCCAAGTCGTTGCAGCACTTTCATTCGAAGATGTACGTCGTTGTTTTTGTTCGCAAGTCGTTTTTCTAACCACGGGTAGGCTGGCATGATCGATTCGGGTACAACTGCCCGCGGATCAAGCAAGTGAATCTTCTGCCACTCGTCTGAGTACTTTTCGCCAACATGACTTAAGTCCGGTCCCGTACGTTTTGAACCCCACAGAAAAGGCCGGTCGTAGGCCGATTCTCCCGCTCTTGAGTACTGACCATATCGTTTGACTTCAGCGAGTAATGGTCGAACCTGTTGTGAATGACAGGTACTACATCCTTCGCGAATGTAGATATCTCTACCCAATAACTCTAACGCCGAGTAGGGTAATGTTTGTTCCGTCGGTTCAGTCAAAGACTCTTCAAATACACTGGGAACGATTTGCACCAATCCACCGATTGCCGAGACTACAAGGATTCCGAAGATGAGTAAGCCCGCGTTCTCTTCTAATTTTCGATGAAGATCTATCGCATTCATGCTGATTTAACCTCGACGGACTGTTCCAGCGGTGGTGGGATTTGCACTTGTGTAGTTTTTCGACCTGCCATCGTGAGGAAGAAGTTAATAACCATAAGAATGGCACCAGCTAAGAACGTAGCACCACCGATTAAACGAAGTATGTAATAAGGTTTCATACTAGCCATGATGTCTCTAAAACCATAACTCAAGACACCAAGATCGTCTAGTGAGAGCCAGAGTAACCCTTGCGATACACCGGCTCCCCACATCGAGAGTACGTACAGCATTGTACCAGCAAGAGCTAACCAAAAGTGAATGTCAGCAAGTGTTTTACTGTAAAGTGGAGTATTAAACAATCTCGGTACTAGGAAGTAAAACGTACCAAAGGTGATCAGCGCATTCCAACCCAACGCGCCGGAATGTACATGCCCCACCGTCCAATCAGTGAAGTGGCTCACAATGTTCACACTTTGGATTGACATCATAGGACCTTCAAAGGTAGCGAGTCCATAGAACGCCAAAGCTAGAACAATAAACTTTAGCGAGTGATCGGTCTTAAGTTTTTCGGATGCTCCCGATACAGTCATGACCGCATTGACCATCGTAGCCCACGACGGTGCAAGCAGAATGAGACTCATGACCATACCTAAAGTCTGCACCCAGTCGGGTATCGCGTTGTAATGTAAATGGTGTGGTCCAGCCCAAATATAGCTGTAAGTAAAAGCCCAAAACGCCACAATCGATAACCGATAACTCCAGATCGGCCGATCCGCTTGTTTCGGTAAGAAGTAGTACAACATGCCGAGGAATCCACCTGTCAGGAGAAAACCGACCGCGTTATGCCCATACCACCACTGCACGATGGCATCCTGTGCACCAGCGAACAACGAATAGGACTTTGACAAAGTTACCGGGATCGCTGCACTATTCACCACATGCAGCATCGCGATCACAATGATGAGTGCACCATAAAACCAATTCGATACATAAATTGGTTTGATTTTTCGTTTAACAATCGTACCGAAGAAAACAATACCGAAACCAATCCAAATAACTGCAATAGCGATATCTAGCGGCCATTCAAGTTCAGCGTATTCTTTACCTGCGTTCCAGCCAGCTAAGAGACTGATTCCACCGAGCAGTACAGTAAACTGCCAGGCAACTACACAGAACCAAGCTAGACGCGGACAGAAAAGTTCTACATGACACGTACGTTGTACACTGTAGAACGCCGTACCCATTAGCGCGGTCACACCAAAACCAAAAATCACTCCGTTTGTGTGCAGCGTTCTTAATCTACCGTAAGAAAGCCATTCTTGACCGAAGTCAATGGTCGGCGCCACTAGTTCAGCTGCAATATAGACTCCAGCCACCATGCCGAGAATGGACCAAATGACGGAGCAGATCACCGAGAATGAGACGACTCGATCGATATAGTACGATTTTCCAACCATTTCAGTCATACGCCGATATTGGGGCCTAAACCGAGAGTCCAAAGGCCAACACTGAGTCCTAACAAAGACACCGCACTCACCAGAACAACACCTACTAAGCTAGAAGCGTGCAGCATTCCTCTTTGGGGATCAGTTTGTAAGATCACTGGGACTGCACGATATAACAAAAACATACTCCAGAGTAACACTGGGATGAATACTAAGGTATTAAAGATAACGTGGGGGAACAAGTGAGCTATCGAACCTAAAAATAGTGGCGATGCTGAGCCGACGATCACACCCATGTGTGGTCCCAAATCCAATGTACAAGAGTAGGTAGGTGCCATCCAACGCGAGGCTGCGGCTAGTCCAATCATACCAGCGAACAGCAATATGTAATAGGCTAAACATACGAGAATCAACTGAACGACCGGTAAATGAATCGGGTGTTCCGCCCCAATATACCAACCGAAACTTAGCGAACCAATGAACAGAAAGATGGGAGGGAAAAGGGTAATCCACCACAATTCTCTAGCGATAATAGCTACAAAAGACGCCTTAGGGTTGTACTGACTTATAAAGACCGAAGGTCGTTTGAACAAAGCATTGAAAAAAAGTAACGACACGATGTTTTCTCAGTGAACAGTATTAATTTATACGTTCATCTTCCAACGTTGAATCATACTAAAAACGATTCGCAAAAATCTTTTAACGAAGAAAATTGCCATTTTGGCGTGAATGATGTTTCCTTTGTTGCCCCTGGTCGACCCCCAGTTCGATCAATCCACACGGCATCCAAGTCGAGTTGATTGGCTGGCTCAATGTCATGAAAAATACTCTGTGCGACATGCAATACCCGACTCTTGTTCCCGAAACATTCAAAAGCATACTCGAAAACTTTTACATTTGGTTTATACGCTCCTACATCTTCTGCGGTGATCACAAAATCGAAAGTAGTCTGTAGATTCGATTGAGTAATATCAAATAAATCACGATCAGTGTTCGAGATTATTGCAAGTTGGCATGTCGAGTGTAAGGAGTGCAAGCTGGCTAT
Source organism: Gammaproteobacteria bacterium (assembly GCA_028819195.1). Classification (GTDB taxonomy): domain Bacteria; phylum Pseudomonadota; class Gammaproteobacteria; order Pseudomonadales; family Azotimanducaceae; genus Bin55. Next base: position 165,650 of record JAPPMF010000015.1, on the reverse strand, counting down.
CGTATCGTCGAACGGCGAAGAATTTGCAACGCACTCCTCAAACATTTGCAGTTGGTCTTCATTTGGTACAAACCCTAATCGGGTACCGTATCTTTGCAATACTCGACTTAAGATTTGCCGATAAGAACCTCCATTGGTTTGTTCGGTTGGTTCAAAGTCAGCGAAGTACTCGAGCACGACATTGTCGTTCATGTGTGCATCGTGAGCTAGCAGAATTTCTTGGGTCGTTTGAACGATTGATGTTTCCCAGTCTACCAGAGTACCGTAACAGTCAAACGAAATGATGTCATAACTCTCAGCTCGCGGCTTTTCCACTATCTGCTCGCAGATTCTCTTGTGCAGTTTTCGAAATCAGTAACCCAAAAAAACTGTCGTTTGCTTCAAACAACCAGCCGAGGAATGTGTCGCACTTACCACAGGTGCAGATTCGCCAGGTATACCCCAAAAACCAAGTATCGGCTGCTTCGCGCGAGCCTTGAATCTTGCACCCTGGAGCATCGTCGTAACAGCGAAACCGGTGAATTATTCCAAAAGGATTCGTAAATTCGTGTTCAGTTTTCCCGTTGATGTCATGCATCAAATCAGCGTCCGCGAGACGATGTCGGCACAACTTACAAACGATGACTTCTTGGGGTGGCGACGGAATTGCTTCGAGTAATTCTTCTAACTCGGCACTGACTGTCTCTACTTCATTAATCACAACGATTGCTTTAAGCGAAATCTTTTCTAGTTTATTCTATCCGCTAGGTTACTTTGGTTGTTTTTTGTGTTTCTGTTTTAGCTTAAGGACATTTCCTCTATAGAAGGTCTTTAGGGAACTTAAACCGGGGGCGAGGGGAAGCGACGGAAATGCCTTTTTAATGTGGTCGGACCAGGCTTGTCGCAACTGAACCAAGAACTCGTCGTTTTGGTCAAGTGTATGTTGGATAGCTTGACAATAGGTGTCCCGCAGGTAGATCGTGTACTCTATCGGCGGACCGACTAAGGCACTGCTCTTCATGGTCGAATCCATTGATACAAGACCACACATTAACGCGCGATCTACACTGGTCGTCTTCTCAAGAATACGGTCGAGAATAGGTTTTCCATATTTTGTTTCGCCGAGTTGTAAAAAACAAGTTTCATCTGTCGCGCGGATTGAGTTGCCTTCTGGATAAATCATGAGAAGACGCGGTTCTTCGCCCTCAATCTGTCCCCCAAGCAGGAAAGTCGCTTCGCGAACTCCTGTTTTTTCTTCGTTCTCTTGTAGGTAACGTTGCTGTTCTATACGAGAAATTTCACCGATGTAATTCGCGGCACCACGCACGGTTTCTTGGGTATAAAGATTTTCTGAGGGATTTTGTTTTATATCGCGTCCTAGGTGGGAAATGACTCCCTGTGTTGTTGCTAAGTTACCCGCAGACAGTAATACAAGAAATCTTCGATCCTGTGCGAAAACATGCATCTTGCTGAAGGTATTAATCTGGTCAACGCCTGCGTTTGTACGAGAATCAGAGATAAAGACCAGACCTTCATTCACCGAGATTCCCAAGCAATAGGTCATGGGTAAATCAATCTAACGAAAGCTTTAAATTTCGACTAACCCAGTGTTTATACAAAAATCGCAACTAAAACTGATACATTAGACTCAGGCCGTAGCCGGTCGTTTTCACCTCCTCGTCGAAGTAGTGGGTAGCAGAAATTTCAGCCGATAAATTTTTAAGTTGACCAACGGGGAACTGTACTCCTATGGAGGCAACTGGGGTCCAACCCTCGAAACTAATCTCGTCAAGTATATCAATGTGTGGATAGCGAAATTCTGCTTCGACATAGTAGTACCCAATTCCCAATTTAGAGACTAAGTGGACGTCTTCACCCATTTTCTTTTTAGCCGTTCCCAATAAAGAAGAGTACACGTATCCACTTGATGTCACTTCATTATCAATTCCAATGGCGTTGAGCAACACACTACTAACAAATGAAACTAAACTCGGAATATAGTCTCGTACTAGTTCGACGCCAAAAACTTCATTGAGTTGAACACCAGCGCCCGCTCTTATACCAAGACCTTCGCCTATTTCCTCACCAATATCTGGGGCATATATAGACCCGCCTCCAATCGCATACCATGTTGATTCGGTCTCTTTTCCATAAACACCGACTGTTATAAATACTGCCAACATTATTGTTGTGATTGTCATGATAGGTGATGGCAAGGGGGTAGAGTATTTAGTTAAAGTCATATCAAATCCTTAGTGAAAAGAATAAGTTCGATGTGGAATGATTGAACTATTTTAACTCAGTCAAAAAACCTGTTTTAAGGATATATTCAGAGAAGTCGCATTGACATTTTCTTTGAGAAATCGGGTTATAGAAATTTCTAGTGTAGACTCTCTTTCTCGGCGAATAGGAAATTGAAATCCCAGTGCTACGACTGGTGTGTTTTCTTTTTCTCTATAACGATGTCTCGCTAACGTGGTCGATTGTTCCTCTTGGAATTCATAAATCACTTCGTACACATGCGAACTGTATCCCAACTTGGCGACAAAATCAATACCCTTAGTTAGTGAAATATTTGTTGTTGCAAACAACGAGCTATAAATATGTCCGGTCGTTTCTAGTTTGTAGGTATCACCGATGAGTTCATCCAATATTTCGCTGATTAGATAAGTCTCGATGTTTGGAGTGATATCGAGTAACCACTCAACGCCGAATCGTTCAGTAAATTGCATACCAGCTCCGATTCTGATACCGAGTCCTTCACCGACTGCAGCATCCACATCTTCAGGATAAAAGGATGGTCCTCCAACTATGTATAAGTTGAGACCCGGTAGGTCGCGTTTGTCTTGAGCTGACAACGAGAGGGGGAGGAGAACTAGTAAGAGAATCGCTAGAACTGTTTTCATGGTTAGATTATTGTAACGCGATCCTCGAGATTTGATCGTTGAAAATTCTACCGTTAAGTGAAGTTACGACTTTACCTTGTAACTGAACTAAGCCAAGTGTGTCAGAGCCTACAATTGTTGTAGTAGTTCTGTGACAATCAGAGTATTTTTCCAATTCGCGAGAACCCTCGATAATTTCCACTCTGAACGACTTCAAACGTCAAGTCTATGCTAGTGATCATATCATTGAGTTTTCCCGCAATCATTTCCAACGGCAATGTTCCAATTTAATTGCCGAAACTTTTGCCGATTTTCTCAGGGAATAAAGAAAATGGATGTTTGAACTAAATACAATTTGTTCCATCGTTCTTTCAGATTAACGTTTACTTGTAATTCGGTACACCGTATCCATTCTTGAGACACAACAAAATCATGAAAGATCAATCTACTCTTCTCCGTATCGGCATTTATGTCGGTATCCTAGTTGTTGCCGTCGTGCTAGTTATCTACTTTACTGGTGGTAATCGCGCTCAACAGCTAAATATTGGAGCACATACCGGGTTGTTAATTGCATGTGAACTCGAACCCACCAAAGATGTATCACAGGAAGAAGGAGGAATTGACGATACCAACACTACAGACGACCAGTATAGATGTACTGCATCAATACCCAATACGAAGAAATCTTACACACTAAACATCAGCAATGAAGAAGCTATTTTCACGAATCTAACTTATATAGCTTGCCAGTTCCAAAAGAAAGTACTATTAGCCGATATTACCGTTACGGAAAATGAACCAGACTTTGTAAACCCTGAGTCATTTCGCTGTATTGACGAAGCTCGGTTGCAACTGGGTGAATAGACAAGTCGGTCTATCTGATTTCACGTTAAAATACATTTGAGTTAGTAAAACTTCGTTTTCCATACTCATCACACTTTAACAAACAGATTTTCTATGGATACTTCAATAACAGACGACCCCATCGATTCTACCCTTGAATACATAATAGTTCCGTTTCAAATCGATAGTCATGGTGTTTCTCGCGACGAGCTCGAAACACTGTTCGACTCTTTGCTCGCCCATTTTTCTAATGCTAACATAAAGCTAGTTCAAAGTAACGGTGGATACGACATACATCTACGTGAGATCTCGTGGAACAAGTTGGAAACTGCAATAACGTTAACCAAAAATGGAAATCCATTGTACGATCGAATCCTTGATAGCTTTGTAGCAGCTATCGATGGTGTAAGGAGCTTTGGTTTGAAGGGGGATAAACGTGTGTATGTTGGGTATAACAAGGAACGTAAAGTCACGAATCGAAAAGACAAAGAGTCGAATCGAGGTACCTACTTCTATGCAAAAGATGCGCCTTATATAACAGAATCCAAGAGTCTTTCGGTCGATTTAACTGATAAGATCATTTGTGGCGACAGCGAAATCGTAATGCAAGACTTTCCCGAGAATTGCGTCGATTTGATTTTCACGTCGCCTCCATATAACTTTGGACTAGAGTACGACAGCCAGAACGATGCGGATGCATGGGAACGCTACTTTCAGAAACTTTTCGGGATCCTAGATCAGTGCATCAGAGTATTGAAATATGGCGGTAGATTAGTAATAAATATTCAACCACTATACTCCGACTATATTCCGAGCCACCACATTATTTCCAATTTCCTAATGGAAAGGAAATTGATTTGGAAAGGCGAAATACTTTGGGAGAAGAACAATTACAACTGTAAATATACAGCATGGGGTAGTTGGAAGAGCCCATCCAGCCCTTACTTGAAGTACACTTGGGAGTTTATCGAAGTCTTTTGTAAAGGGACATTAAAAAAAGAAGGAAAACTTGATGACGCCGACATCTCTGTCGATGAGTTTAAAAAATGGGTGGTAGGTAAGTGGTCAATAGCGCCAGAACGGAAGATGCAAGAGTTCGATCATCCGGCAATGTTTCCTGAAGAGTTAGCGAGACGAGCGTTGCTTTTATTCAGTTTTAAAGGCGATTTAGTACTGGATCCGTTTGTTGGGGTAGGAACAACGTGTGTGGTAGCGAAACAAAATGGTCGATCATTCGTCGGAATTGATACTTCCTCAAAGTATTGTGAAACTGCAAGGTCACGACTAGCAGAGGTTCTGTTATAGTGAGTTCACATATCGTAGAAATTTACAACAACCGAATGTCTAAATTATTCGACGAAACCGAAGGGGGTAAGATTAGATCACAAAAGGGAAAGTTAGTAGAAGATCTAGCTCGAGAGATGATTCTCGAAGCATGGAAAAGGACCGGCAATGATGAAAACCGACTCGAGTTTAAAAGCAAAAAATTCAAGGTTCGACCTCGATCAGACGTAAGGTCAAAAGACTTGGAGTTATTGAGAAGTGTAGAGAATATCGATTCCCTATTTTATCGTTTGGGTGTAGACATTCACACTTTCATCGACGGCGAGTTTTGCCTAGGGGTCGAATGTAAAGCATATACAGAAAATGCAATGCTCAAGAGAATTCTTGTCGATTTTTGGCTGTTGAAGAAACTATACCCTGGTTTGAATTGTTGTTTAGTACAACTCGAAACGTTTCTAGGAGGTTCCTACGATGCTAACGAAGATTGTCATATAGCAAACAGTTCAACTTATACACTAGTTTCCCACTTTCCTGAAGTCGATTTAGGAATTTATACCCTTTTAGCTGGTAGTCGGGCTATTAAGCAGCCAATCCATCAACGAGAATTTGCGAAATCTATGGAAGTGGACATTGTTGAATCGGTAATCGAGAGCCTCAAAACTAGATTGTTGAAAACCGTTGATTCTCGAACGAATGGATAAGAGTCGCATTTAAGCCTCAGATGCATATTTCAGTGTTCACCTCGACGTTGCAATTGACACAGTCTTACAAGACACGATTCTATTATTCGATACTAAATATTCGACAGTTCCTGTGTCAAAGAGCTAAATGATTGTAGTATTTTGGTAGCTGGAGATTACCAGAACTTGATGGTCGTTAAAGAGTGAAGGATACTGTTCTCAAACTCAAAGCTGTTCATGAATAAGATGGATGATTGAACTGAAATAAAAACTAGTCCATCCAGCGGTATAACAAGTGCGTGTATTTCACTACACAGATCACACTCTTGAAGAAAGAAGTAACCCATGAAAAATCAATCTACTCTTCTCCGTATCGGCATTTATGTCGGTATCCTAGTAGTCGCCGTCGTGCTAGTAATCTACTTTACTGGTGGTAATCGCGCGCAACAGCTAAATATTGGAGCACATACCGGATTGTTAATTGCATGTGAACTTGAACCCACCAAAGATGTATCAGAAGAGGAGGGAGAAATTGACGATACCAACACTACAGACGACCAGTATAGATGTACTGCATCAATACCCAATACGAAGAAATCTTACACACTAAACATCAGCAATGAAGAAGCTATTTTCACGAATCTAACTTATATAGCTTGCCAGTTCCAAAAGAAAGTACTGTTAGCCGATATTACCGTTACGGAAAATGAACCAGACTTTATAGACCCTGAGTCATTTCGCTGTATTGACGAAGCTCGGTTGCAACTCAGTGACTAGTTCACTTTAATGGCTGGAGTTGCAGCACAAGTAGCGTTCCTGGCACCGGTTGGGGTGCGGTGGTAGCCTTAGGCAAAGCAGCCGGCACTAGAGCTGGTCGATGGGGTGTCAATAGAATAAAAGCTCTCATTAAGAAGATACCAGATTTCAGTTTCCCGGCAGGACACAAGGGATGCACTATTCCTTTACTAGTTTTGCTGTTTGGGCATCTGCCGCTACGGGATGAACAGTACTCGTGGTTCTGCTAATGAGTACTGATTCACTTGGAAGAAGAGCATGTAAATGCTTAGTTTGTTAACAATGAAAAAAAATAACTTTACTTTTTGTGTAATCTTTAAAAATCGAAAAGAACTAGAGATTGCACGAGTAGCTTACCTTTCGGTTATAGCTATAACAATAACCGTAATAGTATTCTTCGTACAATTGACAGGAATGCTACTCTACGCACAAAAGCTAAATTTCGTCGACACTCTTTCAATTTTGCTGGTTTCGTTTGGGAGCCTTTATATTGCTAGTTTTATAATCTTCACAAGAAAGCGTGTTCACCTTGAAGAAGAGGATGGACCGAGACGAACAGTATGTAACGACAACTAAAAATGGGGATACACACATTACTTGACAGATTCGATTTTTTGTTGTTTTGGTGGGTGTGAAATACCGTTAGTTTCCATTGACCTAGCTGAAGTGGAGGCGTTCATCGTAGATTGTCGCGTGGTTAGAGTTGGAAGCTCAGTCGGAGAGTTGTAAAAAAACAGGTGTCGGTCTTGCAATAAAACCCTGAACGATGTGGTGTTTCGGCTGACGTGCAAAGAGTTCACTGAGGATCAATTACACAAGCGAAAAATCGTTGCTTGTACTGCTGATCTGGGTACTGGTAAGGTCAAGATACATGCTGCTCTGCTCGGTTCACTCGATTCTTTTAAGAAACGACTGGCTATCTGAGGAATTTATCCACGAGATCGTTTGTGAGTTTTGATACTTCTTCGAAATATTGGGAAACAATACGCATTCAGCTGAGCGAAGTGTTGCTGTAATATCTCGGTCAAAGAATGTCCTTATTCTTCTAACTAAAAGTGTGCACCGAAGAGAGTTGGACATATCTATTGATATACTATGAAACTAACCAGAGTCTTGACAGAGGATTCACAGAATGACTAAGATTATCAACAGATTTTGTGGCGTTTACCTGGTTGGTGTCGCTCTCGTTATATTTGTGCAATTCCTTCTTGAGTTCACCTACGAACTTGAATCAGTCATGCGAGTCTGGTTTATTCTGGATTGGTTTTCATTGGCTGGTTTTGGGATGTGTGTCCTCGCAAACGGCTGCTATATGCGCGCACACCTAGATGAAACTAGTGTTACCTGGAAAAAATTATCTTCCACAGTACTGTTTTATATTTCGGTTGGAACTACGATTGCTTTTCTACACAATTTTGCCGCTGACCTATTCGGTAACAACGACGATCTACTCTTTTGGAAGTTCATCAATGTCGTACAAATTCCACTATTTGCAGTGACCGGTTGTCGTTTGTTTCGAGTGTCTTGACGGGTAGTTAAACCCCAATCCACACACCTCTGTAACTTTTGCAGGAATTCAGATATCCAACTTGACTTTGGATGTGGTATTTTTTACTTGGTTTTGGAGAATAATTTGTGAATTCAATTTTATCGTTAGCAGTTGCACTTCTTGCTGCAACCTTGCTAATCGTTTCCTGTTCAACTTCACCACAAGGAATAAATATGCCCGACGCACCTGTCGCTGATCGTCGTCCTCATTCCGAAACTCACCACGGTCGTGAACTAGTCGATCCCTACTTTTGGCTCAAAGATCAAAGTTATCCGACGATTGACGACGAGGACATCCTCGACTACCTCAAAGAAGAAAACGCTTACTATGAACATTTTGCGACGGCTCTTGACGAACGAGTTGAAACGATTTATCAAGAGCTGGAAGGCAGAATTGACAAAGAAGATTACTCGGTTCCACGCCGCGACGGGAATTTCGTATATCAGTCCCGGTATAACAAGGACAGTCAATATCGACACCATATTCGCTGGCAAGTTCCCCAAGATGCCGATCTCGAACAGATTTTTGATCTTCCCGAAACTGGTATACAGACTTTATTGGACGAAAACGAACTCGCGGGCAACTCTGATTATTTTCGCCTAGGAACTTTTACGGTGAGTCCTAATGATCGATTACTCGCCTATAGTTCGGACTCAACAGGTAACGAGTATTACACACTTCGGATAAAACACATAAAAACTAAAGAACTCTTACCGGAGATCATTGAAAACGTCGGAGGTAGTGTTGTATGGGCACAAGACAGCCAGAGTTTTCTATACGTCACGTTAGATGAAGAATGGCGTCCAAACAAGGTTTGGCACCACAAATTAGGCAGTAATCCCAAAGACGATGTGTTAGTTTATGAGGAATTAGATTCCGGCTTCTTTGTTGGATTGAGCCGTACCACTTCTCGTCAATATGCGTTGATATCTACGGGTAGTCATCGAACTGCCGAAGTTTACGTGCTTTCATTGACAGATTTATCCGGACCACCACAGCTTGTGGCTAAACGGAAAGATGAGCACGATTATTCATTGGATCATAACGGTGATTTCTACATACTCACAAACGATACACATAAAAACTACCGGCTCGCGCGTACATCAGAAGATGCTCTCTCGCAGGAAAATTGGAAAACCGTGATCGCGGGAACGGATGAACGCTATATCACTAACTTTCAAGCATTCGAGAGTAGGTTAGTAGTTTCCTACCGTGAACGAGGTCTCAGCCAGATCGCGATCTTGGATCAGGATAACAACTTAGACCCTTTGCAGTTCGAAGAGGAAACCTACACCGCATTTTTTCACGGTAGTTCTGAGAGTGATCCCGAACAATTAAGAATCGGTTATTCCTCATTAGTTACCCCGTCGCAAACTTTTGATTACGACTTTGCAACGGGTAACCGATATATACGTAAGGTTCAAAAGATTCCAAGTGGACACGATCCAGATCTTTATCAATCTGAGTGGAAGATGGCACCATCACACGACGGTGTGTTGGTCCCGGTTTCGATAGTCTATCGAAAGGACACACCATTAGATGGTTCAGCTCCACTATATCTACGCTCGTATGGTGCGTATGGATCAAGTTCATTTCCGTACTTCTCGACTTCAGCTTTTTCGTTGTTAGATCGTGGATTCGTATACGCTATCGCACACATCCGCGGCGGCAGCGAACTAGGGTTTTACTGGTATGAGGATGGTAAAGAAGACAAACGGAAGAATACGTTCCGCGACTTTATCGCCGTTGCCGAGTATTTAATTGGGCAGAACTACACGAAGGAGAAACGAATCGCGATTTCCGGTGGTAGTGCCGGGGGAACACTCATGGGAGTAGTCGCGAATGACGCGCCAGAGTTGTGGGGCGCAGTAGTTTCTCACGTACCATTCGTTGATGTTCTGAATACGATGCTAGATGCTAGTTTACCGCTAACTCCTATTGAGTGGCCGGAATGGGGAAATCCCATTACTGATCCGGTAGCCTACGAGTACATCAAGTCGTACTCACCCTACGATCAAATTTCGGCCCAAGATTATCCTCCGATGTTGGTTACTGCCGGTTTGAACGATCCGAGGGTCACTTACTGGGAACCAGCAAAGTACGTCGCGAAGTTACGGCATTTGAAAACCGACCACAACTTGCTGCTTCTACGAACAGAAATGGGTGCGGGTCACGGTGGAAAATCTGGTCGTTTTGACTCGATGCGAGAGACCGCCGAGACGTTTGCCTTTATTCTCCATGCGATGGGGATAGAGGACACGTAATTGTTCGGTTAGCTTACGACGAGCCTCTCTTGTCAGGCACAGTACCAGGGAACGGAGTAACGTTACTCTCTGAAGTATCTTTGATTTTTGCTGTTCCAGCGCGTTTCACTTCATCGATCCGAACAATGGCGTGAACAGGTACAAACACTCCTTCGACTTCACCGAATTCATTACGTAATTTGTCTTCGGTTGGGTCGATCACAACCTGTGTCGGTTTACGGAACATGAACGAACGGAGTTCAACAAAGCCAAACAGGTGTGCGGCGCGTTTCACCTCGCGTACATAGACTTCATAAATCTTCCCAGCATTGTGAAACTGTACACGATAAATGTGTTTTGGGATTTGACTTGTCATGGTTGGAACATTAATTTGACCAATGATTGCTCGCAGTGTATTGTAAAACTAGCGTTCAGGTGTACATTGATTACGACTGTGTCAGCCATTCGGATCACCAGCTCGTAAGGTACGAGTTGCATACATCAGCATGCCTAACAACAATATCAACAGTAGAGTACCAATCAAAAGTGCATAAGTTTGTAACTGAAGAACAAGGTACAACGCTGCATAAAGTAATGCCAGAAATACACCAATGAAAGTAGTAATACCAGTCTGTCGTGTAATAAACCACACGTAGAGAGTATTCATCATTGTTAGCACAACGGCGGCTAGGACGTAGCCCAGTAAGAATCCGATATGTTCAGTTAAAGAGAGTACAGTGAGGAAAAAGAGCACTAGTGCAATCCCAACGACGCCGTACTGTACGATATGGAATCTTGCCTTGGACACTAATTGAATACAAAGAATACTCACTAATGTCAGTACGACAAAAAGAATACCGTAAGTGGTTGCACGGATTAAATCCCGGTATGGCGATTGAAACTCACGAACCATGTATCCGACGACGACCGGAGGTCGAAGTTGTCCTAACGATAACTCCGACGAAAACCCTCGTGCAATCGAATGAATCTCCCAGTTTGCAGTAAACCCATCTGCTGTCACGGTATGACTATCGGGTAAAGGTTTACCAGAAAATTTTGGATGTGGCCAGTCCGATTCCATCCGAATAGTATTCTGATCACCTACCGGAACGACTTTAAACCAAGTAGTACCACGAAAACTCAGATCTACCTGAAGTGTGCCACCATCTTTAATCATCATTGGGGTTATGTCCACGAAGACGGTTTGACCGATTGAATTGAGTACCATCGATTCGGCATCCTGTACTGAAGTGTTATTCCATCGAAAGTCAACTGATTCGATTCCGACGGTATCAGTTAAACCGACAACGAATCGGATGAATTTCAACTCGACCCCTTCTTCATCAACGGTCCTGGGTGAAAAATCCGCTTTAATGCTTGCCTGAGCTCGAAAAACGGGAACTGTGTAAATTCCTCGTTTCCGAAATTCATGTGTGGAACTATGTTCGATCGAAAATGTCGACGGCATATACACGTCGTATTTTTCTTTGATTTGAGTTTGAGAGACTGCGCCTTCGGACAATATAGTTTCGGTAGAACGAATATACAGAAAAGGACCTGTGATGGTTTGGGCTTCGGCCCATTCATTTGCGACACTATATTCCGCGTCGCGAAAGTAACTTTCGCGTTCTTCTATGAGCGCACGAACTAGAAATAACGGAACCATTAGACCAATAATGATGGCGAATACAAAGATGAATCGAATCGTTACCGATTCAAAATTGATTAGGTTTTTAACGACGATGGGAGTTTTGTTTTGAGAAGTATCAGTTTCAGACATGGTTGGGGATCAGGTTAGTGGGAGAAGTCAATCGAAATACACGTGCATGCATTTGAACGATTTTACTGACTTTGACCCAAGTCTGGGTCAATTTTTCTGTTGACTATCAATGCCTGTGAATATTTACGATCCACGACATACTTGTTAAAGACTTGCGTCTCAATCTTTTCTTTTTCGAGCCTTTCAAATCAATGGTCGACGTGATTTCTAATTTAGTTACTTGTACTCAGAGTCGAGACTATGCATCAAACACTAGGAAATGTTCAGAATATTCGGGTAAAAGCGGGTAAGAGTAAAGAGGTTAAAGAGGTAAGAAAAGCTAGTCGAAAATCAAGCTAGAGTAAAAATATTTTTGTACGAACTACTGGTATACTTTCACATTTTATGTTTTTGTCAAGCGACCTTTACCCCGGTCGGTAATTTTTTCGCGAAACGTCGAAACGACCGGCCAATCTCGCAACTTATCTTGATTAATTCACTGATCTTCGTCCAATCATTGTCAGTGAGAATCTTGAATCCGACATTAACATGTTTTGGACCAATTTCGTTTACATCAAGTAACTTTTGACAAATTACCAAGTATTGCCAAATTAAGACCGAACGCACAGTCGCTCTCTTGCGTGGTCGACCACAAATCGTATAACCAAGGTAGTTGTCGTGATTTTGTGCGATACAGTGGAGTAGGTCGGCGTCCGTCGCCAATTCGAACGCGAGGGCACGGGTATAGTTTAATCGGCGTTTTCCCGCGGCAATTGACGTATCCCGAAATCGTGCTTGAACTTCAACTCTTTGAACTGAACCCCTTGTAGGTTGCGTAGGCACTGGTACGACTCGACCCCGGTATCTCAGTTTGGGTTTTGGTTTAGTACGTTTATCGCGCTGTCGAAATTCCTCTAAAGCAGTGAGTAAATCGGTCCTAGACTTCTCCAAGAGCATTCTCACTTCCTGGAGGGTGAACGAACACGAGATTGCTATTTCTCGTTCTAGTATTGATTGGAAATATTCCAGATCCCAAGGTCGCGAATCCGCTAGCTTACAGGTTTCGTTAAAAGCCTCGTCGAACGGATCATCTCAGGCCGCAAATTTCTTCCAGATTATTTGCATCGAACGGTAGAGTCGTCGAATGTAAATGACGTCGCGTTTGTTCAAATTCTTTGACAGTGCATTGGGAAACACCGGCTTTAACACTCGAGCGACGAAATGCATTTCGTTAAATCTAGTCTTGGAGATGCAATAACCATTTGTATACAGCCATTTTCGCGCTTGGGTTTCCGTCAGTTTTTGATTTGTTTCCTGTTCATGCAGACGAACGATATCAAAGACTTCTAGTGCTTTTGAGACAAATCGTTTGCGACTCCATTTTCGATTTTGGAGCATGTTGGCTAGCTCAATCTCGAACCTGTCTTTTGGTGGAACTTCAACACAATCGACTACGGCGAATTTGGGGTCGCCAGTTTCACGATAGAGTTCTTCAAGAAGTTTGAGACGCGTCCGTCCGCCACCGAGTGGTACCAATTCGTTGGTTTCTTTATCCCTCGTCATGACAAGAGGTTCAATCAAACCTCGATGCCGAATGGATTCCTTGAGGTAATATTTATCGATGTGACGGTTACGGTATTTAGGCATCATTGATGTCTTGCAAAGATGAACACAATGACTATTATATGTTTTTATGTATATGTATAGGTAAATAGTGGTGATTCCTCATATCTAGAGCAGTATCGTAGTTTCGGATATTGAAAGTTCTTGTTAGAATTCAGTTTTCGCAACTATTTATCCGTTTCACACTAAAAATAAAAATCGTAGTGTGAATGGCTGTATGGCCCCCTAGCGCGACTGAGGGCGAGATGAGATTACGGAAACAGGCTTTAATCACGACGTTCAGTGCCCCGATTGACGCCAAGTGTTTACAGTTGAACGAAAAATATCCCGCACCACTCCAATAGCTTTGTCAGCTTTCGGATTGTTTTATGGTGTGTTGGGGATGTTTGTCTGTCGGTGCTCAAATTTGTTTCAGTTTGAAAATGAATGGACGAGCCGGGTTAGTTTTACCGATTGGTGAAGCGGCTGTTGAAGTTAAGTTCGCTCCCCAGCGATACGATGCTTCGGCGGCGGTTGGACGAGGTTCATCCGGCAGATTTGCGTTAATGGAGGTACTACATCGGTATGCCCAACGACAGCACTTTTCGGAGGCCCAGTTGTTATCAGCGGTTGATGGAACTACGGGGGCAGTTCGACCACGATTCATTGTGTGTCTTGTTACGGCAAGAGTAGATTTGCCGACTTTCTTTTTATAGGTCAGCAATCAAGAGTATCACGACTTAGCTTCTGCTAAACATAGATAACGAAGCACAGTTTTCGTCACAACCAGCCTGATGCAACAGTCCAGTTATGGATCGATGGTTTGTTTAGCGGTTGAGACGCGGGCGTAGCCGAAGATTCTGTTCACGGGGGTAAGAAAAGGTAGTCAAGCAAAATTAAGAATTCTACCGCGTTTTTACCGACCAGGGGTGCAATATAGGGCTTTAAGCGTATTTTTACAAATCTTATTCACTGGCGGAAAATAGTTGCCGTACGAGTGTTCTATGAATTCAATTTCACACGATCATAACTGTTTCTGTGTATCGATAAGTGGCAGATGGCTAGAGTTAATCAATCGGCATTAATGAATCATTTCGTAATTTTCTGGATCACCTGTTCGCCAATGAACAGGTTTTTCGTCATTATATATTCCTTCGAATTCGAATATGGAGTGAGGAAAAAAATTGCGTTCTTCTTGCCGATTTGCGAACAAAATTGCGTGCAACAGAATGTTTACTAAATATCATTTTGTTTAAAAGTCAATTATGAAAATATATACTTAATGCAGACATACTGGCAGCGTTGTTTTAGATGATTTTTTTTAATTTAGGGACTTTATAGACTTAATTTTCAATACAATTTATTTTGAAAGCACGTACTTTCACTAATCCCTATGAAAAATTTGAAATATGATAAAGAGGAATAAAACGATGAACTTAATCAATAATATTTTGAATTACACTCTTTCTGCCTGGTTCATAAGCGTGGTGGTGGTGTTTACGCTAGGACTAGGAAGCTTCGCGTTCAGCGATGTTGAAGGTGAAATCAAAAGACTAGAAGAGTCGATATTGGATTCTCCTCCAATTGAACCCTATATTGTGATCCCCGAAGACAGGGTGTTTCCACCCAAGTATGTAGAGGCTGGGTACTTTCCTACCTATGTCGGTGACGTATTAATTAAAGGGTACCCGATCGTTCTTTCTTACTCTGAGAGAGATAGAAAGAAAGCTCTTGACTTAGAAACTAATCGTGGTTATGGAGAGTTTTTGAACAGATACGTCGGCGGTTCGACCTGGTTTCGATTCTTGATAGTAAAATCACAGAGGTACCCGCAAAAATCTATTGTAATGCTAAACAGTAATAGATTCAATGAAATTTCATGCATCGGTGGCTCTGGAAACGCAATCGAACAGGGTCGTTGTCAGATCGGGTATTGAATTTCAGTTTGTTCTACCCGCGAATAAGACCATCAAATGGGGGTGCTATGCAGAAGGTTTTCTCGACGATGGCAGGCTGATTCGGGTTTCACTGTTGATGCCACCCGCCGAATTACAGGAGTTCGTATCCGGTTATATAGAATGCGGTTTTCAGCCGGTTCCTGCGACAATACAAATCATTGACGTTAACGACAACAGGCTTTATGACAAGTATATTGACGAGCTAAGAGTAATAGCGTTTTCTTTTCCTTCTTGCCCCGATACCCAGAACTAGTTATGTCTGGTATAGGGGATATTACTAACGTTTTGATCATAATAACTGTCGTTATCACTGGGTAGTGACGACGATAGTCGCCTGTGACGCGGAATTCTTGAACCGGCTTACGGTGCTCGTTATACGCGAAGAGTTCACCGGGATTCTCGTTCGCCTGCCATCACCGGATTGTGTGATACACATGCTCCACGATCATTTAGCGATTCCACTGGAGCATCTTTGGCCTGAAACTTGATGTAATTCACACCACCTTTTACGCCACCAACTAGACCTCATGGAAACGTGATGCGTGTCGTCGTGGCCCGGCACTGCTAAACCAGACTTTAGACCCGAAAACACCTCGAAAAAAACACAATAAAAACGAAAAAATCTGTCTGCCACTATATTAAAACCATAAAAAACTGTAGAGATAACCCTTAAATCTCACGTTTTCGACATATTCTGAAACATGAAGAATCGCTGACTAAATAGGTGTACCGATTTGCTTCGAAACTTGTTCGAATTCATCTAGTCGCTATCCGATTCAACACTCAATAAAATGCTTTTACCTTCAGCACATACGAAACATTAATCCGATTACCAATGACTAAAAGAAGCAAAACACAACCACCTTGGAATTCGACCTTTATGGGTGTTTATGGAGGTGCTAGTACTTACTACGGCGTGGAACTTCCGTCTGAACGATTGTTTGTTGAATCCGGGTACGCCGCTGCACTGAATCTCCACCCTACTTTATGTCCTAGTGGGCCTTACTGCTGGAAACACGATTCGATAATTCAAGGATTGGCAAACCTAGGTTTACAGAGTACTTTGCTGTACTCGAAGTTTAGCTGTCAGCTATTTAGCAGTAATGTCCTAACTCAAATTCAAGAAGCAGCCTCATCTTCCTTGGTGTACGTCATGGCGATGGAATTTCAGCTTGTTGATGAAATTTCTGAGGACGGGTTCACGTTCACGTTACCTTGGGGACCAGAAGTACCGGTCTGTCTCAAAACCGCCACGTTTGAGGATTTGCTTAACAATCGTATTGAAAATGTTTTTGGTTGGGTACAAATCGAAAAGATCACACCCAAAAGTACTGAAGAATGTATTCGAACCGGACTAGCGAATGCGTTAGATATGTACCAGAATCCTAAGCACTACCCCTACAACGGATACACCTTTGGACTCGCGGCATACGATGTATGGACGGAGGCTTTAACCGAAGGTGAATATGATCGCCACGGTCATTGGTGGAATGCCATGGTTTGGAGTGAGTGTCGATCTCAGTTTGCAAATTACTTCAAGCAATTCGCACCCATTGAGTGCACCGAAACTGACCAACTTATTGATTTGTTAGAAAGGTCAGCATCACATTTGGCTACAACTGCAAATAAAGATCTGACTGATGCTGTGAAACTGCAGAATGTGCGCGAAGCACAGCAACTTGAACAGTCAATACCCGAGTTGGTACAAAAAGTTTTCAACAGACTTTAGTCCGAATACTAGCGTTATTTGGTTATACAAGCTCTTGTCAAGTGAGGCTTTGGAGTCTACATCCTTGTTACCTTGATCGACTAGGGCTAGTTGCTCTGTGGAGAGAAACGTTATTAGCCCAAGCTGTGATACACAACGAGACAAAAGGCTATCGGAACCATCCACAATTAAAACGTTTTAGGGTACATGCATATACGGGGGGAGTTCTTTGCGCGTATCTGAACGCTATATTGAAGGAAGCGAACAATCGGAACTACAAATTTAATGCGGCAAGAATAAGACCGTACGATACTAAAAATCTAGAATCGATACCGGTTACAACTGGTCAACTCGAATACGAGTGGAATCATTTAAATCGAAAATTGCAAGCACGCAACCACGATTGGTTTTTACGAAATAAAAATGTAAATTTGGAATCTGGTTTACAACCTAATCCAATCTTCGAAGTCATTGACGGTTTGACTGAGCCGTGGGAAAGTGTACCAGTACAACTGACTCACCCAAAACGAGTTCCTACATAACTTTCGACGACCTATAAAATTGAAAAGAGTTAGAATTGAAAGTAATTATCCCTTTGATTCTTGGAATCTTAGAAATTGACATCAGCCTACGTTTAAGTATGATTCTTAATCCCTTTACTACGACGAGTTCATCTTACTTCGGTTGAACGAAGACCCTGACGCGAATATCGCGACCTCAACCCTAACTCTAGAACCTAACGACCAACACCGACTTGCAGCACTGTGTGGTTCGGACGACGAAAACCTTCGACAGATTGAACGACGCTTACAGGTACAGGTTCGGAATCGTAGCAACACGTTTCAAATTACTGGGTCCGAAAGACAAGTTGATAAAGGAGACTTAGTCATTCAACGGTTGTACGAGGAAACTGAGACTAACAAAGCACTAGATCCACAAACTGTCCATCTGTTTTTACAAGAAGTTTGTAGTTCAGAGGATGCGAATACTAACGAACTGGAGGTCGCCCCCGATGCTGTTATTGTTACTCGTAAGAAACATGTCAAACCTCGAAGCCCGAATCAACGTAAATTCGTTCACAATTTACGGCATTGTGATGTAAATTTTGGTATCGGACCAGCAGGTACCGGCAAGACGTACTTGGCGGTAGCATGTGCTGTAGAAGCACTAGATCACGGCAAGGTTAACCGGATCATTTTGGTCCGGCCAGCAGTAGAAGTAGGTGAAAAGCTTGGTTTCTTACCCGGCGACTTAGCACAAAAAATCGATCCGTACTTGCGACCGCTGTACGATGCTCTTTACGAAATGCTGGGGACTCAAAGAGTTCAGAAGCATATCGAACGGCACGAAATTGAAGTCGTTCCTTTGGCATACATGCGAGGGCGAACGCTAAATTCCGCATTCATTATCTTAGACGAAGGACAAAACACTACGATCGCTCAGATGAAAATGTTTTTGACACGTATCGGTTTTGGTTCGACAGTCGCAATAACTGGCGATGTGACGCAAATCGACTTGCCACAGAATTCCTCGCAACGCTCGGGGTTAACGCATGTTCTACGGATTACAAAAGATATTGAGGATATTTCTGTTGTTCGCTTTCAACGTCGTGATGTAGTTCGCCACCCGGTGGTTCAACATATAGTCGATGCATACGAACGTGACGACATAGAAAGAAAAAAAACTAATGGAAAAAGGCAAAGAGGATCATTATGACTGAAGCTCAAGTCGAGAGTTATACGACGAACATCTCGGTACAGTTTGGATTCTCGATAGAAGACATTACCCCAGAACAAGTCAAACAATGGGTGCAATTAGCGCGAGTTGAAATATCAGCAAGTGTTTGTGTTCGTTTCATGGATGTTGTGGAAGCCCACGAGCTAAACAAGCGATATCGTAATATTGACCGCCCCACGAATGTCTTGGCTTTTGGAAGCGAGATTGAAGATGTATTAGGCGACATCGCCATTTGTGTGCCTATTGCCGAGAAAGAAGCGAACGATCAACAGAAAACACTTCAAGAACACCTTGCACACCTGGTAATACACGGAACGTTACATTTGTGTGGCTACGACCACCAAACTGATTCCGACGCGGAAGTAATGGAACAGTTAGAAATTCAAATGCTGACCCAATTAGGTTATCAAAACCCCTATGAATAGCGATTCGTCCGAAATCCAAACTAAACTTTGGATGCCCAACTGGGTCAAACGGTTTATGCCATTCAAGAAGACCTCAAGTGAAGAAGAGTTACTTTTTCTCTTAAAACGAGCGGCAGATCGCAACATAGTCCAAGACGATACTCTGAAAATTATTCATGGTGCGATACACATTACTAAACTACAGGTTCGCGACATCATGGTTCCCAGAGCGCACATGGTTTGTGTCAAAGTCACCGATTCAAAATCTGAACTGTTGGCACAGATCGCGGAATCACAACATACGCGATTTCCGATTATTGGGAACGACATAGACGATGTCCGTGGTATCTTGCACTCGAAAGATCTTATTATCGATCTCGTCGAGAATGGTAAGAACACCTTCGACATCTCACGCTTACATCGAACTGCTTCTTTCATTCCTGAAAGTAAAAGACTTGACTCGCTTCTAAAAGACTTTCGTGCTGATCGCCGTCATATGGCTATAGTAGTAGATGAATTCGCACATACTACCGGTTTAATTACGATCGAGGATGTTCTTGAACAAATCGTTGGTGATATCGAAGATGAACACGACCAGGAAGAAGACGGACAGAATATCGTACAAATCGCGACAAAAAAATATCGGTTAAAAGGGGAAACACCGATTGAAGATTTCAATACTTTCTTTCGGGTGAAATTACCCACCGATCAGTTCGACACCATTGGTGGCTTAGTTACTCGGCGCTTTGAGAGGGTGCCCAATCAAGGTGATACCATTCGAATTGACTCCTTCACATTTGAAATCGTCGGTGCTGATGAGCGATCCATCAAACTGCTGCACGTAAGCATCTCATAGACACTCGCTCACACGCTCTGTTCTATCCGTTAGCGCTTGGCGCTGGCGCGATTTATCCGCTAGGATTTGCACCGTTCAATCTCTGGCCTCTGACATTACTTTCAGTATTTTTGTTGATTTTTGCGATTGACAGAACTCGTAAACAAAGTGGATTTGTGTCGTTCCTGTTGTTTTTTCTCTTTAGTCTCGGTAAGCACGGAATCGGCACTTCCTGGGTTTACGAAAGTTTCGTCATGCTCGGTGAAATACCGGCCAACATGATGGTGGTATTGATTGTTCTCTACCTTATCGCGAATTCACTACTTTTTTCCATCGTGATGATTGTGGCAAATTTAGTTGTGAAAAGGACCGCCGCAAGAGGTCGCATCAATCTGACATCGGTGTCGGTGTTAGTAGGGTGGGTCTGCTTTGAAATTTCTACCCTTCTAGTTTCTTTTGATCTAGCATTTCCATGGTTGTTATTAGGGTACTCATTGATTGATACTTGGTTAGCAGGGTTTGCACCAGTCGGTGGAGTTCTGTTGGTGAGCCTTATGGCATTGTTGATCGTCGTTGGGATTTATGAAGTTGGACGGACAAGGGCTGCTAGTGTGCTATTAATTGGGGCACCGTGGATTGTAGGTGCGTATTTATCGAATGTCGAGTGGACTCGCCCCTACGACGAAGTCAAGGTCGCGATGGTTCAATCGAATGTCACACAAACAGATAAACTTTTGGAATCTAGAGCGCCTCCTGAAGATCGACCTCGCGATACTAGTCTGGTTCGACATACCCGAATTACGGCTGATATCGAAGAAGACGTTGATTGGATTATTTGGCCGGAGAGTGCTCTGCCATTCCCAATCACGGCAACCGGACCCAATGTTGAGTATTTGCAAAGCATTGCAGATCACGTGGAAGCAACTCTTATAGTAGGCACTTTCTTTGGAATGGATTTCAGAGATGGACGGCGCGAAGTATATAACGCGGCCTTAGCTTTTGAAGAGAATTCTGAAAAGTTTCAGTACTATTTAAAAATTAAACTGGTCCCCTTTGGTGAATATGTTCCATTCCGGTTTTTGTTTGAATGGATAGGTGAAATGCTAGATATTCCACTCTCAATTGTGGAGTCGGGATCTGATCGACAGGAACCATTTGAGTTGAACGACGTGAATCTTGGTATGTCTATTTGTTACGAGATTGCGTTTCCGACAGTTGTTGTGCAACGTGCCCACGATTCAGCCATAATCGCTACGATAAGTGAAGACGGATGGTTTGGTCGAACAATCGCTCCTCATCAACATATGCAAATCGCACGCATGCGTGCATTAGAAACGGGAAAGTATTTATTGCGGACGACCAGTAGTGGTATCACAGGCATTGTGGATCCAAAGGGTAGGATGGTCAAAACAGTACCGACCTATGAAGCCCATGTCCTGATCGAAACAGTACCTTTAATTAAGGATAACACTCCGTACTCAAACTTTATGAATTCCACTGTGGTTGAGTTGATTTTCGAGCATGTGTTTGCCGCGATTTTTGGTTCTTTCGCGATACTTGGAATCCTTACACAACTGCTTCTTTCAGGTCGTAAAGCAAATGAATCTGAGGAAGAGGTTTTGGACGAGGACGATTGGGAAGATGTGCGTGAATGACTATTCGACAGAGCCCAAGCGAAGTCCCTTTCGCTGGATGGTCTCCATTCCGCCTAAGGGCTCTTGTTAGTGGTGTATTATGAACATAACAAGTTGAATTGCAATAGTTTTTTAAAAAAATCGTCATATATTTGAAAATATTTTTGAGCAGGTAAATTAGGGTACTGAAACGTACGCGCCTTACGGTCGTTGATCAATTACATACTTGCACCAAATTTCATAGAATAAACATGTTTTGCTTTGTAGGCGTTTGAAGTTGGAGTCACTTTATGAAAGTTTCTGTGAACAAAACCACCCATGACCTAACCGGGATTGATCCCAGTACACCCTTACTCTGGGTACTCCGCGATCACCTTAACTTGGTCGGGACAAAATTTGGTTGTGGCATAAGTCAGTGCGGAGCTTGTACCGTATTAATCGACGACACCGCCGTCAAATCCTGTATCTATCCAATCTCGGCCGTTGGTGATAAGGATGTCACGACGATTGAAGGATTGGCGAGTGACGAGGAAGAATTGACACCATTACAACAAGCATGGGTCGATGTTGATGTAGCCCAGTGTGGTTACTGTCAGGCCGGACAAATTATGGCTACCGAAGCATTACTTCGCGAAAATTCAAATCCGACCGATGCAGACATTAATACAGCGTTAGCTGGCAATCTGTGTCGTTGTGGAACATATCTGCGAGTGCGTGAAGCGGTGAAGGTCGCAGCGAAGCAAAGATCTTAAGCGAGGAGATAAATTGTGACTACTTTAGATTATTCTGATATTGGTAAGGTAATTCCGCGTGTATTGCGGGAAGATGAGACTACACCTACGGCTTTTACTGAACCGCAACCGCTGGTCAAGTTAGATCGCCGCCAGTTTCTGAAGCTAACCGGACTGGTTGGTGGTGGGTTGATGCTATCCTTTGCACCACTTCGCAAAGTAAGGGCGCAAGATGGTACTGTATTTAGTCCGAATGTGTTCGTCAAAATTGATGCAGAGGGGATTTTGCTATATGCCCCAAATCCAGAGATTGGTCAGGGGGTAAAAACTTCATTACCCATGATGCTTGCTGAAGAATTGGATGTAGCATGGGAAGATATTCGCGTGGTTCAAGCTCCTATCGATCGCGCTTATGGTGGTCAGTTTGCCGGTGGTTCAATGTCGACACCAACGTCTTGGGAACCACTTCGTACAGCTGGGGCTACCGTGCGCCACATGCTAGTTGAAGCGGCTTCACAAAAATGGCAAGTTTCAGCCGACACTTTATCGACACAGGACAGTATGGTTAAACACGCTTTGTCAAATCGTGAAATTTCCTATCGTGAACTAGCAGCAGATGCAGCCAAAATAGCCGTCCCCTCTCGTGAATCGATTAAATTCAAAGATCCGAAACAGTACCGACTATTAGGAAAACGGATCACGGGAGTCGACAACGATGCCATCGTTCGTGGAAAACCTTTATTCGGTATCGATCAAATGTTACCAAATCTGAAGTACGCCGTTTACCAAAAATGTCCGGCGATTGGTGGTACCGTTAAATCAGCTAACTTAGACGAAGTCAAAAAAATGCCCGGCGTCCTACAAGCAGGTGTACTGGAAGGTACAGGTAATGCGATGGAAGTACTTCCTGGTGTCTTTATTATCGCCGATAGTACCTGGGCAGCGTTTCAAGCCAAGAGAGCATTGAAGGTCGAATGGGACGAGAATAATGCGTCGAAAGATAGCTGGTCAGAAACGGTTACTCAAGCCACAAAACTAGTCGAACAGGCAGGTAATCGTACGGTAGATACCGGCGATGTCGATGCGGCATTTTCAGCGAATGAACGACAAGCTGAAGGGTACTATAAGTATTTCTTTGTGAGTCATGCACCGTTAGAACCGCAAAACTGTACAGCGATGTTCAAAGACGGTGAATTAGAACTCTGGGCACCGACCCAAACTCCTACGTGGGGGATGGGTCCTGCGGCTCGTGCCGCTGGCATTGATCAATCGAAAGTCAAACTGAATCAACTTCGCTGTGGAGGAGGTTTTGGACGTAGGCTTTACAACGACTTTATGTGTGAAGCGGCTGCTATCGCTAAGAACTATCCTGGCGTACCCATCAAATTACAGTGGACCCGAGAAGACGATATCTCCTACGATCTGTTTCGAGGTGGTGGATTTCACAAGCTGAGAGGTTGTGTTGACGAACAAGGGAAAGTAGTCGGTTGGCACAACCGCCACGCTACCATTACTGGCGATCAAGGAATTGGTTCTGGGCAGTTTCCAATGGGTATGGTCGATAACTTACGAGTGGAACACACTGGAATTGATTGGAAACACAGATGCGCTGCGTGGCGCGCGCCTGGTTCTAACGTATTTGGTTTCGTCCTAATGAGTTTTTTGCACGAATTAGCCCATGCAGGGGGAAGAGACCACCGAGACGTTTTATTGGAAATGTTGGGTGAAGAGCGGCTATTGCATCGTGGTGGGATGCACACAGGACGCGCTGCTGCTTGTGTGAAACTCGCGACCGAAAAAGCCGGATGGACTAACAAAAAAGAGGGGAGAGGTTTAGGCGTGGCGTTTTACTATAGTCATGCTGGTCATATCGCCGAAGTTGCCGAAGTTAGCGTCGGCGATGTCGAAGGAACTGTAACAAACCGCCAAGGTGAATCCGTTCAAAAACGCAGTTTGAAAGTTCATAAGGTTACTGTAGCCGCAGATGTCGGTCCCATTATCAATTTAAGTGGTGCCGAAAATCAAGTTCAAGGTTCAGTAGTAGATGGTTTGTCCACTATGGTGGATTTAGCGATTACTTTTGAAAACGGTCGCGTTCAAGAAACTAATTTTGATAAATATCGAATGCTGAGGATGGGGGAAACACCTGAAGTCGAAGTACATTTCATTAATACGGGTGAACATTCACCGACGGGTTTAGGTGAACCAGCTTTCCCACCATTAGCACCTGCGGTTGGTAATGCGATATTTGATGCTTGTGGGTATCGGGTTCGAACGCTACCAATCAGTGAGGAAGGGTTTTATCTAGTGTAAAGGTAACAAGGAACTCGGTTTGGCAGTCAGTTAAACGGAATCTATTTACTCAGTATTCTCGTTCTCGTAGACACCAGGTAATAGTGACTGAACATGTTCCAGTTGTTGTTCCGTCAATACGTTGCCCCTCCATTCATGTTGCCGAATAATTTCACTGGAAATGTATTGTCGAGTGTTATCGTCCAGCATTGCTTGCAATTGATTGATTAGACCAGTTACATTACTGTAGATAGCTGTGCGGGTAATGGTATTTAGGTACAAGTCTCGGGTGTCTCCTTCTAAGTCTAGCGCCAAATTCAATGCTTCATCCCACCTTTCGATTTCGACTAGTTCCCTACCTACTGCAGCATATCCGCTGTATCTGGCACCAGTGGGTAGTTCATCAAGTAGGTCAATAGCTTTATCTAAATGACCATTTGAGGTTACCCAAGATAGCAAACTTCCTACTCGACCAGATTGGACAAAGTGTGAATCTGGTGGCTGAATTAATGCGATTTCGATTGCTCGGTCTACATCTAACTCAACATACCCCCGCAAAGCCCAAAAAAGCAAATTTCCTTGACGGCTACTTCCGGCAGGTATATTCTCTTGTACCCAGTTTGTAGCGCCTATTGGATCGTGTCGCGCCCAATGATCGACAAATGGCGTTTCAAGTTCATAATATACTCCCAAAGTTTGCTTCAATTCGTCTAGACGCACGGCGACAGCTTCCGGGTCTACTTTGGCTAGTGCCATGACAATTGCACTGACAGCGGAATTACGATCTCCTCGCTGGATCTCATGGATGTTATCTAATAAATCCATCGCGTCGACTTTTACCCATTCTTGTAGTACAATACTGAGAGACCAATGTTGCTTATAGTCGTTGATCTCGAGTAGAGCGTTGTAAGCTTTTCGAGGTTGTTGAGATGCCCAAGACTTGAAAAGTATAGGAGCCACAACCTCACGTGCTTCAACAGACATGTTCTTGACGGTTTCATAGGCTAATTCGGGGGCATCGTCAAGAATCTTTCTTAGTATCGATTCAAATACAAATTGATACGTTGGGTACAACGTGTCAAATAGATGCTCAAGGACTCCGTAACCTTCAGTTTCGATACGAGTTATGGCGATTCGTACAAGAAGTTCTTCTTGTTCACTGTTTGAGATGTTGTCCTGCACAATCTGGTCCCATGCAATGTATGGTTCCTCAAGAAGGGTGATTACTTCGACTTCTTGAATCAGTCTTTCGAAAATATCCGCCAATTGCAATTCTTCCGTTAGGTCGTGCCGGTGTTCAATCGAAACATCTGGTCTACTAGCGAGAATCGTTCTAACGGCTTCTTCCAGATAAAAAAACGGTAATTGTTCGACTGCTATCAGCGTTTGTTCCAAATCGAGAGTTGACCATTCGCTAATTACGATTCCAATAAGATCTTGCCATCGATACCATGGAAAATCCCACACTATGTCCAATGCAGATTCAGGGTCCGCGTGGACTAGTTTTACGACTAAAAATTCTTGAAGTAATCGTAAATTGTTCGACGGGTCCAACTGAAGTGTTTCATTGATTAAATTTGATAGTTGAGTGGTTGACTGTGTTTCGAGTACGTTGATGGTCTCAACAAATTTCTCGTATTCACTTCCTAGGAGATCCTCTAACAACCGCAAGTTTAAATCGGACGTATTACTTGTCTTTCCAGCGGTAATTGCGTTCATAGCATGGTCTTGTTGAAAAGGTTCTTCACTTGTGAAGAGTAGGAAAATAATTGCGACAAGGGTAACACTGGAAACACCACCAATGGTAGCTCCGAGAAGAGTCGTTTTAATTGTTTCTTTCACTGTTCTTGGAAGTGTTTATTCAGATGTTTCTTCATGTACCTTCAATTACCCTCTTGATTAATGTCCCTAGTAGAAGCTAGATTTTCTAACGTCGAAATTTCTGCGGGCGACATACCGCGCTGATACCGTTTAAACGATAGCAATTGGCGTGCTACGGCTTGCTGAGCTTCCAACGAAAGACTATCGAGACTCAAAAAAAACTCGTCTGGTCTTTCCTGAAACCACATCGTCGCTAAGCCTTCAAAATACTGCGGTTGGTCGGCTTTTGGTAACCTCTCCGCGAGTTCGATTGCTTCGTCAAGCTTATTGAAACCGATTAGAGCGACTCCAATCGTATGAAACGCGGTACCTATCAGAGATTCATCAATGACTGGAAGCAACTCCATTGTCTCTTCAAAATCTCCATTCTCGGCGATGGATCTTAAAACTATCATTTCAGTGGAAAAGCGAGGATCGAATGGTTCTGGGTTTCCGTGTTCGACCGCAAGTTGATATGCTTTCAGCGGATCTGTTTTAGCGAGTTTGGGTAAGACGTTTTCTAATAACTCTACACGGTATGTTTCACTTATCTTAGTATTTTCCAACACCCAATCAGTTGCTCGTCGGCTATCGTACTCTGCCCAAACATCACTTAAAAACCATGCCGCTCTCGATACATTCTCTCCTTGTTCGTGAAATTGATCGATATACAACAAAGCTTGCTCTATCTCTTCTTGCCTAGCTAAACCCAAAATTGATCTTGCAATAACGTCCTGACGAAACTTCGGCTGAATGTCTTGTACCATTTGCAACATATGAGTTGGTTCCTCTTCTGCCCAGCGACTTAAGATTGTCTTATAGGACTTGTCATACCACTCAGTACCTTCTATTTCTGATACAGCATTCATCGCTTGTTGAGGGTTTAAACCAGCCCATATTTCCAAAATTCGAAAATTGAGGTGATTTTGCAAATCAGAGGTATCGCTGAGATTAAGTTGCCAAAACATTTTTGGATTTTTTTCAACAACATGTTCGAGCAAGTTAGTAAAGAGCACGCTCTTCAAGTTGCCCAGATTCCACGGATAGATCTTTGCGTACTGATCACGAAAGCTAGTGAAGAGACTTATGTGCTCAGATTCATCAGAACTTCTCAGCCAAGTTCCAATGATTTCGGCAAGCAAAGATTCTTGCTTTGTATCCTCGACATCGTCGGTAAATACTAGCTCAAATGCTCCTTTCGGATCCGTTTGCATTTGTTTTCTCGCAGCTAATTCCGTGACAGTCTCTGCTACTTCGTCGTCGATTCCTAAGGTTACGGTGAGTTCCATGGTGTTTGCATCTAAATGTCCGTTTTGTGTAACAACAATGGCACGTGTAACGATTGGTCGCATGGACCGAGAGAGACCTGCCGCACTCGTCAGCGCCTCTTTTAGGTCAAGCATTGCCCAATGCGAGTACAAGATTGGAATCAGTTCGTGTTGTCGATTCGGACTAGTCGTTTGTATTATTTCAAGTGTAGCGTTCGGATCAAGAAGGGCTAGGTGTTCAATCAACAAGTCTTGAAAATACCAGACTCTGTGATTGCTAGTTTGACTCACCGTTTGGATATAAATTTCCTTGATTTCATCGAAAGTAAGAGTTTTGAGAGTGTGTGTTAACCTTAACTTTTTGTTGAACAAACTGCTCGTGTGTCTAGAGTCTTCTAAGTCTAGTACAGCAGACAAATTCTGCTTCTCATTCACCAATTTGTCCGTTCCTTGCTGCACGAGATGCGGCGTATCACTTTCAGACATCGCCGAATAGATTGCCCATCCTATACCGCTGAGCACAAAACCTCCGACAACTCCTGCAAAGCATCCTAAAAGAAAAGTTTTGAACTTCATCGTTCTCATTCTTTAAACATTAGAATCTTTCTTTAAATTCTTACTATTCATACCGATTGGTTCGCTGTCGCCGTTTAGTTTGATATTGACAACACCTATTTTACAAAAGGTCACTACTGATAAAAGCAAGATTGGTACTCGACGATGTGATCACAAGTTCTACGGTCCTGTCGACAATTGACTAGTCTGATCTCATGTCATAATTACATTTTTCACCCATGAATACATACGATCCCACTGCTATTGAACAAAAGTGGCAAGACCGGTGGGAGCAACAACAAACTAATCGATTCTCAGCTGCTCAACTTGCCGCGGCCGAAGAACCGTATTACAACCTCATGATGTTTCCTTATCCCTCAGCAGAGGGTTTGCATATAGGAAATATCTTCGCATACACTGGAGCAGACGTACAAGGAAGATTTAGACGTCTTCAGGGTAAAACCGTGTTTCAACCGATTGGGTTCGATGCTTTTGGCATTCACAGTGAAAACTTTGCCCTCAAGATCGGTACCAACCCGAACACGCTCATCCCCCAAAATATAGAGAACTTTACACGACAACTTAAACGTATCGGTGGAATGTTCGACTGGAACCATACCGTTGATACCACCGATCCGGATTACTACAAATGGACGCAATGGATATTTCTCCAACTATTTAATGCTGGTTTAGTTGAACGTCGACATGCGGCCGTGAATTGGTGCCCTTCATGTAAGACAGTGTTGGCAAACGAACAAGTCATTCAGGGGAATTGTGAACGGTGCGACGCACCGGTTGGCCAACGCCAACTCCCACAGTGGTTTATCAAGATTACAAAGTACTCCAAGCGGTTGCTCGACAATTTACCTGATCTTGACTGGACTGAAGCAACGAAGACAGCACAAGTCAATTGGATTGGCGCAAGTGAAGGGGCACTAGTACGCTTCCAAGTTGCGAATTCCGATCAAAACATCGAAGTGTTTACCACTAGACCAGACACGATTTTTGGTGCGACATATATGGTGTTAGCGCCGGAACATTCACTAACTCAATCACTCGTGACTGAAGATCAATCGGAAGAGGTGAACACCTACCTCGACCAAGTTGCACAGAAAGACATCGTTGAACGGCAGATTGTTGATCGCGAGAAGACTGGAGTATTCACAGGTTCGTACTGTACCAATCCTGCGAATAACCAACAGATCCCTGTGTGGGTTTCAGATTATGTGCTCGCGGAATATGGCACCGGTGCTGTAATGGCCGTTCCGTCGCATGATCAACGCGATTTCGAATTTGCAAAGCAATTTGAGTTACCCGTTGTCCGAGTCATTAAAGAACCCGGGTCTAACCACTTTTTGGAACAAGAGTCAGCATATGAAGGCGACGGTACGCTCATCAACTCCGGAAAGTTCAATGGTTTAGAAGTTGAACCAGCGAAAAAATCTATCGTACAACATTTACAACAGAAAGGACTTGCTGAGTCGTCAATCTCCTACCGATTGCATGATTGGTGTATTTCTCGTCAGCGCTACTGGGGACCACCCATACCCGTTATTCACTGTGAAACATGTGGGGCGGTACCTGTTCCGGAAGAAGATTTACCGATCGAACTCCCTTACCTTGAGGACTTCGGACCGAACGACTCGGGTGAGAGTCCACTTGCCCGAGCAGCAGATTGGTGTAACACAAAGTGTCCCCAATGCGGGCGAAAAGCGCGGCGAGAAACTGATGTTTCAGATACTTTTCTAGACAGTGCCTGGTACTTTTTACGTTATCCATGTTCAGATAATGCAACCGTCGCTTTTGATCACTCTTCGATGGAAAAATGGTTACCAGTTCACTCCTACATCGGAGGAAACGAACATGCGGTATTGCACTTACTGTATTCGCGGTTTTTGACGATGGCACTCTACGATTTAGGCTTTCTCTCCTTTGAGGAACCTTATCAGAAGTTTCGCGCACATGGTCTACTCATCAAAGATGGTCGAAAGATCTCTAAAAGTCGCGGAAATATTATTGTGCCAGATGAACTAATCGCAAAATACGGGGCTGATACAGTCCGCATGTATCTTATGTTCCTCGGTCCCTTTGAACAAGGTGGAGATTATCGGGAAGATGGGATTCAAGGTCCGTTCAAATTCATCAGCCGGTTGTACCAAACAGTTGCAGAAATGCAAGACGGCGAGGCCAATTCATCAATCAAGTCCTCACTACATCGAACAATCAAGCAAGTTTCCGATGATATGGCAAATCTGAAATTCAATACTGCAATTGCGGCTATGATGGAATACCTCAATGAAGTTAGAGCTGAAGGACGAACGCCGTTACGTGGCGAAGTTGAACCTTTGGTGACGATGATTGCTCCGATTTGTCCCCATATTGCAGAGGAATTGTTTGAGCAAATGGGGTATCAAGGAAGTATTTTCGATAACGCAACATGGCCCGAATTTGATCCTAGTTTGCTCGAAGCGAAGCAAGTCTCGATCCCCGTGTCAGTCAATGGAAAGTTCCGCGCCACTATTGAATTACCGATCGACATAAACAAAGAGGACGCAATTTCTCAGGCTAAGAGTCATCCCAACGTTAATCGGTTCCTAGGTGTCGATCCACCCAAACGGATCATCTATGTGAAAGATAGGATGGTAAATTTTGTCGTCTAGACCATCCTCTTTGCAAGAATGTTACACAGGGCGCTCGTTGATCATGGTCGTGGCTTTCGTTCTTTGTGCCCTGCTTGTACAGAGTTGTGGTTTTTATTTGCGCACCGATAACCTCGGAACTTACATCGACAGTGTCTCGTTGAAGGTCGTGCAAGCTCCACAAATGCGGCGGGAACTTGTGATCGCGTTGGATAAGAACGATGTTGAGATTACCGAGGGTGAATCGTATGACGTTCTGATAGAAGTTATCGACCACGAGTATCGCAAAAATACTTCATTAGTTGTACCGCGACGAGGGTTAGTCGAATTCGAACTTACTTTACAGGTGGGCGTGCGTTTAGAGCTTCCGGATTCCGCTGAAGAGGTCAATCTGACGTTGGAACAAACGGGTCGCGTGAGGGTCAACTCCGACAAGTTGTTAAGTACGTCTGCAGAAGAAGAAAAGGTTCGAGTCGAGTTGAACACACGAATCGTGAATGCAATCATCGATAGTTTGTATTTACGCTTGCGTGAGCGACTCTAAAACACGACCACAACCCAAAGAGTGCAACTCTCCTTCCAGCAGTTCGAAGAAAAACTCGCCAAAGAGTTATCGGTAATGTATTTTTTTACCGGAACCGAAGAGTTTTTGGTCGAGGAATCGATTTCTTCTGTACTAAAAAGAGCAAAAAAAGAACGATTCTCTGAGTTAGAACGGTTTGAAATCACTCAACAAGAAAGCTGGGCTGAAGTTCTACTTGCTCTAGACTCGCATTCGTTATTCAGTGAAAAGAAGATTCTGATCGCCCAGTTATCACGAAATGTCTTTGGAAAAAATGTTCTGAACGAATTACTCAAATGGGTTGAAACGAACGACGAATCTACTATTCTCATTTTGCGAGGAGCTAACTGGGATTATCGGTTACGTCGAACCGAATGGTACAAGTTCATGGTTAAACATGCTACTGTTGTCGTTTCAGAATCCTTGTCTATTCAAATGGCTATGAAATGGATTACGCGAATGGCAAGTGAGGCCGGCATTAGATTAAATCGCGATACTTGTGAAGAGTTAGCAATACTGACTGAAGGTAATTTAGCCGCCGCGCGCCAGGAAATTGAACGTCTGGGGTTAAGTTTTATGTCCGAAAATAAAACTATTG
Organism: Gammaproteobacteria bacterium; assembly: GCA_028819195.1. GTDB lineage: Bacteria > Pseudomonadota > Gammaproteobacteria > Pseudomonadales > Azotimanducaceae > Bin55. The sequence continues at coordinate 133,250 of JAPPMF010000015.1, read as the reverse complement.
AAATTGACGATATGAATCGGATGAACTGGAGTCTCTGCGGTGCTTTTGATGCGATTAACGAAGCAACTCGAGGGAACACACAGCGACTGATGAATCAATTGGAAGCGCTCAAACGAGGTGGGATACAACCGCTTATGTTGGTTGGTGCTGTTGCGTCTTATTTACGGCAGGTACACCGAATGTGCCGAGGTGAAACGATTTCAACTTCTTATCGACGAGAGCAGGATATGAACCGATTAGCTGATCGCTTAGGTCAGAGAAATGTCGAAGACTTGTTGATCGAGTGCACACATATTGATGGAGAAGAAAAAGGGTTGATTCGTGGTGATGCCTGGGACGCGATTGAATCGATTTTGTTAAAGATTGCCGGTAGTCAGGGTGCGCCACTTGTAGAGCACTCGGTAAGTAATTTACGGGTAGATTACTCGAACTGATCAGTTTCCGTACTTACTTTAGTACTTTTAACGCGATTTATGCCTATTCTCTGAAGACTTCTTTACTATGCCATTGGATGTATCGATGGTCGGGGAAGAGGGCACTTTTCCTTGGCAAACGAATCGGTTGATTTTGAAAGTCAAGTAAGAGTTTGATGGCATCGCTTTGCCCATTCAGGTCTTCGGAGACTTTAATAATGAAATCCGTTTCCTTATGATCCAATCCCCACCCACCGTGATCGAACGATTTGTGGTGGAAACCGCAAAGGGCTAGACCATTAGGTACTTCATCAGGACCTCCATAGGCATGCCACATGATGTGAGCAGCTTCGAGATCAAACAGTGAATCGTCTAATCGTAAATCAGAACCGCATACACAACAGTTTCGCGAGTATGCACGAAGTACGTCGGCGCGAAATCTAGGATTTCTCTTCGTTTTAGTTCTATCGGTTAACGAAGTAAATAGTGCTAATTCCTTATCCAGAATAGTAGTAGTCCAATCAAGACCAACACTACGTCGAATCTCGGGGTGAAACGATTTAGGAAAATCTCGTAACAACAATTGAACAACTGTTTCAACTATGTCAGGGTTTGCGAGGAAGAAATCGTGAATTTCCGACGGAAATCCACCCTGAACCTTGAATTTGCGCATTTGAAAAGAAGAAAAGTGTTTACGATCGCCGGTAAGTTCAGGTGGATGTGCAATTTCCCATAATCCATCTCTAGGAAGTCGCTTAAACGGTTGGTCGGCATGTTGTTTCTTACGTGGTGGACCGAATCGTTGTAACAGTCCCGTTAGATCACGTTCAACCTCCTCGTAATCAAGCATTCGTCGCTTTTCGTTTATGAGCCTCCCGAGCGCATAGAGAATTAGCAGTGGTTTATGAGGAGCTCTTTGTCCAAATTGTTTCCATACAAGCATATTGTCAACTCGTTGGATCAGTTCTTCTCTTTTCATATTGTCAATTACCTTGAATTACATTGGCGAAGGTTTCACGTTAACTGGACTCTTCGTACAGGAAATTCGAATTGATGGTTCACGTTTCTAACCGATACAATATTACGGACGACAGATTCTGTATATTGTGAGCTGACAACTCAATTGAGATTACAGAAATTTAGGTGTGAGGGAGGAGTAAAGTTTACGTCAGGCAAGATCATCGGAAACTTGAATTGAACTACGAGAGAAGTAAATGCAACTAGGTGACCCGAGCTACGAGCAACCAACGGTTAATCCTCAGGTACTCCATTGGGCTCGAAATTACTCTGGTTTTTCGTTGGATAGTGCAGCAAAACGGTTAAAAGTTAATATCGAGCAACTTGTTGAGTGGGAAGATCCACGATCTGGCATACTCCCGACGCTCGGGACCGCGAGAGAAATGGCAAAATTGTATGAACGACCATTTCTCGAATTTTTCCTGTACGAAGTCCCTGATTTAGAGACTACGTCGAGTGTTCCGGACTTTCGAGCACGAGGAGGAGCAGTGGATGAGGAAGAAGCTCGAACCTTGCTTAAATTACAGAGATGGGGAGAAACCCAACGACTTAATTTACTTGATCTCGCTGAAATTCTCGAAATCGAAATTCCAAAAGTTCCAGCCAGCCTGTACGCTAATGATCTCAATGATGTAGAGCTTATAGCCGGTAGAGCAAGAGAACTATTAGGTCCAAGCACACACCAACAAATCAGTTTAAAGGGAAGTGGACGAGACCAATTTCCTTCAATACTCCGTGACTCGTTGATGCAGCATGGTATTTTTGTTCTCTACCGTAGTGAACTCATCAAAACTAAAACACGAGGAATGTGTTTGTTCACACCAGATTTGCCAACAATCATGTACACGAAAGAATCACCAAGTGCCCAGGCATTTACGATAGCCCATGAACTTGGGCATGTTGTGTCCAAGCAACGCGCAATCTCAGGAACTTTTACCGTTAAACAACCAAAGAGTTGGAAGCACAAGGAGACTGAACAATGGTGCGATCGATTTGCCGCTGCTTTCCTAGTTCCTGCAGAAGAGATTTACAACATAATTGTTAAGCCAGATCGTCCAAAGGAACACATTGATGACTCTAAATTAGATATGCTCGCAAAGAAATTTGCGGTGAGTGTGCACGCTACGTTGATCCGATTAATCGAATTGGGTTACGTACATCAAGATTTTTACTGGCAAAAAAGACGCCCAGAGTTAATTCGACAAGAGAGCGAGTACAAAGCCCCACCTATTCAACCTAAGTTCTATGGTTCACGTTTTCAAAAACGGGTTGGCAAATTTTACACTGGTCTCGTACTTGAAGCTTGGGTAAATGACATGATTACGGTAGACGATGCACAAGGTTTCTTGGGAATCGAAAAGTTTCAACATTTTGACGATATTCAAAGATATTTCTCTCCGTAAATGGCTAGGTTTTGTCTGGATACGTCTTGGATATCTAATCCACTACAGACGATGCCACCGGATGTTCACGTTACATTGTGGAAAAAAATCTTCACACTCGTGGAAGACTGCGCATTCTGTTGGACTGAAGAAATTTCCCACCAGTTAGAGCGCATTCCTAACGCGCGGTTTATTGAAATTTTAAAAGTAACTAATAAAGTAGCTTGTTTTGGTTTGGAGAAAGAAGGTTGGCCACGAACAGCATACCAAGAACACTTCAATAGAGTGACAAGGAAATACCAACACGTGATAAAGGAATACAGCGGAGATCGACAAGCAACGATTGACACCGCTGACTGCTCGATTGTGTGTCTCGGCATTACACTTGGATTGCCCGTCGTGAGTATGGAGAAGCCGAACGATCATTCTCGAAAAAGAAGAATGAGAATCCCAGATTTGTGTGAAGAAGAAAATGTTACACACTACGACATGACGCAGTTTCTGAGACAGGAAGGGATAACTTTGTAATTGAAAGTCGTCTTAATTCGCAACTGAACTTTCGCTCAGTCCGAGTAAGGTGGGATTGTGTTTTGCGGATAATAGCGCAATCACGCTATCCGAACATTTTCGAGTAGAAGAGGGCAATACCAACAACCAAGAAGATACATCCGCCCAATACAATCCCTAAAACCCCAGCTTGGTGACGACTTAGTCCAAAGCTTCTTCAATGTTTGTCAGTCTCCGTTCTATTTTCATATGGCAACTAAGCTCTGTATTTCTGGTGATGTGTATGCTCAGCATTCATCTCCGAAAGATAATTCGACAAAGTCTAGATTTATCAGTCGAGATCGAGAATATCTACTGGGGACTGGTACGCAATGTCGTCCAGTGACTGCACAAAAAATACAACTGGAATCGTTATATGTACACAACTTTCTATCAGCCTCATTCAATGCTAATTCGAGATCGTAAAATTTTCGTATAACAAATCACAAAAGTGGAAAAATTCCAAGTATGGATGAATTAATCCAAGTGGTATCGAAACTAGCAAATTCCTCTAAAGTCTCACAACCGATTCGTGTCGTCGGGATCGACCTTGGGACGACAAATTCAGTGCTTGCATATATCGACATCATCGATCCAAGCAAATCTGATTTTGAAATCAAAGTTCTTGAAGTAGCTCAAGAAACCCGTAGCGGAAAACACTTCGGGGAATTATTACCCTCCGCGATCGCAATTTATAACGGCATGGTGTACATCGGACATGGTGCAATACACTGTCGTGGGCAGATGAACAAGTTCGGTCTTGAGCAAGACAAAAACATTTTTTGGGATACCAAAAACCTGATGGGTATTGAACGAACTTTTCATCGAGCTCGAGAAGGGTTCAACAATGCTAAAGAAATCGCGGCACAGATTCTGCAGTTTCTGAATGAACAGATCAAGACTACGGGTAATTCGCAAATCAAATACTCGACCGTCACAGTTCCTGCTTCCTTTAACCCCAATCAAAAAGCCGATACCAAATGGGCTGCCGAGACCGCAGGAATTCCGGCTTCGGAGTTGTCGCTACTAAATGAACCGACTGCAGCTTTCATCGCGTATTCCTATTTATATATGCAGGGTAGAAGTTTCGATTTGTCTTCACCTAAAAACCTCATCATCTTTGATTTCGGTGGAGGTACTTGTGACGTTGCTTTGTTTAGCTTACGACGTTCTAACGGAGAAATGAGCCAGTCGCTCCGTGCTGTGTCCAGATACCATCGACTAGGTGGTGGAGATATAGATCGCGCGATTGTTGTCGATGTATTACTTCCGAAACTATACGTACAAAATCAAGTTACGTCACATGATTTCGATTTCTTCGAAAAATCGAAAGAACTCATTCCGCAACTACTCAGTTCAGCCGAAAGTTTAAAAATCGGACTCTGCGGTCTATTAACTCATGCGGAAAAAAAGAAGGACTATGAAGGAAACAAAGCAGGGATAAAACACACCTTAACGAGAACAATTAAAGTTGAACTAAAAAGTGGTCAGTCGTTGTTTCTGGAATCACCTTCTTTATCGTTAGCGGAGTTTGAAATCGCTTTGAATAAATTTCTAGAAGAAGATCTACTCTACCACCGAGAATCAGAGTATGGCATGACGTGCTCAATCTTTGCACCACTACAAAACGTTTTAAGTCGAGCTGATTTACACCCAATGCAAGTTCATTATTGCTTAGCCGTTGGCGGTAGTTGTTTGATTCCGCAGATTCAGGCAGCGATTGCAAAGTACTTCGTGAATGCAGAAATTCTCACATTTAAAGACCATGGAGAGAACCAAACTTGTGTCGCACGGGGTGCAGCATTACAAGCTTTACACTTGGCTAGTGGAGGTTCAGGGCTAGTACCACCTACAAGTTCTGACAGTATTTCAATCCAAACTGAAGGTGGTGGTGCGATCCAACTTGTCCCCGCGAATGCTAGATTACCGTTCCCGACGGAAAATGAATGGTCTGAACTCGGATCTCTCCGTGCCCCTAAAAGTGCCATCGGAAGTTCTTTTCCGTTGAGACTTGAACTGGTAGATTCCGAAGATTTAGTTGTTTCTAAAGACACGTGGCAAGTGAATCCAGTAGTTAATAAGGGTGATTCTCTACGACTCCAGTATCGGATGGACGAAAATCAATGTGTCGAGTTGAAAATGTCCTTAGCGGCTACGCCGGACGTAGTTCTGTACCACGATACCCGCAATCCTTTTTCCAATGTTGCTAGTCATAACGCCGAGAGAGAACGGATTTTAGAGTTAGAAGAACAGATGCGATCAGAAACGATGAACGTTGGACAGCAAACAAGGTGTATTGACGAGATCGCTAGGCTTGAGCATGAGCTTGGCAACAACGAGAAAGCGCTTGGACTGCTTTCGAGACTCAATCAGCGAGCACCAGATGCTCAGCGTTTACACCGTATGGGGATGATTTGTGGTGATCTACAAGACTATGACCGTCAGGATAAATTCTACCGTGAGTCAGCAAGACTTCTACCACACTCAGGTGCGGCGTTATTCAATTTAGCGCTTTCTTTCAAGAGGAGAGGTCGAATCGCTGAGGCTGTAGAGTGTGCAAAAGAGGCTCGATCCAAATGTGCAGACCCCCCTTACCAAGTATTGGAAATAGAACTGGCGCAACTAGCCGGCACAGAAGTGCGAGATTTCAACGGTGAATTAGAAGAAGCTATCCGACAATTCCCCGATCTCCGGATTCAAAATGACTTTGAACTCAGTTGGTATCGAAATGCCGCCGTATTGACGAACAATAAACAATTGCTCAAACAGATTGATGATGAACGTAACCGTCGAGTCAAAAAAGGCGACGATTCTGGGTCAAACGACGGTTATCTCCCGCTAGGAATTCAAGGAATCATTCCGAAGTCATGACCTTTTGGTTAGAGGTACCAGATGCTGCCAATCTTTCTCAAGCACAACAGGAAATTGCGGTATTACCGGCCGAGCAAAATTTGATTGTGATCGGACCGCCCGGATCAGGTAAGACCATCACGCTAATGTATCGCGCGCATACCCTGCGCAATCACTATCGCGTTGAACCAAGTCGATTTTTGATCTTTGTTTTTAACAATGTACTTAGTGACTACGTGCAACAGTTAGTCAAGCGGCTAGACTTGCCAATTAGGCGTATTCCCACCTTTGACAGTTGGTGCAGGAAGTATCACACAGTGAATTTGCCATCTTTTTTACCCGTGGGACAAGACGGTGTTCCGGATTTCTCCGCGATCCGAGAAGAAGTCTGGGAACACGTAGATGCAAATGCTACTGAAAAGATTTACGATTTCATTATCGTCGACGAAGGACAAGATCTTGACGAAAATGCTTTTAAGATCATGGACCGACTCAGCCACCATGTATCGGTCTTCGGAGACGATAATCAGCAGTTGTACCAAACTGGGATTGGCTTCAAGAAAGTCCAAAAAATCTTATCGTCGAATGGTCCTCCACTAATCCGATCATTTTCCGAAGGATTTCGTTGCACTGACTTTATCGTGCAACTTGCCGCTGAATTTATCGAGACCGATCAAAAGTTAGCATTTCTACAGCAACATCCCGATTTCGTTGGTGACCGCCAGCAACCTGAGTTGTATGCAGCGAGAAGTCGAGCAGATGAAATGCGCAAACTAATTGAAAGTGTTCAAGTAAGACTAGAAAAGTCGGAACGCATTGCTATTCTGTTACCCTCAAGCAGTTTCGCCCCTGGATTGACAGAAGTTTTATTAGCAGAGGGTATTGAGTTTGAGGTTACCCGAAACATTGAAAAGAAAACTGGTATATTCTTCAGTAACAATATCGATTTCGATTCGCCTAGGGTCAAGATTATGGCCTATCCGAGTATAAAAGGTATCACGTTAGATGCTGTGTTAATGCCGTATTTGGAACGCGAAAACTTTCGGTCTGCTTTTTCACTAGACCTTATTCAAAAGTGGATTTATGTTGGTATATCGCGAACGACTAATTGGGCATACTTTAGCGGACTTAGTGGGTCAATACTATTTCACGATAAGTTCAAGACTCTTTCGAATCAGGGGTATTTACAATTCAATAAGTATTCGACGTGGAGTGAATCTAAGAAAACGAAGTCATCCCAATTGGAGCAAGACGAGGAGGATTTAACGGACCTGTTCTAGTGTTAGTTTTTGGGAACTTTAGAATTTGTGCTGGGTTGGAGATTGTGCGTTTAAGGTTTCCTCCAATCCATAGTTCACACAAACGTCATACGCCAACGCAAACCCTCGTAGTATCGATATAAATTCCACCCATTCTCTAGTAAATGGATTCGGATTAATTCGTCAGACTGATTGGTTGAGTCGTGGTGCACAGATCGAACTCACGTTTATCTTGAGCTGCAACTGAGTTTAGGATAACCGGGTGTCGCAAACGAGAATGCAGAACTCGTAAAATTTACCTATCCCCATCATTCCTGAATATACCCCTAAATTATCAAGTGAAACTTAGTGAATCGGGACTAAGTCCCGAATTATCTCCAGACCGGTTAGTCGACGTCGCTGGTACGTTCGACTTAGATGTTGACATCAAAGTACCTGGATTCAGCGAGAGAACGGACTATGTGCCACTCATAGACAAGGAATATCGCTTTGATCACGATACGACTCTAGCTATTTTGGCAGGTTTCACCCACAACCGAAGAGTGATGATTCAAGGGTATCACGGAACCGGAAAGTCAACCCATATAGAACAAATTGCCGCGCGCTTGAACTGGCCTTGTATTCGAGTAAATTTAGATAGCCACATAAGCCGAATCGACTTGGTCGGTAAGGACGCAATCGTAATCGAAGATGGTTTGCAAGTAACTACCTTCAAAGAGGGGATCTTACCGTGGGCTTTACAACATCCGACCTGTATTGTGTTTGACGAATACGATGCCGGTCGACCCGATGTGATGTTTGTAATTCAACGAGTACTTGAGGTCGAAGGAAAGCTCACTTTATTAGATCAAAACCGTGTGATTACTCCTCATCCTTGGTTTCGGATGTTTTGTACGACGAATACCGTGGGCCTAGGCGATACTACTGGTATGTACCACGGGACACAACAAATCAATCAAGGTCAGATGGATCGATGGAATATCGTTGCTACTTTGAACTACTTACCACACGACGTAGAAGTTGAAATTGTGTACGGGAAAGCACAAAGTTGGCATGAACGGGAAAATGGGCGCGAGGTAATCTCGAATATGGTTCGTCTAGCAGAACTAACCCGGCGAGGTTTTGTGAACGGCGATGTATCGGTTGTAATGTCACCTCGAACAGTACTAACTTGGGCCGAAAATGCCGATATTTTTGATGACTTAGCATTTGGATTTAGAGTTACTTACATGAATAAGTGTGATGAATTGGAGCGCCCAACTATTGCTGAGTACTATCAACGGTGTATGGGGACCGATCTCGGCGATGCCTCTACGGGAATTACATTAAGAACCACGAGAGAGTCCTATGACGGACAATCTCTTTGACAATCCGTTAGAGTCTTTTAAACGTGCGTTGACATCTACGATGCGAGCAATCGCGGATGAAACGGACTTAGATGTCAGTTTCAGTTTAGGGACACCCTCGCTTCATGGTAAGTCCGTCACGGTTAAGTCACCAACTATCGGATGCTCCGTCAAGGAACTAGATCAGGTTCGGGGAATTAGTGATCAATTAGCGTTAAAAGTTAGACATCACAACGCTAGTGTACACCACCAACATTCCCCGGCTTCAGGGGTCGCACAAGAACTATATCAGTGGGTGGAAGAAGCGAGAATTTCAGCGATAGGTTCGCTTGAAATGATTGGTGTTGCCCAAAATCTTGATTCCGCTCTTGAACGAGAATGTGAACAGATCCACTTGGACCGTACCACCGCGAAAACTGAAATCCCTCTGAGTGTTGCTGTGGGTCTTCTGGTACGGCAAAATTTAACTAAACGTGAGCTGCCACCCGCTGCAGCTGCGGTGGCGAATCATTGGCAAGATTACGTCATGGATCAAGTAGGTGACAGTATCCGTGCGCTAGCTGGCAGCATCAATAACCAACAAGACTTTGCTGTTCGATGTTGTCAAATCATTAAAGATTTAGGTCTTGAATCACCTGATGTTGATCAAGATTCAAGTGAACACCAAGATACGTCGACTACTGAGTCGGAGGAAACGAGGACCGAACAGTCGACGAGTACCGATTCACGACAAGATGCTGAAAAAGGTACAGACATCCAGGATGTTGAGGGCTCTTCAACAGAAGCCGAATCCGAATCATCGGAGTTTGGTTCCGAAGCCGATGAATCGGAATCTGCGGTCGACAATGTGGATCGGTTTGGGAACATACCAGATGACAAGTTGTACTCTTCCTTTACCACTGCGTTTGACAAAGTTGCTAACGCGGAAGAGTTGTGTAGTGGGGAAGAGTTGTTAAGACTTCGGGCTGAATTAGATGAACAGCTATTGCCGTTACGTTCAGTCACAGCTAAACTTGCAAACAGATTGCAGCGAAGGTTGCTAGCCAGGCAGCGTCGTAGTTGGGAGTTTAACTTGGACGAAGGTATATTGGATGTGTCACGACTCGATCAAGTGATCGTCGATCCTATGAGTCCACTGGTTTTCAAACAAGAACGAGAAATGCAATTTCGCGACACAATCGTAACCATTCTCATCGATAGTTCTGGCTCAATGCGTGGTCGGTCCATTGTCACAGCAGCGATGTCAGGTGACATTTTGGGACGAACACTAGAACGATGTGGCGTCGGCGTTGAAATCTTAGGATTTACTACAACTGCATGGCGTGGTGGTTACTCGCGTGAGTTGTGGTTGAATTCTGGTAAACCTGCTAATCCTGGACGTTTGAATGACTTATTGCACATTGTGTACAAAAACGCTGACATTCCTTGGCGTCGGTGCAGAAAGAATCTAGGCTTGATGATGCAGGAAGGTCTGTTAAAGGAAAACATCGATGGAGAAGCATTGCTATGGGCTCATGATCGACTCATTCGTCGCCCAGAACAACGTAAGATATTGATGGTAATTTCCGATGGTCTACCGGTTGACAATTCCACCTTATTAGCTAATCCCAGTAATTACTTGGAACAACATCTCTCTTATGTGATAGGGAGGATTGAACAGCAATCTTCAGTTGAATTAGTAGCAATTGGTATTGGTCACGACGTTACGAATCATTACCGGCGAGCTGTGACCATCACGGATGCTGAACAGCTTGGGGGTGCTATGATGGATCAGCTTTCAGAATTGTTTGAGTTACACAATTGATTGAGACCGGACTGGTATGAAGTTTTTTAGTAGTGGAACAGATCGATTAGGGGTAGGAATTTTGTCTTTCGGTCTACCATTTCTCTGTGTCTTTTCATATCCAGTCGCTGAAACTTCGATCGGATTTGGTTCGTGTATTGACGACAAGAAACCGAATCATCGGCTATGGAACACGTTGGTTCAACGAGACCCTGACGTGTTTTTGTTCATGGGAGACAATGTCTATATCGATGAATCTACACTACGTAACGACTCAACTATTGAAGTCTTTAGATCGGATTACGAACGACTCAGCAAAAGTAAAGGATTTCAGCGATTAATTCAGTCTGAAACCAACATTTTCGCGACCTGGGATGATCATGATTATGGTCTTAACGATTCGGGTGCAGAATTTAGTCTGAAGGCATTGTCACAAAAACAATTCTTGAATTTTTGGTACAGTGTACCTTTCGATATCGACTTACCACAGGGTGTATTTCAAGCACATTTTCTCGAATTTTTTGGTAATCGAATACAGTTTATATTATTGGATACCCGTTCGTTCAAGTCTCCCTAGAAGCGAGACAGTAACTGGCGACATTGTCGAGTTGGGCAAGTGGTTCCAACAGAAGATGAATCGAAAACACTTTTGGGTAATGAACAGTGGCTATGGCTGGAGTCCAGACTTGAACAGGACGCCGATCTTCACATACTAGTATCCAGCATCCAAGTTATTCCTATTGATCATTGTTGGGAACGATGGGGTGGGATGCCGCACGAACGTGACAGATTGATACGTTTGATATCACGAGCTAGTGCGCAAACTATTTTGTTGAGTGGGGATCGACACTTGGCAGAAGCCTCAAAGTTATCTGCGACCGAGCACGAGGACTTAAGTATTTATCTGTACGAGTTCACTTCGAGTTCAATGACTTCGGGTGTCGGATTTGGAGCAAATGAAGAAAATCGCTATCGCATGTCGGAAAATAATGTCCGCGTAAATAACTTTGGATGGCTTACAATTGATTGGAATGAAGAGCAGATTCAAGCGAAGTTTGTGAGTAGTCGTGGCAGATCGATGCAAGAGTTTGAAATTCCACTAGTACCAGCAGAGTTGGCACATCAAGGGCAATAGACAATGTGTCAAAATCAAACCTATGTGCTTCGCAATGCTGTAACGACATCAAGTTTGGTTGAAGAATTCAGGAACGATTGTCTGGAATCTCGCGGCGAAACTAAGTCTTTGTTGGATCTCCTCTACCCCAAGGGAAAAAGGGATGACAGAGTAAAGGTGTAAGAGGTCTTACCTCGACAAGAAGATTCTCGATTGAATACGTTCCCACAGTGGGTCCAACAAGCCTTGAACTTCCCCATCAGGTTTTGCCAAGTTCGGGAAGACCCTGTTCTAGATCAATGGATCGTACGACAACTACCCCAAAAATCCAAGTTATTAATGATCGGTTCGGGAGGATGTACGATTGCAGCCTTAGCCCAAGAATCGACAGTCCAAACCATTCACGTTGTTGACCCAAATCCCGCACAACTGATACTATGCAAGATTAAACTGTATTTACTCGAACATTTTGAAATAAGCATGCGGACTCGCTTGTTGGGTCATGACTCAATGGCACAGGAACGAAGATTAGAACTGAGTGAAGACCTCGCTAGTTCATTTGACATAAAACTTGAAGACTTGGGAACTTTGTCAGATATTGCAGTATTAGGACTAGATTACTGCGGTCGATACGAAGCGATATTCCGCGCGATTAGAGATAAATTCCTACAACAAACGGAGTTAGAACTCGAAGAATTGTTCTCCTTGAACGACACGATCGCGCAAAAGGACTGGATCACAGATCACCCTAACTTTACTAGTGACTTGGCCTACATTTTGAACGAGTTGATGGATTTACCGATTTTGCAACAACTATTCGGTCCCGAAGCGACTAGGAATCGAATTATGGATTTTTCAAAACACTTTCATGAACGTTCACTGTGGTGCTTGAACAATTTCAGAGCGCAGTCAAATCCATATCTTTGGCAAATGCTTATGGCGAAGAACCCACCGAACCACAGCGTGATGTGGTTGCAATTGCCACAACAGCAAAGCAAAATAACTTACCGATTTTTCGAAACATCGATTCAGGATTACTTAGTACAAGTTGATGAAAAATACGATTACATTCACTTATCAAATGTCTTAGATTGGCTTAGTGAAGAGGAGGCGCACCAATTGCTTGAAAGTACCTAGAGTAGATTGCAAAACAATGGGTATACTTTGATTCGACAATTGAACTCTGATCTAGCGATTCGTCAATTAGGTGATCGATTTTTGTGGCGTGTTGAGGAGTCAGATCGACTTCATGCGAACGATCGAAGTTTCTTCTATCGAATCTTACATTTAGGTCAAAAACGTGTCTGATAAGAACACACATTCCGTCGACAAAGTAGAAGTACACCAGCTGGGAATCGAAAACATGGATCCCTGGGGAAATAAACTACGAGAATTTGAACGACAGTTTTGGTATCCATTGGGTTCGAATCGGAAGTTTCGAATTGAACATCCGGGCAATTACACCGCGTTTTTTGAATCGATTGGAAAAGCGACTTGCTTTCTCGCGGTAGAAGACGAAACAGTTATTGGAGTTCTTAGCGTTGCGATTCGCGATTCAAGAGGTATTAGCAACTCTAAAGACGCCCGAATTGCTTATATTGCCGACATAAAAATCGCGCAGGAGCGACAGGGTAGTGGTATCCTTGGAAAACTAATCTCTCATGTATTTGAGTGGCTGAGTGAAATAAAAATTACGAGTGCTTATTCCGTTGTAATGGACGGTACCGCAAAAACCCCAGATCTCTACACTGGACGAAATGGGATACCGGAGTTCAAACGTAAAGGTAGAGTAGCCTTGTTAAATCTACCCACAAAGGAAAGTGTCGAACACTATCAACATGAGATGACAATTGATTTTTTACCCAATACTGATGATGGCAGTGCTTCGCTACTACCAGTTTGGATTAATCGAAATTTAGTTCCCAGATCTGTCGTTCGTCCAAATCGCATCCTAGACATGAGTAATGGTGTTCAAGGTATGCTAGAGGATACACGCAGGACAAAAATACTTTACGATGAAAAAGACAGTGAAATCATGTTCGCACATTTAAGCTATTTCTACTATCACGAACCGGAACAAATGCTGCCGGTGATTGAAGCAGCGATCAGACAAGCACACGCCTTGGGGTTCACCGATTTACTTGTATCTGTTCCGTATTCGAGACTCCAAACATTTACGGATAGTCTTGACTCATTAATTAGTCAGACATTCACCGCAACGATTTATGGTACCGGTTTTGACACCGATATTTCAAAATTAGTTTACTCCTCGGAGATTTAGTTCAATGACAACCAATGACCACCAAAATAAGCATTCTACGACCGAATTACAAGTAACAAAAAGGGCACTTGAGATCTTGAATGAGGTCGACATACTCAACAACAGTTACTTAGCCGCGTTGGAAAATGGTACGATGTCGCGAAAGGAATTTTGTGTTTCGCAAGCCCAGTTTTATTTTGCTGTAACCTTTTTCCCACGTCCAATGAGTGCTCTAGTGGGGAGAATCCCTGATCCTCGACAAAGGTTGAACATCTTGCACAATGTCGTGGAAGAACATGGTGAGTTTGCTGAGTCTCAATTTCACCAAACGACCTTCACGAATTTCCTAGCCTCACTCGGTATCGATACTAGCGAAGTGGCAGTGGAATCGCGTATTTGGCCGTCAGTCAGAGCATTCAATACGGTCTTAGTTGGGTCTTGTCTGTTGGCTGAACTAGAAGTTGGGATCGCGTGTATGGGAATCATCGAACAAGCTTTTTCGGGGATTTCATTAAAGATCGGAACGAATGTTGTCAAACGTGGTTGGGTTGAACTGGATGCTTTGACACATTACACGGTGCATGCTGAAATTGATGAGCGACACGCCGATGAATTTTTCCAAGTAATCGAAAACAGTTGGGATAAAACGGAACGAAAGCACTACATTGAGCAAGGTTTGCAGCTTGGTGCGTACATATTCAACCAACTTTACGAAAGTCTTTATGAAGGGGCGCAAAAAGAGTGCAAAGGCTAACTATTTTTAGTTACACAATTGGAGTTCGCAACCTTTTCTCTGACGAAGGTGTACGTACCCTTTTCTGAATGTATTAATACTGGTTTTTCGAGTATGAACGATGATTGAACAGGGTGTTGAGGTACGGTTACTCGTCCTTGCCTGGCATAACCCACTGTAACGTGCGGTACAAAAGGTTTCTTTGTACGAAGTTCCGGGGGTAATGAGAACTCCTCTAGGACGAGAGGGACGATAATCACTCTTGCACGTTGGCTTGATGGGAATCCACTGTACATCTTGGTCTGACACCGAATTGGAAACTGGTTTGCAAATTTTTCGGTCAGATCCAATACCGTTGATAATTCGCCTGCATTTAGCTCATCAAAGTACCTGAAGGTGATGTGATAACGTTCTGATTTCACCCAGCGTACTTTGTCGATCAAAGGACGGTTCTTCCAAAAAATGTCAGCGGTTGGTTTTGGGACAAAACTACCGATGAAGTAACTCATTTCGGTTAGATTTCAAAAATTTAATCTACACTCTCACAAATTCACGGCAAAATGGGAAGTCCTCGTCAGTCTCGTTTCCCCTACCTCAATCAACACAGGTTTTCGACTCAAGCCATAACTATCCAGAATCAGTTCATGGACTACTGAAATGAGTATCCTTCCTTTTGGGAAATTTAACGCAGTGTACCTAAAACTTAGGCTTCCCAAATCGAGTTTTGAAATTTCAAAATCCGTGAACAGAATCAACCAGATTTGGTTGTGATTAAGCGACAGCGGCTACCGACTCTTCTTCAACTTCGTGATACAGATGGCACGCTACAAACCTTTCATCGGACTCTTCAAGAGGTTGCAACGTCGGCGTGGTAGCTCGGCAAACCGGCATTACGTGCGGGCAACGCTCGGCAAATCTACATCCAGGTTTGATATTGATCGGCGAAGGAATCTCCCCACGAATTTCCGTCGAAGTGCGTGTGCGCTCATGCTCGGGATCGGGTTCTGGATTAGAACCGACTAAAACCTCGGTATAGGGATGTTTTGGCTGAAAAAAGACATCGTTAGCCTTGCCTAACTCGATCAATGATCCCAAGTACATCACAGCAATTCGATCAGAAACATAACGCACCATCGAAAGGTCATGGGCAATGAACAGTAGAGTCAACCCCATCGAGTCTTTTAGCTCGCCTAATAGATTTACGACCTGCGCTTGAACAGATACATCTAAAGCTGAAATTGGTTCGTCGCAAATCACGAAGTCTGGTTCAAGTATCAGTGCTCGCGCAATTCCAATTCGTTGTCTTTGGCCACCAGAAAATTCATGTGGATATCGTGACATATGATCGGCGTTGAGGCCAACTTTTTTCAACCACTCAGCAGTTTGATCGCGAATTTCAGAAGCTGTTTTATCCGTGTGAAGTTTCAGACCTTCTCCGATGATTTCTCCAACAGTCATGCGAGGATTCAACGAGGAATAGGGGTCCTGGAAAATCATCTGCATTCGACTTGCATATCGGCGAAAATGCACCGGCGAGTACCAAGTTGGTAACTCATTACCATCGAAGATTACCTTACCACTAGTTTTATCGTGCAACCCAATTATCGTCTTTCCTAAGGTGGACTTACCGGAACCACTTTCTCCAACTAGTCCAACAATCTCTTTCTCGTAGACCTCAAGCGAAACGTCGTCAACTGCGTGGACTGTTTGTCGAAATCCGATCGGAAAATGTTTCGTTAGATTCTGAACCTGGAGTAATGGTTCGTTCATACTGTATGAACCTCTTCGATTTTTGTATCGCAGTCTGCGTGATGCAACCAACACTTCGCATAGTGTGTGTTTGACATTTCAAAGGATGTCGGGCGGTTGTCAAGACAAGCTTCCATGGCGTGCGGACAGCGAGGTGAATATCCGCAACCGACCGGAGGCGAAAACAGATCGGGTGGACTCCCTGGTATGGGTAGTAACTCTTGATTCACCTCTTTGCGGTTAGTCGGCATGGCACCAATTAAACCAATCGTATAGGGATGTGAAGACCGATAGAAAATATCATCGACTGTCCCAGACTCTAGGATTTCACCAGCATACATGACTGCTACTCGATCGGCCATACGGGCAACCACTCCGAGGTCATGAGTGATCAAGATCAAAGCCATGGAATGTTCTTTCTGTAGATCTGCAACGAGATCAAGGATTTGCGCTTGAATCGTCACGTCGAGAGCTGTAGTCGGTTCGTCGGCGATGAGTAAACTCGGTCCACATGCGAGAGCCATCGCAATCATCGCCCGTTGTAACATACCACCAGAAAACTCAAATGGATACTGTTTAGCCCGTTTAGCAGCCTCAGGAATCCTAGTCATTTCTAAAAGTTCGATAGCTCGAGCGTGCGCTTGTCCTTTAGACATAGACCGATGCAGTTGTAACGGTTCAGCGATTTGATCGCCGATTGTCATAGTGGGATTCAACGAAGTCATGGGATCTTGGAAGATCATTCCGACCATATTGCCACGAATGTCTTTTTTGTCTATAAACCGTGACGTCAGAATATCATGTCCATTGAAGGTTGCACTACCTTTAGTAATACGCCCTGGAGGCATAGGAATGAGTCCAAGTAGACTTTGCACAGCTACCGATTTCCCACATCCGGATTCTCCGACAATCGCCAGCGTTTCACCTCTGTCGACATGAAATGAAGCGCCACGAACAGCATGCACAATACCACCGAAGGTAGTAAACTCTACATGTAAATCAGAGACTTCTAGTAACGCCATGAAAGTTATTCTGTAGCTCGCATACGAGCATCTAAAGCATCCCGCAAGCCATCGCCCAACAAATTGAACGCTAACACGGTCACACTGATAAACAATGCGGGAAACAACAATTCGTGGGGTGTGATTTCCATCGTTCTAATTCCGTCGTTACACATTGACCCCCATGATGGAGTGGGAGGGACTACTCCCATTCCAATAAATGATAGGAATGCTTCAGTAAAAATCGTACTCGGTACGGCGAATGTAAACGTTACTAGCACCACTCCCAAGGTGTTAGGGATCATGTGGCGCATGATTAGTCGTCCGGTTCCTGTACCTAGTAGTCGCGAAGCTTCAACGTATCCCTGTTCGCGAATCTTCAGAATTTCACCGCGGACTAATCTGGCTGTTCCAGGCCAGCTAAGGACAATGAGAGCAATCACCATGGCGATTATCCCACTTTCTCCACTTTGGATATCGAACACAAACCGAAATAGGATCATGAAGAGTAAAAAGGGGAGTGCAATAACGAAATCAGCAAAGCGCATCATGACATTGTCAACTAAACCGCCAAAGAATCCCGAAATACTTCCGTAGATCACTCCTCCAATGACGAAAAACAACGGAGCAATGATCCCGATTAACAAGGAAATCTCTGCTCCTTTCATGAGTCGAGCGAGCATGTCTCTGCCAAGATAGTCTGTACCTAAGGGGTAAAACGGTACAGTTCCAGGTTCTAATTCAATGACTTCTACATCGTCGGGAATGAGGTTCAGTCTGACCGCGTCCTGAATTAGTAGAACTTCAACTTCTTTAGTTGTCCCGCGCGACATTTCTGATCCATTGGCATCGATAGGTACGATCGTGTACCAATAAGTACGTGCTGTGAGATCCAATATATCTTCAAAACTTACGGCCAGTTGGCCCTTGGTCGTACCGAGTGGAAGACCAAGTGGTCGTCCTTCTTCTGAAGGGAAAACATTTCGGTAGATTCGATAGTTCGTTGCGTTCGGTATGGCATCCCAAGAAAGTCGTACTGACTGTGTCGTTGCTGTCCCATGAAGTTCGATCGCTTTTGGTGCAGTGTGAGATTCATTTGCATCCGGGAGTTGACCTTGTACACCTGGCCACATGCCGAGCTGTAATTGAAAGGTACTACTTGAAGCCCAGGGTGGTTTAGAGACCCAATCGCGATTCTGGTCGGCGGGGTCGACACGGTAGATTTGCGGTCCGAGGAACGCGAATAAAAACATGAATATGAGTGTGTATAACGACCACATTGCCCGTTTGTTCGCACAAAGACGGCGCCAGGCATCTTGCCAGTAAGAAAGTGACGGTCGTGAGCTTTGTTCGATGTCGAGTTGAACGTCAACTTTATTGAATGATAGTTCGCTCATTCAAGTCTCACCCTAGGGTCTACGACTGCATAAAGGAGGTCTACGACTATTACCATGAGAACGAGAAATGCACCGTAGAACACGGTCGTCCCCATTATTACACCATAGTCACTTTGTTGTACCGCTTGTACAAAGTATTGACCTAGCCCCGGAATTGCAAAAACATTTTCCACCACAAAACCGCCAGTTGTGATTGCGGCAACAGACGGACCAAGAATGGTAAGTACGGGAAGAATAGCATTTCTTAACTGATGCCGTGAGAAGATCTGTGCAAGTGGAACTCCTTTCGAGCGCGCAGTTCGAATATAGTCAGCGTTGACAATTTCTAACATTGATGTGCGCATGAGCCGAACAAGAAAAGCCATGGTTCCGAGGCCTAAAACGAGGGCCGGGATCAACATGTGGTAGACTGTCCCCCATCCAGCAACGGGTAGCAACTCAAGACCAGCAGATTTATTCGAAATAACCAGCATGAGTTGACCTACCGTCGCAAACACGAAAGACGGAACCGAGATACCCAATATCACTAGTAGCATAATGACGATATCAGGCCAACGATTCCGATACAGTGCTGTAAGAGCGCCCCACAAAATTCCACCTAATCCGGCAAAGGTTATCGCAAGAATACCCAAAATAGCTGAAATAGGAAAGTGTTCGAGAATGATGTCGTTAACTTTTCGATTTTCATGTTGAAACGACCAGCCAAAGTCGAACAGAGCCATGTTCTTCATATAGATGAGGTATTGGGTAAAGACTGGTTTATCGAGACCTAGATTAGCCTCTAGGTTTTTCATGATCTCTTCGGAGACAGCTTTTTCTTGAGCGAGTGGATTGCCCGGCGAGAAATGCATGACAAAGAAAGTCACCGTCGCGATAAACCAGACGGTGATTAAACCTTGTAGTAAACGGTATCCTACGTAGCGTAGAGTTTTCATTAAAGTGAATTATTCACTTGAATCAACGTCGATATAGGCGCGGGTATAGTCAGGATCGATACCGACTGATCGTCGGCTAACTCCTTTCAATCGTTCATCAATAACGTAAACACTACCCCTTTCCATTTCTACGATTATCGGTGCTTCTTCGTACAATACTTGTTGCACGACATCCATTGCTTCCATCCGTTCTTGTTGGTCGAGCGAGTTTTCGGCGATTCGCACAGCATTATCTAATTCTTCATTGTGAAACTTACCGCGATTATTGTCATTCCACGAAGCAAACAAGTCTCCAAAGGTTAGGACATCATCGTAATCGGGTCCCCAACCACCCGCCACGATATCGAATTCGCCGGCTTCAGATTTAGCTAACCGTTGTTTGAATATTTGTTTATCGATCTTAATGTCGATGTCAAGATTTTTCTTAAACAGGTTTTGGTAGTATTGTGCTTGTTTATCTGACGTCGGTGAATCGCCGCAAAGAAACACTAAAGACGGGATTTTGTCTAATCCTAGTTCACTTTTTGCGGCTTCGAGGTACTCCAGTGCAAGTTCGACGTCCGGAACGTGGGTAGGTGCTGGGAACTCGTCGCGAAACATACCATTGACTCCTTTAAGCCATACTGGAAAAATCGAAGCTCCCGGAATGTTGCCTGGAATGCGGTAAACTTTATAGACAAGCTCGTGTGGATCGGTTACCATTTGAATAGCTTTACGTAGATTACGATTAGAAGTTATTCGGTCTTCGCGTAAATTAAAGGTTAAATACCAGACTGATCCGTCGATGTGATCCTTGATTTCCCAGCGATTATTGAGAGCCCGTTGAATGTTTTGTAAATCTAGTCCTGCTAAAGCGATTTTGTTCGTGGCGAAGAGGTTTAGAGTAGTGTTCGGATCCGAGACCATGTGTGGGAAATCAATCGCATCAAGCTTAGTTCTTTCTGAAGCCCAGTAATACTCGTTCTTTTCGAGTCTTAAACTTCGAGCATGCAGCCAACTTGTTATCTTGAATGGTCCGTTATAGATCATCATGTCAGCATCTGAACCGTAATTCCCGTCAGTCGATTCATAGAACTCTTGGTTTACTGGCAAATAGGTAAAGAATGCGAATAGTGCTAACAAATGGGGTGCAGGTCGAGCTAATGAAACTTCTAATGTAAAGTCGTCAACAGCTACCGCGCCTAAAGTGTCAGCTTCAAGTTCCCCTTTGTTGATTTCTAGGGCGTTTTTAAGCGGGTAGAGGATAAATGAGTAAGGAGAAGCTGTGGCGGGCTTGAGCGCGGTTTGCCAGGCAAATACAAAATCATGCGCAGTAACTCTGGTACCATTACTCCAATACGCGTCGTGTCTCAAATGAAATGTACCGCCGAGTTCATGCAGATCCCACGATTTCGCGACACCAGGAATCAGTTGATTGTCAGGTCCATGCCTAATCAAACCCTCTTTGACATGTCCAAGTAACATCCCCGAGACTGCGTCAGTGGTGCGCATTGAGTTCATTTGGGGTGGTTCTTGTGAGATCGCGAGACTAATCGAGTTGTTTTCGACATCAATCGCATGTTTAGCAACTGACCCCGACGGAAGCGTCGCATTCAACCATCCGAGAGAAATCGTTAACACCACCAGAAATGCGATAGCGACTAGAGCAATCTTGGCGAGTTGTAAGCCCGAACCTCGTGTATCGGTATTCTGAATATGACTTTCGGTATTTGTCATGACTCTCCTCCTAAACAAGCATTGTAACGGTTAATACAAGTTTGGTTTTGATGAACTGGTTAGCGGCGATCTATTTGATGACGACCGATCAAATTTTTTTCGGTGGTCTCATCTTGGGCGTAGTACGGCAAACGTTGACTCAAACTGAAATTCACACTACAATTTCGTAATTGGTGTTAAAAAGGAAAATCGTTTGCAAAAACTGCATTCTAACAAGAACTTTCAATATCGGAAACTAAGAGACTGTTCTAGACATAAAGAGTCACTGCAGTCATCCGCGCGTATTCGTAAGTTTCGTATAATTGCGATGTTTAGGTGCGTACTTTCGCTGGTAAAACTTCAACCTAGTTCTACTCAAGTCAGTTTGCCGCCTTATACAACATCTTCTGTACTTGAGCGATGTTAGATTGTCATGCCGACGGCGTGACTCAGCTGGAGAACGATTCATGCACCTACGCATTCAAGGATTTATTCTATTGTGGATTACGGCAGGAGTTATCACCGAATCGTCAATTGCCGAAGAGTATGCTGAATCCGCCTTTGAGAAAGCAGATCTCTCTTTGAGGCAATTTGTTGAAGACGTCGTCGCAACAAACCCGCGTGTCAAAGCAGCTCGCGTATCGTTAACCTCGGAACAAACTATGCGCGATGCGAAGGCACAACCACTCTACAATCCAGATTTCGACGTCGATGTCGAAAGTACGGATAGCCTTTATGGTACAGTTGGCATTAGTCAACAGTTTGATTGGAATGGTAAGCGCAAAGCACGTACCGAAATCGCAGATTCCAACCTACTTGTCGCCGAAGCCGAATTTCGGGCATTCCGACAAGCTTTTGTGGTTGATCTTCTGAATGGTTTGACAGGGTACCAGATTGGTCGCACGCGTTATGACCTCGTTCAAGAGCGGCAACAATTGATGAACAATCTGGTAAATCGTGCCCAGAGTCGTTTCGAAGCAGGAGACATCAGTCAAGTTGAACTAAATTTGGTAGAACTTGCTGCGATGAATGTGCGAATGAGAAATGCTCAGGTTCAAGTCAAACAATTGCAAACACAGAAAGAATTACAAAAGCTTACGCCACACACAAACATGGCACAGTGGCCAGAATTGCCAGACGACATCCCAGAATTACCCAAAGACATAGAGCCAAATTTAGTACTTCAACAGTTGCCCGCAGTTCAAATAGCGAAATTACTTGTTGAGACCAACGACTCATTAGCCGAACTTCGTCGCAGGGAGCGACGACCGGATCCAACGGTATCGTTAAAAGGTGGACAAGATGATAAAGAATTTTTAATCGGGCTCAGTATCAATATACCTTTATTTGTTCGAAACTCATACAAATATGAAGTCGAAGCAGCGATCGCTGAACGAAGTGAATCCCAGTTGATCGCGGACGATGTCCTATATCGAACTCGGGTTGATCTCGAGAATTCAACAGCACAACTTCGCGTATTGCAGTCTGCTTGGGATGACTGGCAAGCAACGAGCGAAGAGAGTCTATCCAGTCCACTCGATCAGCTACAACGATTGTGGGAAACAGGAGAACTAAGCACTACGGACTACGTGGTTCAACTTACAGAGACGTTGGAAGTGAGAGAAAGCGCGTTGGACTTAAAGGAGTCATTGTGGCAAGCGTGGTTTCAATGGCTGCTTGCCTCTGGGAGGATAGACATTTGGATAGGTGTAGAGTCATGAGAACCAATACTCGACGGAGATGTGAAATATGACCTTGCGAATTTGCATCGTATTCCTGTGCTCGTTGGCTTCGATTTCTGCAATTTCTGAAGTTGAAGACGACCATGCCGAACACGCGGAGGATGAAGGCGTTGGTTTAACTTTAAACGCTGAAGAACAATTGGAAGCAGGAATCACAATCGCTTCGGTGTCAACTCAGATGTTGCAAGAGACCATCCGCGTACCAGGTGAAGTGGTAGTGAATGCCTACCTCTCATCTATAGTTACTCCACGTATTTCAGCTCAAGTTGTAAAGAGGCACGTACAGCTTGGTGAGGAAGTCGAACTCGGACAACGACTAGTCACGCTATCCAGCGTGGAGATGGCCGAAGCACAGGGTGCGTTGATTGTCGCGGACCAAGAGTGGAAACGTGTCAAATCTTTAGGAAAAGAAGCAGTGTCCGACAGGCGGTATACGGAAGCTCAAGTTGCCCTGCAACTTGCACGCGCGAAGGTGTTGGCCTACGGCATGACTGAAGAGCAGGTAGCTGAACTAACTCAAACAGGTAATGCTGACAAAGCTAATGGAGAGTTTGATTTGCTTGCGCCACAGAACGGAACAATACTACTTGACGACTTTGTCAATGGGGAATTGATCGAACCCGGGGTAGTACTCTTCAAACTTAGTGAAGAATCGATTGTATGGGTTGAAGCTGCATTTACACCTACAGAATTGTCAAGCGACGACACTTTAACTAACGCTCGAGTTAGTCCTGATGGTATGGTATGGTATTCAGGAAAAATTTCTCAGGCACGTCACCTCGTGGACGAAATTACGCGCACCAAATCATTACGTATTGAAGTAGAAAACAAAGATCATGCTTTACATCCAGGACAATTCGTCGAAGTTGAACTCAACGTCGATACAGAATATCCTGTGCTTGCAATCCTAACAAAGTCTCTGACCATGATTGACGGTGTCCAAAAAGTGTTCGTGCTTGAAGACGAGGATGAATTTCATGCTGAAGAAGTTGAAATCGGACCATCTTTTGGAGATTGGACTACAGTGGTAGCAGGACTTTCCGAAGGAGCACAAATTGTGGTCGATGGGGTCTTTCACTTGAAGTCAGTATTGCTCAAGTCTTCCATTGGCGAAGGACATGTTCATTAAGACGCGTATTTCATGTTGAAGAGACTCGTAGAAGCTTCTCTTCGTTACAAGTTTCTCGTCCTCATCGCGTTTGCAGTGGTGGCCTTCTTTGGTCTGCGCGCGGTGGTAACTGTTCCGATCGACGCGTTCCCCGACGTTACACCCATACAAGTCAACATTTACACGGAGTCTCCTGGACTCGCCGCGGAAGATGTTGAGCAATTACTCACGCTTCCCATCGAGTCAGGCATGGCGGGACTACCCAAAGTTCAACAATTACGATCAGTTAGTTTGTTTGGACTGTCTTATATTGCGGTTTTCTTCGATGACGATATGGACATTAATTTCGCACGTCAGCTGGTAGGAGAACGCTTGAGTGAAGTTGGCGATCGCATTCCAGATGGTTATGGAACGCCAGAACTCGGACCTAATACTTCAGGTTTGGGACAGGTCTTTTGGTACACTCTCGAAAGAGCAGACAAAGAACTCGAAGCTGCGGTTACAGACATGGATCTACGAACATTGCATGACTGGAGCGTGCGACTGATACTACGTACCGCACCTGGGGTAGACGATGTTATTTCGTGGGGTGGTCAAGAACGGCAGTTCCAAGTGATCGTCGACCCAGTGAATCTCATTAAGTACGACCTAACTTTCACCGACGTTATGAACGTCATCGGCTTAAACAACACACAAGTGGGCGGGCAATATGTCAATTTAGGACGAGAGCAGTATCTAGTTCGAGGTTTAGGACTCGTCACGGATGAACAAGACATCGGCGATATCGTAGTGAAGGTCGACGATGGTATTCCAGTGTATTTACGGGATATAGCGGAAATTAGACAAGGTGGTGCTGTACGTTTTGGTGCAGTAACACGCGACGGTGAGGAAGTGGTCTTAGGCATGACGCTGTCCCGAATCGGCGAAAATGCTGCAAAAGTCGTGCAAACGGTGAAGCAGAAGGTCGAGATCGTGAATGAATCTTTACCTGATGGTGTGGTTCTCCGTCCGATCTATGATCGCACCGATTTGGTTACAAAAGCGGTTGAAACCGCTACGACCGCGCTCATTGCAGGAGCGATCTTGGTAGCTATTGTGTTGTTCCTGTTTTTAGGTGAGTTGCGCTCTGCGTTTGTGGTAATTACGGCATTACCCATGGCGATGCTCATTGCCTTCATATTCATGGGTGAGACTAATCTCTCTGCAAATTTGATGTCGCTCGCAGGTCTTGCCGTCGGTGTAGGAATGATGGCTGACGGTGCGGTAGTTATCGTGGAGAACGCCTTTCGTACCATGTCAGAACGCAGTAGGTTAGGAGTACCCGTTAACCGAACTCAAGCCGTACTAGATGCTGCTCAAGAAGTGGCTAATCCCATTGGATTCGCGTTGCTCATCATCATCGTGGTATTCTTGCCGTTATTCACTCTCGAAGGCTTGGAAGGCAAGTTGTTCAAACCTATGGCTTTTGCCATTAGTTTCGCCATGATTGGCTCATTAGTACTCACAATGACGCTGATTCCAGTGTTAGCGGCTTTATTACTCAAACCGCGAGAAAAACGCGAGACGTGGATGGTTCGTGGAATCAAATCTTGTTATGTATCGGTTCTTTCTTGGGCTATAAAACATAAGAAGTTCGTACTCATCGCAGCTGTTAGCTTGGTCCTCGGCAGTTTCGCGATTTTCCCACTTCTGGGCAAGGAATTTATGCCGCAACTTCAGGAAGGTTCAATAATGTGGCGAGTAACGTCAATCCCTTCTGCGTCATTAGAACATTCGATTGACATTTCGAAAGACATCGAAATTGCCTTATCAGAGTTTCCGGAGGTCATCACAACCGTCGCGATGATTGGTCGCGCTGAGAAAGGTGAAACTGCTGATGTCAACTACATGGAAATCTATACGCAATTGAAACCAGAAAAAGAATGGGAGAGCAATCGCGATATCGAAGAACTTGCTGAAGCGATGCGAGAGACACTTGAAGAAGTTGTTCCGACCGCGGTCGTAGCGTTTACCCAGCCGATCCAAATGCGAGTCGAGGAATTGCTTTCGGGTGTGCGCGCGACACTAGCCGCGAAACTTTACGGAGACGACCTTACAGAACTCTCTCATTTGAGCGAGGAGATCAAGGACGTGATCGGTGGTGTTGCTGGTGTAGCTGACCTGTCATTAGAGGCGAATGCCGGAAAACCGCAGATTCGCATACAGATCAAGCGCGATCAAATTGCTCGCTTTGGTTTAAATGCGGATGACATATTGTCGATCGTTCGAACAGGAATCGGTAACGAACCAGTGTCGACATTGATCCAAGGTGTTCGCAGATTCGATATCACTGTAAGACTGACCGACGACTCTACTGCATCAGTGCACGCAATCGAGAGCATCCCAATTAGAACTGCGAGTGGCGCGATCGTTCCTCTATCGGCTGTTGCAGACATTCAAATTACTGAGGGTTTTTCGTTCGTCCGACGCGAACAATTACAACGATATGCCGTAATTCAAATGGATGTACACGGACGCGACGTTGATGGATTTGTACAGGAAGCTAATGCAGCCATTGAAGAACAAGTCGATTTGCCGCCTGGTTACTGGGTCGAGTGGGGAGGAGCGTTCGAAAATCAGCAAAGAGCGTTGCTGAGATTGTCAATCATCGTTCCCGTGACAATCTTCTTTATTTTTGTACTACTTTACACTGCTTTTAACTCGGTGAAATACGCTACTCTGATCATCTTCAACGTACCCTTCGCGGCCATTGGAGGATTGGTGGCGTTGTTCATATCGGGACAGTACATTTCCGTCCCCTCAGCGATTGGATTTATCGCAGTATTCGGAGTCGCGATGCTTAATGGCATCGTTTTAGTCAGCTTTATAAACGATTTGCGCGCTAAGGGTATGGACGTTGCTGAAGCCGTACGACGCGGTGCTGAACTGCGGCTACGACCAGTGTTAATGACTGCGTTTACAACCGTACTCGCGTTGTTGCCTATGCTCCTATCCACGGGTGTAGGAGCGGACACGCAACGACCACTAGCATCCGTGGTTGTTGGAGGAGTATTCACGTCAACGCTGTTAACTCTAGTACTGCTACCTGTTGTGTATGAGTGGATCGAGTCGAGGTCCGAGAGAACTCCAATACACACTTAAATTGGGTACACCCTCAGAAATTTCAGTCAGGTCAAGTCTTAGTTGGTGCTAGAACGCGGATTCGACCTGTGAATCTACTGATTACGAATCAGTTGTCCTGCTGAACTGAGCTAATCTGGAAACATTTACACCAACAATTTTAGTATCCTAGTTAGACTGACTCGCGACAATGTCGATTTTTCGAGGCGTTAATCAAATGTTTGGTAACCTCATTTTCATGTCCTGTTCCTTTGGTGAATACGTACACTGCAAAGCGGAGTGTGGGCGGCTAGAATCAACTATACGATTTGCGTTAGGTCAAATCGGTAGGTGTCAGATGCAACACATAGATGAAACACTATATTTGATTCGGTGTCAGTCAGATACTGACTCAAATAAAGTTTTTAACCGCTTTTTTGGACGAACTCTGTCAATCTTTCTTGGAATGTAAACCGCATTTCCATAGGGTGGTGCAGCATCTTTGCAACTAGTAGAATCTCTGCATCTATATGCTTATAATCGACACGACCCAGACAATACTTATAGACGGATATCAAAGGGAAATTGTAGAGTGTGGCTAGTTAATATCACATTGGACTTCTTGGATTTCCTTTGGATTTCTTTCCTTTTGCTCGCGCCCATGCTAATGCTGGGTTTGTTTCTTTGTGGGCTCATCCACGTATTCATATCTCGGCGTTCGATTCTCCGATGGTTTCAGCACGATAGTCTAAAAAGTGTCTCGATGAGCGCCGCGCTGGGGGTGCCCATTCCACTTTGTAGTTGTTCGGTCGTACCTGTAGTAACCGAGATGCATCGGAAAGGCGCTTCCCGGTCTGCATGTATGTCTTTTTTGATTACAGCCCCAGAAACCGGTGCAGACTCTATTTTGGTTACTAATGCTTTCTTCGGCCCGATAGCAGCGATAGTTCGTCCTGTTGTTAGTTTTTTCACTGCTGTTTTTTGCGGAATATTTTGTATCGGAATGATCCGCGGTTCTGACTCTGATCGCTCATCTCTAGCGAGTGCATCGCATCTATCCCACGATCACGACCATGACCATGACCATGACCACGATCATGACCATGATGACGATTGCGGACATGACCACTCACACGAAACGCTTTTTCGAGAACAGGACGATTGTTACGTAAGCATGCATCAACTTCGAGCGCTGGTCAAAGATTATTGCAGACGATGTTTCAACTGGTTCAATTCGGTGAGATACGTCTCATGGCTCAAGCCAGATTTTTATCAACAACAAGATGATCAACTCGATAGAGCAGAAACCGACACTCACTTGGAGGAAAAGGACGAAAACCCACCTGTCCACTTAGGTACATTAGTCAAGCATATCTTCCGTTACGGCTTCGTCGAAGTTGCAGATGACATTTTGTTTGCTCTCCTCGTCGGTATCCTGCTAGGAGGAATTTTGTACTTGGCGATTCCATCTGACTTAATGGCAAATGAGTACGCTCGTTGGTTGGCTTATCCTGTCGTTGTACTTGTTGGTATTCCACTCTATATCTGTGCGTCTGCAAGTACACCTATCGCTGCAGCAATGGTAGCAAAAGGGGTGAGCCCCGGAGCAGCACTCGTGTTCTTGATGACCGGCCCAGCGACAAACACCGGTACGATCGCTATTGTGGCACGACAATTTGGTATGAAGTTTGCCTCGTTGTATGTGATGGGAGTAATCGTCGCTACGGTCTTTTTCGGTGTCATCCTCGACCTATTCATGATTGCGGTCGGGTGGCAAATTACTGTAAACTTGTCGGCGTCGGAAGCGCCTGCGATACTGGTATTACAGTGGGGAGGCGTAATCGGTCTCGTAGCCCTGATGATCTGGCGATTTAAAGCAGGTGCGTTTAAGTCTGGATGGGATGATTTATGGATAAACGTCAAGCCCTTGTGGACGCGTTTTCTTAATTTCTGGCACAAACTTACTAGGGGCCGAAAATTTCTCGAAATTCTAATTCCGAATAATCCGGTTGGACTGGCTACCTGGTTGATTACGGCCGCCATTTTGTTCACTTCTGGATTTACAATTATTCCTCCGGGGCATGTGGGATACGGTATCGCTTTCGGAAAAGCTCACTGGCAGAATCTAGAACCTGGATTACACTATCTAGCTCCTGCTCCGTTTGTGCGTGTCGACAAATGGCCAGTACAACAAATTGTGTCACTTAGTACCGATGCTAATCATGAATATGTCTCGGGCGACGTGAACCTACTGCAAACGATTATGACGGTGCAATACAGTATCCAAGATCCTTATACATACTACTACAAATCTTTAGACCCCGAAAATACGATTCGCACCTATGTCGAGTCGCACATTCGCACCTATATTTCTGCACGACCATTAGAGCCATTACTTAATCGAGAACGAGATGGACTGGAAGAATACATCAATTCAATGTTGACGGAGTCCATGCACACACCAGAAAATGAGGTCGTTCAATCCATTGAGTTTGTCAAAGCAAACCTGATGGTAATCAAACCGGCGACTGAAGCAATTGAAGCGTTCCGGAAAGTTTCGAGTGCTCAGGAAGACAAAGAACGTGTTATTGTCAATGCGCAACGATTTATGGTCACGTTAACTCCACAAGCGTATGGTAACGCTGAATACGAAGTTAAACAGGCGGAAGGTCTAGCTTTTCGCCGTACAAAAGTTGCTAGAGCTGAAGCAGACGCGATATCTCAAATCTCTCAGGCTGCTCAAACCGCGCCAGAGGTGCTACACAATATGCTCTGGCGAGAAAAGTTAGAGAGCGCACTTTCCGGCAATCCAAAAGTTATCGTGCCCAACCAAGATAGTTTAGATCGAGTTTCATTGTGGCGACGACATAGTCAATCAACTGATCCAGCCGCATCGGAGAAAAAACAATGAGAAAGATGGTTAAATATGTTTTAATACTCGGAGGCTTAGCCTTAGCTGCTTTTGTAGTTTTCGATTGTTTTGTTGTTGTGCACGAAACCCAGTACGGCGTAGTGACACAGTTTGGCAAAATCACTCAACCGGTACGAGAACCCGGTTTACATGTGAAATGGCCACGCCCGATTTCGAAGGCGTATTTAGTGGATCGGCGTATTCGTACGCTGACGAATATACCTCATGAATTGATTACCGATGATCAGAAAAGCGTATACGTCGATGGCTACTTGGTGTGGCAAGTAACTGACCCCATTACTTATGTAGAAGCCATTAGATACGACGTTAACGCGGTCGAAAAGTTAACTGAACTCTATTCTTCCGCTCTGGGTATTGTTGTAAGTAATAAATCACGGGATGCGTTTATCAGTTTAGGATTGGAACACGAGAATTTTTCCATCGTTTCGGATGAGTTACGTGCTCGGGTAGCACCCATTGCGGCAGAATCGTATGGTGTCGATGTGATTCATACTGGAATCGTTGAATATACGATGCCCACGTCGAACCGCCCAGCTGTGATCGACCGTATGATCGCAGAACGTGCCCGCATTGCCGCTCGATATCGTGCTGAGGGTGAAGAGTTCGCTATGCGCATCGAAGCTTTAGCGATTAACGAACACGATCGTATCATCGCTGACGCACATGCCGAGGCAACTCAAATCATGGGGGAAGCAGAAGCCGATGCTATGAGACTTTTGGGGGACGCATATCAACAAGATCCTGAGTTTTATAAGTTCATCAGAGCTTTAGACAGTTACGATCTGATTATTGATGGGAGTACGACATTGATGCTCCCCGCCGATAGTGAACTGTTCAAATATTTGAATAGTAATCAGATTCAACAGTTGCTACGAAATTCCCCATGAATACCGCTAAGTTACCCGCAAGTACGCGTATTATCTATACCACTTTTGACTTCATCGGTCAGTATTGGCCGCGCATACTATTTATTGCGATTGTGGTTGCAGTTCTTGCCGGTTTGAGCACAGGACTTTTCGTCGTTAAGAAAGAAGAACAAGGAATCATCACTAGATTCGGTAAAGTCGTAAATGCCGAAGTAAACCCTGGTCTTGGCTATGCGATCCCTATGATAGAAAAAGTTCACATCTTTCCCGTCAAGAGGATCATATCTAAGCAGATTAGTAGTAATCAGGATTCGTCGGAAACCTTCACAGTTCTTTCGGGGGACACTAATCTCTTAGAAGTGACATTGAACTTGCAATATACGATCATTGATTTGCGTAAATACCTGTTTGTCGTTGCCGATCCTGATTTATTGTTATCAAGAATTGCGAGGGAGAATCTGATTGAGGAATTTGGCAATAATTTTGTTGAGTTGATTTTCACCAACAATAGGCAACATATAGAGCAAGAACTACAAGTTGTCATTCAAGATCGAGCTAATGTTCTTGGATTAGGAATTGAGATCAATGCGTTATCCATCGTCGAGCTGAGCCCAATTGAAGAAACAGTCGCAGCTTTTCGCGATGTGAACGATGCCGTAGCCGAAAAACTTCAAGTGGAGAGTGATGCTGAACGCAAACGCCAACGCCGAATTGCACGATCGAGAGGCCAAGCACAAGCTATCATTCTCGACGCACGGGCGAAGGCACATACCCGCCGTCAACAAGCAGAGAGTACTGCAAATATTTTCTTGAATTTGCTTGAACAGTATCAAAATAATCCTGAGCAAGTAGCGATTACTCGTTATTGGGATCGCATGCGTACAACGTTGCAAGAAGCCCGTCTTACCTCGATAAACTCTGCGGAGGACTTGGTCGTTGATGTCAATATGATTGACTCAGTAGCGATGCCAGTTAATCTCGCCATGTCCGGCGAACCCTTTACTTCTAGCGAATCTCCGCCCATGGATGTTCTAGATCGATCAACTGCGACACTTCCGCCAACACCAACCTCGGATCATGCCGAAGTGAATCGTTTGACGATGGATGGACGAGCTCACGATACGAAGTCGGAGTTAGATCACTTGAGTACAGCTAACGCACGTTCATTGATCTTCGACACTTCTGCGTTGTTCAAGCACGCCCATATTAGTCGTCGTAATCAAATACTGGAAAAACTTTCGGTTCAGAACATTGAGGAAGAAGACGGTCAACAAACAGAGAGTGAGAGTAGTGAAAAAGAAAAGTAAAACCATATGGTTAGTCGTGCTTTTTTCGGCGTTCATTTTGCTTCCACTCAGAGCCGAGACTCAGGGTTTACATGCCGATCGAATTGTCTTTGGCCAGTCCGCTTGTACCACGGGTCCCAATGCCCAGGTAGGCCTGTCTTACAGTAAAGGGATTGAAGTAGCTTTTCAGGAATTTAATGATGGTGGCGGACTTTCGGGTAAAAAGCTCGAACTAATAGTATTAGACGATGGATACGAACCTGAACAAGCCGCGGCTAATGCTGATCGATTTGTTGAAAAAGACGATGTACTCGCAGTTATTGGTGGAGTCGGCACGCCAACAGCGAATCGTATTGCACCGATTTTACGCTCAGCAAACATTCCGTTCATTGGGCATGTAACCGGTGCAGATTTTTTGTTCGATGCAGCACGTTACCCGAATGTAACGAATTTACGTGCAAGCTATTTGGATGAAGTTCGAACGTTGGTCGATCATATCGTCGACGAACTTGAGGAAGAACGTATTGGAATCATTTATCAAGACGATGCTTTTGGACGCGCGATTCTCAGAGATTTACAACAATCTCTCGAGAGTCACGATTTGCCCTTACTCGCTAAATCGAGGTTTTCCCGAAATACACATGCGGTCCATGCTAGTTTGTTTGAAATCGGAAAAGCCGACTTAGATGCTATTTTCTTAGTGGGTACCTACCCGGCCGTTGCGGCAATCATCAATCTCGCTGATTCGCTTGATGAAGACTATACAATGGCAAGTTTATCTTTCTCGCTATCCTACGAGTTACGAAATCGAATTACTCGACCACATGAACGACTGCTACATACAGAGGTAATGCCGAGTCCTGTCGATGACAGCAGTGAATTAGCAATGAAGTTCAGGTCGGCTTTACAGGCAACGGGCGATGATAATCACTCATTTCTTAATGAAACGGCGTTAGAAGGATATCTGCTCGGGCGGTTCGTGATTTCAACATTACAACGGCTGGGTACAGATATCGAACGCGAGACCTTTGCTAGAAGTCTGCGTTCAAGCTCACCTGTCATGATTGAGGATTGGGTTATTGAATTTGAACCAGATTCCAATAAAGGATCGGAGTATGTTAGGTTAACGACTTTGGTTCCGCTCATGAAAACAAAGTTGCAAAATTAGTAGTCTTAGAGAAGTATAGTGACCAAACTTAATGATTTTCTAAAGGAAGAAACGGGCGAGGAGTGGTGTCGCGAGCTGTATAAGGTTGTATCGCAGCGCCGTTCCACGATGTTTCGGCTTATCTCGGAATCCACTCGCATGTTGTTGTTTGGCAATGCGGGTGGAGCAGCTCTCATTATCGGTCTTATTAGCACCTATGGAATCGGTGGTGAAGGAAAAGATTTCGCGTACCATTGGGTTGCACTTCTTAATCTTTTGTTGTTTGGCATGGGAATCTTGTTTTCTGCCGCGACGACAATATTGGTGTCTTTAGTGGCAATTAAAGAAGCGCATACTACAGAACTCGGATTGAAGCAATTCGTGGAGCTGAAGGAAGATCGAAGTTCAGTCCTCTTTTTCTCTGAGCCAAAAAACATCAAGATCGCAAATCTCACTACCGTGTTTGGTGTGATTAGTGCAAGTTGTTTTGTTCTTGGTGGATTCGTCAGTTTATTGCTATTAGTCTTGTTTTTCTGAAGATTATTCGCTCGATTTCAACGGATACCATTGGGATAACTGCGGAAAATAGAATTACATTTTGTTAGACTAGAGATTTTGTAATATATACTCGGTCTTTCGTATGGAACAGAGGTATTCAATTTGAAGGCGTTTAGACTATTTGGATATAACAAAATGGTAAAAATAAATTTACAACTACGTACATGACCATCAAGAAGGAGAATCTTGTATGAAAGTTCCGATATTGTTACTCATCGTCGGCCTGATGTTTACACAGGCTTGGGGAAATCAATCAGACGCGCAGTTGGAATCTAGTAATAGTTCATCCGATGAAGAGATAGAAGAAGTCACTGTTACTGCCCATCCTTTTGCCCACCTCGGTCTTACGCAGTCATCAATTCTGTTGGTCGAAGATGAACTCGTTCGCGCCGTGCAAGAAAGTATTGGTGCTACCTTAGACAGCCTGCCAGGGGTGCAAAATAATGCGTTCGGCATCGTCGTTGGACGCCCGGTAGTTCATGGACTTGATGGACCTCGAGTGAAAGTTCTTTCCGATAGGTTATCGACGATGGATTTGGGCGTCAGTTATATCGACCATCCTTTACTTGCCAGCACGGTTATGGCTGACAGCGTGGAGTTGATAAATGGTGCAACGAGTTTGCTATTTGGGTCGGGCGCCATCGGCGGCGTGGTGAACGTCGTAACGGGGCGTTTACCTGATAAAGCGCCTGTGGAAACGAGTACCGTCGCAGAATTCAGCCAAACTATAGGCGGTACGGATAGTAATCTAGCGATTAAACAAGATTTTGGTGTTTCTCAACATTTATTTCTGCACTTTGACGCTTTTATCCGTAGTGGTGATCCTTACGAAATTCCAACTTGTCCGGAAACTGAAGAATTCTTAGAACTTGAAGGAATCCATGAAGATGAAGATGAAGAGGAACATGAACAAGATTGTTCAGTGCTCGCCAATAGTGATTACTCGCTTGAAAGTGGATCCGCAGGTTTCTCGATATTTGGTAATCGTAGTTCGTTCAGTACCGCCGTATCTGTGAATCAAGGGACTTATGGAGTACCACTCCACTTTGACCATCATGAAGAGGAAGAAGAGGAAGAAGACGGAGAAGACGGAGAAGAGGAGTTGGGACATCATGAAGATGAAGAAGGCGAACGAGTTG
Source organism: Gammaproteobacteria bacterium (assembly GCA_028819195.1). Lineage (GTDB taxonomy): Bacteria > Pseudomonadota > Gammaproteobacteria > Pseudomonadales > Azotimanducaceae > Bin55. The sequence continues at coordinate 97,893 of JAPPMF010000015.1, read as the reverse complement.
AAATTGATCTGAAGCAAAATCGTGTTGACTTTAATACTAACGTCTATCTGCAGGAAAACACCGATTTAAAACTGAACGTCAAGCTTGGCATTAGCGAATACGAACATGCTGAGTTGGAGGAACAGGAGATCGTAACTTATTTCACTAACGATGGATATGAACTGCGCGCAGAATTTGTCTTACCGAAACATGGCAACTTGAGCCAAGTTTATGGTTTACATAGAGAACTACGAGATTTCACATTAACTTTCGATGATCGTTTTAGCGCGGAACGTAGTTCTTTCAGTAGTTACGCGTTATATCGGTGGCTCGGTTCGCAGCAACATTACGAATTTGGGATGCGATTTGGTAGTATTTCCGATGACACCTCGCAAGAAGTTAGTCGTGATTTCAATTCGTACTCAATCGCGGGCGGTATTCTGTGGAATTTACCGCATCGTAGGTTCTTTTCCATCAACAGCGAACTGTCGACCAGAGCACCGGTTATTGAGGAATTATACATTGATGGGATTCATCTAGCTACGAACAGCATCGAGCGTGGTGATCCAAATCTAGATAATGAGCGTTTATTCGCTATCTCTGGACAAACTTCTTACACCTGGAATCGGTTTGGACTCAATTTAAATGGTTATCTCTATTGGTTTAACGATTTCATTTACAGTGTAGATTCTGGACTTGAAGAGGACCATCTGCCGATCTTTAAACTTGTCCAAGACGACGTCTCGTTCAGGGGTTTCGATGCAGTGCTTTCCACACCACTTGTAAATCAGAACGAGTGGACAATGTACGGGGAAGTCGGTCTTGACGTGGTTACTGCTGAATTCAAAGACAGTAACGATTTCTTACCGCGGCAACCACCGACGCGACTGCGAGTGACTTTGAATAGCAATTACTTGAATTGGTCCTTCGGTAGCGAATTCACGCACGTTGCCAAAGCAAAGAACTTGGCATCGTTCGAGTTGCCAACCCCGAGTTGGCACAACGTGAAACTTTATGCAAGTTATACGAAAGCGGTCGGAGCAAATTATCAACTAAAGTTTTCGTTTCAAGGTGATAATTTAACAAACCAAGAGCAACGACTACATGTATCTCCGGTCAAAGACCGAATCGTGCAACGCGGCCGGTTTTTCAAGTTCTCTATTCGCTTTGAACACGGGTAAAAGTAGCGTTGAAATAGTGTCTCTAACGAAGTGTAGACCAAATCTTCACACGAACGTTAGCTTCCGAAGCGTTAAGTGAAATATTGTTCTTGGGTTTTCACCACGTCTGAACCGGTCTTCGTAACTCATAATTAGTGTTAGAAACGTCATACTGCTGATCTTTCGCGGGTCGGTACAGGTTACTATATCACCACTAACTTTATCACGAGAAATTTAAAATTATGCTAGAGTCTAGTTTCGTTTTGGCACTTCTGTTATCTGGGGCGATTATGGTTGTATCGCTCTTAGGTGGTTTTTTACCTAACTTTTTCCAGTTTAGACACTCCACCAATCAAATTTTCATGTCTGCTGTGGCTGGATTTTTGATTGGCGTATCGTTACTCCACATTGTCCCTCATAGCATTGAACATATCAACGAATTTTACCCTGGTGCAGGGGAACAACAATGCATGATTTTGGTGGCAGTAGGGATTGCCTTCATGTTTGGAATCATAAGACTTTCTCGTGCTCATACGCATACTAGCACCGAGGATTCGGTAGGTCAAAATAAGAACCGGTCTTACATTACCTGGTTTACTATACTCGTTGGGTTGACCATTCATACCATGGTTGAAGGTTTTACTCTTGGTAGCAGCATCGTATCGAGTAATGCGAACTTGATGGTGCCATCGGCGTTGACCATGGCTGTCTTTTTGGGGATTTTATTTCACAAACCATTCGATGCGTTAGCTCTTATTGGAATTATGAAGACGGCCAATGCGACTTCAAGCCTACGGATGTTGGTAAATGTTGCGTTTGCACTGGTGTGTCCACTGTTGACGTTTTTAACCATGTTTGTTTTATATCGATTCAGCGAGACTGCGGAACACATGATTGGTTATGTACTTTCGATTGTTGCAGGTTTACTCATTTGTTTAGCGTTGGGTGATTTGCTGCCCGAAGCACGTCAACATCAGCACGACAAATGGTGGATTCTGTTAGCTTTTTTGTTGGGATTAATAGTTGCATTGTTATTGATCATGCTGGAGTAAAAATTCGACAAATGCATTAGTTTATCGCGTCGAAATTGATATAAGCTCTCGCAAACATGCAATGTAACTGCTCATCGGTATGGTCCCGCAACCGATAGAAACCGCGAAGAGAGTTGCAAATTGTAGGAAGCTGATTCTAAAGTACGACTCTTTCGAAGTCATTACAACAGGCTAAGTCGGGAATCGGAGGTAAGTCCCTGATTGAGAATAGTATCTTTAGGGCAATCAAGGAATCGCGACCAGGAATAAATTTGACAGCCTTATTTACACACGAAGACTTCGTAAAACATGAGGTCCCACAAGGACATCCGGAAGCGGGTATTCGGATTCACAAAGTACTAGAACATTTAGAAGGAGTGGGTCTATTAAGTGAAGTTTCCATGTTTTCGCCAGATCTTCCGTCAGATGAATTAATTCTGAAAGTTCACGAATCGAATTATGTGGCAGCCTTACGAAAATTAGTCCCCAAAGAAGGATTAGTTCGGTTAGATGCGGACACCGGGATGGGACCAACCACTCTTCAAGCAGCAATGCGAGCAAGTGGCGCAGTAGTTTCCGCGGTTAAAGAGAGCTTAACTGGATCGCATAAACGCGGGTTTTGTCTTGTACGCCCCCCAGGACATCATGCAGAACGAGCACAACTCATGGGATTTTGTTTTTTCAATAGTATTGCAATCGCCGCCGAGTACGCCCTGAAATTCGTCGATCGAATAGCAATTCTTGACTTTGATGCGCATCACTGCAACGGCACCGTCGAAATCTTTGCGGGTAGACCGGAGATTCTTGTATGCTCAAGTTACGAATATCCGTTTTATCCATACAGGCATCTAGATCTTGAAGACGTGAATTTAGTTAATACTAGATTGGAGGCAGGTACGAGTAGTCTTGAATTTCGTAAAGCGATTGAACAAACATGGCTGCGACCAATTGAGGAACATAAACCACAGCTCTTTCTAGTATCAGCAGGATTCGATGCGCACTTAGAAGATCCGTTGGCAAATCTCAATCTCGTTGATGAAGATTTTCAGTGGATAACAAAATTGATTGTAGACTTGTCGCATCAATATACGGAAGGAAGGGTAGTGTCGACGTTGGAAGGAGGATATGCTTTGCATGCACTAGCACGATCAACTACATTGCACCTTGAACAGTTGCTATAGGTATTGTTCTAGCGAAAATCGTTCCACATATGGGCTGCCTATAGTATTGTCTAGGCCACAACGTCGGGTGTTCCAAGTATATAATAATTGCAAATGTTAAAATCTCAATTCATCGTTATCTGAAAATTTCTGTTTGACATAATAATCCGATTATTTGGCTAGAATTTGTTTCAAACACGAACTAGATGTATAGTTGAATGTGGAATTTGGCATCGACAGACTTCAGCAATGTCTAACAAACCTATGAGTAGTTATACAATCTACAACACGAAGTTTCATAGCAAACTAATAGAAAACCCACTGGCAGAAATTTTTCCACAACTACCCAGAAAAAAATACGCCGTGATATATGCTGATCCACCTTGGCATTACAATGGCAAAATGCAATTTGATCGTAGTGGGACCTTGAAAGAAAATCCAGATTGGACTCGAGACATTTTTATAAGTTCGGCTGCCTTCAAGTATCCCACTTTGCCCACGAAAGAACTCAAGAAGTTACGGGTAAATGACATCACGGAAGAAGATGCTCTATTGTTCATGTGGAGTACGAACCCCCATCTTGAACAAGCTATCTCACTGGGTTCAGCGTGGGGTTTCAAATACAAAACTGTAGCATTTGTCTGGAATAAGTTGAACCATAATCCCGGACAATACACCTTGTCCTATTGTGAACTTTGTCTGTTATTTAAGAAAGGACGAATTCCACAACCAAGAGGAGCAAGAAACATTAAGCAGTTAATTGAAGCACCGCGATCGGAACACAGCCAAAAACCATACGAAGTTGCCGAACGAATCACAAAAATGTTTCCTACTCAATCTAAAATTGAATTGTTCGCACGTAGTAGTCGAGAAGGTTGGGATTCTTGGGGACTGGAGGAGTTCCTTTCGTCTCAATCCAATAACGGAGATATCTTCTCAATGAAATGATCCCAAAGTTCTTTGGGTTCATTGTTCCGCCAAAAGAAGAAATTCTCTTGGTATTGACCAAACCAGCAAGTAATTTCTCTTACTCTACAAGGATCCCGAGTGATATTTCCTACAAAAACTATCCAAAATGGAAGAGATTCTTCGACCTTACTCGCTTTTTTCATGATTCTAGTTAGACCAGGCGAAAAATATTTACAGAGGCGTTCATGCGCATTTCCTCTACCAGCGCTTCTTGGTAAGCCTTCGACCCAACCATCCTGTCGTTTTACCTCTATGTATATTTTCTTATGAGAGCTAGTGTTTTCGATCAAGTAATCGGGAATGAAACCGTGTTGGTATCGTTTTTCTGGTTTGTAGATCTGATCTTCCGAACTCCGATCTAGTGGCCAATTTTCATAGATGTGTGCAAACTCCCTTGGTCGCGCCAAAATTTTGTACTCAGATTCATGTAAAAGCACTGACATGACCGAAAAGAAATTTCGTTCCGCTTCCACAGATAGAGAAAGCGAAAACTGTTGCCAATTTGCTCGATTTCGAAGTTCGTCGCGCCCCATGATTAGTACTATGGTCTGATGTTTGGTATGAATCTAGAAATTATCAGGACAGTAGGGTTTGTGTCGAGTTGTGAAGAAATGATCCATTTCGGATAACTTTTCGGAATTTAAGACACATGCGCGTCCGCTATTGGCAATCAACGACAACGGTGAATGCCCACATAAAAGAGTCGACAGCCCATTGATACCAATCTGAAAGTCAACTTCACCGTTCATTTTGGTGACTTCCACCTGTTCACCATCAAAGTCAATCATGTATTTTCCGATGTTCCAAGGACACTCCCGATCTTCAGTAATCTCAAAAGAAACGAAGCCAGTTCGAGCATACGTTCTCGATTTCGCGAGTTGTACTACATCAACTACCCTGAGCCAGATACCATCGTTCCACTGTGAACGTAGACTTCGAGGTTCAAGTAGCATAAGCAACAACGGATCGTCTTGTGGTGCCCACATTTTCACTTCCATGACTAAGTCGTGTGTTCGGATGTACTCCCACATCGCGCGATATGCGTTTCGGTTCATGTAAACCATCTCGCGAACGTTGATGGTTTGGTCCAGACCTGGTATCTTTCCCCGCGCCTCAGTCAATGTGTACGTGCAATACCCATCAGGTTCTCCATTAGCGTTTCGATGTAAGACCACGTGGTGTTTACTCTTTTTACCAAAGTAAATGTGTTTCCAATATGCTTGCAAACGGTGCAAGTGTAAGTTTTTATCGGAAATATACTTTTCGTGAAGTTCAAGCAAGATCGGCATGGCTTCTTCTTTCTCCATGCGTATGCATTCGCCTTCTAGTTTTTCGTCAAATTGAAATCCGACGAGATGAGGATCGAATGTATACCGTTGTGAAGTGGTTGCTAAACCATAACCGAATCTTTGATAAATAGCACCTAAGGAAGCCCAAAGAATTGACGCGGCAATCTGTTTTTCGTGTGATTCGTGTAATCGCAAAGTTATTAGTTCGCGTACAAGACCCCGTCGTCGATAGGCCGGATCTGTCCCTACTGAAGTTACTCCATCCACACGAATAGTAGTGCCATCGAACTTCATTCGGAACGGTAAACCCGCAGAAGTTGCCACCATCTTGCCTTTATGGAATGCCACCGTAGTCATTTCTGGACGAAGTGGATTCTCTTTTTCTTCGTCCTCAGAAGGGGTACTATTGTCGGCAAATACATACCTTTCGAGCTTAAAGAAATCCGTCATTTCCTCAGTTTTTGCGGGGCGAAACTCAAAGTTTTTTGAAGTATTCATCATGCTTATGCTTAGTCATTCAATGAAGTCGAGTTAGTCGTTCTTCGACGTTAAAAATTTTCTCATGTCGGGTTGTGAATAGGCTCAGGAATAAATTGTGCATAGAAAACTCGTAACTTAGCGTAGAATCGTGAATTGAATTTCAAAGTTTGTGTTGCGTAACGATATGTATCTCACCAAATCACCGATCAAATATTGAGCAAGTAGTGACCTCACTGTATTTGTTGAGACACGGCGAAACTCAGTGGAATGTTGAGAAACGGTTTCAAGGATCGAAAGATTCTCCTCTCACGGACACGGGAAAACGTCAAGCGCGAAATCACGGGACACTATTGCAAAATGAAGGAGTCGCCAATATCATTTGTTCAACCCTCGGGCGAGTTCGTGAAACGATTAGGATTATCCAAGCAGTTTGGCAAGGTACCGTAATCTATGACGAACGACTTATGGAGTTGGGTGCTGGTGTGTGGGAAGGATTAACTTTCATTGAGGTTGCTGACCAATTCCCAAGTTTAATAAGCCGATCAAAACGTTGGCGATTTGACTTTAAACCACCCGGCGGCGAGAGTAATCGCGAATTGCGTAGCAGATTAGAACCATTACTAACAGAAGTAATTACAACACCATACGATTTAGCGATCGTAACTCACGGTGCTGTGTTACGTATGCTGTTGGAGCTGCTACTCGATATACCATATCAAGAAAACCCAACCTTTACTATTGGAAACGAGACGGTATTTCGTATTGATAATCTACGGGATGCTACCCGATGTTTTCACTATCTAGATGGAAGGCAACCAATTCCAGGGCTCCCAACAAACACCTAAATCGCACACTACACCTATCCATGAAAATTGACACCTATATTTATCCTGAATTAAGCGAAATTCCTACCCAAGTGTCTCATCTTGAATCAGAAGGTTTCAGTGGTGTATTAACGGCTGAGACTAGGAATGATCCCTTTCTACCATTGAGTGTTGCCGCACTTCACACCTCCAAGATGGAGTTGATTACTAGTATTGCAGTCGCCTTCGCCCGCACGCCTATGACATTAGCATATGTCGCGCATGATTTACAAGTTGCCTCTCAAGGACGATTCATACTCGGACTGGGTTCGCAGATACGCGCCCACATAACTCGCCGTTTTGGTATGCCGTGGTCGGAACCTGCCCAACGAATGAAAGAATTCATTCTAGCGCTACGGGCGATTTGGAGTTCTTGGTATGAAGGTTCTCGATTACAGTTTCGCGGGAAGTACTATCAACACACATTAATGACCCCATTTTTCAGTCCTAACAATACACAATTTGGTTGTCCACAAATTTATTTGGCGGCCGTCGGACCTCAGATGACTGAGGTAGCAGGTGAAGTTGCTGACGGTCTAATCGTACATCCGTTTATGACTGAAGTGTATCTAAGAAATACTACGTTACCAGCATTGAAACGAGGTTGGTCAAAAGGTGACCGAAATCCTAACTCGTTCGCCATAAGCTATCCAATTTTTGTAGTCAGTGGTAGTCGAGATATGGATACGAGCGCTTTGAAACAGGAAGTAAAAAAGCAATTAGCCTTTTATGGCTCTACCCCAGAGTATCTCGGAGTATTGGAAAGCGTCGGTTTAGATGACCTACACCAACAACTCCATCGTCTTTCCAAACAATCGAAATGGCAAGATATGGCCGATGTAATCTCTGACGACGTTATGCATAAATTTGTGGTAGAAGCTACCCCAGATGAACTAGCTGCACAACTAAAGAAGCAATTCGGCGATGTTGTTACGCGGATGAACTTTGACATGAGTTTGCTCAACAAATCTGATCGAAGGCAAGTCATACAACAATTGACATGTTCATCTATTTCGCATTTCAACAAGTAGTTGCACTTGTTGCACTTTTAAATGCTTAAAATAGTCACACTTTAAATCCATTATCGCTCATTGAGCATTTAAAGGACTAACACCCCTCTAAGGAAGAAAAATGGAGTTTAAAATGCGAACAATAAAAGATATTTTCCATGAGCAGTTTCGTAGAACGGCTACAGTCGTAACGGTTACTGCGTGTGTAGCGATATTTATCGCAACCACCCTTGATCAAAAATACGAACACGGCGAGTTGCTGTCAGAAGTTCGAGTAGTGAATTACGATTCATACGGGTTTGTTGCCGTCAATGAGGAAGTAGTTCAATTAAAAGAACTGATTGAGGATCTCTTCCGCCGTGATTCCCAGACTGCGCTAGAGTTTTCTCAATGGATTTTTGATGCCTCGTATGATGCTTCGATTGAACCTTTACTTTTGACCAGTATCATCGCGACCGAGAGTTCGTTCCGTAAAGAAGCAGTATCGGACAAGGGAGCTGTAGGACCTAGCCAGATCATGCCAAAATATTGGCGAGACTTCTGTGACGCATTAAATTTTGAGGAAGATCCGCGAGATAACATTTTTTGTGCCGCGAGAATATTAGCCAAATTAGAAGTTGAGTGCGAGAATGTACTTGAGACAGAAGATGAACAATGCGTTGTGAAATCCTATTACATGGGATACCCAAGTTTTATTGCTGGTAAGCAGTTACCTAGTGCGGTTCGGTACTACAAGAAAGTACAAGACTATAAGAATCAGTTTGCCTCGATCAACTAATAAACTATCAAGTTCCTAGTTTTGCTCGCGCTACTTTTCTGACAATTTCACTCACGGTTGCGAGAACCGTGAACCAGTGATCATATAGGTTCAATTGTGGTCAACAAACTCTCAAAATCGAATTTTGAGACGAAGTGTTTTGTTAGCCTAGTTAAATTTTGTCTTCGACTACTCGCCTTACTACCACTTCCGGTGTTGCGGGCGATAGGGACTTTGCATGGTCGTATCCTGCATTGGATGAAGAGTAGGTCGGCTAGAACTAGCGATATCAATATCAGCTTGTGCTACCCACAGCTGTCCCCTGAAGAACGAAGTCTTTTCGTTCAGCGCTCGTTAGTCGCCACGGGCCGATCTGTTTATGAAACTGCACCGATTTGGTATTGGCAGCAAAACTCCCTGGAAAATCTAATTGTTGATTTCCAGGGGTTGGAGTTGTTGCAGCAAACGCTGGCTCAGTCAGCTGTTATTGCAATTTGTCCACACTGGGGCAACTGGGAGGTGTGCTCCTTCGCTTTAGGTGGAAAGTTTCCAACGAAAATTCTTTTTGATGAAAGACGTTTAGGCGCGTTCACAGCTCAAGTGTCGAGCGCTCGAAGCCGCTTTGGTATCTCGATGGTCCCAATAAATTTCGGTGGTTTAAGGGCTTTGATCAAGTCGTTAGACCAAGGGGATCTGGTGGTTATTCTTCCGGATCAAGTACCTACTCGAGGCACTCAATTACTCGTGGACTTCATGGGGGTCAAGGCACAAACCACGACGATCGTGCACTCATTAACTCAGAAACACAACGTCGAGATCGTAATGCTAACTATTGAGAGAGTGAAACAAGGTTTTTTTGTTCGAGTCGAACCAGCTTCGGACAAGCTTAAACATGAGGACGCGGTCATCGCGACACAGTGTCTAAATGACGAAGTCGCTCGTGTGATTCAGCGAGATCCTACCCAGTACCAGTGGGAATATAAACGCTTCAGACGGGTACTAGGTGTGGACGTTTACGCTTAACCCGTGATATTCTCAGAATCTAGCTTCTCCACGTTGTAGAAGTTCGAAGTAATCCTCGTCCAATGGAGTATACTTTTCCGCTCCTTTCTTCAGAGTGTAGAGAGGATCCGAAACCTTCGCAAGATCATAGCCTTCGTCGCGTAGATCGTTTTTGATCACTTTGAACGTACTCGTGACTTCCAATTGTGAAAGGATCCGAATGAATACCGGTCGCGCGTAAAACGGTAAATTATTGATTACATGTTCGGAAAAAGCTTCGATGTTAAATTTTTCAACGTCTTCTTGTAGAGTCAAAGCCGCCATACCAGCCCTTCCTTCGGCTTGCGGAATCTTCACCCCGAATACGTTACTCAATGCAACATCAGAAAATCCATTGAGAACTTCTGCAACCTCATTAGTTGAGACGTTCTCTGAACACCAACGATAGGTATCGCCGGTACGATCGACAAATTGGTAGTGTTTGTATCCTAGTGCAAAACCCACAGGCACCGTACGCATTAAGTCACCGGTATTAAACCATCGGTCACCTTTCTCGAACACATCGTTGACGATTTTCTTTTCTGTCGCGGTTGAATCGGTATATCCTTCAAATGCCGCATTTGGATTAATGTGTCCCAGACACAGTCCAACTTCACCGTCCGGAACTTCGATACATTTACCAGTGGAGTCTCGGACTATCTTGTTCAGATCAACGTCATATTGGACTAATGCGACTTTTGACGCCGTCAAACCTATCGTGCACTCTTTATTCAAAATATTGGCAAATGCGATATTGCCCTCGCTAGAGGCATAAAACTCCGTTACTCGTAAAATGCCAAAACGCCGTGTAAACGATTCCCATATATCGGGTCGCAGCCCATTTCCCATCATGGTATGAAGAGAATTTTGGGAGTCATCCTTTTGTACAGGTAGATTATTGAGATACCTTAATAACTCACCAACGTAAATCAAATGGGAAACATTGTGTGTTCGAATGTCGGATAAAAATTTCGAAGCTGAGAATTTTCGGCGTAAAAATATTGATGCACCCGACATAACAGACGAACCAAATCCAATCACTAGTCCAGTACTGTGGTACATTGGTAAACACAGATATATCCGATCGTTTTCTTTGCACCTTAGACCAGCGATCGAAGAAAGTCGCGCCGATTGTAAAAATCGTCGATTGGTCATGACGGCTGCTTTTGGTAAACCGGTTGTTCCAGACGTGAAAACGTACAGGGCTACATCGGCAAGTGTACATTCCAATTGACATGGCGGATCGGTTACCTCTTCGCCATCGGCGATGATGTCTAGATTAGTTGCCCATTCAGTATTTGCTGACTGAGATCGTTCTGGAATCTCAGTAAACTGACAGGATTGCAACGACGGTTCGTCTCGGACTTCGTTTATTGCATCCGACAATTCCGTACCAAATACGCAGATTTTTGAGTTAGTAACACTTAAGCAATGCCGCAATGGGTTGGCGCGAAGGTTGGTGTTTATCATGGCTGCGATAGCTCCTATTTTGTTCACAGCAATGAACAAAATGAGCAATTCCGGTCGGTTTTCGACGACGATACTGACTACATCGCCTCTCTTTACCCCCAATTTTTGCAATGCGTAGGTATATTGGTTTGCTCGTTCGTTGAACTCGCGCCAGGTGATCTTTTGATCTTCAAAGAGAAGAAGCGGGCTTGTGGGGAATTTACTCGCGGTCAGAGTGCACTGCAGACCTACACTATCATTGTCTTCCAATGGGCGCGGTCTCAATCCGCGCTTGAGAGTCAACAGGGTGGGAATGTCTGTTAGGACTTTGAAAAAATCGATTAGGCTCATGTTGTTTCCCCTATCAGTTTTGTCTTACATAATGATATTCGCAGTCCGTGTGAATCAGTATGCGTCCGTGGTTGAACTTACTTTCTCGTGGGAGTAGTCTGGTCTTGGTCAGTTTTTTTTAGGTCATGTCTAGTTCGTCTCATCCAGGCGCGAATTCGCCTTCGATAACGAGGAACATCCCAAGCAAATAATACTAATCCAACCGGAATCAACCAAAAACCAAGAATCGGTAAAAAACCAAAAATTCCACCGATCACACAGAGCGTTCCCAACAACAAACGTAATGGAAACCACAATCCAGTCCCCCAGTGAACCATATTCAGCATACTTCGACGGATAATCGGGACTGACAAAAGAACATTGAGTTTGTCATATCCCCAGTTCCAAAGACGACGAATAGCTCCCGGTCGAGAGCGCGACTTACTTTTCTTCGCCATCACCGATCCCAATTGAAGATGGACGAACTAGAACCCACAAGACAAATTGAAAAGGTAAACTTTATTACCTGTTTTGTTACTTGATTAACAGAAAAACTTCAATGAGTTCGCCAACTGCGCGCGTAACCCTCGATGTCATATTCATCGGTAGTTACTTCTAGCGGATCACGGGAATCCACCATGACTGCAACTTCGTTCGTGTGGGATTCTGGTTGCTTAAAAATCCGTTTCAGTGCACCAGGGTGCGGACCGTGTGTGATACCACTGGGATGAAAGGTCATCATTCCAGCATCGAAGTGATCGCGACTAAAGAAGTCACCATCGTGGAAAAAGATTACTTCGTCATAGTCTTCGTTATTGTGAAAAAAAGGCACCTTGATCGCCGATTCATCCGTCTCAAATGGCCGCGGTACAAAGGTGCTGATCATGAACCGTTCCGTGATAAAAGTAGTATGGGCTGAAGGTGGTAAGTGGTATCGATGACTATTGACGGGTAATATGTCGCGCACATTGATCCTAACAGGGACGAGATCTCCTGTCCAGCCTACTGCATCCAACGGGTTGTACGCGAAAGTCATATTTGTAATTTGGTTGGCTTTCTTTATTTGCACAATCCAATCAGATTCATCTTGCTGACCCAAAAAAGCTGAATCGATTTCAGGGGTGTCAAGTTTGGCTGGGTCAAAAATAGCATGATTACCGAGCATACCTCTGTCTGGTAACTGAAACTGTGCTTCTGTTGCTTCAATTAGCAACAAGTACATTGCTTCTGTCACATCGATTCGCCACATCGTACCACGTGGAATCACAACATAGTCCCCGCGCTCAATGTGTAAATGTCCAAAATCGCAAAACAGATCGCCTGAACCTGCATGTACAAACAGAACCAGATCACCATCGGCGTTGCGCGCTAGCGATTGCATGCTTGAATGACATTTCCACACTGATATATGAGTGAAGTCATTCTGCAAGATTCCTACAGAACTCCACGGTACCAAGTAAGCAGGAATTTCTCGAAGATCAAATGCTCGTGGTTTTAAATGACCTTCGATACTAGACCAACCGGTTGGAGGACGACGATGGTAAATCCTAGTAGAAGGACCAGTAAACCCTTCGCGTCCTACTTCCCTTTCGAAAGATCCCTCAGGTAAGTCGCGGTGGGCTTGCCTTGACGTATCGCCTTGCTTCCACGTGGCGTTAAACTGTTTCACTCAATATTCCTCGCTGTTGTTGATCGCGCTCGATACTTTCAAATAGTGCTTGAAAATTACCTTCGCCAAAACCTTGATTTCCCATACGTTGGATGATTTCAAAAAAGATCGGACCAATGAAATCTTGGGTAAATATCTGCAAGAGATATCCCGACTCGGGTGAACCATCGATCAGAATTTGTCGTTCCCGCATTGCATCTACATTTTGACCATGTCCTTTCACTCTATTTTTGATATCTTCGTAATAGGTATCCGGCGTATTCTGAAATTCCACACCATTCGCTCGTAACACATCCACAGCTTTGAAGATGTTGTCGGTATGTAGGGCAATGTGCTGTATCCCTTCACCGTTATAGCGATGTAGAAACTCTTCGATCTGCGACTGTTCGTCAGCCGACTCATTCAGTGGAATGCGAATTTTCTCACACGAACTCATCATAGCCTTGGAAAACAAACCAGTCTGTACCCCGTGAATTTTGAAATACTGCGCTTCACTGAACTCAAAGACTTTCTCATAAAAGTCTGCCATGTCGGTCAGGTTGCCACGGTACAAGTTGTGAGTTAGATGATCTAGATATGTTAGTGTACCATTGGCTGTGTCAAACGATTCTCGGTCTAATTCAAAGTCGACGTCATAGATATTTTGTGCCCCGTATCGATCAACGAGGTAGATTAATGAACCTCCTACACCTTTGATGGCTGGTATGGAAAGTTCCATAGGACCTATAGTCGTTTCTACTTGAGTCGCGCCTCGTTCTAACGCAAGTTTTAGGGCGTGATTAACGTTCTTCACGCGTAATGCCATCGCATTAGCTGAGTCGTTGTGAATCTTTGCAAACTCGGACGCTTGACTATCTGGTTCGTAGTTTATAACGAAATGGATGTCGTTCTGCTTATAAAGTAAAGCTTGTTTTGATCGGTGTTTTCCAACTTGTCTAAATCCAAGTTGAGAAAACTTATGCGCAAGATCTTTGGGATTTTGGCACGCAAACTCAACAAATTCAAACCCGTCGGTACCGATAATATTTTTCGATGTAGCGGTCATGTCTGTTACTCAACGATTTGTTACTTTTAATATAATCCTACAGATGAAAAAGTCAAGTACTTTTGACTAAGTCTCGCATTTACAAAACCTCGTAAATTTTATTGTGATTGCCAAACTTGTTCGTAAATATAACTTTTTCGACTACAATTTGAAAAATACTGCGAGTGAACTCTCTTAGTATCGTTTGGTGCATTAGTAGAATGAAGTAATGTTAGAGTGGACTGAAGTTGGTCCCAATTTTTGCAAACTAAGGAGAAGAATTTCATGAAAAACCTTCAATTCAAATTCAGACCCATAATATTCTCGCTAGTTTCAGTTTTGGTTATTCCCTTTTGTGGAATTCTCCATGCACAGGAAACCGACAGCGAACCTGCCTCTCAGGCTGCTAACGATGAAATCGAAGAGGTGACCGTAGTTGGTTCTCGACGGCTTGACCGTTCCGCAGCCGATTCACCTGTACCGGTTGATGTATTACAAGGTGAAGATTTTCTCAGTTATGGCGCTAACGACATGGACGAATTGCTCGCCGCCATGGTTCCCTCCTACAATGTTGGTGCTGAACCGATTAGTGATGCTGCTACTTTCATTCGCCCGGCGGTGCTCAGGTCGTTAGCACCCGATGCAACGCTAGTTCTTGTAAATGGTAAGCGCCGACACCGAGCTGCCGTCATTGCACTATTGGGTGCAGGAGCTGCTGGCGGCTCACAAGCTCCAGATTTATCTGCAATTCCTTCGATCGCTCTCAAACGAGTCGAAGTTTTACGTGATGGTGCTTCAGCACAATATGGTTCTGATGCTATCGCTGGAATCTTCAATTTAATCTTACGAGACGACTCCGAAGGATTAACGATAGACACAAAAATGGGGCAACATTTTGAAGGCGACGGCGGACAATTTTCCATAGCAGCCAATTTAGGCTTGCCACTTACCGACTATGGTTATACTAACTTTAGTTTTGAGTGGAAAGAAAATAGCGCGACGAGTCGCAGTGTCCAACGGGACGATGCACAAGGATTAATTGATGCTGGTAATCGAAACGTTAGGCAACCAGCAGCACAAATTTGGGGTACGCCAGATATTTACGATGATTTCAAATTCTTTGGTAATTTCGGAATAGAAATTCAAGATAACTTACAAGCTTATGCCTTTGGTAATTGGTCACAACGAGAAGTTGTTGGTGGTTTTTACTATCGAAATCCACATACTCGAGTCGGTGTCTTTCGTGGCCCGGTCGTCGACGGTTTTAACACAGTCAAGGTAGCCGATCTTACCGGCGATATGTCGGGTAATTGTCCGGTGATACGAATCGTTGACAATGTTCCCGATCCTGATGCTCTTGCTGCAGTAAGAAATCACCCAAATTGTTACTCACTAATCGAGAAGTTTCCCGGTGGTTTCACGCCAAACTTTGGTGGTCAGATTGCTGACCTAAGTATCGCTGGAGGCTTACGCGGTCTTTTAGATTCTGGGTGGCGCTATGACTTCAGTGCTTCGGTCGGACGAAGTTATGCCTTGTTTTATATCTTCAATACGATCAATCCCCAGTTATTAACGTTAAGAAATGATATTCCAACTCATTACGAATCTGGTGCTTACACCGAAACCGATCGAGTATTTAACTTTGATATGTCACGTCAGTTGGAATTGGACAATGGAGTACCACTAAACTTGGCATGGGGACTAGAAACTCGAACTGAGATGTTTCGCATAACCAATGGCGAACCCAACTCTTTCCATATCAACGAGAGTTTAGCTGCCCAAGGATTTGGTGTTGGTGCAAACGGTTTTCCAGGTTTTCCTCCCACAGATGCAGGTCTGAGTACGGTTTCGTCGCAAGCAATGTATTTAGACTTAGAAGCTGACGTAAGTTACAAAGTTTTATTGGGATTGGCTTTACGCTTTGAACGTTACCCAGATTACGGAAACACACTTGACGGTAAAGTTGCGGCGCGCTTTCAATTGAATCAGGATCTAGCCGTGCGTGGTGCGTTTAGTACGGGATTCCGTGTTCCTACCGCGGGTCAAGCTAACTTACGCAATGTAACCACTGAATTCAACATGGGCGCCTTGGCTGATATTGCTACACTACCGCCCACCAATCCTATTGCTCAACAGAAAGGTGCCGAAGCACTCACACCGGAAAAATCCGTGAATTTCACAGGTGGGATAGTGTTCGCCGTCAACCAAATTGATGTGACAATTGACTATTACAACATTGAAGTTGAGGATCGAATCGCCTTCACGAGTCGTTTTAATCTCACCGATGACGATATTCAGGCTCTATTGGCTGCGGGGGTAGCAGACGCTACCAGTTTTTCCAGTGTACGCTTTTTCTCAAATCAGCAAACACTGCGCTCATCGGGAATCGACGTTGTGGCAACCAATTCATTTGCCTTCGGTGGAGGATTCTCTAACTTCGCATTAGCCGCCAATTTTGGCGATGTCGAATTGGTAGATTTCAATCCGGACTTCACCGCCGAAAATCGCCGAAAGCAAATTGAAGATGGTCAACCGGGTACAAAGCTGACAGCCACTTGGACCCATGACATGGACAGGTGGGGTGGACTACTGCGGATGCGCTACTACGGTGAGCATTATGATTCTCCTACCAACAATGGCTCAGTCTCGTACTATCCAGATCCAGGTGTTTTATTCGATGCTGAATTGCGCTTTAAGTTGAACGATAAACTCACAATTACAGGCGGATTGCAGAACTTTACAGATGTTTATCCTTCTGAGAACCCCGCTGGCAATGTCGCTGGACTTATTTATGCCGAACAATCGCCATATGGGTTCAATGGTGGGTACTACTACGCAAGATTCACTTGGACCAATTAATTCCACAGATCATTTCAATCGTGTTGCAGTAAGTTCGTTAATTCTTCGAACTTACTGCGTTGTTTATTTCGTGAGGGGAACACCGCTGTGGTTGTTCCTCTCATTTTTACAACTAATTTAGACTAAATCCCCATTAGTGGTAGTTTCGTCGGGAATACCGCTAGCCTTGACTTTCGATCGGCAAGCAACCGCCGTCGAGAATCTTCAAACTCCGGTTTTGGGTCTATGAAGGACCTAACACTTGATACGTCTTTTCACAAGTAGAAACTACTGCATACGATCGACGCGTTGACGCATCTTCAGACCACTTTCAGAAATGTATACAGGTCAAAAAAAGAGAGCGGTAAACCGCTCTCTCCAAGATGACAATCATTAAACTTTATGTTCTCAATAACCAAAGAGAACTCGTTGCTTACTTACATTTCGAAATTTACAACACACTAGTTCGCTGCAGCGCTTCGTAAGCCGACTCGAGAGCTTCAATTCGAGCAGTCACTTCACTTGCGTAAGCTTCATCGTTCGCTGCTTGGCCGATCTCGACCAATTCCTTAAGAATCGACAAACCCGACTTTTCTACTGAAATTGCTTTGACCGCATCAAGAGCCACAGCTGGTTCCGCCGACGCACGGAGATTCTGTAGCATCTGCACTGTCTCTTCTAAATCAAACAGTTCACGATTGATTATTTCAACAACTGCCGCAGGGGGTAGCGGAAAGTCGATTCGAATGGCTAGTGTTGCGAATGGCCAGAGATCATCGCGTTCCAACTCGGCAAGAGCATTGGCAAACCAACGACTAATACTATCGGAAATCTTAGCTACTTGATCATGTTGCTCGCGCAAATGATATTCATACGCAAGAACGGCGAGGATTTCAATCAGTTGTTTCTGATCGACGTCCTTGTCATCTAGCCAACTGAGCATGTCATCTATCAATCTGCCCATCCATACCGGATCGTCAAAATCAAATAATGAGTCGCGTCGGCTAAATAGTAGACTTGTACTACTTGGGGCATATGACGTAGACGTGTAACTATAGCCGACATTCGGTACATTAATTGAAGTAAAGGATACAGTAACGGACATCGCACTCGAAACGACAAAAGATTGTGTCCTTGAGAACGGGTCATTTAAGTTATCCGGTTCATACTCACCTTTGGATGCTTCAATATGCTTGGTCTCAAAAATAGGTTTGATGTATTCAAGGGCACGATCTAGTTCATTGTTTGCAGCTCGTAATTTAGCTAACTGCACTATTGGGACAGTTTCGTAAGGTTGGAGCAACTCACGTCGATTCGGAAATATCACTAGGTCAGCGATTGAATCACTAATCTCCGATGCTACTTCAATGGTTTCTTCAGGGGAGTACACCTGACCCAAAACTTCGAGAATAAAGGTGTTAGTAATCTGCTGTGACTCTTCGAGTTCATCATAACTCTTTGCTAGTGGTAACAGACTTCTTGCTAGCTGACGATTTTGTTCTTCCGGCAAAAATAACTTAGCGTCTTCAATGATGTCATGAATTGACAGGTTAGAACTGGGCGAAGCGAACGGGTCGTAATACATTCTTGAGTCTTGAAACTCGTCAAATCGTACGGCATTAATCGTGACTAAAGTGTAATAATCCATCGATTTTTTGTGTTCGCCAATACGCGCCAGAAAACGCGCGATATTAAGCATCTGTAGTTCAGTCATATCTGACTGTGTCTTTAACCAATCGAAGAATGCTGCAGTTTGCTCTGCATCAGGGAGCGACCCTTGCTCGTTTGATATAAGCATCCATAACGTAAACTCATGATCGTTAGCGCCGTTATTCAATACTTTTTCGGAAAGTTCATTGTGTCGTTGTGTGAGTTCGTTCGAAAATTGCGCATAAGCTTTGACAATGAGTTCATACCATTGGGTCGCATGTTGTCTCTCTCTAGCGTTCTGTGAAATCAATAAATTTTCCAGCTCACGACCCAAAGGAAACCGTTCTATTACATGCTCGAGTAACGTGGTTGCCTGTTCCTGGTTTCCTGTATCGTCATCGACTTGTCTTAGGTATGACGACAATGATGAGACTACATTACCGGTTTGAAACGGGTTATAGCTATACACTACTCGATATAGCATGTTTTGCATAGCGTGCGACTCGTCTTGATCAAGCGGCCAATTGATAAATTGTGAGATGAAACTCGACATGGGGTTAAAGGGCATAAAATAGGCTGGTTGGTCGCTATTAAGGTTCTGTAAACTAATACTACGCCAAAACAACCGTAATGCGTCCGCTGCTTCTTCAAGGGTGTTAGTCTCATCGAGTTCAGCTAGTTGAGTAGCATTTCGTTTGATATTTTTAGGTACTCCATCGCCATGCATAAATGCCATCGCGGTTTGTTCCGGATCGACCTCACGTACCAGGTATAACACAGCATCGGGATGATTAGTATAAATGTTTTGTGAAGTATCATTGTTAGCAAAAATGAGTTCTAGGACTTCCGGTTTCCGCAGATCTGAACCACCGTCAGTTGCAATCGCCAAAGCCGTAATATAGTCCTCAAGTTTCTTACTCCACAAAAAGTACGCAGTTCTAATCGATTCATTCGTGACATCCAGTTGGTACGTGTGTTCAAATTGCTCGGTAATCAGTTGTGTTTGATCTCGACGCAGTGCCCATAGTAGATTCTCAATGCGATAGTCCATATTTTCTGGATCACACTCGCTCAATCGTAGTATCAACTCATTACCTTCCATGGACTCGTCGTCAAGGTCTATATAACTACCGAACGGAGAACTACGCATTTGCGCAATCGCTGCTAGTTCTTCTTCGTCTGGACAATCTCCCTCCAGAAAGTCACGTATCTTTTGCTTGGCTTGTTCCGGGAAATGTTGCATCACGATATTTGCAAGGAAATAAGAATAATTCCCAAGCTCATCAAGGTCTAAGTTCAAAAGCTTTTCGTAGGCATCCTGTTTTTTATCGTCGTAAAAATCCTTCAGAATACCCTCGAGATCGTGTTCAAAGTTGGTTTGCTGTTTGGTCTCTTCAACCATCGCCAGCAAAATCGGTACGTTATCTGGTATCGTATCAAAATTCAAAATCAAATCAAACAATCGTGACGTAACGTAGGGATCTTGAAAGTCTAACGTACTAATTAATTCGGTGGCGCGTTGAATAACTTCATTTCGATCTCTATTTTCCCATTCAACTTTGAGCAGTTCGCCAAAATAATTGATACTATAAAAATTGAAACCACCACCAAATATCTTGTCGGACGCTTCCACCATGAGGTCATACACTTCAAGCAAGTTGGCCGTACCATAATTGTCCTTCATGTAGCTGAAGATATTTGGCATCATATAGTAGTTGAACTCCGCGAATTCCTGTCCCTCAGACGAGTTCAGCAATTCCATCAAATCATCGGAACTTTCAAATAACGGACCAACACTAGCTTGCAGTTCGCGAACGAATTCTTGATTGTTCACTAGCAGATTTAACATTCTCTTGGTATCTTGTCTAAGATCAACTAAAGCCGAGGAAGCCATACGAGTGTACTCGTTTTTATCGAATATTCGATTAGCATACTGCAACGCACTAACGTACTCTCCTTGGTTAATAAACTCTTGGAAGATACGTTCGCTCGGAACCGGTGGCTTTGCTACTTTCAGAAGGCGGGCTACTCGCGCCACGTCCTTCGTTTCAATAGCATCGTGGAATTCACGAGTCATTAAATCATCGTCTTCGGTGCGGGTGACTAAACTTGAACTTTCTTCTTCCTCTTGCACAAGGGTATTAGCAATGGAAACAGGTAGTTCAACATTGGCTGCAGAGTACTCTCGGCGTATCGAATCTGAGAATGATTCATTGTCAGAGAACAATTCGACCAGCGCGGTTTCCATGTTCGCAAGTTCATTCTCGAAACCTAAACTCCACGTCAACCGGCGGAGAAATTTTGCCACGTGATGTAGTCTGGAGTATCGCGTGTACTCAACCACTTCATCCTCTTCTAAACTTGCCTCGTTCTCCCTCGCCGCTTCGAGTTCATCCCGAAATATATCTACTAATGTCTCTAAATCGGACTGAGCTTTGTCGGAACCATGTAACCATGTGGCAATGACACCTTGAGCAAACGGTTCGTAGTATGTCGTGTACGTCCGATCGACTCCAAGATTTGGACCGGATGGGCTGTACCGGGCCATCAATCTTGCGGCATCGTCGAGTGCTGGCGGGGCTGTTTGTAGTAATGCAGGCTGGCTTCGAAGAATGTTCGTTAGTCCCTTCATGTACAACGTATTCGCCACCTCACGCTGTCCATTTCCTTCACGTAGAGATGCTGTTTTTAACAAGAGATCAGGGTTGTCTTGATTAAGGGAAAGCGCATGACTATAGAAAGCTAAAGCTTTTTTACCATACCCGGCTTTCTGAAACAGGTCGGCCTTAGTTTGATTCGGATCGACCTGACCGGTAATATCACGAATCAGATCCAGAGACTTCTCAGCACCCAATGGATCTTCGCGCCGTAATAAAGTATCGGCGATACTGATGTAAACGCTTGGCGGAAGTTGTTGACGCAAGCCAATCAACCGGCGCCCGTAGGTCAATTGTCTTTCTTCGTCGCCTGCGCGTTGCGACATGAAGAATCCAAGTTCAGGAGTCGCCATTGTAAACAGTTCGCGTAATACCGATAAGCGCCGTATACCAGCTTGCGAAATCGAATTTTCAATTGCCACAAATTCACTTTCGGTATTGTTCGTTTCTTGTGCAATCTCACCCAGTAGTGTGTATAGATAGAACTTATCTTCACGCATCGTAATTCGTTCCAGAATGATTCGATGAGTCCACCTAAAGGTTGCAGTTTTTTCATTCGCCAACCTTTGTCCGAAAAAGTCCTGTCCAATCATGTTCAGGATACCATCAATCGCAACTACGAATTCATTGTCGTTTTTGGCATGTTCAGCGACGTATTGAAACAGCGCTACCGCAGCATCAGTCTTCCCTTCATCTTTCATCAAGTCGCCCATCAATAAGAGGTTGTCGCTATGCTGTGGCTGGCGTACTAGTGCTAGACGATAACTATCGATTGCTTCATCGGGAAATCCACTCATGGACAGAATATTAGCTTCAAATTCGCCGGTCACCGCTTCTTCGTCATATTCACGTAATTGCTCCAGCCAATGTTTGAGTTGATCTAGAGTTTCTTCATTGGCTTGCGCACTGTTGTAGGCAACCAAATTCAACACGATGTTTTGAATGTGTTCAAGCCGGTTTTCCGGATCAATTTTTTCCAATTCCTCTAGTACATCGTGGTACTTCTCATATTCTTGCAATTGCAGGTAAATAAGACCGAGTTGGCGCAACTTCTCGACTTCAGATATACCGCCATAATGCGAAAATTCTTCAACCACTTCAGAAGCACTAAAAGAATCACTCACTTCAGTGTATATTCGGACGAGCAAATTAACTTCGTTTTTGTCGGCGGTACCGTCGAATAACTTTTTCTCCAAGTCAATGGCGATGTCGCCAAGTTTGTTCAGTTCAGCGGCAATTAATAGAAACTGTGCTTCGGCAAAATTCCTGCGAGCGGGCGAATCCTCACCCAACCAAATTTCCTGCCAAAGATTGAGCGACTCCTCACGGTTACCAATAACGCTTTGCAACCAAGCTAGACGCATCCGATCGTCGTATCCTAATTTTTCATCTTGAACCTCTTCGACAGTAAGGAAGATCTCAAGCGCGCGTTCGTAGCGATGTAAGCGTTCAAATGCATCGGCCACCAAACGTAAGTCACCTGCGTCGTCTGGCAAAAATTCGACTAGCTCATTTAAGGCGTCTACCGCTTCAGAGTCTTGCCCGTTATCGAGAAAAGTTTCAAACAGGTAGATCTGACCTGTGGTTGCGGGATTATGCTTTTGATTGTACCTGTGTACCATGTCGATACTGAATTCTTCGAATCCCATTTGACTCATATCAAGTGCACCAGTAACGAGCACATCAATGTTGTCGCCATTCACTTGTTCAAACTTTTCCCAAACTTCACGCGCTTTCTCGGGTTCAGCAATACTTACGTAATGTGAAGCTAATCCAGTCCACCATAGAGTGATCTGTGGTTCTACGCTGATCAGTCGTTCGTATTCGTCAATATACTCGTCGGTACGACCAGCCACATCGTAAATTTGTAATAAGCGAAACCGCGCATCGTAATCATTCGGGTCTACTTCCATGGATTGGTAGAGTGCAATGGCTTCGTCGTAACGTTCCATGTCGATTAATAGATCAACATGCAATTGACGAAGATCTTCATTCAATTCGGTACGGTTTTCCAATGCCTTCACTAAGTCTTCGAGACTATCACTCTGTCGATATGCTTCATCCACCAAAGTAAGCGCGTAGAGACCGTCAAATCTAATATCTGTATTGTCATACGCTAGCCATGCATTTTCTTTTGCTTTTTCATAATCTTCGACGATTAACGACCATTCAGCTAGTCGAATGAGTTGTCTGAAGTATTTATCGTTGTTTTCATCGGTTTTATAAAGGTCGATTGCCTTTTCTGGATGTCCGAGCACCGCTAACGTGATCGCGGCACGATTCTTAAACCCCTGATCTCGCTGCTGCGCTAGTTCAAATAACGCGTCGACATTCGACGTATCGACGTCGATCATCGCAAGTCGAATTTGAACGAACTCTTTCTCTTCCCCATCGTTGGTACTTGCAAGCGCATTGGAGTACCACGTGCGGGCATCATCTTCGTTTCCCTGAGCATCGAGCAAACGTGCTTTCAACAACGAACCATCCGTTGTTTCCTGCATACCAATCGCAACCTCGACCGTGTCAGTCGCGGCTTCAAAATCACCAAATCGCCAGTACAGATGCGCTACGGCTAGGAGTGATTTCACACGGTGAGTGGTCGAATTGTTTTCGTTTTCACTCTCGATTAGTAAAGTATTCACTGCATCGTCGATGTTTCGGTGTTCGATAATTGAATCATTGAATACGGCATCGATTAGCGCTAGGTCGAGCCGACTATCCGTGGAATTACTCTCATTTAATTCGTCAAGTGGAGTAGCCTGAAGACAAAGTGTAATCCCCAACACCAAAATTAGCGACAGCACAGTTCGAACTGCTTTACGGAGACAGTGTGATTGCATATTCATAGAAAAGTACCTTTCGATAGGTTTCAACTGTCAGCTGGCTCGTGGCCAACGACGATAAATTAGATCTGATAGATAAGTAAATAACGCTAGGAGAAATAGCCACGGGGCAATTTGAGTGACGGAATACGACAACACATCCGGGCTAAGGTTTTGACTCAAATCAACGTTTGCAATTTCATCGACCACGAGTCCGCCGGTACTATTGGATAATTGACCGAAGTCGACTGCGTTTCTTGGATCTACTTGCGTTTCCGGCACTTCATCAGAAGTAGCTAAGCTGACTACGCGCCATTCGCGATCATTGAAATTGTTGCCAACACCTAGATAAACATCTTCGTCTGTCGGGGTTCTTACCTGTGATTCAAACAAACCGGGTGCAGATTCATTGAATTGTGGCGGAGTGGTACCAAGAGTATTATCGAGTTCATACCGATTAAGTGACGGTTTCAACTGTGGATTTCGTGACACACGATTCGCAATGACTGTTGTTTTACCATATCGTCGATAAGTGTCGATTTCAAACGATCGAACTTCTGGTGCCGTTTTGCGAATTAAACGACCTAGAAATTCCGGATAGTCACTCCAGTTATTCCAACTTCGCGTACCTTCACCGACTGGTTCACTAGCAAAAGTAGTTACCCGACCTAATCCATACAACCAAGTCGAGACAATTGGATGATCCATGTCGGCGATTGACAACAGCACTTCGGCACCATCTTTCGGATCAACTTCGACATATCCTTGAATTGGTACGATTGCCTCTTGGTCGATTTCGCCCCACCAACCTGGACCCCGCGAGGCAACAACTTCGAACGCACCGCGTTTATACATGGGTGATTTCTTAGTCGACGACTGTTTGAAGATCATTTCTACTAATTGGAACTGATTGCCAACCGAATAAAACCGACCACCACCCCAATTAGCGATGTCGGACATGATCTGGTTATGACCACCTTGACCGACTAGAATCGTCGAAACTGTGATTCGGTCTCGGTTTATTCTTCGAACTGTCGCTTCGTAGTTTGCCTGTTCCACGCCGGCATCGGTAATCAGAATGATGTGTTTAAATCTCGTGTTTACATTCTGTAAGCCATAGTACGCTTCCTGTACTGCAGGATAAAGTATCGTTCCACCGATAGCTTTCATTCGGCCGATCGCGCGATCGATCTCAATTTTGTTGGAAGCTGGTTGCATCGGTACAGCCCAATGTTTATTGCCGTAAAACTCAACGATCCCAATTCGGTCATGTGGTTGCATGCGTCGTACAGCTAGTCGGGCGATATGTTTAGCAAGTTCAATTCGACTGCCTGCCATCGAACCCGACGTATCCAAAATAATCGCCAAACCAACACTTGGGTCGATCTTGTCTTGGTCGCCTATGATTTCTACGGGGAAAAGCTCAGTGATCGGTGAATCGTGATAACCACCATCGCCGAAAGCCGCTTCTCCACCACTATGAATCAAGCCTAATCCATCTTGTTGTACACTTTCGGCTAAGGTTTCTAGGACACCTTCTGCGAACGAGGAAGTGGGGACGTCGTCAAGTAAAACAACGTCATAAGCCCCAGGACTGAAATTCTCATCAAGTAAACTCGGATCAGGAGCATCAATTGCAAATCCAATACCTAACAATTTCCGTAAGTCGTCTGCGGCACCTTGCTGGCGTTCGCCCAAGTAAAGTACTCGTACAGGATCTTGAACGGGAACCACCGTACTCACGGAGTTGTTCGTTAAGTCAGCATCATGTTCTTCGGCAACTCTTAGTCTAATCTCAAGTGCAAGAAAACCTGGGTTTTCCACACGAAAAGAAAGTTCCACTCGTTTCCGTTCTACGCTTGACAACGTCGTTGTTTCAGCAAGAATCTCTTCGTCGCCAACTCGAGCTACTTCAAGCACAAACTCAGGGGCAGTACCGACCACATCTACGTACATCTTTAAATTGTCGCCCGCCCGCACATCGTTAACGTCTACACCACTGATATACAGATCTAAATCACGCTGGAGCGCAATTGTGTTAACCGGGATTCCGCGTTCTTGTAAATGGTCAAAAGCCCGCCCCCAGTGACGATCAGTTGCTAGACCATCAGAAATCACTGTAACCGAACCCTGAGTACGCGGCGGTATGGCTTGCGCAGCAACTTCTAGGGCATCACTCAGGGGAGTACTATTCCCTTGCATGTGTGAAATTGTGTTGCCATCAAGAATGGGGGAATCACCACCAATCTGTACCACACTTACTTCACCTTCGTTCCCCAGTCTATTACTTAACTCACGCGCTGTTTGCGCGGCATTTTCTCGTTCCGTATCAGACAGGCTAGGTGATTGGTCGAGCACAATAGCAAAATGTTTGTTCTCGATATCCGATACAAAAACCGGACGCATAAGGCCAAGTGTTACCAACAACAAGATTAAGGAACGGATAAGTAAATGGGGCACTCGTCGCGAACCCATAGGAAAAAGCCAAATGACCGGAACGAGTATTAACAGGAAAGCAAAGATAGGATAGCTAAAAGAAATATCCATTTAGGGCATTAATCTCCTTTGATAGATGTACCACTCAGCAATAACTAGACCAAACACCAATAGCATCAACCAAGTAAGGAGTGCCCAGCGCGGATAGACTGGAGTGTTAATGCCAGCTTCCGACAAGACTCCTTGGTTGGTACTACGAGTGGTCACAGCAGTGTCGAGCAACGATACTACGCCAGGTAGTTGATTCATGTTTTCAAATTCACCACTTTCGTTACGAACCAAATATGTTCCTGCCGCCATTTCACTTAAGAGGTCAGTGTTAGCGAGCGAAGCTCCCGCACTCTGCTCAATAGCTGGTCTGCCCGCGGCAAAGTAAGCATACCAAGGTGGTTCATCGGCCAAATACCGAATGGATTTTGACACAAATAGTGGAAAACTAAAACTATCTCTGAAATTGAATTCATCTTCTACGATGGAGTCCCATAAGGCAATACTCCGCTGTTCGCCAATTTCCATCTGAACTTCGATATCACGATTCAGTTCGGTCGCAATTGACACGGCGTCGATATTTCTCAGACCTAGGGAGTCTACGGCCACTTGTAGCGAGCGATCGGCATCATCACCTTCATCAATACCAATGACAAAGGCGATTTCCTGATTGTCCATAGGGACCACACTGAATGTTGGTAGCGTACTGGCCGGATCACCTGGTCCTACCACTGCAACATCAGCTTCTTCCGAAAGTGAAACGATTTGTAAGGCGGCATCAGCGCGTAGGGCAAGGAGTACTGAATTTGGTAAATTTTCTCCGACAGCAACTCTGATCGGTTGCTTCAAGGGTAGGGCGACACTAGCTTCGTTATCAAACTTGACATCGTCGTCGCCAGCTAGAGTTACTTGGAAAACACCACCATTTGCCGGAACATCGTACATTATGAAATCTGTTTCGTTCAACCGAGTTAATGAAGCTGCTTCCAGAGGTTGCTCGTTTAACTGTAACGATAAATCTGCTAATGGTATTTCTTCACCTGAAGAATCAATAATACGTAGTAGCACATCAACCTTATCCCAGGCACCGGATAGTGGTTCTCCGATCCCCAAGGCAACAATTCCACGATTCTGTGTTCCATCATCTGTAGGAAGTTGCCAATTGATCGTAACATTATCAGGTAACTGATCGATCACGTCTTGCGGTATCGCCGTACGTCCGTAAATGTTGATAAACAAGTTTTCCTCTTCCTCGACACCACGAACGAGTGTACGTATTAGGTCTTCGACTGAAGCTGGGGCAGATTTAGGTTCGACATCTGCTAATCTTCTTTCCAACAACAGTGTCTCTTCGCCGGTGGCAAGTACTTTTTGATTTCGACCCGCGGTTATATAAACTTCACGGTGATCCTTGGAAAACGAACCAATGTCATTTAACAATTGCTGTTTCGACGAATTGAATTCGTTACCGACAGATGCTCCCGCAGAGGCATCAAGAACGAAAGCATGAAAGTCACCGGTGGCGCTAGTGTTCGTTCTAAAGTCGGAAAAACCAAGCCAGAGTAACCAGCAGATCAGCAAGACTAATAGGTAGGCTAACCAATGTTTAAACCGATTTCGGAACACTCGCACGGGCGCATCGCGAACCGCTTCGGCCCAAAACAGAGTAGTAGGTACATACAACTGTGTATAGCGAATGCGTAATTGTTGCAGTACGAACAAACCGACCGCGAGTGCCGCGAGTCCTACACCAAACAAGAGAGGGCTAATGGTTAAAAAATTCATATCAATAGATTTCTAGTCTGAAATATAGTGCTCAGTTGATCGAGAATTGGTTCTTCGGTATCTATTTGGACGAGACCAGATCCAAGACCGTCTGCAAGTTCTGATAAGTCTTTGTTAAATGCTTGATACACCCGTGTATATTCGCGCAATACCTGGGGCGCGATCGTAACATCGATCGCTCCCTGGGTCTCACAGTCTACTAACCGTAGATCCCCAACGATGTCAGCATTCACTGTTGGATCTGCATCGCTAGCCTTGATCAATTGCACCAATAATACCTTATGCCGAACAAGCTTAGTTGCTTCGGTAATAGCCTGAATTCCCTCCGGGTCGAAAAAGTCTGAAATGATCACCAGGAGTCCACGGCGTAACTTTTGTACGGCAAGTAATTTAAGCACCTCAGACAATTGGGTCCCATTTAACTCATGGAGTTCGACCATCTGGCGCGCTAAAGTTATGACATGTCCCTTAGACGATATCGATTGAGTATTCATATCGAGATCGTCGGAAAAGGAGAATAGTGAAACTACATCGTGTTGGCTAGCCGCGATCGAACCCAATGCTAGTGCAGTTCGAAGTCCGGCACGGATTCGTGGGGGATCTTCGTGAAACATACTTTTTGAGCGATCGACAAGCAGATAGAGCGGTAGTTCCTGGTATTCTTCAAAAACATGTACGAACAGTCGACCCAAACGTTGGTAGATATTCCAGTCTACTGCACGTAAATCGTCGCCTGGAACATACGCTTTAAAGTCTTTAAACTCTTGACCAAATCCTCGATCATGCGATAATTGTTCGCCGTGCCGACCCTGTCGGATGAAACGCTTAATCCTTAAATCAAACGTTTCTAGGGCACTGAGAAATTCAGAGTCGAAGAGCTCTTCAAAAGTAAGAGCAGTTGCCACAATGGTACCTCTGTCTAATTGACAGCGTGAGGTGTTTTGACGTGACTCAGAATGTCATCAATAAGCGTATCAGTGGTCACATTAGAGGCTTGCGCTTGGAAGTTCAGAATCAATCGATGTCGTAAAACATCGTGTGCGATTTTCTTCACGTCGTCCGTGCTAACTGCGAACCGGTCGTTCAACAGTGCTTGTACTTTGCCGGCTAGCATAAGTCCTTGCACTCCTCGCGGACTAGATCCTAAGAGGGTGTATTTGTTAACCGACTCAGGAGCATATTTGCTCTGCGGTTGAGTCGCGATGACCAACTTAATGGCATAGGATTTGGTATCGCTGGGAACAGCTACACTGCGAGCAATTTCACGCAAGCTGAGAATGTCTGCTCCAGTAGCGACGGAATCAATCACGACCTCTTCACTACCGGTGGTACGGTCAACGATATCGCCATATTCATGTTCTTCTGGATATCCAACAATGAGTTTGAAGAGAAAGCGGTCGAGTTGTGCCTCCGGGAGAGGATAAGTCCCTTCTTGTTCAACCGGGTTTTGTGTCGCCATGACACAGTAAGGTTCATCTAAACGAATAGTTCTGCTACCGACAGTAACTTGCTTTTCCTGCATTGCTTCCAAGAGTGCCGACTGTGTCTTAGGTGTTGCTCGGTTGATCTCGTCAGCAAGAATCAGATTGCTGATCAACGGACCTTGTTGAAAGTTAAGCTCGTGACCGCCACCTTCAGTTTCGGTCAATACCATGGTACCCTGAATATCTGCAGGCATCATGTCGGGCGTAAACTGAATACGCGAAAAGCCAAGGTGTACAGCGTCACTGAGGCACCTTACGATCATGGTTTTCCCTAAACCGGGAACCCCTTCAAGTAATACGTGTCCACCAGCCAATAGTGCTGTTAATACTCCATCGATTACATCGGATTGCCCCACCATCATTTTGTTGACTTCGGCTCGGATCTTGCTAAAAACCTCCTTGAAGTGAGCCGCTTGGGAAGCAACTGCGGAACTTTGTTCAGCCATGTGTGTTCTCTCTTAGTTAAGTAATTTAAGTTAAGGGGATGATTCTTGGCGCAATGAGGTAAAGTAGTTCTTTACAACATCACTTAACCAAGGCTTCATTTCAGGACGTGAAAATTCGCCGACACTCTCGTCGATTTCTCCACGGTCTTCACTCTCTATGTTTGTGACTTGATTGGGTACCGGAACTGCACGTTCACGTTGAACTTTGATTCGGCCTATGTTGACCTGCGACCGCAATTTGTCGGGCATTGGTACACCTAATAGCATGGCCGCTACTCCACGAGTTTTCTTGAGACCGCTAGCACCACCTCTGCCATTAGCTTGTTCGTTTTCTTCATTCGACACACCGGAGGGTGCAAGTCTACGATCTACTGGCGCTTTCTTTTGATTGAGCATCGGTTTTGCCGCGCTAGCTGACTCTTGCTCTTCATCTTCCTCGTCGTCTGACTCTTGATCGACATCGTCATCGAAATCGTCAGTTTTCGAGCGAAAGTTTTGTTCCAACATTTCGCTAGAAGATGATTGTTGGCCAGAACCAGTCCCTTTACCGCCGGCGATACCGCTGGCAGATTCGTCTTTATCGCTTTCTTTAGGTTCTTTTTGCTTTGAGTCTTTTTTCTTTGAGGGATCTTTGGCGCGTGCTTCTTGGTCTTCTTTATTTTCAGGATCGCCCTGACCAGATACACTTGAATTTGCTTGACCCGGTTGATTCTGCTGTGAAGCAGTTCCACTCAGACCTGTTTGCATTGCTTCTCGTGGGGTGCTAGTAGCCTCCTGTGCTTCTGTTAAGTTTGAATCGGATGAAAGAGATTCTTCACCTTTTCGAACTTTGGTTTTCTTTTGCTCTTCGGGAACCGGGGTGTCCAGTTCCATAGCTTCACGGGCCCCGCGTTCTTCCTCGCCGTAACTTGGTAATTGCGCATCTTCGTGATCGGGAAGCAGCAAGATTTCATCCTGAGTTTGGTCTTCTTCAGGTTGTTCTGGTTCGAATACTAACGCGTGTGCAGTTACACCAACTGCAAGTAACACTAAGGCGCCGATTACGTGCTGCCATTTGACTGCATCCATAGCTGGACGAGCAATTTCAATTTTGCCAAGCCGAGTTTGCATAGCTTCTTGGGCATGTGGTATCGCATCGGAAATTGCTGCGGATTCGAATGGTGTAGCTTGGTCCTTGCGAATAAATTCATCGGCGGCTTGCAGTCGATCCTTGAGACGAAGTTCACGGTCAAATAAGGCTAAGGAAGTTTGCCTATCGATGTGTCCGAACAAAAAGCCAACTAAAGCCCAGAGCGCTAAGAATACGACCGGAATAAGTATCGTGCATACGATCGTGAGGAATATACCCAGCGGCCACACAGTCGTAGCCGTGACCAGCTCGTAGATTTGGACAATAACGTACACAGCGGGCAAGATAAGTGCAATCCAGCCCACGCTGGCCCAGGCTTTCTCCATTGCTTCCTTAAATGCGAATCTGCGTAAATAACGAGATCCACGGGTTGCTAATTGATCTAGATTTTTCTGTAGTTCACCCATATCTAAAAAATCCTCAGAGTTGACAAAATAGCAGAAATTGTCTTATAAAAATCCAATATTTTAGTACTTTAAATCATCAAATGAATCGAATAAAGCAACTTACGCACGTAATGCCACGTACGAAAAGTTCTAAACGAATTCTGCTAATTGAATGATTGCTATTCAGCACGTAAAGGATACATTGTAAGCAATCTGACCAATCTTTGTAAGTGTAGATGCTGAAAAGCACAATTTAGACATCTAATATTAAACAACATTTTTGAAAACAATCCGTCGCGACAGCATGGAAAGTGTTAAATCGACTAGGCACGAGCGGATGATTTTCCTACGTCTGATTTAGGTGCTTCTTTAAAATGTAGACGATACATTTCTCGTCCTAATACTCTACTCCCTACAAGTTGAACTACCTACTAGATTTATTCGACATGACCAAACCGCGTGTCGTTTTGTTGATGCTGATTTGTGCTTTGGTAGGTATGCTACTATCTGTTTCACAACCAATACCTTTTTTGTTGATGTTGAACGGTTTGGTTGGGATCGCTTTGGTTGCTGGTAGTGCTGCCGTAGTCAATCATGTCGTCGATGCACACATCGATACCCAGATGAAGCGAACACATCAACGACCGATTGCGACTGGCCGTGTCAAACCAATCGAAGGAATAGTATTTGCTGCCGTTTTAGGAATCACGGGTGTCGTGATTTTGTTCGTGTACGTTAACCCGTTAACTGCATGGTTGAACATTGCTTCATGGATTGGGTACGGATTGATTTACACGATATTCTTGAAACACAAGACCTCTCAAAACATTGTGATCGGGGGACTCTTTGGTGCAGCACCGCCTTTATTAGGTTGGGTTGCGATTACCAATTCCATCGATATGGAAGCTGTGTTATTAGTTGCGATCATTTTCATGTGGACACCACCTCATTTTTGGGCTTTGGCGATCGATCGAGCGGAAGATTACGAGACTGCGGGTGTGCCAATGCTACCACTCACTCATGGCGATCGATATACTCGATGGGCGATTCTTGTCTACACTATTTTTCTCTTTATTACGACGCTGGTGCCTTTTGTGATTGGAATGAGCGGATTATTATATCTCGTGGTAGCACTTGTATTGGGGATTCTTTATATGGGGTTTGCCGTTGGAATGCTGGTGTTTCAAGATTCCAAACTCCCTGTCAAGTCATTTCGATTTTCCACTGTTTACTTAGGGTGTCTGTTCGTTGGTTTACTGCTGGACCATTACGTATCTCTAAGTTTTGCCTGACATTTTTCGCGAATTGACAAAAATTTATTGATACAGGCTTGAAATCAGAAAAACTGACCTTATTTACTACATGTAAACAATGAAATTCAACTCGAGGAACAAACAACGAGAACAAGGAGATCCAAAATTATGACAACACATGAACGAAGCAAAATTCAGCACGTTGTTCGCCCGATATGGGATGCTTGGATGCGTTTTGGTACCCACCACGTACCGTACATCAGCGGCGAAAATATAGCAGAAGAGAACTCTAATTCAGGTTCAGAACAACCAGTAAAAGATTCTTGAACAGAATTTTTACCGCCGACTGAATTACAGAACTGAAGTAAATTCTTGGATCGAACAAACAACTTATACTCGAATCACAAAACAAAGTTAGTTACGAACTAGATCCCTACATCTCGTCCCAACACCTCCAGACGGCGGAGAATAACTTACTGTTTTAAGAGGGTGAGGATTATCGCTTTTGCGTCGAATTTCCGGAGAGATTTCAGCATACAAAGTTGACCTTTGCAATGGAACCCGATCTATGGAACATATCAATTTTTGAAATTCTGTTGTATTAGTTTCCTGTCCATGTAACGTTCCAGCTGCACGAGAAATACTTTCGTTCATCAAAGTTCCCCCAAGATCGTTACAGCCAGAATTTAACGCTGAAATAGCACCTCGTGGCCCCAATTTCACCCAGCTAGCTTGAATGTTTTTGATATAGGGATGGAGCACGATCCTGGCCACTGCATACATTAGTAAACACTCGCGAAAAGTCGGACCTTTTCTGGCCGATCCCTTTCGATACATTGGGGCTTCCTGGTGAATGAATGGAAGTGGAACGAATTCGGTGAAACCACCCGTATTCTTTTGAACTTCAAGAATGGCCAACAGATGTCGCGCCCAATGTACTGATCGTTCTACGTGTCCAAACATGATGGTCGCCGTAGTGGGTATACCCACGTTGTGAGCCGTACTCACAACTTTCAGCCATTGTTTGGAATTTATCTTGTCCGGGCAGATTTTCTTACGCACAGAATCATCGAGAATCTCGGCTGCGGTTCCAGGTAACGTGTTTAAGCCAGCCGTTTTCAATTCTTTTAGGAAATCCTCGAGAGAACGATTAGAACTCAGTGCTCCCTGCCAGATTTCCAAGGGAGAAAAGGCATGGACATGCATCTCTGGCGTAACTTCTTTCACCAACCGAACAAGTTCGATATATTTATCTCCGGTGTAGTCAGGATGAATGCCACCTTGCATACAAACTTCAGTCGCACCGCGGTCCCAAGCTTCTACCACCCGGCGTTGAATTTCTGTTTTGTCAAGATCGTATGGACGACCGCGGAGGTTTTCCGACAGTTTACCTTTCGAAAATGCACAGAAGCGACATTTGAAGTAACAAATATTGGTATAGTTGATATTCCTGTTTACCACATAGGTTACTATGTCGCCGACCGTGGTTTTTCGGAGCGCATTGGCAAATTGCACGACCTGGACGAAGTCATCGCCACGGGCAGAAAACAACTGAACTATCTGATCCAGATCAAGTTCTTTGCCGTTTGAAACATGATCAAGTGTGGCACTGACTTGGTTTGATCGAGTCGACGTTGGTCGTTCGACATTCAACCGACCGTTATAGGGAGGTTCGGTCAAGTCACCGGGACACCAATCATCCGCACGTGGTAAACCGTCAGCATCCACCACCTGTAACACTCGTGGACGAATAGCCGGGTCGATCCAGATTTCTGAATCCTGAATGTATTTCGGGTATACCGTTAATCGTTCATGTAATAGTTTTCCGCGTGAAGCAGTCTCGTATTTAAGTTTTTTCAAATGAGGCCAGGGTGCTTCTGGATTTACAAAGTCAGGTGTGAGTGGTGAAACACCACCCCAGTCATTAATTCCTGCGTCCATGAGGTGCGGTAATACCCCTGGACTCAAATTGGGTGGGGCTTGGATTGACACCTCTGGTTCAAAAAGCAAACGCGCGATAGCAATCGTTCGCAGTAACTCCTCTAGACTAGGTTCTGAGGCATTCGCCATTGGCGTATCAAACTTTGCACGAAACGGTTGCACAATGACTTCTTGTATGTGGTTGTATTGTTGGTGAACCTCGTGTATGTCCCGTAATGACTGCAATCGTTCCTCAGGGGTTTCACCAATACCCATCAATATACCAGTCGTGGTGGGAACTCGGTTCTGTCCAAGCCAATTCAACGTTTGCAGACGAATTTTTGGATCCTTGTCGGGCGAACCATAGTGCGGCATACCTTTCTTAGTCAATCGCGTGGCCGAAGACTCTAACATTAATCCCATCGAAAGGGCTTTGGACCTCAATGTTCTGATTTCATCCTCGGATAAGGTACCGGGATTGAAATGGGGTAACAAACTTGTTTCTTCAAGGACTCGAGCAGCGACATCATTGAGGTAATCGATCGTCGATTCATACCCATGCGTGTTTAGCCACTCTTTCGCGACTTTGTAGCGTAGTTCAGGTTTTTCTCCTAACGTAAAGAGTGCTTCTTTACATCCTAAGTTCTGTCCCTGTCGCGCAATCTTTAAAACTTCATCTACAGTTAGGTACGGCGACTTAAGCTTGCTCGGCACCTTAGCGAAGGTGCAGTAATGACAAACGTCACGACAAAGTTGTGTGAGCGGTATAAAAACCTTTTTTGAATAGGTGATGACGTTGCAGTAATGTAGATCTCGAATTTCGGCTGCTTCTGCCATCAAAGACCTAAGTGACCTTTGTGTCCAAAGTTGGTTCAGTGTGTCGTTACTTAATGTTGGCAACATGGCGAAATCAGTTTATTGGGCGGTGGCAGTTTCTAGTAATCTTTCATTGAAAATCACCGACGCTGTTTGCGAACAGGGAGCTTTTTCTATTACATCAAACAGATCTTCAAAGTGATCTATGTCAATAGCAAAGGAGGACATTTGCACTATTTTTGGTTCAATACCTGCTGCTCGGATATTCTCGAGGTGTGGGACAAAACTTTGACCATCGAATACCAGTTCAAAAACGATGGGTGGTGAAATTACCAAAGCATTGGTACCGAGTTGCTGTGCATCTGGCACAACTGTGACCTCATGATGTTGTTCCAACAACTCATCGATATCGTGACTCTGCACTAACGGAATGTCAGCAGGAACGATACAAATAGTAGGGTTATTGAATTGCTTCTTAGTAAACTCGCACGCCTGCGTGAGAGCAGTTTGCAAATTCGAAGAATGATCTTCAAACAATACTGTATTTTCATAGTTCAGTTCTTTCACATAAGCTGAACTTGAACATACCACGGTCCCAGCGATTCGTGAGGAATAATTCAATGCACTCAAAATATCTCGCAGCATTGCTTGAGCAAGTAACCCTCGTTGTGTCACTTCAAGATGTTCGTGGAACCGACTTTTTGCGAACGGTGCGTCTTTAAATGGGACTAATGCCCAAATCGACTCGGTCATTGTTGCGAAAGAGAGCGGACAAAATTAACCGAATGGCGCGCCAATTTGATTCGATCTTGGAGTGTAGTCATGACGGAGGGGTATGCAGAGACACTTATGTCCATTGATTCAATTTCCGGTACTGAATCGATGTCAGATTCATCAACGATAAATCCATTGATCAACTCCTTGTAGTGTCTTGCAACAGCGATAGCCGAAACGGCAACTCCTAATTCTTGCATGATCTTGGCTGTTGGTCCTTTAATAGCCTTGCCTGCTACTACAGGCGATACTGCGACGACGGGTATTCTTGTAGATTGTAGAAACTCAAACAATGAATCGATGGCTAGCATGGGTCCTATCGAGAGGTATGGATTTGAGGGACAGATGATCACACCTTCGAGCTCCGACAAATCTAACCGTGGGTTTAAACAAGCATTTGAATGCTCATACTCGATTTGGTTTACAGTTGGTTCACATCTTTTTTTCACGAAATATTCTTGAAAAGATAACCTTCCGATCGAGGTGTGTAAAAAAGTTCTGATGGGATCATCGCTAACAGGGAGAATTCTGTATTTAACTCCAAGGGCTATTCTGATTCTGTCAGTAATCTCCGATAGGTTTTTACCCCGTTTGAGAGCATGTGTACGTGCTATATGAACCGCAAGATCTTGGTCACCTAATTGGAACCACGACGGCTCCCCTAGGTAAGCTAGAGTATCGAGACAATGCCAAGTTTCTTCACTTCTTCCCCAACCACGATCAGGATCGACTACTCCTGCCAAAGTGTAGATCAAAGTATCAATATCAGGTGAAATATATAGTCCTAAATGCTCGAAATCATCGCCTGTATTGGCTAGAAAGATAAGTTCGTTTGGTGTCAAAAAATGGGTCAAACCTAAAGCGAGTTTTGCTCCACCTATACCTCCGGTAATTGCGAGAATCGTCAACGGAATAAATCCTCACTTAACGGTCGATGACAGACTTTGACCGATTGATCATTTGGGAACGTATTTGGTATCCCGCGAACAACAGCTACAGGTATCTGTTCCGTTGTTTCTCCCATAACTAGATTAGCCGCTGTTGCGATACTGTCTGCGCGGTTTACCATTGTTATTTTGAGCGTTCGACCAAAAATATCCTGCTCACTGCGCCAATCCTCTAAAACAGTACAGTTAGCAACACCGATTGTTATGCTAGTGCTTCCCAGTCGCCATGGACGATTTGCCGAGTCACTAATAACGACGCCGACATCCACACCGGTTTGTTGCGCGATTTGATGTTGTATTTTCCAAGCCGATTCGTCAGGATCTAGTGGTAACAACAACGCGCTTGGGCCGGCTTCGTGAGATATATTTGATTGATCTACACCAGCATTCGCGGACACGTGCCCTAGGCGGTGGCGCGTGATTAATACGCCTTTCTTTTTGCGAACAATTTCCGTTGATTCTTGCAGAATGACCTCTACTAATCGAGCATCTTTTTCAACCTCTTGCGCCAGTTTTATCGCCTTGAACGAAGGCGATACCTCGGACAGCAATACTTGTCGCCCCTCTGCTTTTGAGACTATTTTTTGTGCAACAACGAGGATGTCGTGTTCTTTGAGTTGAAACTGCTGCTGGGGCAACAGATCGATAAGGATTTGTGCGAGATCGTCGTTGGGTTCAATGAGTGGAAGACCCTCAAACTGTTGGATCGTGATTCCCACAGTGCCTCAATGCTTGGCTTGCCCGAATACTCTAATTCCTGAATGTGTGATCGGATGGAGTCGATTGATTTGGATGAGAACACTAGTAAGGGCTTCTGCTGCTGCGGCATTAGCAATCGGACCAGCGTGCCATCCGCGAAGTCCGGCAGCTTCGGCTAGTTCAATAACTTGTTCCCGAGCTTTGCGTTTATTGCCGGCAACAAGCACGTCACACTCAATTGTTTCATCCGAAACGAGTAGGGATGCAGATATATTTTGAAATGCCGATACGACCATAACAGACTCACCTAAAAATTCTTGTGCTCTTTGTCCTGCACTTCCCTGTTCGGGAAGTTGAACAGTCCCTACCTTGGGCGGTACCAAGGGAACAGTAACATCCACTAAGATTTTGCCTGACAAATAGTTTTTTACCGTTTCGAGTGTAGAAATTTGGTGTGCTGCTGGTACAGTGAGCACAACCAATTCAGCTGATTTAGCTGCCGAAACATTGGTGTATGCGTGGGCATTGGCTTCAGGATATTGTTGTTTAAGCTTTTCCACAGCTTCAACCGCTTTTTGTTCTTGTCGCGACCCAATATAAATTTTATAACCGGCTCGAGCCCAACGTAAAGCTAGCCCATATCCAACCGATCCTGTACCGCCCAAAATCGCAAGCGACTGACTGTCACTCTTTAATCTCATGAATTTTTGAAAACGTTCCTTTTCTAGACAGCTAAATGTGTAGAGGTAACCTTCACCCAACAGACATACGCATAGCCAAGGTACATTGTCGAGTTACCGAAGAATTGGAACATTATGTAGATGTCGGACGATGTTGTCACATATAAACGGGATTGCTGGTTCTGATAAATCATGACCTAAGTTTTTCACAATGACTAGCTCTGTATTAGGTAGTAGTCGTGCTAAGTCGTCCGAACCCTTTGGATTGACAAGCGCATCATGATCACCATGGATCAAAAGCGTTGGAATGGATACCTGAGTTAAGCAGGAAGAACGGTCGCCGTCGCAAAGTATAGCCGCTAGTTGTCGTGTAGTTCCGTCCGGTCTTCTGGCGCGATCATAAGCTCGTTCACAAAATCGACCAATCCCGTGCTCGCATGAGTCGTAATGTGGACCTCCGAAAATTCGACTCGCTGCTCTTGCCGATTCAATGTCAGATTCACGGTCGGAAGACGCCAAAGTTGAGGCGAGCGCACCGATCGCCTCTGCTGATGCACCAGGTACTTTTGGATTACCAGAGGAACACATTAAAAGAACTAAACTAAAAATTCGCTCCGGAAAACGAAACGCGAGATGCTGGGCGATCATTCCACCCATTGACACACCGATGACATGTGCTCCAGATTGACCTATATGATTTAGCAACTGAACCACATCTTCAGCCATTTCTTCAAGAGTATATGGAGGCTCGAAACAACTTGGATCGTTAAGTGCTTCTAGCAAATGCATGATGTCAGGTGACGATTTTTTTACTTCAAACGAATAACCGACGTCTCGGTTATCAAAGATTACTACGCGAAATCCAGCGTCAACGATGGCGCGCAACATCGATTCTGGCCAATGAATAGTTTGACACCCAAGACCATGAATCATGAGAACTGTCGGTGCCGAACGAGATCCCATTTGTTCGAAATAGATGGGACCATTAGAACTTTGAAATGATGGCATATTGTTGAGACTTTTGATTAGTATGTAACTGTCTACACACGAACTAGAACTGAGGTGTAAATGTTACTGAGAAGCATACATAAATTCTGCAATACCTTTGTCGTAGTTGTGTTTCTAATGCTGACTCTTTTCGTCAATTCGGATGAACAACAGGATCAGGATCAGTGGGGACCAGAAATTGGTTCGGACGCACCCAGTATTGATTTAAAAGATGCCGCAGGAAAAAAACGAACGATAAACGATCTTCGTGGTGATAAAGAGGGGCTGCTACTGTTTTTCTGCTCCCAGTGGAGTAATTATCGTGACCTACTACTGTCCGACATGCAGGAGCACTTCGAACGGTTTGTCGACGAAGGACTCGCAATTGTCGCCATAAACCACGACGAAGTCAAAGACAACAAGGAGTATGAAAAATCGCTTGAATTGGAATACCCCTTACTTTCTGATCATAACCTAGAAGTCGCGAAGAAATTTGATACAGTGATTTTGGACATTCAGAATGAGGAGACTATTATTCCAGGCGTGGTTTTAATCGATTCTGACAACAAGGTAATATTTAAGAAAGAATTTAAAGCGCTCATAATTCATTCTGATCACGTAGACGGTTCGTTCTCGAACAGTTACTTCCATGAGCCATCGGTTGAAGAAATCTGGAAGTCATTGTTGACATTGTCGACCGATTCGACACACGACAATGACTAAGACAATTGACTCAGACCAGGCCTACAAAGAGGTTTAAGACCACTTGTTGTCTTTTCAGTCAAGACTTGCATGACCGAAAGACTGGGGGACCGTACGAATTCTTACGCGCTAGCAAGATTCCCTGAATGTGTTCCTTACAATACAACAGAGTTAGATATACACAAACACTGAGGTAAAAGCGTTGATAAGAAACATTAGCAAACTATTTAGCGTGACCGTATTGGGTTTACTTCTCGCCATGTCCACATCAATTTTCGCAGACGACTATCAAGATAAATGGGGACCGGACTTAGGTTCGGAAATCCCAGATCTGGATGTGAAAAACACCGATGGTGACGAACAAACTATCGAAGATCTTCGGGGTGAAAGCAAAGGGATACTGCTATTTTTTGCGCGCACTTCAAATTGGTGACCGTATTGCAAGGCGCAACTAGTTGAGTTGCAAGGAAAACTGGAAGAATTTAATGACGCGGGTGTAGCCGTTGCCGCGGTTACCTACGACAGCGTCGAACAGAATGCAAAGTTCAAAAGTGCTGAGAATTTGGACTTCAGCCTGTTATCGGATCAAGGGTTCAATACCGTCAAAAACTTCGGAATATTGAATGAATCCCACAAAGAAGGAGACTTCGCGTATGGGGTAGGTCATCCCGGAGTATTCTTGATCGACACAGATAATAAAATCGTGTTGAAGCGTGCTGAAGAACGGTATTCAAATCGACCATCGATGGATGAGTTACTCGAAGCAGTCAAGGAATTTACTGGGGAAGCAACACCTGTCGAGGATAAAACCGAACAGGAGGATTGATCTATTCAATCCAGTGGTTGGATAAGCCGCAATCATTAACGTTTCCATAGTTTGCTGACCAGAAATGGCGCAAACGATAGATAAAAAGTGCTTCGCCATGCGATACCGTTTTCGATCCATCTTGTGTCTTCCCAAAAGAACTGGACAGTACCTGATAACAGCATCTCGAATGTAACGAGAACACAGATTACGAAAAAACATCTCGTGCTGAGTTCTTTAGAAAAAGTCGATCGAAGGTGAAAATACAGCATCCATTGCGCTGCAATGGTGAACACGAAGAAACCTTTTGTTCCGTAATTTCTGAACGTTCTACAGATTTCGCAGTCAAGTCCAAGAGCAGTAAGATGAGCGATTAAAAAGACAGCTCCTATGCATCCACTAACTAGGATCAATGTCGCTAAACGAGCAGACAAAATTCGTTGGAACCGTTGCCATCGATACACGTCGATCCAATAAATGAATAGGAGTATCGTCGCGGGGATTAGCAGGATCTTGAATAAGTAAAAGCTCGTCCCATAACGACCGGCTTTACTGACACTAGTGCATCCTTCAAAATGAGGAATACACCAAGGTACATATTCCTCTAATCCAGAAAATATATATCCTATTAAAGAACCGAACCAGAACAGTAACCAAA
This sequence comes from Gammaproteobacteria bacterium, assembly GCA_028819195.1. Classification (GTDB taxonomy): domain Bacteria; phylum Pseudomonadota; class Gammaproteobacteria; order Pseudomonadales; family Azotimanducaceae; genus Bin55. The sequence continues at coordinate 55,760 of JAPPMF010000015.1, read as the reverse complement.
CAACAATAGGACCGTATATGATCCAGGGTTTAAATTTAATGTTTTCGGTATTCATTTGAGAATACTTGTTGGTGGTGTGCGTACTTTCGAGCACTAGCATTTGTACAATGAGTAACATGTTAATTAGGTTTCACAAACCGTGTGTGCTGGCATTGTGGTTGGTTGTTCTGCTTATGCTGTCAAGTTGTCAGTTATTGCTTACTCCAATCACTAACAAGATTTCCGACGATCTCGCATCGGCGATACTCAATCACGATGATGTTTCGTTGATCGAAGATGGATTACCAGCATACCTGATCATGCTTGATGCTCTTATCGTGGGTAATCCGAAGAATACTAAGTTGCTGTTCGCTGCAGCAGAATTGAACAGTGCCTATGCGATGGCTTTTGTATCGGAACCAGAACGCAAACAGTTAATGACGAAAAAAGCCTGGGATCTAGCGACACAAGCAGCTTGTATGCGAAATAAAAAACTGTGCGGTATCGACTCAATGTCATTCGCAGAAGTCGCATCTACGGTATCGGAATTAAGTCTGAAAGATGTCCCTACAATCTATGGCGTAATGAGTACATGGGCAAGTTGGCTTGATGCACATCAGTCAGATTACGGGGCGTTAGCACAATTACCCTCGGTTCATGTTTTACTCGACCGCTTGCTTGAACTTGATGAAAACTATTACTTAGGCGCACCACATCTATATAAAGCCGTGCTTGATTCGATCATTCCACCTCTACTAGGTGGAAATCTTGAGCGCGCACGCGAGCATTTTGAAAAGGTAATTGAGCTCAGTTCCGGGAAAAATCTTTACGCGAAGGTCTTAATGGCCAAACAGTACGCACGTTTGGCATTTGATCGCACGCTTCACGATAAGTTATTGAACGAAGTGATTTCCGCGGATCCTAAAGTGAAGGGTTTCACCTTTCAAAACGTTCTAGCACAAAAACTAGCCACCGAATTACTAAATAGTGCAGATGAATACTTTTAGCAACAGACTCGCTATTGTCGTTTTAGCAATAGGTTTTGTTGTGTCTGGAAGTGCTACAACTACATTGAAAATTGCGACAATCTCCCCGGATAATTCAGTGATTGTTGAAAACTTGCGCACCGCTTCCGACAATCTATTCGCTCGGACAGATGGTGAGGTCAAGTTAAAGATCTATGCTAATGGCGTAATGGGGGATGACTTGACGGTAAAACGGAAGATCCGCGCCCGTCAATTACAGGGTGGAATTGTGGCAACCCAAGTCTTCGCGACTGAAGTTCCAGACTTAAATCTGTACAACTTGCCGTTGCAGTTTAAGGACCTCGACGAAGTTAATGTCGTTCGACAAGAGTTTGATTCATGGGTTAAGCAACAGTTTGACAATACTAATTTTGTCCCCATAGGATTTATCGGAATTGGTTTTGCATATGCGATGAGTACGAAGCCGTTCGATACGGTTGAAGAAACTTATTCGTTAAAAATATGGACTCCCAAGGACGATCGCATCGCGGATCATACGTTGAGAACCTTCGGAACATCGCCCATTCCACTAACCGTAGTCGATGTACTACCAAGTCTACAGACGGGATTGATTGATACTATTGCATCCCCACCTGTTGCTGCAATCGCTCTCCAATGGCACGCGCAAGTAAAGTACATATTGAATATTCCGTTCACCTATGTTTATATAGTTTTTGTGTTAGATCGCCGGTCGTTTAATCGCTTAACTGAATTCGCCCAAGAGATTTTGCTAGAGGAATTGCAGGAGGTTGTAACCAATTCGGAAGTTCAACTCTATAAGGACCAGGACGACGCCTTCAGCGCAATGCAGGACCATGGTGTGGAATTACTTGATCCCGATCCGGACTCGTTAAACCGATGGAATCAAGCCGCTAAAAAAGCCGTCGATCAGATGCGCAAAAAAGGGTATATACCAGAAGACCCTTACCGCAAACTGCAGGAAGTATTACAGGATTATCGAACCCAGTCTAGTAGATAAATTTCTTAGGTTACTAAGACAATTAGAAACCGGAGTTCTCGTGACTCTCTTTGTCATCGTCTTAGGCGTTCCGATCATGGAAGTGGTATTGCGAAATACCTTTTCATTTGGATTGTCTTGGAGTCATGAACTTGTGCAGATGACCGTCTTGTGGATTACGATGGTCGGCGCGATGGTCGCGGTCCGCGAAAGCGGTCACATTCGACTAGATGTCCTCGACCGGTTTCTTCCAGAGGTGGTAAAGAAATACACTCACTGTATTGCAAATACTCTCGCGGCGCTAGTTTGCGTCGTGTTCGCGATTTTTTCGATCCAGGTCATTTTGTGGGAGTTTATTGATGGTACACCTGGCATCGGCATACTACCCAACTGGATTTTTGTCTGCGTTATTCCGATTTCGGGATTTGTAATGGGAACTCGCTTTCTTTTCGCCGCGATTTCGAGTATACGCCAATGATCTATTTGGGACTGTTAGGCGTTTTGATTATGGCTTTGCTAGGTGCTCCACTATTTGCAGTGATTCTGGCTTTGACGATGGTTGTGTACCTCGGTACGGATATCAGTTTAGTGGGTATTGCGACGGAGATTCTTCGGATCGCGAACACACCGCTACTTGTTGCGTTACCTTTGTTTACGTTTTGCGGTTATTTACTTGCCGAATCGAATGCTTCTCAACGAATGATGAACTTGTTACGAGCGTTGCTCGGTTGGATGCCTTCTGGTATTGCGATCGTTGGGTTTGTCGCGTGTGCATTGTTCACGGCATTGACGGGGGCGTCAGGTGTAACGATAGTCGCACTAGGCGCTGTGCTATTTCCGATACTCATGAAATCGGGATATTCCGAAAAATTTAGTTTAGGTCTTGTAACGACTTCTGGTAGTTTAGGGTTATTGATTGTCCCTAGTGTACCACTCATTCTTTATGGAGTGGTCGCGCAGCAAACGAGTACCGAAGTTACCTTCACGATTCAAGAACTCTTTCTTGCCGGTCTAGTACCCACTTTCTTGATGATTTTAGCACTGTCAACATGGTCTTTAATCAAACATCGAAATCTGCCGACGACTAAGTTTGATGGTAGTGCATTATGGAAATCGATCTGCGAATGCAAATGGGAACTCCCATTACCAATTTTTGTGTTAATTGGGATCTATACGGGAGTTATTACCGTTTCAGAGGTAGCAGCAATCGCTGCTTTGTGGGTACTGATCGTCGAAGTGTTTATCCATAAAGAAATTTCATTTCGGAAGCTACCGACTGTGATTCAAGAGTCAATGGTAATGGTCGGATGCATCATCCTCATACTAGGATGCGCCCTAGCTTTAACCAATTTCTTTGTGCATGAACAAATCGCTGAAAAGTTGTTCGCACATATCAACAAAACCATTTCTAATCCGATAGTCTTTTTACTGCTCTTGAATTTATTTCTGTTGTTGCTAGGGGCAGTATTGGATGTGTTCTCGGCGATAGTCATTATGGTACCGTTGCTTGTCCCGATAGCGATGGGATATGGCATTCATCCGGTTCATTTGGGTGTCATATTTATGGCAAATCTACAAATAGGATATTTCACACCCCCGGTAGGTATGAATCTATTTATCTCAAGTTATCGATTCAAGAAATCGATCTTGGATCTATACAGCGCTTCCTTCCCGTTTATGGTTGTCTTGTTAGCAGTATTACTTGCGGTTACTTTTGTTCCTTTCTTTTCAACTTGGTACCAACATCTATAGTTTTGGTACAACTGCGGAACAAATAATTTCTGTCTAAGTTCCTGCTTCCTCTACCACAGTTTCTTTGAAATATTCACTATCTACAATTTCGATCGTTAGATTTTCTAGACTATTGAATATTTCATGTACGAAGGCATCAGGGAATTCGAGATGAGTCGCATCCGCGCGAATTTGTCCCCACGTCGAATCTACCAATCGATGTGAACTGTCGGACAAACGAATTTCGTTCCATGCGTGAGGCCGGAAAGACTGTGTATTCTCGTCGTAGGCGAGACCAAGCACCATTCTGGACTTAAGCCCCATTAGTTTTGCGAGACCATTCAAAATCGTAGCATAGTCAGCGCAGTCGCCTGAACCTAAATCTAGAGTTTGAGAAATTGACTGGGTGGTTGACGATGAATCGTAACTAAGAAAACGACTCAAGTGGAACACAAGGAAATTCACGAGTTCATTCTCGTCGTCGGACAGATACCGTAGTTGATTAGCTATAGGGGTCAATCTCTCAGTCTCTTCGTGGCTTAGTTGAATAGTTGGCCAATGTATACGGTTAGAGGTCTCGGGGTTCGACTCTGCATTGACGGTAATCGTTGATTGTTCATCCAACAGTTCTTGCCAAATGTCAGGTATGGCATTACCGAAATTCAATTTCAGGACTAAGCGAGAAGTTTTCCGTGGATTAGCAAGTGGTTGATTCACTAAAATCCCTTGCGTAAAGTCAAATTCAGGTATGGGAATCGTAGTTTTGTTGAGTTCCTCAAGTGACCGTCTAATGTAACTCAAACCGTCGGGGTGGGACATTTCCAGTAAAGTGGTTGTTTCACCATCGATCCCATACGTTGCTTTCTTACCCGCCGAATTGGAAAACTGAACCTCTGTTTCGCTGACAGAAACTACTGTCCAGATTTCATCCTTCACAGCTATATTCGGTCTTAGCGACAAAAGAGAGACTTCTTTTTGACTATTTTGTTTCGTCTTCGAATTTAAGGCAAACAATTCCAGTGCAAATAGATCCTGGAGATTGAGGTTTTCGACCTCTTGGTTTCCGGTAAATTGCAGCCGAAAACCGGCATAATCGAACTGATCGGGAGATGTGTTGTCAGACCTTGATTGGACAACTTCTAGCAATCCATAGGGACGAGTGGCCTCGAAGCGAAAACTTGTTTCAGTGCGAAGTACAATTTCTCCGACAGTGGGTAGGATGAGATTGGAAACGAATTGAATAGGTTCGTTTTTTACATAGCTGCCAGAGATCTCATACCGTCCGATTGGTTGATCATTGTATTTGACCAAGAAATATTTTGGTTCGTTCAGTGTATCTAGCAAACTTTCTAGGTCAACCTCTTGTTCATTTCGCCCGCAACTTACTAACAGCATCAACAAAGTAATGCTGAACAGTAAATATAGAACTGCTTGAATTCCTCTTTTGTTCATCTCATTCGCCTTAGCACGGTAATCAGTTCCGTATCTGCACCAACATATTTTGCAATTCAACCGCAAAACTTCAGTAGTATTGATTTCTATCCATCGATCAAATCGAGAAAGTCGCTTTCAGATATTATTTGAATGTCGTACCCTTCTGCGATTAGTTCCTCAGCTTTTCGGTGTTTGCTGCTTTTCGACATTCCTTTTAACTTGTGCTTATCTTGAGTACCTACAACTAACACGGACACGTTTGTATTGACTGAACTTACCACTAGGCACCCAGCTGCAGCAGCTTTCTGAACAGCTTCAGATCTTTTCATCGCAAGTGAACCTGTGAATACCAAAGTTTCTCCATACAAATTACTGTCGACCTTACCCGACAGATTCTCGTATACTATGGTTTCCCTCGGATTACTAACGCGTTGAGCAGTTTGTTTGAGCCATTCTGATACACCTAAATCCGATTCAGTTAGCGCACTTAACAATATCTGTGCTGCTGCTCGCGCGTCCTCTAGGGCGTCGTGATGATTGAATTCAATACCTAGATTGTTCGCCACATTTCGTAAGCCATACCCGCTTTTGGAAAATTTTTTCCAAGTCCGTCTTGCTACTGTTGCACTGTCCAACCATTGAACCTGCAAGGGGGTTAATCCGTACTTTTGCATAGCCCGTTCGAGGGAAACCCGATCGAACGCGGTGTGACTTACTAAAGTTGCATCACCGAGCCGATCCTGCAGTTCTTTGCGCAACTCGGGGATTGTGGGGCAAGCCGCAACCATTTCTTCGGAAATTCCGTGTATTGCTACGATCCACGGGTCAAACCAATCCTCAGGATTTACATAAGACTTCCATGTATCAACGATGACTCCGTTCTCGACATGTACGATTCCAATTTGGCATATTGAAGCACGGTCGTTATTGGCTGTTTCTACATCAATTGCATTAAAAGTTCGATCCACTTATGAATTCCTTTAACAAATGCCACTTGTGATTTGACACATTATGTTACTTAGCATACCATTCTCCAAGACTACTACTGTCCTTCCTAGAATACTGACTATGGATACACCCCCAAATGACTTCATACGGGCGCGAATTATTCGGGATCTCAACGACGGAACTGTCAAACACCAAATTATTACTCGATTTCCTCCTGAACCTAACGGGTTTTTGCACATCGGTCATGCGAAGTCAATTTGTCTTAACTTTGGCGTTGCGGATGAGTTTTGTGGCCAGACCTATTTGCGGTTTGACGATACCAATCCTTTAACTGAAAGTGAAGGTTTCGTAGAAGCGATCAAAAAAGATGTAAATTGGTTAGGATACGACTGGGGTGATCGTCTTACCTTTGCTTCAGATTATTTTGAGCAGATCTATGCGTTTGCCGAAGAGCTGGTTGTTCGCGGTTGCGCATTTGTGTGTGATCTTAGTGCTGAAGAACTGCAGGCTACCCGCGGTACACTGACAACGGTTGGTCAAAATAGTCCATTTCGAGATCGTTCGATCGATGAAAACCTCACATTGCTTCGAAAAATGAAAGCTGGGGATTTTGCGACAGGGAGCCGTGTATTGCGCGCAAAAATAGATATGAGCTCTCCAAACCTAAATCTACGCGATCCTGTGTTGTATCGCATTATTCACGCCCCCCATCATCGAACTGGCGATCAATGGTGTATCTATCCGATGTACGATTTCACCCACTGCATCTGTGATGCCTTAGAAGGAATCACGCATTCACTGTGTACCCTTGAGTTTGAGGATCATCGAGCTTTGTATGATTGGGTGCTCGACAACATCAACATCAATTTCCATCCTCCTCAGATCGAATTTTCGCGTCTCAATTTAGAACATACTATTACGTCGAAAAGAGTATTACGGGAACTAGTTGATCAGCAATTTGTAAACGGATGGGACGATCCACGAATGCCTACTCTTGCAGGTTTACGAAATCGTGGAGTACCACCTGCGGCTATTCGTGATTTTTGTCGTCGTGTTGGCGTTACCAAACAAGAAAACACGATTGAAACTGAGCTATTAGATTTCTGTATTCGGAGTGAACTGGAAGAAAAAGCACCACGATGTATGGTTGTGCGCGATCCGTTGTTACTTGAAGTTACCAACTTTTCGGGAGAAGATTTAAGTCTCACTGCTAATTGGCACCCTAAGCTAGCAGAGTTCGGTATGCGCGAGTTGGTTTTTGGTCGTAAGATTTATATTGATCGGGCAGATTTTTCCGAAGATCCTCCTCCAAAATACAAACGCTTAATACCTGGGGGTATGGTACGATTAAGGTATGCTTTCATTGTACGTTGTGATGAAATAGTTAAAGATGATGCCGGAAAAATCATTTGTCTTAAAGTGACTTACTTTCCAGACTCTCGAAGTGGAAACGACACTAGTGGTTTAAAACCCAAAGGTGTGATTCAGTTTGTCGCCGAAAACAATGCATTACCGATTGAAATACGCGATTATGAGCATCTCTTTCTGTCGAAAACTCCGAGTTCTTCAACCTGGTTTGAATCTCTGAATTCAAACTCCATGACAGTATCAAATGCGGTAGTGGAAAGAGCGGTATTTGCGCGATCGGAGCAGCATTGGCAATTTGAACGACTGGGTTACTACTTTCACTCGCCATGTCACGACTTGGAGGTTAAACCCGTGTTTCACCGAACTGTATCACTATCGCAACGATGGTAAACTTGCTATGAGGTCACCTAACTATCGAGGTGTATCTCAAGCATATAAGCGCATTCGTTCTCACATCAAGAGAACGCGTTTAGTGGAAGACAAATGGTTAAATTCCAAGTTAGATTCCGAGATTTATTTCAAATGTGAGAACGAACAACTTACCGGTTCTTTTAAAGTTCGTGGTGCTCACAACGCGATACTACAACTAAAAGATTCAGATCGCAAAGTGATAACCCATTCGTCTGGAAATCACGGTGCTGCGGTCGCATTTGTCGCACAAAAGGTAGGCAAGGAAGCTTATATAGTGATTCCTGAAGACACAACCGAATCGAAACGTGAAAATATGCTCCGCTACGACGCCCAATTGATTGAATGCGAACCCGGTGTGGAAGCTCGTGATTACCAAGTTCAAACTATTCTTGAAAGTTCCGATATGAAGTTCATTCACCCTTACGACAACTCCGAAGTGATCCATGGACAAGGGACCGCCACTTACGAATTCTTCGATCAACTTACTGAAACGAAAGCTACCGAACTCGATCAAGTTTGGGTCCCGGTAGGTGGAGGGGGATTAGCCAGCGGCACCGTATTGGCTGCGAACGGTGAGGTCGAAGTAGTTTGTGCAGAACCTGAAAACGTCAATGACACCTATTTGTCGCTACAGCTCGGTACACGACAACCACCTACTAATAAGAACACAATAGCAGATGGCTTAAAAGCGGGGTTAGGTAAGTTAAATTTCGAGATTTTGCAAGGTGCGAACGTGCAAGTGGTAATAGCAACCGAAGCAGAAATCAAAACAGCAGCGTCTTGGATTTACGAGTCGCTTAAACTAATTGTAGAACCGTCAGCCTCGGTCGTCGTTGCAGCAATGCTAAAGAATCCGCACCTTGTCAAAGAGAAGGTCGGTGTGATACTGACCGGTGGGAACATCGCGCAACAAGTCTAAATTATGGTGCCATGTTGTTTAGGTATGTTAAAATATAAAATCCGGTACTTTTTTGAACCAAGGGTGACACCCATGCCAAAAATTTGTCAAAACATTTACTTTATATTAGCCTCAATACTTGTACTACTTTGTCTCGTACTCGGGGGTTGCGATCGACCAGAAACAGTCGCTGAAATTTCTACCGATGTAGACGCAGACGTTGTAACGGGTGAAATGAAGTTCCCAGAAATCGTCGGAGCTGATATTCCTGGAGCACCTAAACTTCAACCCCCAATGTTAGTCATGGGTGGTGATTCTCCCGTCTTGACCGAGAAACATGGCTTAGTAGCACCTGCTTTGTGGGACTGGAACGGCGATGGCAAGAGAGATTTACTCCTCGGTGAATTCGAAACTAATACTAGCGAGTTTCCTATGGGTGAACTTGGCTCAACAGTTCGAGTTTACCTCAACATTGGAAGTAATGAAGCCCCTCAGTTTTCGAACGAATTTGAGTGGGCGCGCGATACCGAAGGCACTGTCATGGAAGTTCCTCAATGGTGTTGTATAGGTTTCACACCATATTTTTATGACCTAAACAACGATGGTTACTTAGACATGATCTCCGGTCAATATCACCCAGGCGAGGTAACTTGGTTTCGCGGGAATGAAGATGGGTTTTTGCCTGGCGAAAAGTTAGAACAGGCAGGAGATCCTTCGGCAGCTTGGAATCCTATGATGGCTCAATATATGGAAAACGCAAAGGAAAGGGAGCAAGTGGAACCTGCGGACACGTTTGATTACTGGGTGTATTCCTTGGCAGCGATGGGTGATTTTGATGACGACGGAGACTATGACCTCATTTTTGGTGGTAGTGCCTTAAAAATGAGTGAAAATATAGGGACGCAAGAAGAACCCAAGTTTGGGGCAAGAAAGTTGCTGTTGGATGTTGACGGTAACCCCTTAAGCATTGGGGAACCTCCAATTCCCGAACAAGTCAGCGACTGGCCATTTAACGAGAGTCCTCTTGCTGGCGACGGTAAAACCTCCCCATATGTAGTAGACTGGGATCGGGACGGTGTGCTTGATTTACTGGTAACAGGTAGTTATGTCAAAGAAGGATCGATGGCTATCGCATTTTTTCGAGGTACCAAAGTGGACGGAGAACATCGCTTTCATCCACCGATTGATTTGTTAGCAACCACGGACGGGAGTAAAGCGTTACCGGGTAGTGGCCCCAGAATCTATGTTGATGATTGGAATCTTGACGGTACACCTGATCTAATCATAGGTGCTAGTGTCGCCACAGTGAATGGTGGTGAATTTTCCGACGAACTGTCCTGGGAATGGGAAGCTACCAATAAAGTAGAGAGTGCCGGAAAGGATCCTGGTCTCTATCCTCCGCGCGAAAAACCAACTAAGGAGTATTTCTTAGCTATGTATGAGGACACTGGTGGATGGTGGGGGACTGAAGAAGAGCTAGACGAACATGTTGCAATGAACGTTGAGTATTGGCAAGAAACTGTAGGAGTACTCTACGACACCGGTCGTGAACATTGGCTCACGATGCGCCATCAAGGACGTGTGTACGTTATGTTGGGAAGCGAAGATGGTAAAACAGTACCAATTGATGAACAAGTCATAAATCCGTCCTTGAATGGACATGAGACTTCACGGCGCGAGGAAGAACTTCAGTCTCTACCGAAAATGGCCCCAGTGAAACTGGATTTGTTCGTTCCGGAATCTGTCGAACAGGGTGGACAAGCAGAAGTATCCCTTTCTATTGAGATTCAAGATGGCTGGTACATCTATGCCCCAACTGGCAAAAATGCGGAACAAGGCATGAAAGAAACTAAGGTATCGTTCTCTGTTCCGGAAGCGTTGCAACAGTTAGGTATGGTAAAAATGCCACCACATCAATACAAAGGTTCATTCGAAGTGTATTGGGGGCCACAGGTAAGCGTATCACAAGAAATAGGAACGGAAGATTGCGAGCCAGGTGCGTATGAAATCTCCACGGAGGTAACATATCAAACTTGTAAAGCAGATTTGTGTTTACCGCCTAGAACTGTGACCCTTAAGGAGGTCTTAACTGTTGCAGAAAACTAACATGAGCTAACGGGTGAATCCAGTCTAGGAGGAGTGTGTCAATCTTAGGTGAGACACCGGTTCCAACCAGCGAATGGAATTGCTCCTATCTACACCTTTGGACAGCATTTTCTGTTTTGGTGGTAATGAAGAACCAAATTCCACAGAAAAGCTAACGGGAAAGATACATCCCGGCAGTTTGATGTATCAATCGTGGAAGTTGGATACGATTACTGACGCTACTGCATTGGTCTCCCCTGCAGGCTTTCTACGCTCAAACTGACAGACTTGAAATGCAGAGACTTAAGAGCGTTTTTCAAAGAGTAATTCCGTGGCTCATTATGCTAGTGTCCGTCTATGTTTTGCTCGTAGCGGTTGGCGCGATCGGTGTGGGATTTCGTCAACTATGTGGAGGCAAGGAAGGCGTCGCGTCACTGTTCGTTTTTGCAACGAATCCATTTGTTGGGCTTGTACTTGCAATACTTGCGACCGCGTTAGTCCAGTCCTCTAGCACTGTTACCTCGATCATCGTCGGTCTTGTGGCAGCTGGATTACCAATCAGTGTTGCGATTCCCATGATCATGGGCGCAAATGTCGGGACAACCGTAACAAACACTCTGGTCAGCATCGGGCACGTGCGACGGCCAGACGAATTCAAAAATGCCTTTGCCGCTGCGACCATACACGATTTCTTCAATTTGCTGAGTATCCTGGTATTTCTGCCCTTAGAACTGGTTTTCGGAATTCTCGAAAAACTGAGTGGCACTGTCACACACCTCATTGAAAACATCGAGACCATAGATGCGTCTGGGAATGGAGTAATTAAGGTCGTGGTCGGCTCTGGTACGCGACTCCTTGAGTCGTTGACCTCGTTTCTTCCCGAGAAATGGGCAGGCTCAGTTCAGATTGTCATGGGTATTGCTTTGATTTTGCTCTCGATCATGTTTCTTGGCAATGCACTAAAGTCCGTTTTCGTAGGCAAGGCTCAGAGATTCCTTGAGGCAGCTATTGGCAAAGGTCCGATAATGGGGATTGGTTCAGGCGCGCTGGTAACGGTCTTAGTGCAATCGTCCTCGACGACTACTAGCATCATCGTACCACTAGCTGGAAGTGGAGTGATCAATTTGCGACAAGTTTATCCTTTTACACTCGGTGCAAATATCGGTACTACGATAACTGCACTTCTAGCGGCGACGGCAATCACAGGACCTACTCATGCCGTTGCTCATCAAATCGCAATTGCTCACTTTCTCTATAACACTCTCGGAGTCATCGTGATTTACGGAATTCCGTGGCTACGCAAGCTTCCGATGGTATGCGCCGAGTGGCTTGCGCGAATCGGGAGTGAGCGGAAAATATGGGCGGTTGCATATGTCATTGGACTCTTTTTCGGTGTGCCTTGTGCACTTGTGGCTCTCAGCACTTGGTTATCCTGACAAAACATCGAGCAATCTAAGGCAGCACAATTTAAATTGATTCACTCACGGAAATTCGTGTGCTTTTGCCACCATGAACCGATGGTTCAGTACACCATTGCCGCCGCAATAAATCTAATGGTTCTAGCACTGTAGATCGCAATCCTAACACGTCAATAAGCATTTGTTGATCTAATAATTGCCTGGTTGAGTCTCGGTAGGCTTCATTAGCCGGTAGAAACTCTTTCTTGGTAAACTCGTTGAAAATAAATTGACATGCCGCCAATTGCCGTTCAGATAATAGCCGACAGTCCAAGACTGGGTAATCACTTAAAGTAGACACTGTCAAAATGGATCTTCCTTCTTGTTGCCTAGCACCCGCCCACCATCTTGAAATTAGGCCAAGTGTTGTGTTACACCACAGTACAAGCGGCACTTCGTAAATTTCCTTGAAGAGGACAAACGAGGGCCAGGCACGGCCACCAATCACTTTGGAAGGAGTAATACAAGCAGAAAGAGCTTGTGACGTAAGGCGAAAATCAACATTCAAATGAATTCGAGTAGCTGATATCTTCCAAAGCGTTTCAGCTTCTTGGTCGTATTCAGGTCGTACTTCGCCGAAAGAATCTGGTTTGACCAACAACGTTCTTTCTCTTTCACTATTGTGACTCCATAAAACAGGGTAAGTTGGAATTCCTTCGTACTGAAATAGTTGAAAAACACCGCGTTTCGTCGGTGCCGATGACTCAAATTGTCCGACAGATCGATGGACAGGACCAGCTTTCCCAAGTTTTCCTAATGGGACGATAGGAATGTTTAGTTCTTGAGAATGTCGAGGTAGATAAATGTTTGAACTCAGCAGGGTTAACGCAGTACGAGTCACGTCGCTAGAACGTATAGCTGCACAGCCAGCATCAGACAAGTCACCTCGGAAATAGTGTCCGACACGCATATTTCCTAGCATAATGCTTCCGTATGGAGAGGCCGGTTGAAGTTTCAGGATGGCTTTAGCGGTTTCGGTTGCTGCTAATACGGAACGTGGTCGTTCTAACATATTTACAAACAAACAGTTCGCGACAGTTTCACAGTCCTCCTCTGAATTTTTCGTGGCGACGATCAAAACTTCAGCCATACCCGTGTCAGCACTAAAAGCTCTTTTTGTGGAACCGATAGCCGCAATGGAAAGAATTGTGACTTTCTCGTATTGGTTTTTCAATAGTTCTCGAAATTTTTTCCATGAACTACCTCGTAATACCGTTAATGGAAGGACGAGAGCTAGTACCCCTCCCGGTTTGACTTTAACGTGTGCCAAGTCGATAAAGTTAGATGCTAGACCAGCATAGCCATCCCCAACCGATGTTTTCATCCTACGTCGAAGTCGCTTTAGCATATCAGACATTGCACGCTGCTCCTCTTCCGATGTTCGAAAACCGGCAAAGGAAGGTATTGGAACAGTCGTAGACTCGTGATTGGTCGGTCGTGTGAATGGAGGATTCATGATCACGAGATCCAATGATTCTTTTGGTACCGAAATATTGAAGACGGAATCACTCTCTTGAGTACCGAGAATTTCATAAGATCCTGTTCCAAAAATACTTGGACTGATTTCATCCACTGTCAAGTCTAGAGAACCTAACGACACGGGTCTACCGGTTTCTTCTGGTTGATATCCGTAAGGCATGGTATAAACGCAGGTCTTATCAAAGGTTATGGCTGGATTGGTTGATGACAATTGGGATGCGGTCAAATGAGTTGCTGCTGGCATGATGTCTGCAGCAATGAGACCATTTGCCATTAAAGCCGAATGTAATTGTGACTCATTACCACCCTTGCGCCTAAACTTGCGTAACAAGACTTGGTAAGCAGCGGTGATCAAAGTCCCAGTTCCGCAAGCAAAATCTGCGATTTTTAGTGCAGACGTTGCTTCTAAGTTCGACAAGTTTGCGTTAAATTTACCGATGCTCAATTCTGCGAGTAAAGCTGCACTATTCGGTAGTGTGTAAAAAGTTGCGAGGAACTTTCGATCGGTGATTAAACGTTGTAACATGCGACCTGATAGGTCATGAATACTTGTAGACCCGATAACCACCAATCTTGCGGCTGCGCGTTCCATTTTCTGAAATATAACAATCGACAATTTGGTCCCAAGACATTCGACTACTTTGGTTGCAATGTCAAAAATTGGCCAATAATTGATCTCTTTTAGGATGAATCGCCAGCACGGTAACAACTCCATCGGAAGAATTCCACTTGAACTGTTCTTTAACTCTTCAAAATCGGGTAGGTTATGCACTTGCTGTATTGACATATGAAAAGTGAATGCATTTGCGAGTATGGTCATTGCCATACGCACGGTTTGCATCGATGGTTCTTGATTGAGTAAGTCGCCTAATTTTTGACTAACGACAGAGTTTTCCCCTGAATCACTCAAGATAACATAAGCAGACTCATTTACAGCTTGTTCCAAAACCTCGGTACTCTCTTCAATCAATTGTTCAGAGAGTCTGACCATTTCCAGACAGTCGGTTAAATCATTTATGGAACCTGTGATCCACCCTTTAATTGGCCAACGTTGCACGTCTTGATCATGGGACGCAAAGATGCAGTATTCAACTTGAGCTTCGTCTAAATCTTTTCTCGGATCTTTTGTTGATCTAAGTGATTGGGGTAAGCGGCAAGCGATTGTGTGTTCGACCATACGGCCACTTTCAGCTACGACTAGCCCAAGCCTGGATGTTGCCTCGGATTCAACGGTACGTGCTGGAGCAAATTCGGTCTCTACAACTACTGGGACTTCGTCCAACGTGATTAAATCCGGTTGGGCTTTTGAATCTCTAAAGATGCCAACTTGTTCTGCTAACAGTGTTTCAGACCAACGTGGGTTGCGATTTCGTAGAAGTTCTCCAAGCAGAAAATTAATCGAAGGTTCTTTATGTCGAGCCATGATTCTCTCGGAGACTATACACAAACCGTGTTAGGAGTGCGAAGTTTTTAATAGGTAAAACAAATAGTTGACTCAATTTGAGTCAACTTGTAAAAGGTCTTGGGTTGTTCGTTGGGTGTGATGGCTTATTTCTTAAATCTCACGCTCCCCACGAACAGGTGCAATGCCGAAATTCCCCATTTTCACCGTTCCTTCCATAGTGTCCTCGTTAATTTCAACTTGAAACTCTAGGCGCATGGGCATCGGTTTCTCGAGTTCCGAAACCCAGGATAGTTTATTTCCGTCTACCTTTCCTTGTTCGACTACAAGATTACCTTGTAGGGTGGACATTTCTCCTGTGAACTGATTACCCTCAGAATTTACAGTAAGTTTTCCTTTTTGTTGTCCAATAGGGGTGTTAACGATGGTGTTCCATATACCGTCGACGACGCTCATTTGATCTCCTTTAATGTAAATTCATAGATTGTAAGAAAGAAATTCGCTATTGGATTATACGTGTAAATTGGTACTTGAAGGTTGTAGAATTCGAGAACTTTGCGAACGGAGAAATGTGATGTACTAGGTAATATTGATTGGTCGTTCAAGTACCCTGTCTATTTCAAATCAACTTCAAAATTATGTCTATTGAACTTGCGACTCTACCTCAATTACCCATGGGTAACTTGGTAATCGATACGCTACCAATTGCACAACTTTTTCGTTTAGTCACTCCTTTGTTTCTGCGCACGCGTTGTTGGACACGAACGACAGGCACGTGGTCTGCTTACCAGAACCTGTGCGTTGGCAGAAATAGTACTTGGGTCATAGTGAATTGTCAATTGTGGTTGTTGTGCCAACTGGCGAATCCCATTTGATGGAATGATGCTATGCCGGCAAGTGTTTCCACACGCAAATGCGCACCTATCTGATGGCCCCCGTTGCTTTCAGCGTTCTGCTAGCGCTTGTAAATAGAAGTACCCTCGTATATCGGCGAGATACGACAATCTTCGCCGTGGATAGATCTATAGATTCTGCTGGCGCTGCCGCCAACCTGGTTTAGCCGTCTATCTCGTCAGGACCATGATCTGTCGAGTCAGAATCACTTTCTTCGCTAGACTCGGTCAATTCGGGCACTTCACCGAATTGAGCGATGAGAGCCTCTTTCAACCTAGCGGGACGAACGTTCTTTTTAAGAATGCAGCCGTTAGGGTCTAGCAAGAAGCCGGCGGGAATTCCCAGTACGCCGTAGGAGGTTGCCGTAGCTCCTTCCCAGCCATCCATTTCGCCAAGGTCAATCCAAGGAAGCTCATGCTCTATAGATCCCTCTTTCCAATCCTCGAATGCGCTGTCGATGGATACTCCTACAATCTCAAAACCGTGGGGACTGTATGCACCATACAGCTTCTTCAACTCCGGAAAATCTGCGATGCATGGGCCACACCAGGATGCCCAAAAGTCAACAAGTAGGAGCTCTCTATTGGTTAACAAATCGTAGAGAGCAACTTCCGTTCCTTCCAAATTGCCTAGTGTGAATTCCGGTGCCTTCTGCCCAGGTTTGAGCCTCTCATTGTTTAGGCGAGATTCAACCTTTTTTCTCGCTTGGGCTATGCGATGTGCGATGCGTTCATCTTCGAACCGCGCCGCAAGCTTATCGTACTCAGTCAGTGCATCGCTTTGACCTCCCGTGCTATTGTAGAATGCGCCTAGTTCTATCGCAAGAAGTGATTCAAATGGGTCCTCAGCTTCGGTTGCAATTTTTTTGAGAACGGACATTTGAATTTCGTCCATTTTGTCTCGATGTTTGTAGTACTCAGGCATTGAACCCATCGAACTTGCAGCTCGGCCAGTCTGTTCGGCTGCCAGCGTGACGTGTTCGCATCCTTCGGCAGCCGGTGTGACAGGCTCTGCAGACGCGATTGCAACTTGTTTTTCTTCCTCTTCGGTGGTCGCGGATTCGTCTCCCTCTGCCGATTCAGCTGAATCTGAGTCTGCAGAGGTACCGTCACCTGATGAACTAGTAGCCACCTGCTCATCTGGTGAACCGTCTTCGTCAGTGTCTCGATTTTCTTCTGAGGTTGCCTTCTGCCGAGCTTCCCGCTCGGCAATGTATTGCGTGTAGCCCTCATAGTATTTGTCAAATGCCGACAAATAATCCTCCGACTGTTGCCAGCTCTCAATGACCTTGGCGTGCATTCCAGATCCTGATGTTGCAAGGACAAGGAATATTGGTGCGGTGCCACGCTGAGTGAGGGTTATTTCTGATTGGGGCTCGACCAATATGAAATTGGTAGACGCATACCACGATCCCACGGGACCCGCATAGATAGATATGCGAGTTGGTTCGTCAATGTCCCCTTCGAACAAAAAAGTGTCACTGACCAACATTACGTCACCGAGGTCCACAATTTGACGTTGCCCTTCGTCATCGAACTTCCAAGCCGATGCGGACACAACAACATTTGAAAGATCCTCGTCCACTGAACTGAAATCGCCAGAAATGGAGAACTTTTTGGAGGAATTCTTGGACATTCGCGAACTTCCTACCATAGCCAGTTGATCCGCGCGATAGGATTCCCAGTGATCCAACAGCACGAATTTGATGTCTGCGCCCGGCGCAATGAGTGCCGATGCTGTGAGGGGATCGCCTTCACCGACATCTACAGCGATTTTGACGGTAGTCGGCTCGTCAACTTCTCCCACATATTCGACACGGCCGTCTACAAAGTTTCCGGACAAAAGCTCGACTTCTTCAACTTCTCCCGCGACGTTCATGATTTCGTAAGTTACCGACACGGTTACAACCGAAGAGTCCAGATATACGGGTGGTTCAGTAGCTTCACCGGTGTCTGAATCAGTGTCTTCTGGTTCCTCACTCTGGAGGACAATGAGTTCGCCAGAAATGGAGTAAGACTTGATTGGACTTTGACTGCAGGACAAAAGTAATGCTGTCGCGAATATCGCTGCTAGCAATCCAAGTAGTGTTTTCATGGGTCAAAACCGTTCAAAACAATAGTTTGCGAGTATTATAGCTTCCCACACCCTGCTTTCGCAGTGTTCATTTTCACAAAGGGAACAAAAGTATCCGATGATTTCGGGTACTAACATAGTGTCTGTTCCATGGAAGCAATTGGGTTA
This sequence comes from Gammaproteobacteria bacterium, assembly GCA_028819195.1. Taxonomy (GTDB): domain Bacteria; phylum Pseudomonadota; class Gammaproteobacteria; order Pseudomonadales; family Azotimanducaceae; genus Bin55. Next base: position 37,450 of record JAPPMF010000015.1, on the reverse strand, counting down.
TTTCATCACTTTGGCAATTTTGCTAAATCACCAAGGTTCCGGACCTCGTTCACGCAAGAACTCTCGGAATAGTGATGAAAATTCATCGAACATTTCTCGTTGCTGACAACTCACCAACTCTGTTGCGTTGGTTTGTCTTAAAACGATTTATCTAAAAAAATATTTTCTACTGTTATGTGTCACTTGTGGTATACCTATCCGGTCACAGTAATGGGTTACTACAACCTTCACTTCGAAAGGTCAGGTATAGCGATTTTCACGACGTCGGTGAGGTTTTCAACCAAACTCACAGTGACTTCATCTCGCACTGCATCGGGTAACTTTTCAAGTTCGGATTCGTTATCTTTCGGAATAATCACATGGTGAATTCCCGAACGATGCGCGGCTAACACTTTTTCTCTAATCCCACCAACCGGAAGAATTAATCCCGACAGCGTCAATTCGCCAGTCATAGCAATGTCGTTTCGAACAACTTTCGAACTGTATGCACTTGCCAGTGCAGTTGCCATCGTTATACCAGCTGAAGGTCCATCTTTAGGAACCGCACCAGCAGGTACGTGAATATGTATTCCCGATTCTTCGATCGCTGAACGATCGATGTGTAAGGCTTCTGCCGCAGCCCAGATGTAACTTCTGGCAGCTTTGGCCGACTCTTGCATGACTTGCCCAACGTGACCAGTAATTGTTACTTTATCTGCTTTTGATGTTAGAGATGCTTCTACATACAACACATCTCCCCCAGCTTCGGTCCACGCCAAGCCTGTGGCTACTCCATTCGTGAGTTCTTTACGATGCCAATCCTCTTTGAATTTTTCAGGTCCTAGGAGGTCTACAATCTTGTTGCCGGTTAATTTACCTTTACTAGACTTTCGTAGAAGTCGATTCTTTGCTCGTTTCCGTGCAATACTCTCAATCGAACGTTCGAGATTTCTCACTCCTGCTTCGCGTGTATAACGACGAATTACATGGCGTATGCCTTCGTCAGTGAAAATCATGTTCTCGTCTTTCAAACCAGCATTAGTAGTCTGACGGGGGATCAGATATTTCTTCGCGATTACAAGTTTTTCGTGTTCGCTGTATCCAGTTAGTTCGAGGACTTCAAGTCGATCTAAGAGTGGTTTGGATACACCTTCTAAAGTATTTGCCGTTGTAATGAAGAAGACTTTTGAAAGATCGAAAGGTAAGTTCAAATAATTATCGCGAAATTCTTTATTCTGTGCTGGGTCTAGAATTTCCATGAGAGCCGCAGACGGATCGCCTCGAAAGTCTCGACCTAGTTTGTCAATTTCGTCTAACATGAGAACGGGGTTGCGTACTCCGCATCGCCGAATGGCTTGTAATATTCGTCCAGGCATTGCACCAATGTAGGTGCGTCGGTGTCCTCTCAACTCGGCTTCGTCATGCAGACCACCAAGACTCATTCGCTCGAATTTTCTTCCCATCGCTCTGGCAACCGATTGTCCGAGTGAAGTCTTGCCCACACCAGGAGGTCCAACAAAGCATAAGATTGATGCCTTCGCATCTGGATTCAACTTCAGGACTGCTAACGTCTCCAGAATGCGTTCTTTGACTTCCTCTAAGCCGTAATGGTCTTCATCCAAAATTTCGCCAGCATTTTTAATAGCGAGGTTATCTTCAGTGATAACGTTCCACGGTAATTCGGCGACTAGTTCTAGATAACTTCGCGCCACTTGAAAGTCAGCTGCATGCGGAGACATACGGGTGAGTCGTTTCAATTCTCGGTCGACTTCTTTCTTCGCGTTGTCAGGGATATTTGCTTGACGTAACTCTTCCTTAAGGTCGGCTATTTCATCGTCGTTGTCGCCTTCACCTAGTGCTTGTTCGATGGCTCGCTTCTGTTGGCGCAACATATGCTCTCGTTGCTGCTGCTCTAATCCTTCGTGCGCCTGATTCTGAATCTCTAACTGAATCTCGGTTACCGAAATCTCATGTTTTAGAACAGCGAGGACATATTTCATCAATTCTTCGACGTCGTTGATTTCGAGAATTTCTTGTGCTTGCAGGAAACTCATATGTTTAGCATAGGAAGCAATACGATACATTTGTGTGATCGGATTCTTGAACTGTCCTACAAACTGCTGGAAGATCTGATCGCTCTTATCTGGATTGATGAGTTTCGATAACTTTTTCGCAATTTCAACAGCGGTGTTGTGAGCTGCGGTCGATTCGGCACTGAGTGTTCCAGCTTGTTCAGCGAGATTGGGTAACTCAGCGTAATCTCCGACGTGAAAACCTTGCTTTTCAGAAATGGAAGTGACGCGGACACGATTCATGGCTTCCACGATAACTTGGGCACGATCATTTCGTTTATCCACACGTTTAATTTGACAGAGAGAGCCGATTTCATAGAGTTCATTTTGTACCGGATCTTCGTTTTCGATGTCTTTTTGTAGCAGAGTTATGATTCGACCGTCGTCTCCCCAAGCATGATCAATTGCTTTGAGGGATCGTTCACGACCTACGGCGATGGGTGCGATTTGTCGCGGAAAAACGACTAGATTCTTGAGTGGTAATATTGGAACTTCGTGCATAGTTACCGGTCCTTTCACTTTACATGTCTATCAATGATAAATATAGTGATAATGCTTAAGTTTTTCAAGTTTAAAAGTCCATAGCTATTTATTTTGTAGATGCCAGTCCTTACCAGAGTTGGTACCTAGTGTTGAAACAGATACCATCGCATACCTATCCAGATGCAAAGTGTATTCTCAAAGTTTCTCTAAGTACGTAGTCTACACACGACAACAAAATTTTCCATATGTTTGCAACGAGTTATGAAAGGAGAACGATTGGTATATCAGTCACACTACATTTCTAGCCGGTTAATAGAATTTCACATACAAATTCAAACCCGTCACGACTTAACTTTCTAATATGACCCAACCAACTCTCAAGAGTGCGAATTGCTCAGCAGACACTTTTCGACGATTTTTACACGATATGGTTAACCTTCAGGATAAGCACAATCGAGAAGTTCACCCCAATTGGATTGAACAGGGTTATCCATTTCATCGAGCCATTTGGACTGAATGTGCTGAACTACTAGATCACTATGGGTGGAAGTGGTGGAAACATCAATTACCCGACATATCGCAAACAAAGCTCGAAGTGGTCGACATTTGGCACTTTGGTTTATCGATGATCATAATTCAAAAGACCGATTTGGATGAACTTTCACATTTGATGGTTGAATGTGAAACAACAACCCGGGCGAGTGTCGAACAGTTGCATGACTGTGTCGAAACTCTTGCATTCCATGCTTTACAGAAGAAATTCGATGTTATTGCATTTGTGGACTTATTGAAGGCTATTGATCTTTCGCTCAAGGAATTGTATGGTCTGTATATTGGTAAGAATATGTTAAATCTATTTCGTCAAGCAAATGGATACAAAGAAGGTACCTACCGAAAAATCTGGAACGGGCAAGAAGACAATGTGCATTTAGCGAGGTTGGTTCAAGAAATGGATCCGTTCGCTGTTGGGTTCGCCGGTTCACTACATCGGAAACTGCAGCAAGACTACGAAACAAGTAAAACCTAACTTCGTGACGCAGAAAGTTGATCAGTCGTCGCTGGGGTACCTGCCTAAAGACTGGAAACCACCGATCTATGCTACTCTAGTTTATGTTACAAGTAACAATCAGGTGTTGTTGATTGAAAAACTCAGAGGACACGGGGCAGGTCGAGTGAATGCGCCGGGTGGTAAATTAGAAGTCGGTGAATCTATGAAAGAGTGTGCGATTCGAGAGGTGAAAGAAGAAATCGGTATAAAGGTATGCGAACTCTATCCAGTAGCCGTGCTGCGGTTTCAAGATTTCAGTAATCGCTTCGCGTTACAGGGGCACGTTTTTCGTTGTCATCGGTTTGACGGTGTCCCTGAGGAAACTACCGAAGCTATCCCGTTTTGGTGTGATCTAGATAATCTTCCGTTTAGTCGGATGTGGGAGGACGATCAGTTTTGGCTCCCATACATTCTGATGGGCCAATCGTTGCGTGGAGATTTTCTGTTTAGTGAGGACAAACTCGTGACTTGGTCGTTGGAACGATATTTTTGCCCAGAACTACCCGACCCAGTCGAGTTTAAGTTTGAGTTGTAACGCTTGTGCTGACACAAACTTTTTTGTCAGTTGGTTGTCTGCGTCACGGCGTCTACTGCGTCGGAAAGTACACCAACCATTTGGTCAATATGATGCTCTTCGATGGTTAAGGGGGGACCAATGAGTATCACATCACGTACGACTCCGGTTCCAGCTCCATAAAAATGAACGCCATTCTGAAAACTATGGTTAATAATTTTTCCGGTAACGTTCTCCGCAAGATCGTAAGTTTCAAGTGTACTTCTATTTTTTACAACCTCGATTGCTTGTAGCATTCCTTTTCCACGGCATTCAGCCACGTGCGGATGATTTGAAAATGCCGATTGTAGTTTTGTTTCGAGTGTTTCCCCCAAGGTACGAGCACGATTAACAAGATTTTCTCGTTCAAGAATTTCCAAAACCTTGTCAGCAGCCGCACACCCCGAAGGATGGGAACCATAGGTATGAAACATTACTGCATACCCTGGCGCTTGCTCTATTGGTTCGGCAACCTTATCGGTAGAAAACACCCCGTTGATCGGCGCATAACCACAAGCAAGACCTTTACCACTAACGATGAGATCAGGTTCAGCATCCCAGTGCTGATAACCAAATTTGGTTCCCGTACGAGCAAAACCCGTCATAACTTCGTCCGCGATCCATAGGATATTGTGTTCATGACAAATTTCTCGTACACCTTCCCAGTACCCATCCGGTGGTACCATAGCGCCTCCACTTGCACCTAAGATTGGTTCGCCGACTATCGCCGCTACCGTATCGGGTCCTTCTTCTTCAAGTACTAAACGAAATGCATCTAAGTAGTAGCTAGTTGGGTCGTTACTTTCGCAACGAAGAGGGTAGGGAGTAATAACTTTAGGAAATGCAGGTAGGACATGTTCGATTCCTAACTTTCGAGCTTCATGCCCTCCTAGAGCAATGGTTCCGAGTGTGGTCCCGTGATAGGAAATATCCCGACCGATAATCTTGCATTTGTGTCGTTGATCGCGCGCCGAGTGGTACATCACAGCAATTCTCATCGCAGATTCGATCGCTTCTGACCCCCCACTAGTGAAATGAAATCGATTAAATGAATCCGGTAGCCAAGACGATCGTAAACGTTCGACTAACTGTTGTCGCTCGTCACAGTTCCAGGGAGGAATAATGTAATCTAATTTCAGTACCGATTCTTTTATAACGTCTGCTACTTCGGTTCGACCGTGTCCAATGCTTGTCGCGACCGCGCCCGCAGCGGCGTCCAATATTTCTTTTCCGTCTTGTGTATAGAGGTACACACCTTCTCCACTACAGATATGAGGTGGTTTTCCGTTACGTAGAAATGGCCAGTCTGACATAATGTGGTTACCTTTTTGTTGAAATGTCTAAAGTGAGACTTTTAGAGATATAGAGTCGTGAGAGTTCGTTGAAATAAGTCGTCGAACCGCATTGAACATACGTGATTATTGTAATTGCTGCCTTGGTTTAATTTTTCAAATTCGATAGTTTCATCAATGTTCCGAAGTCTCTGAAACTGGTTGGTCTATTACAAGTCTGACTGTATCTCCGGCTTTAACCAACACACTTTTACTTTCGGAATCTCCCGTTTGTCTTGTCGTATTTCCAGTCCTAGAAAGCCTAGCGAATAAGTTCAACCCCTCGTCCGGGAATTCAGAGGTTGGTAGGGTGAAGTCTTCTGTCCCTAACATTAATGCTGTAGGTAGTTCAGTGACTGAGATTTTCTTTACAAGTAATGGGCTATCGTTTTCGTCAATTCCAGCCCCAAAAATGTACACAAATTCACCTTCATCCATAGTAATGTGGTCGGCTAACTCAACGACTGCAGTGAACGTCTTTAAGACTGGTTTTTGGGGATCAAGTGTAAGTGTTAAGTCTGGTGCGTCCCGAGGATCGACCCAACGACTTTGAACCTCTATGATCGTGTCTTCTGTTAACAGGCTTGACGAACGAGACAAACGGGCAATTACTTGCACCTTTTGTTGTTCCGATAGAGAATAAGAATTCGCCGTGGTAACTGCATCGTCTAACACTAACGAGTATTGTTCCGCGCGCGCAAAAGGTCGTTTGACTAGTGCAAGGGGTTGCAATAAATTTGTGCTCCGTACGTAAACAATTAACCAAGTGTTCGCGAATTCCAAAGAAGCAATATTGACATTCACGACAATCGCGATGTGATGTGCTGGTAACTGAGCGTTCGTTCGATGAATCAGTTCTTCGAGTATTGCTGTACTAGCTGGCGAAATCTCTTCGTCATGTTGTAAAGCTCGTTCGAAGTAATATCGTGCTTTAAGAAAATCTCGGAGGCGCCAAGCATCCAATCCATAGGTCTGCATGACGATGGGATTACCCGGATCTAATTCTTCAATTCGGTTCGATATTCTCTTGATGTCGTCATTCATTAAACCGTTGTTCAACACAAATTCAGCCCTGATACGTTCGACATCAGAACTCAACGACGTTCTACCTAGTTCTTCAGCTTTGCGATGGGTTTCAACAACCGAGTCATAATCGCCTTTGAGAAAGTACACGTGGGCGAGGTACGTCGCCGAGGCTGAATTTCCGCGATGGGAACGGTTCCGTCGTTCTAGTAAGTCGATAATGGTATCGAGTTCTGCAATTTTTTTTGGTCCGGCTTCCATTTGAGTCGCAACTTGTAAACGCTGTGCGATCGTATCCAAACTCGCCGCAAATGGGTCGCCCCAATAGAGATAACCCAGCACACCGAGAATGCTGACAAAAACGACACTGACGATTCCGATGAATGGTTTTGAACTCTCGTTTTTAGATTCGCGTTTTGCATCGGCAGCGTCTGCTAGTAGTAATCGTTTTGCTTCATCTGCGGTTTCTAAGGTTGCCTCATTTTCGTCAATTGTACTAGTACGTTCTTCATAAATCGCTAAGTTCGCGTCCGCACGCTGCCATCTATCCGCTGGCTTTCCATGGATTGCCTCACGAAATAACCAATAACTAATCGCCAATACTAGTGCGATCATCGCAAGTATCGTAACTAGCATTCTTTTGATCCCATGAGCTTTTCGACTTGCGCTAATTCTTCCGTTGTCAGACTCTCGTTATGTCTAGATCGACGTAATTGCAATACAAGCAAACTCGCAATCAAGCACAGTACCACTGGCAACAACCACAAAATCACCGTTTTCGGTGTAAATCGTGGTCGGAACAGGATGAAATCACCATATCGTTCGCGCAAATATTCTCGAATTTCTCGATCTGTTTTCCCGTCAGTCATGAGTTCATAGATCGTTCTACGCAGATCCATGGCGATAGGTGCATCAGAGCCGGCAAGATTGGTATTTAAACACTGCGGGCAGCGAAATTCCTCGATTAATCGAGAGAATCTCGCGACTTCATCCGAACTGGTGAATTCGAAACCATCGACAGTTACGATAGTAGAAAATGCAATGGTGAGTAGTCCTAGGGCAAACATAAGTGATTAGTCGAGATCCTCAATCAAGGGCAAGATTTCTCCCTCCCACACCTTGTCCGTGAGAGCTCCGATATGTTTATAGCGTATGTATCCTTTGGGATCAACAAGAAAGGTTTCCGGCGCTCCATAAACGCCTAAATCAACTCCAAGTGTTCCATCCAAATCGACGATAGTGTAGTCGTACGGATTGCCAAGTTCAGTCAACCAATCCAATGCATCAACTCGTTGGTCTTTATAGTTGATACCAACAACTGAAATCAAGTTGGAAGCGGCGATGTCTTGTATCACTGCGTGTTCGGACCTGCATGCAACACACCAAGACGCCCAAACATTAATTAGTCGAGCTTCGCCTAGCAACTCTTCATGATTGGTCAGTTCATTGTCAATCAATTTCGGTGCTTCGAAACTGGGAAACGGTTTTGCTATTAGTGTAGATGGATGGACGGTATGATTCCCACCTCTCAACCCAATCGCGAGAATAAAGATCACCACACCGATCCCGACGATCGGCAGGGCAAAGAGCAGTCGTAGTCTAAGAGTGTTCGAAATCACGTGCGAGAATATTGACTCAGATCACGTTTAGACAACCTTCGATAGCGTTTGTCGGAACAAGCTAGCACAGCAGCAATAGCCATGATCAAGGCACCGAACCATACCCAGCGGATCAGTAGTTTTTCTTGGATACGGACGCCCCACGTACCGTTATCCATAGGTTTTCCTAAAGTAACGTACAAGTCTCGGAACAGTACGGGACGGATAGCCGCTTCGGTTGTTTGCATTGCACGGATGGGGTAGAACCGTCTTTCGGGATACAAGGTGATTCGGTTACCCACAACAAATTCTGCTCGTTCTGCCAAGTAATTTCTTGCTTCGATAGTCTGAACACTTTGTAGTTCGTAGCTTCTACCACTTACATCTAGTGAATCACCGATCGCGAGTCTTCCGTCGACTGAGTAAGAGTAAACACTCGTTACCGCGACGCCAATCAAGGCGATCGCGAAACCTAAGTGGGCAATGCACATACCCACAAATCCAAGGTTTAGCGATTTTCGCCGCTTGAGTAATGAGTTCACGTGAGTAATTAATACGAACAACCCCAGCGCAATACCTATAGTTGCCCCCACATAAAAGGTATTCGCTAAAACCCAAGGTAATATCAGTGCCACAAGGGCAGCAAATCCTAAAAAGACGAAACATTTCTGAAACTTCTTGAGTGGAGTGGTTTTCCATTGCGAGATCGGCGCGAGTGCGAGAAAAAAACTTAGTACTAGCATAATAGGGATGAAAAACGCGTTAAAGTACTGACTACCGATTGAGATCTTCTCGCCATCGGTAAACCATTCATATCCTATCGGGTACAGCGTACCAAGTAACACTGTTGCAACGGTGATCGTTAATAGTACATTGTTGATCAACAACAGCAATTCTCGAGAAATCCCCCAATATTCCAAACGACTTCGAAGCGTCGACGCCCGTAGTGCAAACAAAATCAACCCAGCACCACTCACGACCGTTAGTATTCCTAGGAGGACTAAGCCGCGCTGCGCATCGACGGCAAATGCATGAACACTGGTTAGGATACCGCTGCGAACCAAGAACGCACCGACAAGACTAAGCGAGAACGTCAATATCGCGAGCAGCACTGTCCAGTTTTTATAAGCCCCGCGTTTCTCCGTCGCAGCAAGTGAATGAATCAAAGCGGCGCCAGCTAGCCAGGGCAATAGCGAAGCATTTTCTACTGGATCCCAGAACCACCAACCACCCCAACCGAGTTCATAATACGCCCACCAACTGCCTAAAGCGATACCGACGGTCAGAAATGCCCACGCGTAGTTAACCCAAGGTCGTAACCAACGTGCCCAAGCCGAATCTAATTTCCCAGTGAGCAAACCAGCAACTCCAAAGCTGAACGCGACGGCAAAACCAACGTATCCGATGTACAGCATAGGGGGATGAATGATGAGTGCAAAGTCTTGCAAGAGTGGATTGAGATCGACCCCGTTGATTGGGGTGTTAGGAACTAAACGTTCAAAGGGATTACTAGCAGTGATTAAAAATGCTAAGAAAAGAAAGTTTATAAAACCTAACGACCCGAGCACATAACCATGAATATCTAGTGGAATATGCTGGGCTCGATTCGCAACCAAATGAGTCCAAGTTGCAGCAACTAAGGTCCAAAGTAAAAATGAACCTTCATGGGCTCCCCATACAGCACTTATCTTGTAGTACCAAGGCAACAATTGATTCGAGTTGTTGGCGACATACAGTACCGAAAAGTCGTCGTGCAAAAACGACACAATCAAAAGAACAAAAGAACTTGCTAATACGACAAACTGGAGTTTAGCAAGTCGAATCGACAGCGCAACCCAGGCCTCACTATGTCGGTATCCACCCCAAAAACCTGAAACGAGTACACCTAACGCCGCGGTCCAACCAAAAATTGCTAATAGGTGTCCGAGTTCGGGAATCATGTCATTCAGTCAGTGTTTTTAGTTCGGGTGGTACATAGTTCTCATCATGTTTGGCATTAACTTCTCGAGCCCGAAAGACTCCATCGACTCCTAATTTACCCTTGACAGTCGTACCTTGCCCCTCACGGAACAACGAAGGTAACAGTCCAGTGTATCTGACCAAAAAGGTGGAATCCTTCATATCGGTGAGTTGAAATTCCACACTGAGTTCATCCTCACTATGTTTGATACTGTTTAAAACAACAAAGCCACCGGCTCGAATGGTTCGGTCGTATGGTGCTAAACCTTGAACTACTTCGTCAGGTAAATAGAAGTGATCGATATAGTCTTGAATGGCAAATACGGCGAGCAGTACGGTAATTGAACTGCCACAAAGCACAAACACGATAACCCAAAACCTAATCTGTCGTTGTTCGTTCATTCAGAGTCTTCATGTTGCAAGATTTTTTTACGTAATCGCGACCGTAAAAGGAAAGGACGAAGCGTTAGTGCTATCACGAGAATTGAAAATATCGCATAGGTCGTCCAAACATAGACACCATGTCCATTCATAAGTAATAATTCTTTCAATTTCTACCGCCGCTTATTTTTGTTTAATTGTTCTCGAACCCAAGTGGTACGAACCGCGTCAATCAACACATAACTGCGCATACTAGCCAGAATCACTCCCGCCGAAAAAACGGAAATCGCTACGAAATTAATCAACAGTGGTATTAAGAACACCGTGGCAATCGCACTCGGTTTACCGATAGCAAGACTAGCGGGTTGATGAAGCGTCTCGAACCATTCGACGGAAAATTTAATGATAGGAATGTTAATCGCGCCGACAATAGCAATGACACTTATTGCTTTCGCGGCCCGTTCAGGATTAGTAAACACTTGACGGATTACGATTAAGCCGAAGTATAGAAAAAACAAAACCAACATTGAAGTAGTGCGTGCATCCCATACCCAAGCAGTCCCCCAAGTAGGCATACCCCAGAGCATTCCTGAAATCAACGCGAACAATGTCAAGGTACAACCAATTGGCGCCGCAGCACGGATGAAAGTGTCTGCGAGTTTGAGTTTCCACACTAACTGCACAAAACCAGCGACAGCGATTGCTAGATAAATCATCTGTGCGATATGGGCAGACGGTGCATGGACAAACAAGATACGAAAACTATCGCCTTGATACCGTTCGGGTGGAACAAAACACAACCCCCACACTGAACCTACACATAATCCGAGCAACCCTAGTGCGCACAGTACGACTGCCCAAAACTGTGTATCGTGGAAAAAGTGTTGCGGTGTGCTTAATCGTCGCAGAAATGTTGGTACGAATCGCATCAGGAATCTTGGGCGGTTTTTAACAGTGGTTTTAAGGCTAATGGTACGCAAGTGATCCCAGCAGATAGGATGGCTAGACTACCTAGAAGTGGAGAACTGTAAGTCATTCCCTGCGCGTGCAACGTTGAGATTCCAATTCCTAGTAGCAACACAGGAAGGTAAATCGGCACGACGATTAGAAGTAGAACTTGACCACCTCTCTCGACGCCTATCAGTAACGCGGCAACTAGCGCACCAATGAGAGTCATTGACAAGGTTCCGATTCCAAGTGTTCCACCAGCAAGTACCGCAGCTTCCCAAGACAATCCAAACATCTTTCCAATTAAAGGGGCGAATAAACAAATAGGTAATGCCGTTATTGTCCAGTGGATTACAAGTTTTACTACGATTATCGGTATTGATGGACGGAAGCTGAGTAAGGTAAGCGCTAGGGTGCCATCGTCGTGATCGCGTTTAAACAGGTTATCCAAACTCAACGTATTGGCAAATAGCGCCGTGATCCAGAGAATTGGAATCGTACAACGAGCAAGGAGTTCTTTCTCGGTACCGAATGTCAGTGCAAACACAAATATGACCAAGGCGAAAAACGCTACTGGTACAAGCGCTTCCGAACCAGAGCGAATTCCGATTAGCAATTCTCGTTGTATCAGTCCTAAGTACAAGTTCACTTGACGTTGAGTTCGACTGTAGTGGCTTCAGGTATTGGGTCTGTCGAGTGAGTCGCCATAACTACGGCCCCAGCGTTTTTTCTATGTTGCTCGATTAGATTTTGCGTTAGCGAAATCCCCCGACTATCTAACGCTGCCGTTGGTTCATCTAGTAGCCAGAGATTGTATTGTGCAAGGCTAAGACACAACAGGGCACATCTTCTAACTTGACCCGTAGACAATTCTTGTACAAGTGCCTGTTTTTCGTGAGTCAATCCAAACTGGTGTAACCGATCTTCAAGTTCAGTATCCGTGTAGTGGACTTTCGCGAGAGTACAATACCATTTGACATTCTCAAACACCGACAGTAGTCCAGATAGACCGGGTTTATGTCCTAAAAAACCGACACGACGAGTATTTAGTTGCACGATTCCTTCGTGCGGTTGTTGAAATTTTGCAAGTAATCTCAGTAGTGTCGATTTACCGCTTCCGTTAGGTCCTCTAAGTTCTAACGCTTCTCCTGTGCGAACGCTGAAATCGATTCCGGAAAAAAGCGTACGCCCACCGATTCTCCAAGAGATATTTCGCGCGTTTAAGAGCAAAGTACTCATCTTAAGTCAACATGTTTATAGATGTTCACTCATCTCTAAGCGTGTTCTGATGTTTGTTGATTGCTCGCGAACGGAGTAGGTAATCAAAAGGTCGTTGTTTTTTAGTCCTTGTAGTACCCGTTCTCTTTTGACTTGGAGAGTTCCGTCTTGGAACGAACTGTCTCGGGAAATATACTCATCAATAATTCCAGTTAACGCAAGTTCAGACAAACTCGTGTATGGAATTATTAGATTGTTAGGGGGAGTGTCTGTATTCTTCTCTGACATTGTGGAGTCTGGATTGAGTACACAAATCTTGAAAAGCAAACAAATTTGGATCGCCGAGGCGCGACGGTCGAATGTTTCGGATTGAACGTGCCACACTTTCGACTCGGTTAGGAAATCGCCGATCCCAATCAGCAAGTAATTCTTTGATTACTAACCGCTGTGAATTTTCTTGTGAGCCGCATAAATTACAAGGAATAATCGGATGATCGACTATATTCGAATAACGCTGAATTAACTTCTCACGAACATAGTAAAGTGGTCGAATAACCTGTTGTGACCGGTCGTCTGAGACTAGGTTCGGCGGCATAGCTTTGAGTGTACCACCGAAAAACATATTCAAAAATAATGTTTCGACGACATCATCGAGGTGATGCCCCAACGCGATTTTTGTAGCTTTTAGTCGTGCTGCGGTCTTGTACAAAATACCGCGACGTAAGCGCGAACAAATAGGACAGAAGGTTTTACCTTCGGGTGTTACCGCCGTCGTGATGGAATAGGTATCTTCTTCGACAATCTCGTACTCAATGCCTAGTTTGGCCAAATATCGAGGTAGAACTTCTGTCGGAAAATCAGGTTGTTTTTGGTTTAGATTAACTGCTACAATTGAAAATGATACGGGCGCATTGCGCTGCAACGAGACTAAGACATCAAGAAGTGTATAGGAATCTTTGCCACCAGATAAACATACCATTACTCGATCTTGGTCCCGGATCATCGAGTAGTCTTGTATTGCTTGGCCGACTAAGCGACGAAGCTTTTTGGCAATTTTGTTCAATTCATTGGTTTGCTTTTTAGTTTGTGGAGGACGACTCGGTTGAAGTGTAGTTTGTAAAACTGGAACAGCGGCAGGTTGCGGCATGAATTTTTCCTATTGGTTTCCGAATGTAACAGCTGCTCGTTCCTCAGCTAGTTGCAATTGAAACAACCGCTCTTCCAAGGCACTTCTTCTCTCGACAGTCAATTCGTTGACACAATACGGGCAGCTAATCCCATACTCGAAACAATCCGTATTTAGGTCCATCGGTAATAGAGGCGCACGACAGGCTATGCACAAAGTTGCCGTGCCTTGGGTCAACTGAGGAGTAACAGAAACACGTTTATCAAACACAAAACACTCTCCTTGCCATTGAGTGGAATTTTCCGTCGAGTCAAAATAACCCAGAATACCTCGGTCGAGTTGAAGTACATTTCGGAAGCCGTTTGCAGTCAATATTTGATTAACCTTTTCACACCGAATACCTCCGGTACAGTACGTCGCAATTGTTTTTTCCTTATCAGCATTGAGGTCTTTCAATAGCTGTTCTGGGATTTCTGCGAAAGTTTGAGTATCTAGAGTTTGTGCATTAGTAAATCTTCCGATGCGCGACTCATAGTGATTTCTAATGTCAAGTACTAACACTTCTTCGTCATTCAATAATCTATCCCATTGTGAGGCACTAACTCGCGGTGATATTGGCAACGAAAAGTCATATTCTTGCGCCGAAGTGACAATCCTAGTACGAATGTTTACTTGTAATGTGTCGAAAACGATTTCATTTCGAGCAGTTGAAAAAATCGGTTTAAATTTAAACCGACCATGCAACTCCGTTATGTTTTCAATCACATTAATCAGACGGTCTTTGTCAGTATGAGCTACGGAGGCGTTAATTCCTTCCCGTGCTATGAGTAGCGTACCGACGACGTCCCGAGCTTGCAATATTTGTTGAATGTCGTTTTGTAACCGACTTAGCTCAACTAGGGGTATAAACTGATAGAACGAACCTACGAACACAGATTCCGCTCAATCCTCACGTTCGAATTTTGAACCACCGCGACAAGGTGGAGATTTAACCGCGGTTTGACCTTGTGCAGACCACTCTTCAATCGAATACAGATGCAGCGAGAGTGCATGGATTGGACCGTCAAGTTCATCTGCGCACAACTCATAAACGCGACGGTGGCGTTGTACGGGTCGCAGGTTGGCGAAGTCGGGGCAAACGACCACAACTTTAAAGTGAGATTGTGAACCTGCTGGTACGTTGTGATTCCCACTCTCATTGATCACCTCTAGATATGTCGGTTTAAGGGTCGACAGTTTTTCTTCAAGAATAGCCTGGATGTTCACGTTCTTTTGGTAATTCCGTACAACTCTCGGCGCGATTCATACTTTCGCGACAACGGTTGTGATGTTATCAGTACTTCCGTGTTTATCGGCGGTTTCAATCAACATAGACGCTAAAAACCGTAAATTATGAGAATGTGCATCCATTACCTCACGTATCTCGTCGTCCGGTACAAAATCCGATACACCATCACTACACAGCATAAGTACATCACCGTCGTGTAATTCCTGCAGCGTTATTTCTGGTTGTACTTCTGGTTTCGGACCAATCGACCGAGTGATGAGATTTTTGTTGGGTGCTCGCTGCGCTTGTTCCATTGTCATTTCTCCACTGTCGACGAGTTCTTGAACTACCGAATGGTCTCTTGTAATCCTAGTTAATTCCTTCTTGCGAAACAAATATGCTCGAGAATCGCCGACATGACAAAAAATTCCTTTACTACCATTGATAAATGCCGAGACAATAGTTGTACCCATACCAGCAAAGTCGGTATACATTTGACCGCGTTCGTAAACGGTTTGATTCGCTTTAACAACAGCCTCGACCAAATCATTAGCTTCGATTGGTCTAGCCTTACTGATTTCATATAGACTTTCTGAGACTTCATCAATGGTGATCCGTGACGCTATATGACCGGCTGAAGTTCCACCCATACCATCGGCAACCGCTAAAAATCTAAATTCCGGTCGGACACTGTACACATCCTCGTTTCGACTTCGTACGCGTCCCACCCATGATTTACCTCGGGTTTCCATGAGAGCTAGTCCCTAAAATTCATCGTGAACGAAGGGACGAAATTGATCTTCCTTGATACCTTTAAATGTCTAATTCTTGAAATTTGGTCCTCGTCGAGTGCGATTTGGGGATAATATTCCTTCACTCCGTGCGGTGTCACAAGGTGCAATTCTCAAGATTTAATAGTGTATAACACACACCGAATACGTAAATAATAACAAATCCTAACTTATGCTAACAGTTCTCTCTCCTTCGAAAACCCTTGACTTCAAATCTCCACTACCAACTCGTAAGAAGTCTGAACCCCTATTTCTCGAACGTGCTGCAAAGCTCATAGCCAATCTGCAAACACTCGATGCTGACACTATTGCAGAGAAAATGAACGTGAATCAAAAGCTTGGGACTCTTAATGTGGAAAGATACCAAAATTGGACTTTGAGTCTGAAAAACGCACGTCCAGCGATACTTTCTTTTCGCGGCGATGTGTATTTAGGTTTGAATCCAGAAGCTTTTAATGAACGTGATTTCACGTCGGCCCAACGTCGCTTGCGAATTTTGTCTGGACTTTATGGTATTTTAAGACCAATGGATTTGATTCATCCCTATAGACTTGAAATGGGGACGTCCTTGCGTATAGCCGACGAAAAGTCGTTATACGAATATTGGAGTACCACGATTGCTGACACTTTAAATTCGGAACTATCCGTGCATCGTAAGCCGATTGTTGTCAACCTAGCTTCAAGTGAATATTTTAGTCCTTCTGTTGAGCAACTTCTGAACTATCGAGTGATTAAGTGTACGTTCCTGGACCGGTACCAAGATGACTACCGTTTCATGAGTTACTTTGGAAAAAAAGCACGCGGTTTACTCGCTCGTCACATTGTCATGAACCGTAGCGAAACCATCAGTGGAATCAAAGCATTTAATGCCGACGGGTACTACTTCTCGCCAGATCGATCGACGAAAGATTGTTTAGTGTTTTTGCGAGACAACCGACCCATGGATGCTTCTTCCTAGACCGAGTAATCGGACCCGCTGCTAGCATTATGACCAAAATAGCGATGACGATAGCAGTTACCATTACACCAATGATGTCGAACAGTCCAATCGCCGTAAGAACTGAAGCGAAAGTAAACACCATGTCGATGAATCCAATCTGCAAAATTACCGCAAGGTAGCTTTCATACTTGACTTTGGAGGGAGAACTTCGTCGATCTTTCCAAAGAGTTATGTATTTCACGGGATGCTTTGAAAATTAGAAATAGACCTCCAGCCATCAAAATCAATCTTTTCGTGAAAATGCACGCTCTGCGATCGTAAATAGGATGTCCGTAAGTTGCATTAACCAAATGATCGAGAACAATAACATGATCCTTGCTAACATCGCCACACTGAGACCCACAATACACGCTCTGACGCGTTGTTTAGGTGGTAATTTATTGGTGAGTACGGAGATGAGAATGATCTCAAGAGTCGTGAGCGTGACTAATGCCGCCAAGAGTTCATAGCTGAATAGAAAGTCCATTAAGAAAGTTTATGTTGGTGAGCAGCAAGAATTTATAAATTAGAATTCATACTACCGTAGAACAGCCTGTGGAGGTGTTAATAGAATTGTGTCAAACGAATCAATTTCAACAACAATACGCATTGAATCTCAAGTTTTTCGAAAATTGCTACAGCATTTCGATGCACGGAAAGATGTCCAGAATATTGACCTGATGAATTTAGCCGGATTCTGTCGGAATTGTTTATCCAAGTGGTACGTAGCAGCCGCAGCGGAAATCGGCAAACAGATTGACTACGAAGCGGCAAGAGAAATTGTATATGGCATGCCTTACGAAGAATGGAAAGAACGATTTCAAATACCAGCTTCAACAAGTCAAATCGCGCAGATTGAATCAAAACAACCCAAAAGTTGAGTGTTAACACAGAATCCCGTTGATTCGCAATTCAGAAAGCAATCAAAATGAATAAGCGCCCTACTCAAAATCCAAATCGAAATTGGAAAACCCGTCTTAAAAATATTTGGGTCGGTTGGCGAAGTCTTCTTATTTTTATCGTTCTAATGCTGATTTTTCGCTCGGTTTTTGCAGATTGGAATCATGTGCCGACGGGAAGTATGAACCCGGGAATTATTGGTGGTGATAGAGTCGTCGTCGACAAAATTGCATACGATATCAGGTGGCCTTTCAGTTTCAAGCGTATATTCCGTTGGAGTGACCCCAATCGTGGTGATATTGTAACAGTCGATAGTCCAGAAGAAGACCAAAATCAACTATTAATCAAACGAGTGATTGGTATACCGGGAGATACAGTTGAGTTGCGTCAGAATCGATTGATCATCAACGCCACCGAGGCAACATACGTTCAAGTAACGGAAGCAGAGGTTCGGTCTTTAAATCTACCACCGCCAGGGAATGACCTTTACTTTTGGGAGACGATTTTTGACGAAGTTCGGATCGTGAAGTGGATTCCACGACATACTTCAAGAGATTCCAGTTTCGGACCGATTACGCTGGGTACAGACGAGTACTTTATCATGGGAGATAACCGAGATAACAGTCGAGATTCCCGAAGAATTGGCCTTATAGAACGAGATCGAATCATTGGACGGGCGCATACGATTGCCTTTTCGATCGATTTCAAAGGGCACGATGGGATTCCGCTGAGACCTAGGTTCCGGCGTTTCTTCACATACTTGTTGTAACTTTTTCAACTCACGTACTCATCATTTAATCTGAAGAAACTCACAAACATCGATAAACATTGATGTTGTGTACGAATTATCCCCTTGTTACTATAAAATTTACAAAGGTTTAACACCCAAACTCCAGACTAACTTAGGATAACTAATGAGTAACCGATTGTTTCAATCTATTTTTATTCTGCTTTTCGTCACTATTGGCTATTGTGTATACGGTGCTGATTCACCAACCTCAGAACTCGAGGAACTTAAACCTTTAGACGTACACTCGCGAATTTCGAAACAAGTTGTCGACGCAGTTCGCTACCACCACGTCACGAAGAGGATGAGATTAGATGACGAAATTTCATCACAAGTATTTGAACGGTATCTAGATGAGTTGGATCCTAGTCGATTATTTTTGTTGAGTTCAGATATCGAACACTATGAGCAGTATCGAGAGTCATTTGACGACTTTCTAAAAAAGGGTGATTTAAATGTGGGGTTTGAATTATTCAATTTAACACGTAAGCGACGATACGAACGATACGGTTGGGTACTCGAGCGGTTATCTAGAGGACTTGAATCTTTCGATCTAACGACGGATGGTGTGATCCGTGATCGGAGTGAAGGGGCTGAATGGTTAGTTGATGCAGAAGCCGCCGATGAATTATGGGAAAAAATTCTTGTCGACGCGATCATTCGACTGAAATTGAGTGAGTCCGATGAAGAAGAATTGATGGAGACATTAGAGAAACGATACACGCAATTAGAACGCCGACGTGTGCAAACGAATGCCGAAGACGCATTTTCGACATACATCAATGCTTATACAAAGACGTTTGATCCACATACGACATATTTAGCGCCGAGAGTCCAAGAAAACTTTGAGATTAATATGAGCTTGTCGTTGCAAGGGATAGGCACAATGCTACGCATCGACGATGACTATGTCGTAATAGAGAATTTAATTGAAGGTGGACCCGCACAGCGCCACGGGGGAGTGTTTGAAAAAGATCGAATTGTGGGGGTTGGACAACAAGAAGATGGTCCACTGATTGATGTGATTGGTTGGCGTCTTGACGACGTTGTTGACATGATTAGAGGCCCTAAGGGTGCTACGGTTTATCTTCAATTACTTGACGAAGACGATAAACTCCGGGTAGTCGCCATCGTACGCGATGATGTTCCCCTACACGAATCTGCTGCCCAGAAGAAACTTATCACTATGGCAACAGATACACCGACCGGAGAGCTGGTTACAAGGCATGTTGGTGTGATTGATCTACCGTCTATGTATATCGATTTCGCGGCGCAACAACGTGGAGAACGAGACTACAGAAGTGCGACTCGGGACGTCCGTCAATTGATTCAGGAGCTCAAAGAAGAAGGAATGGACGGACTCATCATTGATCTTCGTGGCAACGGTGGTGGTTCGTTAGTTGAAGCGCAAAAACTTACCGGTCTCTTTATCGATACAGGGCCGACTGTCTTGGTCAAGAGTTCGCAACGTCGCACGGATATATTGCATGATCAGGAACGAGGTGTTGAGTGGGATGGTCCGCTCGCGGTGGTTGTTGATCGGCGCTCAGCCTCGGCATCAGAAATATTTGCAGGCGCGATTCAGGACTATGGCAGAGGTGTCATCGTCGGTAACCGATCTTTTGGGAAAGGTACAGTGCAACAACTTCTGGGGTTACAACCGCATGGCCAATTAAAAGTAACTCAGTCAAAGTTTTATCGAGTTTCGGGTCAAAGTACCCAACACAAGGGTGTGGTACCGGATATCACATTTCCGAATCTTTTTGACGAAACTCAAATCGGCGAGAGTAGT
This sequence comes from Gammaproteobacteria bacterium, assembly GCA_028819195.1. Taxonomy (GTDB): domain Bacteria; phylum Pseudomonadota; class Gammaproteobacteria; order Pseudomonadales; family Azotimanducaceae; genus Bin55. The sequence continues at coordinate 17,215 of JAPPMF010000015.1, read as the reverse complement.
TTAGAAGATGCTTTAGCTTACGACCTCATCGACGGTCCGGAATATTTTCCGGTAGCAGACATCTCGCCACTGATTCCAAAATTGATTGAGCGGCATCAGCTTAGGACGGACGATAATCCAGACTTTATCTACTATCGGGCAGTGGAGGATCGAATTAAAGAAGACCGGCGTCGGAAAGAATTCTCGTTAAATGAAGAAAAGCGACGCGCAGAGAAAGATCAGCGAGATGCACACCGACTTTCTATAGAAAACGCGAGACTCACGGCAAAAGGGAAAGAACCCGTAGAAAATCTTGAAGATTTGTGGGATGCGCTGGACAATTTAAGAAAGGAAACTGAAGACGATCCCGATGGTATTCTTATTGAAACTGCCCATGTCGTATCCGATCTCTTGGAATTGGAAAGTACAACAGGAGTAGAAGAAACTTCAAGTTTATGATTCGGGATCGTGAGTTTCCTTCCAGTGGATCACGGTGGTTGAGTAGGGTAATCTTTTAATATCAGGTACTTGGGCATTCTCTTTTGGATATCCAGCCACTAGTAAGAGGTACGGTTTCTCGCGCGCTGGTCGATCGAGAATCTTGTTCAAGAAACCCATCGGACTGGGTGTATGAGTGAGAGTTGCCAACCCTGCGTTATGTAGTGCCGCAATCAAAAACCCACATGCGATACCTACAGACTCTGGCATGTAGTAGAGTTTGATGCGTTTACCGTTTGCATCGACTCGATATCGTTCTAAAAATATCGCGATAAGCACGGGGGCCTCAGTCAAGAATGGTTTGTTGTCGTCGGTCCCCAAGGGTGCTAGCGCTTCTAACCACTCTGGAGTCGCTCGGTGTGCATAAAACTCACGTTCTTCCTCTTCTGCTCCAAGACGAATCTTCTGCTTTGTTTCGGGATCACGTACGACTACAAATCGCCACGGTTGCATATTTGCTCCGCTCGGGGCAGTTGTCGCAGCACTTAACGCGTTTTCGATCACACCATTAGGGATTGGCTTTGATGCATAGTCGCGAACAGTGCGTCGGAGAGACATTAACTCAAGAAACTCACGAGACCGTTGAACCATTGTGTCGTCGGTGTAAGAATGGAATTTAAGTGGTATGAAAGACATTTGAGGCTTCCTGGTCGGGGCGGGCAAGATGTATTAGAAGTTGCCTATTATTGTCGTATTGCGGTTTGCTATAACGAAATGAGTGAGCAGGGGACTCACGGGATGACTTTCCAGTGGAAAGCCATCGTTAGCGAGAATTGGGACTATTTTTTTGGTATAGTTGAAACAAATTTTTGGTTAAGTTCTTTCGCGTAGTACCTTTTGTTGATCTAGATGTTTTTTCAGTGCAGTAAAAAGCAATCCGACTACCACTGCGGTGACGACGATCACAAAACTAAATAACAAGCGCCCCAACAAGGTTTCCCACGGATCAAGGATGTTTAAGACTAATGCAAACGCGATTCCAAAGGATACCCAAAACTCCAGTGTCAGGTGTTTTGTTCGTTGATCAACTGAATCTTTCAATGTCTGTTCCTTGTTTCTGTTTGATTCAAGACGATTAGGTTAATTCTACACTACCGACAGATTTGTTAAGCCGACAACGAATGCTAGTTGTTTGAACCTGAATATACGAACCTAATCCATCAAAAATTCTGGAGCACGAGCACTAATAGTTTTTTCGATGTGCTCAATGAATTGATTCTTAGGGAGAACAGTCTGTTCTCGGACGCCATATCGTCGAAGAGTTACCGTTTGGTCTTCTTGTTCACGTTCACCTAACACTAACATGTTGGGGATCTTCCGAATAGTCCCTTCGCGAATTTTCTTGGAAACCGTATCTGATTCCGGTGCAAGTTCAGCACGAATGAAACGTGATCGAAGTTCGGCAACAAGTTGCTCACCATATTGATGAAATTTCTCTGAAACGGTTACAACCAAAACCTGTACCGGCGCCAACCACGTCGGAAACGCACCACCATAATGTTCAATCAAATACGCCACCATGCGCTCGTGGGTAGATAGTGGTGCACGGTGTATGCAGTATGGTGTGTGTAGTTCGCCATCTCTTCCGACATAAGCCAACTCTAGTCGAGCTGGAACCGCAAAATCTAGTTGTACCGTACTTACACTCTCGTCACGACCCGTGATCGTTCTAAATTGAACGTCAATTTTTGGACCATAGAACGCGGCCTCACCTATGCCGGTTACGAACTCGATTTCATTCTCAATCAGTAGTTCTTCTAACAACGTTTCGGAGGTTCGCCACGCTACTGGATTATCGACATACTTTTGTGCTCGTTTTGGATCGTCGGGATCACATTTCGACAATCTCAGGTAGTACTGATCTAACCCCAAGATTCCATATGCTTCTGCATACAGTTGAATCACACTAAGAAATTCGGATTTGATTTGGTCTTCGGTGCAGTAGATATGGGCATCGTTCATACACATCCCTCGTACTCTCAGCAACCCACTTACTGCACCAGACTCCTCAAATCGATACACATGTCCGTATTCAGCTAATCGGAGCGGCAAATCTCGATAGCTTCTTGGTTCAGCCGCAAAAATCTTGTGATGGTGTGGGCAGTTCATGGGTTTCAGTACGTACGCTTCTTTGACTTCTTCGCCACTATCTGTGTGTTCTATCAATTCCATCGGTGGGTACATGTCGTCAGCGTAGTACGGTAAATGTCCGGTACGATAAAACAGCGACCGTTTCGCAATATGTGGTGTCGAAACTCGTTTGTACCCAGCTTTAAACTCTAGCTCGCACGCGAGTTTTTCTAGTTCATCGCGGATCACCGTACCGTCGGGTAACCAAAGGGGTAACCCGCGACCGATCTCGTTATCAATCGCAAATATTCCTAGCTGTCGTCCGAGTTTTTTATGATCTCTCTCTTGTGCTTTAAGGTAAGCATCTACATGTTCATCTAGTTCGCCTTTAGTAAGGAATGCCCAGGCATAAATTCGTGTGAGCATTTGATTGTCCGAATCTCCACGCCAGTATGCACCAGCTACACTTCGGAGTTTGAACGCATCACGCGGAATATCTCGTGTCGTATCCACGTGTGGTCCTTCACACATGTCGACAAAAGGTCCGTTTCGAAAAAAGGTCAAGGTGTCTAGGTTAAACTTTTCACACAGTTCGATCGCGTACTCTTTCTTATAAGGTTCCCCCATTTCGTCGAGCCTTGCCAAGGCATCATTCTTTGCTAGATCTTCACGGTAAAAACGTTGACCACTCTTCAGAATCTTTTTCATCCGTCGTTCGATTTCGGGGAAATCCTCTTCATTTATGGGGGACGATAGTGCAAAATCGTAATAGAAACCATCCCTTATTGGAGGACCAAAACCCAACGTCGAACCTTCTCGAAAATCGAGTACGGCTTGGGCTAGAACATGCGCTAAACTGTGACGAATCTTGTATAGTTTTTCATCAGTGGGTTGAGCTTCTCCTTGATGTTCGTAAGACATTGTCAAGTCTTCCCTTCAGAGGTATGTTGATTGACTAACTGCGTCAGTACGAAATTTAGAATACCACCACTCTGGAAATATTTAAGTTCAATCGCGGTATCGATTCGACTTTGTAACTCTATTGAATTTTCTGAACCATCGGGCGCCAAAATGTGTAACCCTAGTTTCTGCCTGGGTTTTAGTGTCGATTCGTTTGCTAAGAATCGTATGCTGAATCGTTCGTTCCCTTGCAACTGTAACGTTTTTCTTGATTGACCATCCAGAAATTGCAACGGAAGTACACCCATGCCGATTAGATTCGATCGATGAATTCGTTCGAAACTTTCAGTAATGACTGCTTTGATTCCTAAGAGTAATGTACCTTTTGCTGCCCAGTCCCGACTAGAACCAGCACCGTATTCTTTACCGGCGATAATGATCAAGTTTTCGGAATCTTGTTGGTATCGGATCGCCGCATCATAAATTGTGGTGAGTTTTTCGTCCGAAAAACACTTGGTGAAACCACCTTCTTGTCCGGGAACAATTTCGTTTTTGATTCTCACATTGGCGAAGGTCCCGCGCATCATAACTTCATGGTTACCTCGTCTAGATCCATAAGAGTTAAATTCTGCGATGGAAACACCGTTATCCTGCAGATATTTTCCGGCTGGCGAATCCGGTTGGATTGCCCCCGCTGGAGAAATATGGTCAGTCGTTACCGAGTCTCCCAACATAGCTAGTGCTCGGGCCGACTCGATGTTGAGTGATTGTGGTGTATTCGAGTCCTGTGTGAAAAATGGAGGTTGCTTGATATAGGTTGAACTATCCCAATGATAGTTTGGTTGATCGGTTACGTTGAACGATTGCCACGCTGGTGGTCCCGAAAATATATCCGCGTACTGTTCTATGAACATATCCGATGAAACTTGGTTCACAAGCTCGCGAATTTCCGCATTAGAAGGCCAGATTTCTCTCAAATAGACCGGGTTACCAGTTTCGTCTTGACCAAGTGGTTCTTGATCCAAGTTTATACGTGTGGTACCAGCAAGCGCATAAGCGACAACTAGTGGAGGTGAAGCTAGCCAATTAGCACGGACTTCTTGATGCACTCGGCCTTCAAAGTTCCGATTACCCGATAATACAGACGAAACTACAAGGTTATCAGCTTTGATTGCAGCTGATATTGGCGCCGAGAGCGGTCCGGAATTACCAATACAGGTCGTGCAACCGTATCCAACCAAATTGAAGCCAATTTCGTCGAGCGATTCTTGCAAGCCTGTCTTTTTTAGGTATTCAGTGACGACTTTTGAGCCTGGAGCAAGCGAAGTTTTAACCCATGGCTTGACGGTTAAGCCGCGTTTTAAGGCCTTTTGTGCGACTAAGCCTGCTGCAAGCATAACTGAAGGATTCGAAGTGTTAGTACAGGAAGTAATCGCGGCGATTACTGTATCACCGTGATCGAGCTGAAATCTCTGACCATCGATTTCGGTCCATTTATGCTCGGAGGAATTCGATGCTCCGTTCGTCATTGCAGTCAGTTCAAAAGCTGACTTTAGTCGATCTACGGGGACTCGGTCTTGTGGTCGTTTTGGACCAGCGACAGAAGGCTCAATCGAACCAAGCTCTAGTTCGATAATTGAAGTATATTCTGGTATTGAAGAATCATCTCGCCATAAACCCTGTTGCTTGGTGTAACTTTCAACCAAATTTATCAACTCCCGCGGACGCGCGGTTAGTTTCAAGTAAGACAATGTCTCTTTGTCGACTGGAAAATACCCGCAGGTGGCACCATACTCTGGTGCCATGTTCGCAATCGTCGCTCGATCAGCGAGCGCGAGCTGGTCTAAGCCCGAACCGAAAAACTCGACGAAAGCACCAACCACACCAGTGGCGCGAAGCACTTCAACGACTCGTAATACCACATCCGTCGCTGTCACACCTTCACGGAGTTCTCCTGTGATTTTCATGCCGACAACTCGTGGTAATAGCATCGAAATCGATTGACCTAGCATTGCTGCCTCAGCTTCGATACCACCGACACCCCATCCTAATACACCTAGTCCATTAATCATTGTGGTATGGCTGTCGGTACCAACTAAAGTATCCGGGAATACAGATACCGAATTTTCGAAGTCAGTAGTCCAAACAACGCGGGCTAGATATTCCAGATTAACTTGGTGACATATTCCCGTACCTGGTGGAACTACCCGAAAATTGGAAAAGGCGTTTTGTCCCCAACGAAGAAAGCGATAACGCTCTTCATTACGTTGGATTTCTCGTTCAACATTGGCGTCAAACGCCTCAGCAGAGCCGAAACGATCGACCATTACCGAATGATCGATGACTAGATCCACCGGTACTTGAGGATTGATAATTGTGGGATCTAGACCTTTTTCTAAGACGGCATCGCGCATCGCAGCGAGATCGGCAATTGCCGGAACTCCAGTGAAATCTTGCATCAAAACTCTAGCCGGTCGGAAAAATAATTCACGGTCGTTGCATGAGTCGCTACTCTTGCCGGCAAGATATTGAATATCGTCTGCGACAACAGTCAGGTTATCCTCGTGACGTAGTAAATTCTCCAGTAAGATTCGGTGGCACATAGGTAACCTGAACAAATCTCCGTTGACTTCCTGGCAAGCAGTGTGCAAATCGAAGTAAACGTACTCGCGATCGTTTACAGTGAGTTTGGTGCGAGAGTTAAAGGAATTTTCGCTCATAATTCAGTGCAGTCGAGGGGTATCCAGTATGAACTGATAAAAACCGAAATACCAAGTTTGATCGGTTCCGTCAGATTCGAATATTTTAAGAGTAGGGTAAATTTGATTAAAAACAGGCACTAAGAAGATTTACTGAGAATTCTGAGTATTCTCGAGACCTACGGCGCGACCATCATTACGTGGGTCACTTACACCAATGATCATGTCGCCAATTTTCTGGGCAGAGTTTGCGTCTCCTATGGTGGTACGATTTACCGTTTCATGACCAAGCGAAAGTAGGTTGTCAATGATTTCTGGATCAAAACCTTGCAGTTCTAAAGTGATTCGATCTGGTAACCATTGGTGGTGAAATCTCGGCGAGGCGACTGCGTCATATAACGTCATTTTGTGATCGATACTGTTAACAACCACTTGTAGTACAGTTGTTATGATGGTGGAACCGCCGGGCGAACCGGTTACTAATAGGTAGTTCTCTTCCTTATTGACGACAATCGTGGGGGTCATGGAACTGAGCATTCGTTTCCGCGGCACAATTGCATTTGCTTCTGCCCCTACCAAGCCAAATTGATTGGGTTCACCAGGTTTAGCAGAAAAGTCGTCCATCTCATTGTTAAGTAAAAATCCAGCACCTTCAACTACATAACCATTGCCATAGCCCGAGTTGAGGGTTGTAGTCAAGGCAACTGCATTACCTTCGTGATCGATGACCGACAAATGTGTAGTTTCTAGACTCTCGACGCTAACTGTACCCGCTTCGATAGTTGCTGATTTCGATGCTTTGTCCGGGGTAAAATTTCCCATTCGTTTAGACGCGTATTTTTTGTCGATAAGTTCGTCAATAGGGACCGGATAAAAGTCAGAATCACCTAGATGAGTGGCGCGGTCGGCGTATGCGCGACGTTCAACTTCACTCATCAAGTGCATGGTTGCAAGGGTACCGAAGCCCAATTCTCCAACATCGAATCTTTCTAGCATATTTAGCATTTGAACGAGAAGGACACCTCCGGAAGATGGCGGAGGCATAGAGATGATTTGATAATCGCGATAAGTTCCATGCACTGGTTCTCGCCAAACTGGAGTGTATCGTTTGAGGTCACCGTGGCTAATTAACCCGTTACCGCGTTGCATTTCCGCAACTATCAGATCGGCTGTTTCTCCCTCATAAAACCCCTTTGTTCCTTCTTTTGAAATTCTCTTAAGAGTCGTTGCAAGATCAGTTTGGACGAATAATTCACTCGCGTTGTAGTCCAAGTACTCTTCGTTATCGAGTTTCAGAAAAACCTGTTTAGAACCCTCAGACCTTAGCCAAACATCTCGGCGATCTCGTATTCTTTTAGCAATGTCGTCGGGCAGTTGAAAGCCATTTTCGGCAAGTCGTATCGCTTCGGTGAGCACAGCTTGTCGGCCAAGTTTACCTAGCTTGTCTTGTGCGGCCAGAAGGCCAGCGACCGAACCGGGTACCCCGCTCGACATGCGACTACGCAAGGCGCGTTCCGAGTTATAGTCACCGTTCTCGTCGAGAAACATGTCTCGGGTAGCAGCAGCGGGGGCCATCTCGCGAAAATCCAGTGCATAAGACGAACCATCCGCAAGATAAACTACCATGAATCCACCACCACCGAGATTGCCTGCAGCCGGATAAGTGACGGCGAGCGTAAACGCGGTAGCAACTGCTGCATCAATTGCATTTCCACCTTGTTCCAAGGCTTTGATTCCAGCTTGAGAAGCCAACTCTGACCGACTAGAAACCACACCGAGAGAAGAAGAAACTTCATTCGCAGTAATCAGTACCGGATATACGAAGGTAATTACGACTAAGAATGCTAGTGCTGCTCTAAAGATTTTTATCATGTGCTTTCCTGGTTCTAGTGGATTGGTTAACTATCGAAAATAGTAAATCTCGAAGAATATTACGGATTCACCCCCAATATGAGTAGAAAAAGTTGGATCAACCAATTTCTTCCCGTATTCAGTGTGGACATCAGCGAACGGAATTCGCATTCCAGAAACTACACTAATTGAATTCGATGGACTATATGAAACATGAGTTTGCAGAAGTTTGCTCGAATCACGCAGGTTAGCGATCACTACAAGTGACTGATTCCACAGTGGATGCCAGTTTACCATTCCTCCCATCGCCAGTGAATCGCGAGCAACTGTATGCGTTTCCCCACGGCGCAGTTGTTTGTTAAGCATCTCAGAGAATTTCTTGGTGAGTCGGAACTTATGTTTGATACCCACATCTTGATAGAAGTATTCCGCAAAAGCGTATGCAGGGGTTCCGTTTAGGTCAAAACTAAAATCGAAATTCAAAGTGCTTGATATATAACACTGCTTTTCCGCTGAGCATGTTCGTGCGTAGTCGAAACGTAAGATAAGTTGTCGAATCGGTACAGCGAACGAGAACCCGTTAACTGTATCTTCGAAATGTTTCGAGTAAAAGAAATCAAATTCGTTGTTTGCAACTGGAACATATACACGGACCGCGTTTGTTGTAGAGTCTGATTCCTGCTGGCGAGTGATAGACAGTACATGCAGTTCCCAGTTATTTTGAAAGAATTTTTCGAATAGAACTCCGTCGTTGCTGACTTTGTACATGCGATCGACCGAGAGTGGTGAGTAACTGTTGTAAAGGTCGTTGGGGTGAAAGACCAAGCCGCGTCCCCAGGTTGTGGGAAAGCGACCGAGCGAAAACCGCCAGGTTGAGTTCTGATACGTACAACTCAAACGGTCAATTTCGGCAAAAGCCTTATGTCGAGAACCTCGATCGAACTCGCTTCTAAGGTCAAAGTATCTTTGAGAAACGCTCGTTCGTTTCGTATTAGTTTGAAATCGATCACCGATCTCCGTTCTTACGATACCGTGAACATCCCAACGCCAGTTACCAAATCCTTCTTCAAACATAACTCGAATGTCGAAACGATTGGTGAAAGAGTAATCGCGTTGAAAAAACCATTGCCAATAGTGCTCAGAATCCAATACACTTAGCTCTGAACCTAGGTTCAAACGAAAATTAACTTCACCATAATTGGGAAAGCAGTTAAAGAGGAGAATCACGGCGCCAATACGAAGAATGTATTTCATACTTGTTCATCCTTATTGATGCGTCCGTCTAGTAGGTGTATTCTTCTACGGGCATATTCCATGACAAGTGGATCGTGGGATGCAACGGCTATCGTGATGGCAAAATCTTGATTGACGGTCCTCAGGAGATTACAAAGATCTTGAGTGGTTTGTGAGTCCAGGTTAGCACTCGGTTCATCCGCGATAAGAATAACTGGGTCACTCACGAGGGCACGTGCAATTGCGACTCGTTGCTGTTGACCACCAGACATATCGGACGGTCTTCGATTCGCAATATCTTCGATGTCTAATTTTGCGAGCAAATCGTAGGCTTTCTTTCGGCGAATTTTCCCAGATGTTCCTTGCAATTGAAGCGGAAACTCAATGTTTTCAATTGCAGACAACACTGGTATTAGGTTAAAGTCTTGAAAAACGAAACCGATCTTGTGGAGACGAAGGTCAGCGAGTTGTGGAGATTTCAGAGTTGTTGTTGAGCAACCTTCAAAATACACTTGACCCTCAGTCGGTTGATCTAGTAATCCCATGAGTTGTAGCATGGTAGATTTACCACAGCCAGACGGTCCAACTATGGCAGTGAATTCTTCCGATGTAATTTCGATTGACACCTGGTGTAACGCGTGGACCAAAGTAGCGTCCCGACCATAAACTCTCGAAACAGTATCAAAACGAATCAGCGTATGTGAGTTGGAGTTCACGTATCCTAACTTCGAATAGCCTCGATAGGGTTGATCCGAGCCGATCGGTATGCTGGCAACAGACTCGCAAACACGGCCAACAATAACGAGGTACCAACCACTAGTACAACGTCACGTAGTTGCAAGGCCGGCACTATTTTTGGTGAAAGATTCATGAGTTCAACCCCGGACGCGAACATACTTAAATCGATACCTTCATGTATCCAAAACAAAAAGAGAAAAGCGAATAACAATCCGATCACGATACCAAGGACCATTAAGAGCACAGATTCTAGCATGATCTGAGCAAGAACCATGCTGGATCGTAATCCGACGGCGCGCACTATTCCAATCTCACGTTTTCTTTCGAGTACAGCCGTCAACAGAGAATTGAGCAAGCCAAATACCAGTGTGAGCAACACAATACACAACCAAATGAAGATGACGACATCGACAATTTCGAACATGAAAGCACTTAGGGGATTGAGTTGTTGCCAGGTGGCAACATCGAGGTCCGGAAAAGCAGCGACGATGAAATTTTGTGCTTGTTGTGCGTCTTTTTCAGACTGAAATCGAATCGCGATTTCACTGATCAACGTTGTATCGAGTAGCTGTTGTAACGCACGTTTTCCAGTAAAGATGTATTGTTTTTCGATCCCGTTTGTGTCGGCATCGTACACGCCGGATATCTTGAAACCTATGTCTTGTGATACGCCTTGGGCGTTTTGTAAGGTGACAACGATCCTATGACCTAACTTCGTTCTTAGTTGATCGAACAGAGCGCGCCCGATAATGACTGAGTTGTCCAGCGTTCTGGTGAGAGTTACCCCTTCAATGTGTAAATCGTTTATGAAGGAAATTGATTCGCGTTCGGGATCAATTCCGACCAAGAATGCACCTCGTGTTTCTCGTTCGGACATAACAACGACAGGAGTGTGTAGTCGTGTTGTCCATCCCCGTAATGTTCGTTGTTTTAAAAATAAGTCGTCAAGTTTGCTACTGTCTTCGATAAAACCGTGACCTACCCATGGATCATCGCGAAATTTCGCCGACTGAATATTTGTATGGGCTGATAACCCACTAACTGCTTGTTCCACCATCTGAGTTTGCATGCCTCGGATAAGGCTGTTCAATACGATAACCCCACTGACAGCAATAATGATGGCAATCAACAGAACTGAGTTACGCCGTTTTTGACGCCATAAATTTCGCGTACTCAACGCTAGCAATAACTTGATCTTTTCAAACACGGGCTTATTCTCGAAAACGGAGAGCATTGAGTAGCGGTACTCGATATAGTCTCGTTCCGGCAAAACAAGATGATAAAACGATACCAATTCCAAGTGCGATCGGGGCAACGATTAGTACTTGTAAATCAATGGACGCGTATATTCGATCGGGTAGGTAGAATTGCCCAACAAGTTCCTCCATTGTAGTAGAACTTAGGGCGATGCCATACTTCGAAAGTGGGAGTATCACCGCAAGGCTGAGTCCCAAACCAATCGTTGATCCGACTAACCACATGAAAAAAGACTCGAACGAAAACATCGCGAATATAGATGGGTTTTGCATCCCTAAGGCACGCAGAATTCCAAACTCTCGCGTTCGTTCGAACATTGTCATTGTGAAGGTATTAGCAATCGAAAGTACCACAATGACGATTAACACGCCATAAACAATACCGTTACTAATACGATCCAGAGTAATACTCTCATTAATTTCCGGCATTAGTTCCTGCCAGTTTCGTAATTTTTGATCTGGTTTCAATAAGTGATTAATGTCGCGTTCAACCCCCTTCATTGCTAAGGGGTTGCTGACCATTATGACTACTCGATGGATGGCATCGGACATCTCGAAAACTTCGTTGAACAATTCAATCGGTACGTGGACGATCGTGCGGTCGAGTTCGGTATTACCACTTTCGAAAATCCCACCAACTAATACGATGGTTGCTGCAACACTACCCAATCGATCGGATCCTAGTATCACAAGTTCGTCTCCAATCGTTACATCTAAATTGCGTGCAAGAGCGCTACCAATGTACGCTTCGTTGTATGTGGGTAGATATCGTCCCCCAAGTATATGATTAGGTAGTAGTGAAATTTGTGGTTCGATGGATGGTTCAACTCCGACGACAAGTGCCCCAAAACTCTTTTCACCGTGATTGATTAGTGCAAAAGTTTCGACACGAAATCCAATCTCGTCGATATGAGCAAGTTTTTGCAATTCTCCACGTAGCTGGTCTGGTTGCGTTATGGTCTGCTCAATCAATGGAGAGTCGTCAACGTCAGGATGAACAATCTGTAAGTGACCACTGCCGAATTTGGTACCGAGTTCGATCATTGGTCCATAACTTCCAGCTTGGAAGGACATTCCTACTTGAATCAATAACATCGCGAAGGCTAGTGCTCCGCAGGTGAGCAAAGTCCGCCGTTTATTTCGCCAAAGATTTCGCCATGCGATCCGGGCTAAGTACATAAGTTAGGAACTTTGCTTAATTTGACTGGACGAAAAAGTGTTGTAATACTTTTAATTTGAACTACGTAGCGAAAACAAGGAAAATTTATTGTCGTCGATTTCGATGTCAAATTCTGCTTTCTCATACCGAATCTCCGTCCATTTTTCGGGTTCATCCATAGAAGATACCCGCATTCGAATAGGCATAGTTCGTCCTCCGAGTTCTGCAATTTCGAGAGTCTGAATGGTTTTGACTAGTTCGCGCGATTGATCGAAGAAGCTGTGTTTGAGGATGACATAGTCGGCTCGAATATCTAATACCTCTTTACCCCAAACGACCGGGGAGTTTTCTTTTGGAGTAGCCTCAATCGTGTATATTTTGTAATTTTCCTCGACTCTTGTTGAGATAATTTCATGGGAGTATTGCGTCAGAATCTCATCTGATCGAGATAAGTCAGAGTATGAAAAATCGGAACCTGCCCAATTTTGGGACATCATTGAACTAGGTAACCTAATGGTTCTGCGAACCTTGGGTGAGTAGGTCCACATGCGATCGCCATTTTTTAAAGTTGCATTTCCTGCATCGCGCGGCGGAGTTATAAATCGTATGAGTGCTTTGTCAAGACCTTGTGTCCACGTTTCGAACGAGGAGCTGCGGGTCCATTCAGGACGATGTATTGTCATTTCTATCTCTGCATGTGAACTTGAACCACGGGTTAACTCAACGGCGTTTGTTAACAGTGTTGTGGCATCGAATGCGTTTTGATCTCCCGTATCTCCAGCAATGTTTACGGGTAAACTAACTAAGACGAAAAGTAATGTGTAAGTCTGAATGGGCAATTACGTTTTGTGCTCGATAGAACAGAACACCTAAATTCTACTACTATTGTCGGACGACCAAAAACAATTGATGAAATAGACCTCACGTCGATTGCTACACATGATTTAACGTGTAGATTCATGGTGTTCGTTAGAATCTTTGATTTTTCATAGTCTTTTTTTCTCGACTCAAGAATTTATGTCAATTCGCATCGATAAATTAGCGGTAGTTCACCCCAAAGCACAACTTGCAGACGAATGCGTCATTGGACCGTTTTGTACGATTGGAGAAAACGTACAAATCGGAGCGCGCACCAAGTTACAATCACATGTCGTTGTCGATGGTTTTACGGAATTAGGGGAAGACTGTGTTATTTTTCCATTCGCGACCCTCGGGGTCCAGTCACAAGATCTCAAATACGTTCAAGGTTCTAAGACCTACACAAAGATCGGTTCTCGAAACTTAATTCGCGAGTTCGTTAGTATCCACAGCGGTACTGCAGTTGAATCTTCTACGACCGTGGGTAATGATTGTGCATTATTAGCGCACTCTCATGTCGCCCATAATTGTGAAGTAGGTAATTGTGTGATTTTGTCACACGGAGCTACGCTTGGTGGGCATGTTTTTATAGGAGACTATGCGAATATAGGAGGTCTTTGTGGTGTCCATCAGTTTTGTCGAATTGGAACGACGGCGTTAGTTGCTGGGTTAGCGAGAGTGACGCAAGACGTGTTACCGTTTACGATCGCGGAAGGTGCCCCAGCTAGTATGCGAGTGGTCAACCGTGTAGGTATGCAACGAGTAGGATATTCCGACGAAGAGATATTAGAAGTTCGACGCGCTTTCAGAACCTTATTTCTGCGCGAGCAACGATTGGAAGTTGCTGTAAAAAAAGTCTTAGAAACTTTAGGTGATAGACCTCATATTCAAACAATGTTAGGTTTTATCGATGAATCTCATCGAGGTTTAGCTCGCCCGGATACAGCAACTTTAGATCTCAATACTAGTGAGTAAAGAGTGGATGTAAACCAATTTCACGTGGCTGGCATAAATGGTGAATTTCTATACATTTCTTTCCCTGATTTCTTGTATTTCCAAAGTGTGTTGAGAACGAAGTTACACTAAGTGCCTGAGAAATCCCCGGACGTACATAATTGGTTTCCTTGGTCCTCGTCGCCTAGTTTTGAAGAGTGCAGTTCTAGGTATTTCAGTGGGAACTGCAAACATCTCCAATGGAAAAAGAGGCAATGGTTTATCGGTTTCATTTCGTTTGCTTTTTGCAGCATTGGCCAACATACCTAATTCTTCCGCCGTAATGTTATGTTATTGGTCTTTATCCATTCTCGATGATCCTCATCTGTACTGCCAGGAAAAGATTTCCGTAGTTTTAAAAGTTCGGGGAGAGGGCGAGAAGGAGGAGGAGGGTTAAGCGCCATTGCGATAGCAAAATCAACTATTGTTGCTTGAATCTGTTGGAGTGTTTTCGCTTGGAGCTGGATCGCTTTGGACTGCTGAGGTAATACTGTCACTGGGCAATCCCATAGTCAGCATTACTGGGACGGATCACACTCTTTTTATCGACCTTTTCCGCCCACCAACGTAAATCAGTCAGGCGGTTCTTGATCGTCCCGACACTCAACTGGTTGGTCCGCCAAAACGCTTACAAGCCCTGTAATAGGTCTGTCAAGAGGGGATGCCGTCCCCCCAGTCTGCGAGTAATGTTTGCGGTTCTTACTGTCGGTGATGGTTCACCTAAACAGGAAGAGTTTGCCCCATCGTTTGGCTGACGATGGAGTCTCGGCATGATGCTGGGTGTCTTCCCCACCAGTGTGAGAATTTACCTAGGCAGCGATAAAGCCCTCGGTGGCGATAGAAACGAAAAACGTTGATCTTTTGCCCTTTACGATCCGTTATGGAGCGATTAAACGGGCGATAAGCCTGATGATAGAAAAGTAGTTTCATGGTTTGACCTCCTGAAACTTGTCAGTAAATGAGTCAGCGGTGTCCCGCATGACAAGGGTGAAATGATCGTGGAACGTGTGTATTACATAGTCCGGTGATGGCAGTAGAACGAGAATCCCGGTGAGCTCTTCGCGTACCAAGAGCACCGTAAGCCGGTTCAAGAATTCGGCGGCTTTCTGGACTGAAGGGTGTCAGTCAGCACTTAGCCAAGCAATGATTATACGTATAGTTATGGAATCGTGCAACCCCGGTCACTGCAGTGTTACTGCGAGGGGAGGTTTTTCGCTGGGGCTGTCCCTTACGGTAGATACCCCTGCCGCCAAGCCGCAGCGGTATCCTGTGCGAGACAGGCGACTGTCGTCGTCACTACCCAGTGACAACGACAACTGAGTGGATCAGGGGCGGGTCGTCGTCGACCGACGGGGGAGTGTAATAGGGTGGCGCACACAGGTGTTGCACTAGGTCAATCTGTCGATCAAGGGTTTTATGTTAAATTTCAATCTAACTTTGGGTAATGGTTGCTGTGATGAATCGTATTTAACGATAGTCGTTTTGTGCAAACTGGGTGGTGGGTTTGTTCGTTAATTCATGGAAGTTCGGGACTGGTTTCATCTTCATCTTCATCTTCATCTTCAAATTTTTTTATCAGTGCCGCAGCTACCAGTTCACCTAATTCTCGGTTGCTCAACTTGGATAACTGGATACACTTTTCTTCTTCGATAGATGCGTTTTCGTGATCATTACTTGAGCAGCCACTAACCACAACGCTTATACATAGCACACTGCCTAATAGCTTTAGCATTTTATTTAGCATTTTTAGCAATATATTTTTTTTTGCTCGGTAGCGGCCAACAATAAATAGCAGATCTGCTAATTGGTGTTCACTCAGTTCAGATAAATAGCGCCATGCTTCTATATGTTTTTTTTTTAATTTAAATGATGTTTTCATTTATTTAATCCATCTCTTTCTAGCAATATATCAGCCAATTCTTCTTTGCTCAATTCGGATAAATAGATACATTCTTCTTCGGCAGATGCGTTTTCGTGATCATTACTTGAGCAGCCACTAACCACAACGCTTATACATAGCGCACTGCTCAACCATTTGAGTAGCTTTATCTTAATCAATGTCGTCGTCGCTTTTTACGCTTTTTTGAAAGATTATATTTAAGCATGTTTTACTTAATACATATGACAAACCAAAGGAAAGCAAGGCACTGGCTACGATTATTCCAATAAACATTAGGTCGGACACTTCTTTTATCCCAAGTAGGTTCATCATTATTCCACCATACGACATTGACACTAGCAATAACATAGGGAAAAACAACACACATATTACAACAAGAAAAATCAGTGCTCCAACTATTTTTTGAAGTGTCGTGTATTTTTTGCTTGTTGGCACAATATCGTTTTTTATCTACAAATCAGACACTTGCATATATCATATGCCATTTCTAAAACGCTTTGCAGGAAAAACTTTAAAACACCACCTTCAAAAGCTAGTAATTTGTCTGCTAATTTGGTGAAGTCTATTGTATGACTTCTCTTCCCAATGCGAATGGTGTGAGTCCCCATACTTCTTAATAAGAAAGCAGCCGTTCGTAAACTGGCGCGCCCACCTGCCCTCAAAGCAGCTTGAATAGCGAGTTGCGTTGCTCCTCCATAACCTGAAGCTACTATCAATCCTTGTATAACAACAGCCGACGCAAGACATGTTATTCGTTCGCCCCAACCGCATGTGATTCCATCAGCATCGAAAAGAACACAGTCCCAAAAGTCTGCTTGTGCTGTCTGAGTTCCAACGCCTGGAATATTGCCAACATTTGGACCTATTATCAAAAACGCGGTCACTACGCCAATTAATGCTGATCGTGCAGAAGTAAAGGCGTGATTGAGTAATTTATTCATGCTTTTTTTCCGTTTATACAACTTCAACATTCAATAAGAATGCTTTTTCAGGTGAGTATTTTAAACATATATTTACAAAATACAAGGGGGGGGGGGGGGGGGGGGGGGGGGGGGGGGGGGGGGGGGGGGGGTGGGGGTGT
>JAPPMF010000003.1:0-10087 GCA_028819195.1 Gammaproteobacteria bacterium | reverse complement strand
AGGTTAGAATAACTCAATGTTAGATTCTAGCAATTTTGAATTAAACACACCTTCCAGAAAAATATTTTTTATAGTCGGGGTAGTTTACTTTACTAAATTTGACATTTAATCCGATTTTTGTATCATTGATTGACAAGTTTTGTATAAAATCACGGTTGGTATGAGAGTAGGAACTCTCAGTATTCAAGAGTTGTGACTCGAATTTTTATTTAAGGTTAATCTATGCAATCACACTACCATACGTGGATAGAACAGATTTTGAAATCTGTGCTACCTAGTTTACTACTAGTTTTTGGGCTTTTCGTAGCTATTGGCACGACAGCTCAAGACGCAACGCAAAATGCTGATGAACTTGACGAAGTCGACATTGAGAGTTCAGAAGAAGCAGACGAAGAAAACGCCGACGGCGAAGATGTCGAAAATGAGGACATGGAGGAAGTCATTGCGACCGGGACGCGATTGCTCGGCGGGGATAGTACGTCAAACATGGTTGTTTACAATGCAGAAGACATTGCAGCTACTGGTGCGACAACTATCGATGACTTTTTCCGCAAGATTCCACAACAGTTTAGTTCCACAAATCCACAAACCTCCTACCTCGGGAATACCGGTGATGATCTCATAGGAGATACTGGTGGGATTTCGGGTGCCTTCGACTTGGCGACCGCTAACCTGCACGGGTTAGGTTCTGCCAACACCTTAGTGCTGCTGGACGGTCAGCGACTAGCAGGATACGGAGGGTCGGAGTCAGATATAGTAAATATTCTGGGAATTCCTATTGCCGCAATCGAACGAATTGAAATACAACTCGATGGTGGGTCGGCTGTTTACGGTGCTGATGCAATTGCTGGCGTAGTCAATTTCATTTCCAAGAAAAATTACCAAGGGATTACCTCAACTTACACTCAAGAAAACAGCGCTACTGGGAGTGATAAGTACGCGGGTTCGATAGTCTTTGGGATCAACATCGGTCGTTTACGATCGACAACGACGTTGACCTTTGACCAACAAGAACCCATCATTAACACGAAAGCCGGTCATGGTTCCTTAAATTTTGATCACATAGGACCGGAGTTTGATTATCGATTTGTCAATATTGGGCAACCCGGTGTGGTTCGACATTGGAACTGTAGCGTCTTTAGCCCGGGTCCATACTTTAACAACTGGAATTGTGATCGGACATTTATTCAAGACCCAAATAAAATCAATAGTTATCAGTTACCGAAAGGACATAGCGGTCTTGGGGCGACGGTCGAGGATTTCAAGAGTGGGCCTTATTGGGATTATTCGCATATCGATTTTTTTGACCGAGTCCCTTACGAAAATGGAGCACATTTGGATAATGATGGGCTCTTGATTAACGCTTCGTTTGAAATTTCTGACTCAGCGCAACTTAGCCTGCAAGTATTGAGGAACCGTAGATCATCGTTTCAGAAAGCGCCGATACCGGCGATATCAGTAGTCGTGCCAGCTTCCAATGCGTACAATCCTTTTGGGGAACCCATGCATGTTTTTTATGCACCTGCTTTGGAGCAAGATAACGGCTTATTGCCGACGCCATATACGAATATTTTGACCGATAGAGACAGGATCAATCTTCAGTTCCAATGGAATTTTCACCCAAACCATCAATTGTTGCTAACGGTGAACGAAGATCGAACTCATTCAGATGATGTCAATTATTCAGTTCCGACTAGACGAGATCGAAATTCTCCAGGTGCAGAAGAATATTTCCGTCGGCTTGCTAGCTCAGATCCTGATGTAGCCTTTAATTTCTTCGGAAACGGTACCCATCAAAGTGGAGGTATTGATTCTTCTTTTGTCTCAGAAACTTCACGTACCAAAGGCACCAACGCAGTTACCAGCACTGAGATCTTCTTGAAGGGATTTTTGTGGGAAATGATGGGCGAACGAGTGAGTTATGTCATTGGTAAAACCACACGAACTACGCGATATTCGCAAAGGTCTATTGCAGTCACTGGCGGCATTGAACTAACGTTTGACCCAAACTTGGTTTGGAACGGTACCTCTGAACCTGTCTACCGAAACGAAAGTTATCCCATGGAATTGTGGGTTCCTTTGTTTGGTGGAGAATATGGTGGTTGGTGGGGTCAAGAACTACATCTAACCTTACAAAGTCAACGCTCCATCGATTCAAGTTGGGGAGCTACCGGTGGTGGCAATTCATTCGAATTAAACTCCGGTACTATTAGCGTTTGGAACCCTGAGACAGCAGAATGGGAAGAGGTCGAAAACGTATTTTGGTTTGGGTTCGGTGCTGCGGAAGATCTTCCGTTAATCCTATACCGAAAAGGCGACACAATCCCTACGGTTGGCTTCTCGTATGTATATAACGAAAGTCTTAGATTTCGTGCGAATCGCGCGACCGCAGTACAACAACCGGACATTTCAGAGTTATTCGATACTGACGATGGCTTTGGATGGGTAGCTTTTGACGTGTTAGATTTATATGATCCAGACGGTCCTACACTTCATCCCCAGATGCCTTATCATTTTGGATATGGTAATCCTGATCTAGATTCGGAGGTTTCGACTAATACTTCTTACCGGGTTACTTGGGAACCAACATTCTCGTTCCTACGCGGATTGTCGGTGGAAGCAAACTATACGAAGATCAATATCAGTGGTACGATTCGACACAGTTCCGCATATTTTGGTATTCCTGAAGCTTTAGCTTCGGACGGAATCGCGATCCGAAACGATCGTGGAGATCTGATTTCGTTAAGGTATAACAACTTCAACAGTCTCAGACGTTTACAGAAAAATTCCGAAGTCACTATACAGTATGAATTCAGTCGGAATTGGTTGGGATTTCTCCGAACTTCGGCAACGTATAGCCGCGTCCACGACAATTTCGAAGAACCATACGCTGGTTTTACCATCGACGACCTTGGTACCTCCATAGGCCAAGATAGGTACAAGAGTAGATTTAATGCATATTGGAATCGACGTCAGATGAGTGCAACCTTGATCGTTCATTACACACCATCTCATGTAAATGAACGTGCCCACTACTGTACGTTGGGACAAAAGTTTTTTGGGATTGGTAGATGTGCGGAATTTGGACTTTGGGATGCGAATTCTTGGATCGCTCTTGATGTGGGATCGCACATCTCCGTCGATGCGACGTTCTCGTATGACTTTGATGAACATTTACAAATCAAAGTTGGCAGTCAAAATCTCTTGAATCGTGAGGCACCTCACAACGTCAGAAGTAATTTCGGCTTCTATCCGTTGCCGTATGATCCCGTTCGATGGAATGCACGCGGTAGGATTGTCTCTATAACAATGAGGTATATTACTGGCGGTCTCTAAATCGCTCACACAGACAGGTTAAGTGATTGATAACTTACTTCTCAATCTCTTAAATTAATGGTTAGTATGCCCCTTCGATAGAGGGGCATACTTTTTTGATGTCGATTGAATTGTGTGATTATTGAGGTCAATCGTATTTGCTTACCGTGATGAGAATGCGACAGTGATCACTTGGTCCCCATTGTTCTGGTTCATTGAGTGCTCGCGCATGCACTTCGTTATGAAAACCTCGCGAAGCAAAGACATAATCTAGTTGAAGTTGCGCATTCTCGGGTTTTTAAAACAATGCAAATGTGGGTACATTTTTTGTGTCTGCTGGAAAACCTTTAGGAGTTGGATCTGCTTTTCGTCCGTGTGGATATCGCGGCCCAACAAGTTCTAATCCTAACACATTGAATTGCTCAAACACGGATCGAGTTCTTTCTGGAAGGTCATTCGGGTTGTCGTCTAACCCATCAAAACAAATATTGAGATCACCCGCGGCTAATATTCTGTGTGTCGAAGGATCTTGATCTCCAATAAAAGTCGAAAGATCAGATAGGATTCGGTGAGCTGAACCATCAACATATCCAACCTTCCATTTGGAATTGGTTGTTTTATGTGGACGAATCCAACGGGCATACATCGACAACGCGATGAATGGTTTAACATTCTTGTCTACACAACTAATTTTTGCAGCAGTTGCGAGCCCTATACCACTTACACCAAATTCGTCGATTCCAAGTTCACTAATAGGAAAAACTCGTTTAAACCAGTCGACTTTGACTCGGTTCGTTAGTTTCACGATTGCGGGCCATCTGTCGAATAATTCTTTGTTCCAAGGTTCATGTAAAGGATAGGGGTCTACCGATACACTCTCAGGAAGCTTACTTGGAAATCTCTTCACTTCCTGTAGGAGAACAACGTCAGCATTCATTGCATAAAGTTAATCCCAAACTTCTTTGCGAATTTGTCCAGCAATATTCCAACAAACTAATTTGACCATACTCGGATACCGTAGATTCTCGTTTTAAGAACTACACGACAACATTGAACAACCAACCCGAGTTTTCGCCCATTCTGGACGTTTTTCGGCGAATTTTGCTTTTCCTTGCTGTTCTGTGTAAGGATTCTGTAATACGCCCATCCATTCATGCAACATATCGAAATTACCTTTCTCAACTTCGTCGATCACCAGCTGGGCTAGATAGTTTCGCGGCACATACAAGGGATTGACATTGTTCATGTTCTGCTCTCGTCGAATTGGATCTATTTGGCCCTCATCAACTTTATCTACCAATTTCTCTATCCATTGTTCAAGATCGAGTCGTACCGATTCATCAATGTTGATGGGATCGTAAAAAGCCTCCATAAGTAAAGAGACTCGATTTCCATCGAATTCTTCCGATAGTAATTGAGGTTTACTTAAGCATCTATAAAACAAAGTCATGTCTGTTTCGGTTAAGGAAAGGCATCGTTCTAGTTCTTTTATAAACTCTGAGTTGACTTGGTTTTCTTCAGTTAACCCTAATTTTTTTGCAAACATTGAGTGATAGTAAGTTCGATAGATATTGGGATAATGCTGTAATGCCGCTTCCAGTGGTTTTACATCTTCAATCAAAGGGTAGAGAGCATTAGCAAGTTGTAACAGATTCCAATGCGCGACGGAGCTTTGTTGTCCGAATCTATACCGCTTTGTTGACGCATCGGTCGTATTAGGCGTCCACCCTAGGTCAAAATCTTCGATCCAACCATACGGTCCATAATCGATTGTCAATCCCGTAATTGACATGTTGTCGGTGTTCATGACTCCATGCACAAAACCAACTCGGTACCATTCTGCCGTGAGAAAAGCAGTACGGTCGACAACCTGTTCGAAAAATTCGACATATCGTGTTTTACGATCTTTGGCTTTGATTTCTGGGAAATAATTATCGATAACAAAGTTGGCTAATTGACCAAGTATGTTCGTGTTTCGTTGTGCGGCAAGAATCTCAAAATTCCCGAAACGAATAAAAGTAGGTGAAACTCTACAAACAACAGCTCCTAGTTCTAGCTGCGGATTTCCGTCATAGAACATGTCCCGGACAACATGATCACCAGTGAGAATGAGAGTTAAGGCACGAGTCGTTGGTACACGCAAGTGATACATCGCTTCGCTGCAGACAAATTCTCTGAGCGACGATCGTAATACTGCTAACCCATCAGCGGTTCGCGAGTAAGGAGTTTTACCTGCACCTTTTAACTGTAATGAGTAAAGGGTATTGTCTAGTCCAGGTAGTTCTCCAAGAGTGATTGCGCGGCCATCGCCTAATTGACCGGTCCATTGGCCAAATTGATGTCCACCGTAACACATCGCGTAGGGTTTGGATTCGGGAGATACGACGTTTCCAGCAAACAACTGCAAGAAATCATCAGAGGAGCAGTCGTTGGTGGAAATCTGGAGAAGTCTAGCTAAGTCTTCTGAGTATGTGACTAACTTAGGATTGGTCGCACGAATTGGATTGACGAATGAGTAGCAAGCGTTTTTTACTAATCGGGTTTCGTTACATGGATTGGAATCAGCTGGTAGGTTAGCAACGAATTGATTTGTAAATCTAAGTTTAGTTAGAACAGGAAAGATCCTCGGGCGCAATACACTTATTGAATGCCTCAGAACAAATCAACATTACTCATCCAGAACTTGAACCCATCGTATAGCATCTGCTATGACGCTACCCCATTTTAACCTTTGCCCATTTGACCATACAACTTCACCCGTTAAATCTACATTTACGACACCAGTGTCTAACTCAAAAGAACCTACTCGGTTCCAACCTAGATCGAGTTCGTTAACTTTCAACTCGTGCTCTGAATTCAACTGCTCTGATTCGACAATTAGTTTATAGGAACGGTCTAAGCGGACATCTCCATGGTCGTCGTCATCTTCGGGCCAGGGCCAATAATATTCAAGCTCCCAAGTTCCGTTTTCTGGAATATCTGCAGAAAATCGTGCTACACCATTTGTACGGTTTGCTCGAGCCTCCGCAAAACTCGGTTCATGTCTGCCATAGGGGTGAGCACCCGACCAAACAACGCGAAAAAGGTACCATTGATTACGAGTATAACGATAAACACCGAGCATTGGATCCACAATTTTCATGTTTTGATAATAACCAACGTTACCGACAAAAGCGTCTCTGAACCATTGTATGGGACCAAATGGGCGTAAGCTTCTTGTGTCGATCTGTTGATTCAACACGCGAAAACCACTATCTAAATTATCAATCGTGATGCCATCAGTCGGGGAAGGTTGCCATTCACTCAACACAAAATCTGGTCTTGGTTCTACATCAACGATTTCGTCAATTTGGTGTTGAGTTCGGATTGGAACAGGCATACGATTCAGGGAATAATATGGGTGTAACCAAAGCTGTTCCAATTCTTCATTAGTAACGAAACTAAGCGTTGCTGAAGTAAGACCCGGAATAATGGTACGATTCCGCCTACCAAAAGTCCCCCCCCAAATGCTACCAGATAGCGCGACTACTCCTGCTGTCGGTTCGGTATTACGTATATCTACCGAAGCTTGATAACGCGGTTGACCATGTTCGTCGTCCAAAATGCGAGAAACCGTGGCGTTAGAAGCAACGAAACCGGGAGGTTGCCCGCTATGGATCCATTCGGTGACAAAGGGTTCAATTGAGATTTCATGGTCTACGGCATGAGTTGTTAACTCTTCAAGGGTATAGGTTCGTCCTCGAAAGTTGTCTTGTAATGCTAGTAACCATTTGACTAGGGCGTCCCGATTGTTTAACTCATAGATTGCTGTAGCGACTTTTCGACTTTTGTACAAAAGATGTTCCAAATCAGACTTCGCACCATATCGTGTTGGTATGTCCGCGAGCGCGATCTGATCGTATATCACTGAACTTGATATGGCGTTGACATAGTTTCGTTCATTCGCTTGAATTTTATCTGTCGCCCATGAATATCGATCTCCCTCTATTCGCTCTGCCAAACTCCAAGTAGACGACTTGCCATGGATTCTTAATTGCGGGGCGATGTTTGCCGTCGAATGTATGGAAAAGCTGTAGAAAACCGATTCTCCATTGAGCCAATGCTGTGTGGTCACTAAACCGATTAAATTGGATATAACGCTATCGAGAACTACGGCGTGTTCCCCTGCTGCAGAAGTTTGAAAGTTCCATGATTGCAATACCAAATTGTCTCGGAGGGAATCTGTACTAATACTTCGCTCGAAAAATTCCCTAATAGCTAGTATTTTAGTTTGAAGCTGTTCTGCATCCGTTAACTCATTATCTGTTCGAAAGAGATTTTTTCTTAAGTTGGCACGGGGAAACCCATGTTCTCTCAATAGGATAACTCCTGGAAGAGACTGCGCTGAGTGCATTCTCCAACCGCCGCCGACAGTGCGTAATTGCCGAGGTACTTCAACAAAAGTTAATGATTGGTTTGGCAATCGAAGTCCGGATTCTATGGCGCTTTTTATTTGATCTTGCAGTGCCTCTAACCTAGCTCCTTCTAAGGTATCAAACAAGCTCAGATTTTGGTCATGTTTTGCATGAGTGAATATCGCAAATTTCATTCCCTCGATTTCAATTGAAACGGATTCGAACTTTGTTGCGAATAAACCAATTTCTGACACAGGATTGCTTGTTTGAATTTCAAACACACCGGTACTAGTTTCTTCTGTATTACCTGTGGCGACAAGCCCCCAATCGGTTGTCGATAGCGTTATATTCACGTCTACATCAAAGAAGTCACGACTTTGTGATAGTGGGTTGTCTAACTCCTTGATCGGTCCTGGAATTGGATACCAATAGGCACCAGGCATTAGCGCGACGAAACGAGAATCAAAGATTAGGCCTTGAGTCCCAAACAATTTAACGGTGTCAGGCGGGATAAGACGATCATTGACATAGTCATAGCTTTGATCAATATTTGCAAATCGAGGATTAGGTTTACCTCGGATCGTTAGTTGTAGCTCATGTGTTTCATTTAATCCAAGCGTATTAGACAATTGCAACGTCAATATACCATCTTGGAATGTGAACTCTGGAGTTTGACCGTTTACTACCGCCTTGCTTACTTTCATACCGGGATTTAAACTAAAAATCAGAGTATCTGCAACAGGTGAATCGACAACTTCAAAGGAATAGACGAGTTCACTAGTAAGCTCGCGACCTGGCTTAATTTCCAAGTCTCCTGCGATTTTGAGCAAATCGATTTTTTGCTCGGTCTCGATCTTTTCGTGTGCGACTTTCCAATCAGAAAAATGACTATTTGTTGATAGTGTTGTGAGTAAAGCAATAGCGAAAACGACACCGCTCAATGCTAAACATGAACTTGCCAAAGAAATGTCCATTGATTTCTTTTGTGCTTCCGACCGCCCAGAAGAAAAACCAGCCCAGAAAATTAATCCAATCGCAAGAAGTAGAGTTGCCAATCTGACAGCCAATGTAGTTCCCGACGCAAATTGTGGCAATAAATCTGAAACGAATAGTGTGTCATTGGATGAAGCAGCTACGAGCGAATGGAGAGAGAAGGGAAGTTGATTGGAGAAATAAAACCAAGCTAGCATAGTTCCCAGACCGATGACTAGAACTAGAACTCTATAGCGCAAAACTGTAGCGAGAAATATCGTCCAAGCACTCCAAAAGATCAACATTACTGGTACGTCGATAACTAGTAAATTGATCAGAGAGTGGATTTGAAAAACTTCAGAAAAATCTAATCCAGAGATTACCGAAAAAACACCTGCAAGATATAGAAACATCACGATCGTGGCTGCTGCTGTCCAAACTAAAAATGACACCCCAAGAACGCGACCGGTCAAATATTCAAAGGTAGTAGGTGGTTTAGAATCAAGGGCTTCGCCGATGTGTGCACGTGACAAGCGTTGCCGAGAATCGTATAACAAAAACAGCGTTACAATTTGAAAGAACAAAAAGTATGTTGGGTCGATGTAACTCAGGAGGTAAAACGGGGAGCTAGCACCAAATGAAGGTGAAAACGGAGCAAGAAACATGTATCCACAAACTGCAAAGAAGTAACCGACGAAGCAGCAAAGTGCCAGTAGTACCATCGCAATCCAAAATCTTGTCAGACGCCGAAAGGTTCGAATCTCTGAGAACGCTATATGTTTGATACGGGATAATGATTCAATCATGCTACACTATGGCCGGTTTAGATGAAGTATAGAAGTTTGTCAACAACAAGCAAATATCATACCAAATGAGCAAAAACTACTCTTGAACATCATGCAATTTCTCCCAAAATTCGCGGTTATTTTCTTGAAGTTGGCGATTTTCCTCAACAACTTCCAACCACGGTTCAACATCTTCTTGACAACGTAATTCGTCGATTGCTGGCGAGTATTGCATTTCAGCGGGAAATCGTTCTGGATTAGAGTCACGGACTGTCGAGTTACAACTTTCGATGAAATCGGTGTATTCCAGACGGGAGTAGTTGTCGGTTTCAATAACGAGATTCTGACAAACACAAGATTCGACATGGCGGTTGAACAGAGTGGTAACACTTTCTTCGGACTGATAAGTTCCGCAACTACCCAAAAATAAAGACAGTACACCACCAATTACGGTTAGCAGCTCAATCTCGAAATTTCTCGACGGAAAATCTATGTGGCGGGTCATCTCAAATCCTCCAGTCTTCTCAAGTTCTGGAAATCCTGTTCCAACTAGTGATTCTAGTCACGGAAGGTGTGTTTAATTCAAAATTGCTAGAATCTAACATTGAGTTATTCTAACCT
>JAPPMF010000005.1:0-76305 GCA_028819195.1 Gammaproteobacteria bacterium | reverse complement strand
ATGACTAAATTTTTTTCAAATTTATTGTCTCAATCAATTTATACACACATTCCAGTAATTGATTTCATTGTGATTCCGTGAATTAAAATTAATGGAAACGTACTAATTATTTACGTATTTGAAAAAAATTTCCTTTGTTTATCTAACCAATGTAACAACCTAACGCATTGGTGAAACTGATAATCACATTTGTTCCTGTTAGCGTTCGATTCTTCGTTTTCGGAGACTCGGCTGTGAGAACGTCAGAGACATACCAATCAAATTTATCGCGAACGGTTTCTGGAATCCGTTCAAGAATTCAGTTACGTTTTTGTTTTTCCGCAGTTTCGTCGGCACTTTTTTGGCGATCGGCTGCTTCTACCGCCGCGCGCCTTTCCATTACCTTTTCAACTGCCCACCTGTACTCATACGCACGGCCAAGGGCGGAGCGAACCGTGTCTGAATCTTCGGCATTTGCTAACTCTTCCCGCGTGAGGTACCCATTGCCATCTTCATCCAAGGTTTCGATATCGGCTAAATGAGCCCCAAATTCTTGTCGATCAATACTACCGTTTTTATCCGTATCAAGCTCATCTAATCCCAATTGCAGTAGATGTGTACGGACGCTCTTGTCTTCATTTTCGCGTTCGGAGCGATCAAGTACTGCGTCTTTATTTGTGTCGGCGATATCGAAGCGATCAATTTCAGCGTCCCATTTCATGAACCTTCCACGCGCGAGATTAACCCGCCGGCGCATATTTCGGGCTTCTTCTTCCGATAGATTCTCGAAGTCAATGTCGATTTCATCAAGGGTAATTCTGCCGTTGTCGTTTGCATCCAGAAGATCAAATGCTTCATCAGATGATTCTCTGATGTCTTTGATGTTAAAACCTTGCCAACCTTGACTACTTGACGCGGTCCAACGGACTTCGCGTTCTTGTGCCGTAGTGGAAATTGAGAGTAAAGCAGCGGTTACTAGGAGGGTAACTGCTAAACTAAGGGTGTTTGTTTTCATGGCGATTCCTGCCTTTTTATGGTAGTAATTTACATTAGCAACCGGGAAGATCCCACGGTTGCTCCAAGGGGTCCTAACTTAGGCTCCCAAACTTTATTCCTGTTTGTCTTCAGAATCTTCTTCTTTTTTTTCGTGAAACTCAAAGCGTTCTACTTGGATCGTGTCTTTAAGTTTGTTAACTTCGGTCCCAATCATAACTTGTGGTTGATTTGAGTCTAACGTGTAAATCATGGTATTTGCGTTTTTTGACAGAGTACCTAGTTTATGCATGAGTGAATCTCGGACTAAAGAAGTGTCACCGGAGGACGCAAATTCTTGCATTGAGAGGAAACCGTCGCCATCCTCGTCCAATTCTTCTAACGCGTCGAGGTTAGCGGCGTATTCTTTGCGGTCAACACTGCCGTTCTTATCTAGATCCAGATCTTCGATACCAAGTTGCAGCAAGTGAGTGCGGACGGTTTTATCTTTAGTTTCGTATTCTTTGCGGTCTAGCACTTTATCTTTATTCGTATCACTGATTTCAAATCGGTCAATTTCGCGGTTCCAGGATAAGAACTTTTGCTGGGCAAGGGTCATGCGCTGTTTAGCGGATCGCATTTCTTCCTTTGGGACTTCGTCGAAATCAATATCGATTTCATCGAGGGTGATACGACCGTTATCATTTTGATCGAGTAATTCGAACGACTTTTCGGTCGATTCTCTGAGTTCTTTGATATTGACTCCCTTATGGATCCAATCCGTGATATTTTTATGGATCGGATCCAATAGTTCAGTATAAGATCCTTCTTTCAATTTTATTTCAGAGTATGCGCTTATTTCTTTTTCCTGACCCCAAGCTGCGGGTGCAAGAGCTAACGTGAATAGGATCATAAAGAGACAAATTGCG
The DNA here is from genome assembly GCA_028819195.1 of Gammaproteobacteria bacterium. Classification (GTDB taxonomy): domain Bacteria; phylum Pseudomonadota; class Gammaproteobacteria; order Pseudomonadales; family Azotimanducaceae; genus Bin55. The sequence goes on along the minus strand of JAPPMF010000005.1, from coordinate 74,425 downwards.
TGAGTTGTTTTCATACATGGTTCCTCGCGAAAGTAGAAAAAACATTACTATTTGATTTAACGAATCTAAACACAAAATCCTTCGTTTTGTGTAGCGATATAGACGATGTATCGGTTCAGTAAATACAGTAAACGTAATTTTAAGTATCTAATACGTTTGCTTTGTCTAATACTTTAAACCCAACAAGTGGATTTTGGTCAGAATCTGTACTTCAAACCTGCGGTCAATAAAGTACCATCAGTCTCGGCGCTAAAAAACTGTGTGATTGACACTTCGATAGACCAATCATCTGATTCGCCAAGAGGTACATCAATACCGATTGAACCAACGAACGAAACACCACCTTCGTCTTCCTCATCTAAGTCATACCTGTACCCAGCGATTCCGAGTTTACCTACTATCGCTAAAGTATCTCTGACGTTAGTCCTAATTGTGCCCGTCAAAGAATTGGCGACATGATTTTTCGCTTTGGGACCACTTCCTATAGGAGTGGCTTGGTCTTGCTGTGGTGAAACAGGTTCATGTTCAGGTACATAATCGACGATGAGTTCTATGCCGAATGTACGGGTGAATTGAATACCACCGCCAGCGTGAACTCCTTGACCGTCACCGACGTCGCGGTCGCTACTGTTAGTGTAGTGTAGTAGTCCGCCAACAAGGTACCATTTAGATGATTTACCGGTTTTCTCGCTTTCTTCTACACCGTAAGCACACGAAATCATTACCATGGTAAGGACTAGGCATGTGTTAAGAACTCGTTTCACAACACGAGTTTGGAGTCTTGTTAAAAGGAAAATTTCAATCCAGCGTTAAGTGAAGCGCCAGCGGAGTCGTCTCCCAGAAGACGGATTAGCGATACTTCGACCGACAAGTTTTCACTGCCTCCAAAGGGGAATTCCACGCCAACAGAACCGGCAAGAGTGACACCACTTTCGTCTTTTTTGTAACCCAATGTCGAACGATTAGATTCGTCCTCGCCGTTGTTTGTCCGGTGGTCGTTTTCGAATTCCATGAAGAGGTCGTAGCGGTAACTGCTGAGTCCAAGTTTCCAAACAAAATCCACTGTTTCGTCAATAGGTACTCGGAAGGTACATAACAGTGAACTATAGACATGGTTTTCTGCCTTATCTACGTACTTTCCCGCACGTCTGCGCACATCGTCGAATTCGTACGAGGTTTCATATTCTGGTACATGGTCAATGGCAAGTTCCAGTCCAAAAATTTTGTTGAACTGAATTCCGCCGCCGTAACGTATCCCGGAACCCTCGCCGACGCCGCGGTCGTCATTTTCGGTATAGTGTGAACCCTCAAGTAGAAAGTACCAATTGCTTTGAAAATACTGCTCTGACTCTTTGGTTGCGTCATGTGCGAACAAGGGTAGTGATATGACCAGCGCGCTGATTAGGCAAATATAGGATTTCATTGAACTTTGCTCCTTGGTGTTAGACAAGGTAGAATTATAGATTAGATAAACGCTAATTTCGTCACACAAGTGCAATGACCACTTACTAAACCTCCGAGACAAATTTGTTCAGTTGAAAGGACTTATTACTATTGCTGAGTCTGGGTAGGTATACTCTGCTCGAGTTGGATGCGAGCGAAAACGCCTACCTAACGAATTTTTTGTGTGAATAGTTTCAGACTTAACTCTGGCAGATCCTGTACTAAGGATTGAAGTACAAGAATCTAGAGGAGTAGAACATACGACTTTTTTATAGAGTAAAGTATAAGTTATGGGTATACGCATGGAGGTATTTGAAGAGCATTTCTCTCAATGGAACATTGAGTTAACTAAGGATGTTATCGCCGCACTTAATGAAGGACGAGAACAACTATATAAATTGATCATAGTTAAGATTAACTCTTAAATTTGGTCATAATCAAGCCATGAGCAAACCCTCACTGTTCAATTTATTATCACAAAAGCGGTTCTTGCCACTTTTTGGTACCCAATTTCTTGGTGCTTTCAACGACAACCTGTTTAAAGCTGGACTATTTGTTATCTTTGCTTCGTCGCCTTTACTCGTTGACAATCAGATTCATACATTTAACAATCTTGCGACAGTATTGTTGTCGATACCTTTCCTCTTGTTTTCTCCTACCGCAGGGACACTAGCTGATCACTTTGAAAAGTCTACGCTTATTCGGTTCGTCAAAGTCGGTGAACTTATCATCGCAGGATTGATTGTTTGGGCACTAATCACACAGCAGCCTTGGCTACTCTTGACAGTTGTATTCTTGCTCGGTGCGCAATCGGCATTTTTTGGTCCACTAAAGTTTTCTGTTCTTCCCCAACATCTGAAAAAAATTGAACTAACAGGTGGTAACGCTTTAATAGCCGGAGGTACTCTTGTCGCGATCTTATTGGGATTGGTGTTAGGGCCACTCTTAGCGGAAAGTGGATCTAGCGATTCGACCAATGTGAATACCCCGTGGGCGCTGGCTGTGTTCGTTACCGTAGCAGCAGTTACTGGTTTAATCTTTGCTTGGTTTGTTCCTAAAGCTCCCTCAGTTTATGAAGGTACACCTAAGTGGAACCCACTATCTGAAGCGATGTCGGTATTTCGTCTAGCTACCGAGAAGAAAGCGGTTTTTCAATCGATCTTAGGAGTTTCGTGGTTTTGGGCACTTGGTGCAGTGTACACTGCACAATTTGTTAAATTATCGACAGATCATCTGTATGGCGATTCGGGAGTCTTTTCATTACTTTTGGCGACGACCACGTTAGCCATTGCGGCTGGATCAGTTACGTGTGGTCAGTTGTCCCGTCGACGTATTGAGATTGGGTTAGTTCCCATTGGAGCTATTTTCGTCAGTATATTTGGTATCGATCTGTACTACGCCATCCAGTCCATCCCAATACAGAATGAGTTACGCAACGCGGGCGAGTTCTTGGCCAGTGTTTCGTCAATACGAGTGCTAGTAGATATTGTGCTAGTCGGTTTCTTCTTAGGAATCTATCTCGTTCCCCTGCAAACGACGATACAAGCGCGTACGCCGATTGATCGTCGGGCGCGTGTAATTGCCGCGAACAACATGCTGAATGCAATTATGCTTGCCATCTTCGTGGGCGGTATATCAATCTTTTGGTTGACAGTTCTGAATTGGGGTATTCCGTCGCTGTTACTGTTTATGGCGGTACTCAATATATTTGTCTCGTTATACATTTTTGTCCAAGTACCGGAGTTTACTCTCAGATTTGTCGTCTGGATTCTTTCACACACTTTGTATCGAATTCGCCATCAGGGATTGAGTTTTGTACCGGAACGTGGAGCGGCCTTGATAGCCTGTAATCACGTGAGTTACATCGACGCGTTGGTACTGATGGGGGCGATTGGTCGCCCCATTCGCTTTGTGATGGCTAAAACGGTGTTCAAAATACCGGTTCTCAACTACTTATTTCGCGCGGCAAAAACTATACCGATAGCACCTAAATCTGAAGATCCAAGAACTTACCATCAAGCCTTTGACGATATTCGAGCAGCCTTAGATTCGGGAGATTTGGTTTGTATTTTTCCCGAAGGTAGGTTGACTCCAGATGGAGACATCGGTGAGTTTAAACCAGGCACTCTGAAGATCCTCACGAACAACCCTATACCGGTGATACCCGCTGCGTTATGCGGTCTTTGGGGTTCGAAGTTCACCCATCACGGTAAAGGACTTTGGCGTGGTCGTTTGAAACTGTGGTCGACGTTGGAAGTCAAACTCGAAGCACCGATTGAAGGTTCAAAGGTAGAACTCCCAAAATTGCGAGAACAGGTATTGGCGATGAGAGGTACAAATCTTTGATCATCTTTCATCTTTGGATTGTCGGTGATCTGGAGATAACGTATCGGCGCAGGGGTGTAGCAACGTGACTCCACGAGATTACCCGATCTTTCGGCCTTACTGGTGCGAACGCCCGACGGAGTTGCTAGGAGATTCAATTACGGAAGAAGATTTAGACTGGATTCGAATCGCGAAACATAACGGCGACGTAATTGCTGCTTATTGGATCGAACAAAGTGACCCATTCAATTTCACCGTAAAATCGTTTGCCGTGGACAAGGAATACCGAAAACAAGGACTCGGTCGCTGGATGGTTTTACACGCGGTTGGATTGATTGAATCTAAAGGAGGAAGAACGGCACATGCCCAGTTCGATAAACCTGTTTCATTTCTTGAAGCCTGTGGTTTTACCTGTGTCGAACCCGGAAGATATGTCATGGAGTTGACGCCAGATTAAGGATCCTTCTTTATGTCTACATTTGTTCCCAACACGACGAATCTTCCTAAGGTGAAAGATGCAAACGTCGCGATTCTGGCATCCTCGTGGCATGAAAAATTCGTTGAGAGTATGGTTCATGCTTGCGAAACAGTGTTACAAAAACAGGGAGCAAATATTCAGAAACATGTCGTTCCTGGTACGTATGAATTTCCCATTGCAGCACAAGCATTAGCTACGACTGACCTAGAATTGGAAGCGATAGTCTGTCTCAGTGTCCTTCTGAAAGGAGATACACAGCATTTTGAAATGATTCTGAATGCTTGTAGTACCGGACTAACACACGTGTCTTTGGATCTTTCTATCATCATTGTGAACGGGATCCTACCTGCAAACACCATCGAAGAAGTATTCGCTCGTACCAAATCGAACGATCAAAATAAGGGCTTTGAAGTAGGGATAGCCACCGTTCGCATGATCGATTGGGAGAGAAGCATCTTAGAGCGTTGAACCCTCAGGACTCTCCTATCGTCTTATTCAAGTTGTTACCCCAACCGAAATCGCTCGAAGACGGTAGTAAGGAATCTCATGTTCAGTCGGGGTCCTGTCAAGTTATTTCGTGTCCTTCAACACGTGTTCAAAAGGCGATCAAAGCCTTGCATTTAGCAGGATGTTCTTTCGAATGCAAAATCGAATCTCAACTCGGTCATTTCGCACCGAATCTCGCAAGCAACTTCGACTACTCATTAGTTATAAAGAACAGCTCAATCGTTCTTTCTGCTCCTGAAGAATGGGGAGCAATCACCGGGATCTCAACCCTGCAACAATTGTTACTGACTTCACCTCAAGGTGCAATTCGAGAATGCGAGATCCAAGATTCGCCAACTTTTCAATGGCGCGGTCTCATGATCGATGTCGCACGCCATTACATCGAGCTATCGGTACTCCGAGAAACCCTGGACCTCATGCATTACTTTAAACTGAATGTACTGCACTTGCACCTATCCGACGATCAAGCATTTCGCTTTGGTTGTACCAGACATCCCGAATTAGTGTCCAACTCGCATTACACCAAGACCGAGTTACGTGAATTAGTCGAATATGCTGCTGATAGGGCGATACGTATTGTTCCCGAAATAGACATGCCCGGACATACATCAAGTTGGTTTTTAAAACATCCGGAATGGGCATTAGGTCCATTTGAAGCAACTGAGTGTGAGCAATTCGGACCTCACCAAGCTTGCTTAGATCCTAGCAACTCTGAACTAATGCATGTCGTTTTCGATGTGTTGGCTGAGGTAGTAGAAACTTTCTGCGATGAGTTCATCCACCTAGGGGGGGACGAAGTTGATTTCACCTGGTGGAATGAATCCAGGAAAGTACAGGAATGGGCGAGGGATCTCAGCATAACCGAACCACAAGAGCTCTTAACTGCATTTTTACAACCGGTTTTTGAATGGCTACACGAAAAAGGTAGAACCCCAATTGTTTGGGACGATTCTCTCCATGAGTCTCTACCTAGTAATGTTGTGGTGCAAGCTTGGCGCGGTCGTGCAGCGCGCGACCAAAGTGTCGGTTTAGGATACCGGACTTTGGTTTCAGCTCCTTATTACCTAGATTTGAATTACCCTGCCGAAGTGCACTATCGATATCGTCCAGATATAGGAAGCAAAGAATGGGCAGACACTGATGCCCTTAAACTGCAAGCACCTAGTTTTCATTATGTTCAAGAAAATATTGCACACTTTGAGGAATCAGCAACTATTCCACCGCTAGTAAACCGTAAAAACGGCGACATTCTTGGCGGCGAAGCATGTATGTGGTCGGAATTAGTCAACAGCGAACTGATTCACAAGCGAATTTGGACACGCATGCCAGTAATAGCTGAGCAGTTTTGGTCAGCAAAAGAAGTTAGTGTGATGGGGATCGCTGACGTTTACGAACGCCTGACGGTTCACCTAAAGGTTTTGCAGCAAATTGGGTTTCCAGACCTGCTCTCGATGCAAGACGTGCACCCGTGTCAAGAGCTTGAGCCGTTGTTCGAAATGCTTGAACCCGTGAAGTGGTACACGAGACATCTTACCCTAGAAGGTATTCACGCCAGAAATTCAGAAGAACTGGCAAGCGACGTCCCTCGACCATACAACGTCCTCACAAAATTGAATCGAGTGGTTGATCGGTTACCGGTAGAAAGTCTAGCTACCCGGCGATGTCTCAAAGATTTGCAAGAACAAGAAGATCTATCCAATTGGATTAGTGGTTGGCGAAAACAATATAAGGTGTTTGAACAAATGGTAGTGCAATATCCAGACTTAGAAGAACTTCGAGAAGTCTCGAACGCGCTGGCGGTACTTGCAGATATTGCGGAAAATCGGACAGAATTTTCTAACCGCCTGACACAACCGTACGGAGAATATACTTTACCTATCGCTCATGCGTTCCGATCGCGAAACTAAAGTACCTCAAAGTGTCTTGCGTGCGTGGCACCTGACAGGGAAAGTAGCATCGTTAGGTAGCGGACTGATCAATGATACCTACCGAGTCGACGACAACTTTGTCCTACAGCGAATTAACTCGAAAGTTTTCGACAATCCACAAGCCGTTGTCCGAAACTACCAAAAGATCGCACCCGTATTGGAGAGCTTGATTCCCAGGATTATTCCGACTCAAAAAGACGAACCGTTTGCAATAGACCAAATTAACGAGGTTTGGAGACTGACCGAATTTTGTCCGGGTAAAAGTTTCAACGTTTTACCTCGGAAGTGGTGCTATACCGCTGGATTAGCGTTTGGAGAAATGTTGGCTCGATTGCAGAATCAGATGATTTCACTTGAACCGGTAATCCAACATTTTCATCGATTTGAACACTATACGAGCAAACTTGAAAATGTCTGTTCAAAACAACCAAGTCTTCCAGAACTCGATAAATTGCGAGAAATGAGGTCTGGTTTGGGCAAATTCCACTCACCAGAACAAATCATTCATGGGGATTGTAAAGTCGACAATTTGATCTTTGATCCTAAATCAGACCGACTTTGTAAGGTTGTTGATCTTGATACCGTGATGTGGGGACAACCCGCTTGGGATTTTGGTGATCTTTTGCGATCGATTGTGACGACAGGTAGTAAAGGTAGAGTTTGGTCGAGTGAGTTAGAGCAAAGAATGCAGGACGGGTGTAGTGGTTTTTTTCAGTATTACACTCTACCCAGCGAGTCATCGATAGACCAGTTTGCAGAGGCACCGGTTTACATGAGCCTCATGTTAGCGACACGTTTCCTTACCGATCATTTGAGTGGAAGTCAATACTTTAAGACGGACTTTCCGGAGCAGAATCTAGTTCGCGCCCGAGAACAACTGAATGTAGCAGAGTGGTTTCAAGAACATATTGTTGGTCTACGTGAACTTGTAAGTGTAGATTAACCAACCGTTGACAACTCGGACGTTTTCGCGACATCCAGAAACAAACGTGATCAAGTCGATAAACAAATCTAGACTTAATGAAAAATCATAAACAGGCCGGCGGTGTTTTCATCCAAGCGCGTTCTTGTTCAAGATGGTAAAACTTCGTTGGGTTGTAAAAACGAAGCTGAAGCACTACTTTCCGGACATTCATCCATTGTTCTCTCAATCTGTACCGTTATGTGTTCGATATCGTATGTCGTTCTCAAGAGTGTACGTATCTCATGTAAGATCGTGTCGCGTTCACCCGTAAAACTTGGATCCAACAAAACGTGACAGGTAAACGCTTCATTACCGAGTGTTAAAGTCCACACGTGAACATCATGCAGTGAGTATACCCCGCTGATTGCTTCAATCTTCGAACAAAGTTCTTCGATATTGATGTGTTTTGGTACACCTTCAAGCAAAACATGCACGACTTTTGAAAATAGTCCCCAACTCGCATGAATGATGAGAATAGCGATTATCACCGAGATGATTGGATCAGCGAAATTCCAGTCGAATGCCCAAATCAAACAACCCGATACGACGACACCAATTGAGCCAAGCAAATCAGCTAGGACGTGTTGGAAGGCTCCTTCAACGTTTAAACTTTTTTCGGCGGAGTGTCGCAAGATCCATGCTGCGCCAATATTGACAAACAATCCTATTACACCGATAATGAGCATTAATCGACCATCGACGTCTGAAATGTCTTGGAAGCGATTCCAAGCTTCAAACAGAATTCCTCCGACAATGACCCACAGCGCAAGAACATTGACTAGTGCAGCTAAGATTTCCAAACGCTTATATCCATAAGTATGTGAACTCGTGGCACTTCTTTGGGCGATATTGATGGCGATTAGGGCGAGTAAGATCGCACCAGCATCGGTAGCCATGTGGGCTGCATCAGCTAGTAGAGCAAGACTACCAGAAAGGATCCCACCTACAATTTCAGCTCCCATGAAACTCACGATTAACAGAAAGGCTAGCGCTAAATTTCGCTTGCTAGCCTTGATCCGGAATTCGGCTTGAGTATGCTGAGTGTTAGTCTCGGAAGTGGTAGCCATGTCCATAGTGTACAATCAGCATTGAGTGTTCCTTCTTAGTGGCGGATGCGAGAATAGTTTCTATATCTACCTAGGAATGTCGCGTAGTAGTCTGGTATTTTCCTCTAATGTCGAAGTTAATTTTAAACTAGAATCTCAAATAGGCTTAGGCCTTCAATAGATTGTGAGTCAGTAAAGAATTACGAGATGAACGACTTACTAGCAAACTTTTTGCGAGTACTAATTACGGCTCTGATATTGCTTTGTAGTTTGTCGGTGCGGTGTGTCGACATAAGAGAAAGTGTGAATGATTCAGTCATTCAAACACTTGATTTGGACCGAGAGAATTTAATCACTATACCGGTAGAGGATGTTACCTCACTTCCATTAATTCGAATAGTTAACCAGCAAGGTTTGCCATCAACTTCCTTGACGAGTACGTTTTCGAGAATGATAGAACAAGTGGTTGTCGACAAAGTTATAGAAACAGTTGTACCTGTTCCCCAATTCGTGCCACTAGCCGAACGAATTGGAAATGGTTTGTACATCAAGCTAGACGATTCTTGGCAAGCTGAAGTTCGTTCTTCAGTACTAGCGGTATTACACGAGTCCGCTGACGCAATCTATTCCCATATGAAAGATCAACCACTAATTGAGATTACAGTCACTTACGATCTTGAGGAGGGACCGATAGCTTTGTACCGGACTCAAGGAGAATCAGCAGATACCGTGTTGTTGAGTGCGACCCCACAAGACTATCGACCGCAACTGATGTATCAGTTCGCGCACGAATTTTGTCATGTGATTTCTGATCACAACCGTTTAAGATCTACAGAATCAGCGAACCAATGGTTACATGAATCTTTCTGCGAGCTAGCCTCAATATTCGTGCTACACAGCACCCTTGAAGACGAATTACGTTCATACGTAGACGATTATCGGGCTGAATCTATAGAAATTCTCGATAGCCTTAAAGATTTTCCTACTTGGTTGTCAGAAAAAGAGGATGAACTCCGGGCGAATATGTTGAGTCACGATCGCGTATCAAATGCGGTAGTTGCCTATCGATTACTCCCAGTATTCAAACAGTTTCCAGAAATCTGGAATACGTTTCTACTTTTACCGAATTCCGAAAGTCTTTTGGCCGACTATCTTGATGAATGGCAAGAAAGTGTCGCAGACGACGAAAAGAAATTGATCGCACTAATACGTGCGACTTTGCTTGATTAATCGCTACTACCAGAATCCGATGATTGAGTAGAGCTAGCTTGGAGAAATTCTGCAATCAACGACATGTCGGTCTGGTATTTTTTCCAGGTCGAATGAATCCAAGACAAGATCAGATAACTCAGGACGCAAGCTGAGGCGAGTATTCCAACGGCAAAGAAGTAGAAAATCCATTCTAACTCATTTAAGTAAGCGGACAACGCGCGTACTATGCTATAGACTAGCATCGAGAAGAAAAAGATTACGTTGAACCACAATACTACGCGCGCAAAGTAAGAAAACGTAAACTTGCCCGAAACTGTGGAACCGTGCTCAGTATTCGTAATGGACAGATACAGTATCGGTCTTCCTAAGTGAATAATGGGTATTCGCAGACAATAGAGCGTGATTGTGGATTCCCCAAAGCGAGCGACAATTTGCTTGTTTTTATTGAACAACACCCGTAAGAATGAGTGTTGTTTTAATTGTTGCTTAAACCCCTTTGTCGGCGTTTCAGTGCTGTAGTCGAAGGAAATTCCCTTCCTAGCAAACTTGAACGTGTCGAAAATCATGAGTCTCGGTCATGGACACAAAACCAAAATTATGAGAAGCCACGCCATCAAAAGCAGGAGTGCAAAGCGGTGATTTCAGTTATTCAGGGTTCGGACTTTCTTTTGATACCGGTGGATTCTTTTTCTTGGGTCGAAGATTACCATTTGTGCCCCGGTTAATCTTACCACGGCGGGTGCGTAAATCACCTTTTCCCATATATTTTTAGTCTCCTAGCGTGATTGAGTTTTACAATCCCCAACAATCTAGATCGTCAGGAAGGATTATTGTACCGTCATAGCTCTTTTCGATGACCTCTTTGGTCCTGAGTTCTCTACCAAACGTCCGCCATCCACGGCCACCTAAAATGATAAATCGAACATCAGCGGTTGCGGCGATTTCACCAATTTCTTTCGGTTCTAGGAAATTTTCACGCGCACGACTGGTTGCACCTTCTGGAAGTGCATGCGAAAACACAATGACATCTGCATCCATTGCAAATTTAATGAACGCATGTGAGACACCGCTAAACCCGGAAGCAAAAACGATAGCATAGTCAGAGTAAACCGTAGATTTTGCGGGTTCGGTACTCATAGACCAATCTCTTTCGTTTTCTCCCTCTTCCTCAGTAGTAGTTGGTGCTGTCGTTTCGTACTTGAAATCGATTCGCCAAGCTAAAGTTGGTGCATCACGATGTCTAACGGGCAAGGCACTCACTAGGTATTGGTTGGTTCCAAATTCCTTCCATGTTTCAGTACCAACAGCAAGCACGTCTTGGGTCCTGAGCGTGAAGCCAAAAGGATTCGTTATGTCAGAAATCGATGAGAGTTCAGGGTAGGGACCGTCAGGATCAAACATACGGTTAATGAGGTCAGACGTCGACAAAACTGTATCGTTTCCCGTTGGACCGAGAATCGTTAATTTGCGTTCACGATAAGCTCTTCTAGAACTACCAATTAACGAAGGTAGCGCGGCAACGTGTGCTACCGAAGTTCGGGGTAAGAGAATAGCATCCAAGGTAGTTAAATCTGCCCCGGTCTCACTAAAACGCGTCCCTGATCCTTCACCGGCACCAACTAAGAGCACTGCAGTATTGTCGATCCATACCAAGTAACTTTCGGCGGCGCGATCGTCTTCAATATCTAGGTCGCCGGAACCGAGTGTTTGAATCCAAATACCTTCTCTACCACATGGGTAGGCACTAGGATGTACTAGAGCTTCTTGACCGAAAAAAATTCCGACGACTAATGCGGCGACTAGTCGTATGGTTAGGTGATCAATATTCATGAATCTCTTGTTTCCAATGATTGACCGCGATTTCGTCCGGTAATCGCCAGTCACTACGTGGAGATAAACTAATCTCACCAACTTTTGGTCCTGGAGGTACCGTTGAACGCTTGAATTGATTATTGAAGAATCGATCTACAAAAGTTGTTAAACATTGCTTTATCTGTGATTTGTCATATCGCCCGGAAAAGGCGATTTCTGCTAATAAAAACAACTTATGAATGGTTGCACCTGTCTTTAGAAAGTGATAAAGGAAGAAATCGTGTACCTCTAAAGGACCAAGAATCGACTCTGTTTTCTGAGTGAGTTCCTCGCTCTCTGTCCGGAGCAATTCCGGTGAGATTGGTGTGTCCAGAACCCGCAACAAAACCTCGCGTAATTGATCATTCGCACGATTGAGTGCATACCAACGAACAACATAACGAATCAATGTCTTTGGAATGCCAACATTTACGTTGTAAGAACTCATGTGGTCGGCGTTAAACGTACACCAACCCAAAGCCAGTTCGGTTAAATCGCCCGTACCAATGACAATCCCGTTATATTGGTTTGCGAGATTAAACAGAATTTTCGATCGTTCTCTGGCCTGGGCATTCTCAAAGGTAACGTCGGCTGCACCATTATGTCCGATCATTTGTAAATGGGCATCGACGGCGTCACGTATGTCGAGTTCTTTTAGTTGAATCTCAGTCGCATCAACCAGTTGTTGAACCGTCTCTCGGGTATGAGAAGAAGTTCCGTGCCCTGGCATCGTAATAGCGACTAAGGCGGATAATGACTGATTTGCTTGTTCAAGCGCGCTGAGACATGCGAGTAATGCTAAGGTGGAATCTAGTCCGCCAGACAGACCAATAATCAACTTTTCACATCCGATGGAGTTCATTCTCCGTAGTAGTCCCGCGGTTTGGATTTTCAGTACCTCAGGAGCTGTGTCGCAAGTTTCGTCTAGCTTCGCCGGTACGAACGGATTGGGATTCACTGATCGAATTGTTCTTGATAACGGGTCACCTTGTCCTGCTTTTACGATTAATGGATTCATGAGATGGTTAGCAGGAAAAGTCGACGATCGTTTCCGTTCAAATCTCAAGCGGTCAACGTCGACGTCCACGATTAAGTGTGAGGTTTCAGTTTCGAACCGATTAGACTCACCGAGCAGTTCACCATTCTCATATCCAACTAAGTGACCGCCAAACACGGTGTCTTTTGTCGATTCAAAAACACCGGCGCTCGCGTAGAGGTATGCACAGATATGTTTAACACTTTGAACTCTAACTAAGGCGTGACGGTAGTCTACTTTCCCAATCCATTCACTACTTGCAGACAAGTTACAAATGATTTCAGCACCTGCAGTAGTTTGTTGTATCGACGGTGAAGCTGGCATCCATAAATCTTCACAGATCTCAATGCCAAACTTGCCGTAATCGCCGATACTGAATAGCTGGTTGGTAGTTAACTGAAACGAATATTTCCCCAAGGTGCAAGAAAAGTCTACATCTTTACCGGAAGTGAACCAGCGTTGTTCGTAATATTCGCCATGGTTAGGTATCGCGCTCTTCGGTACCGCACCGAGTATCGACTGATTAGCACAAACGATAGCACAATTAAAAAACTGGTTGGTGCCTGGCACCTCAAGTGGAAATCCAATAATCAAGCTGCAATCTTCAGTTTGGTCGACTAGTTGAAGTAGTGCAGATTTAGCATCGTTGAGAAGTTGTTGATTACAAAAAAGGTCTTCACAACTATAACCGGTGAGTGACAGTTCAGGTGTCAAAACTAGCGCACAGTCTTGGTCTACGAGTTTGTTGTAACTTTCTTTGATGATCGCGGCGTTCGCGGCTGGATTGGCAAGATGTACCCGAGGAGCGACTATCCCCACTCGAACGAATCCAATATTTCTGTAATCCATAGTTTTAGTTCCAGCACACCCTACTTGTGGGTGCACAAACCGAGTTAGTCGAGACTAGTTTGAATAAGAACGACAACCGCGAAGACAAGACTGATAACAAGAAAATTGTATTTTAGGTAGTCAGACTTGCGTCGTTGAAGTTTGAGAATGTTGGCGAAATTATTGGAAAGTAACATTAGGAACTAGAATACCTAGTAAGACAGTCGACGTTAGACTCGTCGAAATCTCATACGACTTCGACGTGAATTGAATGTATATGATCAAGGGTGAGTTCGTCGCGGTACAAAGAAGATTCCGGTTGAAGTTTGGTGGTCGGTGGATAATATTGGTATCAGAATAAGTTAGGAGCAATAATGGACATGACACTTGGCATAGGTTTTTTTGTCGCCGCCGGTTTTCTCTTACTGGCGATTGTGATCATATTTCGGTCGGTCCGTGTGGTACCTCAAGGGTATCACTGGACTGTCGAACGATTAGGTAAATTCACTCGGATTCTGAGCCCTGGGCTAAATTTTTTGGTTCCAGTGCTGGAAAATGTCGGGAAAAAATTCAATATGATGGAGCAGGTTCTCGATATTCCGACTCAAGATGTTATTTCTGCCGATAACGCTATGGTTCATACTGATGCGATCTGTTTTTATCAAGTGTTAGATGCAGGTAAAGCAGCCTACCAAGTCAACCAGCTTGAACTCGCGACCAAGAATTTGATCATGACCAATATTCGTGCAGTCCTTGGTTCCATGGAACTTGATGAAATTCTTTCACAACGAGACCGCATTAACGCTGAACTCTTACACAAAGTTGATCAGGCGACGGATCCGTGGGGGACAAAAGTCACTCGAATTGAGATTCGTGATGTGTCGCCCCCACAGGATCTAATTGATGCGATGGCACAACAAATGAAAGCAGAACGTGAAAAACGTGCCCAGATTCTGGAAGCGGAAGGGGAGAGAGAAGCTGCAATAAACGTTGCTGAAGGTAAAAAACAAGCGGAAATACTGCGAGCTGAAGGTGAGTTACAAGCATCGATCCGCGAAGCGGAGGCTCGAGAACGTCTTGCTGAAGCAGAAGCAAAAGCGACGACGATGGTTTCTACTGCAATCGCCGAAGGTGACAATCGGGCAATCAACTACTTCATCGCCGAAAAGTACGTCAACGCTCTAGGTAAGTTGGCTGAATCCCCAAACAATAAGGTTATGATGATCCCATTAGAAGCTTCAAGTGTGATTGGATCAGTTGCTGGTATCGGTGACCTGCTCAAGGAAGTCATGGCAAAAGAAGAAACGACTAGCGGAGACAAAAGATGACTAATTTTTGGTTTTGGCTATGGTTAGGCGTAGCAATCGGACTAGGAATTCTTGAAGTCCTCGGGACTACTGGATTCCTATTGGGAGCGGCTGCAGCAGGTGTCCTGATGGCGGCAATAGCTTGGTTTTTCCCTGAGTTGGGGGTAATCTTTCATCTCTTAGCTTATGCCGTGCTAGCAACCATCGCTACTTTGATCTACTTTAAGTTTTTTCGAGATACGGATCCTGCCCCAGATGTAGATCTTCATGATAAGATTGGAACCATGATCGATACTGAGTTTGATCTCCAACACACCGTATCAGCTGGTCGACCAACACGTACCTTCATTCATGATACAATGTGGTTGGTAAAGGGGTCGGTCACAATGAAGAAAGGGACTCGAGTTCGCGTTATTGGTGGCGATACCCGCGTTGTTCAAATAGAACCCGTGTCATGATTTTGAAGAACGTTTGAACTAGCGAGGTTTTTCAACGAGAAAAC
Source organism: Gammaproteobacteria bacterium (assembly GCA_028819195.1). GTDB lineage: Bacteria > Pseudomonadota > Gammaproteobacteria > Pseudomonadales > Azotimanducaceae > Bin55. Next base: position 58,998 of record JAPPMF010000005.1, on the reverse strand, counting down.
AGCAAAGTATCGTAACAATTCCCAGTTTACCTGCCCTAATTAACGCAGTTGCACCTTCTTCAAGGAACTTAATTAAGTCAACTGTTCCTTTCGGTACGGCACCGAAAATTTCACCTAAACGTGCTTTCATCAAGGTGATTGAACGTTGCAGAGGTGTAGCGCGAAACGAATGTAACGAACGTTCGTATCCGCCTTTGAACGGGGCATACCAAGGAATGTCAGATTTCAGCGCGAGATCTTCACATTCGTAAATTTTAAAACCCGCTTTTGCCAGACCCGGAGCGATTTGATTAAGGTGAAAGACTTCACCGAGCGCCATCGTTTCAACAATTTCTGTCACAATTGATCTGTGTGTGGGATTATTTTCGTCATAAGTGTCAGTAAGACCAAATTCTTGTCCCCAAAATAGACCACCCGGTTTCAAAATTCGGTAAATTTGTTCGAAGGCTTTGATCTTGTCGGGCGCATGGCACGTAGATTCGATTGCATAAGCTGCATCGAAACTGTTCTCTTTTAAACAACCCATATCCATAAAGTTACAATGCAAATACTCTGCTAAATGGTCGACATTTGCTGCTTGATTCAGCTTTTTCGCTTGATCGAGTTGACGTTGGTTGTTGTTGATTAACAGGACATTGGCACCAGATTGTTGCGCGACTCGGCGCATTGGTCCACCGATTCCACATCCCACATCGACGACTCGTTTACTACTGTCAAGTTGCAACCTTTCGATCATGAAGTCTTCGTGTCTCGCAATCGCTTGAGCAGTGGACTCACCGCTTTTTATTGGAGCGAAGTGGAGAGATTGACTCCATCCCCATTGGGCTAGATCGGTCGCGATATCGTAGTAGTCGTTAACGGATTGGGCGTGATCCTTTCTTGCCGTTAGCGATTCACCGGTTTGTTTACGTCCTTGACGTAGACGCTCGATACGAGCGGGTACATCGATATATCGAATGTATCTTTGAGTGATTCAGCTAGTTGTTTTGAGGTAGACATTAATTTTTGTAGTATTCGAATGGCACAATTTTATGAACAGCGAGAGTCCAAATCCAGACTGCTCGGGAACATTTCAAGCGGTTTGTAAGTGACTGTTACTGGAAAAACGTAAACAGTCTTTGCACTATGTCGACAATCAAGTTCGCTATGTTACTACGTGCTCCAAGCGTAAACAGAACAACGCCAATGAGACGCCTATCATGATGCCGAGCAGATAAAAATAAATGGTTTCGCTTTTGGTCGGGGTAGTAAAAGCGCAGAACTTTCTCCAAAAAGTTGGGTTTTCGTCGAGCGTTCTTCGAATCCAGTTCTTGACCTCGACTTGATAATGTTCTTGTTCGATGTTGCCAAGATTAAAACCAGGAACTTGGTAGATTGCGGATGTTTTGTCCTCATCGGTCATAAGGTCTTTTTAAATGATGTTTTGAGTAGTAAATGAATTGTAATCGTGGGCAATGATTGTTGATTAACCGAGTCGTGAAGTGTTTCCGTTCGGTTAAAACCAACGTCCTGTGCCCCGGTCTTGAATTTTCTGATTCTGACCTCATATTGATTTACGGACAATTAAAACTCTGAAAGACAATATGAGATTTGACAAACTAACACTAGGATTTCAACACGCGCTGCAAGACGCACAAAGTATTGCGGTCAAAAATGACCATCAAAGTTTAGAACCCGTCCACATACTGTCGGCGATGCTAGAACAGTCGAACGGTACCATTCCTAGCCTTCTCGCGGTAGCAGGAGGGAGACTCGAAAACATTAAGCGAGATGTAGCCACCACACTTGAAAAATTACCACAAGTAACTGGTGGCGATGGTGAAATTGTGATGAGTCGTAACCTCAATGCTGTTTTCAATTCCACTGAAAAACTAGCCCTAAAAAAAGAAGATGAATACATTGCAAGTGAACTCTTTGTCTTAGCACTCTTTCAAGCTAAGCATGCTTTAGCCGAGCTATTGAGTAAAAATGGCGTACAACAGCCAGCTTTAGAGTCGGCGATAGAGAGTGTTCGAAAAGGTGCAAAGATTGTCGATCCAGATGCCGAAGAAAAACGGGAAGCAATCAAGAAGTACACAATCGATCTGACGGAAAAAGCTGAGTTTGGCAAACTTGATCCCGTTATTGGAAGAGACGATGAAATCAGGAGAACCTTACAGGTTTTACAGCGTCGAACGAAAAACAACCCAGTCTTAATCGGTGAACCGGGTGTAGGAAAAACCGCGGTAGTTGAAGGACTAGCTCAAAGAATCGTGAACAAAACAGTACCCGAGAGTATGAAGGACATGCAGGTATTGGCATTAGACCTAGCTGCGATGGTTGCTGGCACTAAGTACCGCGGTGAGTTTGAAGAGCGTATGAAAGCCCTCTTACAAGAACTTGCCCATTTAGAAGGCACTGTGATCTTGTTTATCGACGAGTTACATACACTTGTGGGTGCTGGTAAAGGTGATGGTGCGATGGACGCTGGGAATATGCTTAAACCTGCCTTGGCACGTGGCGAACTTCGGTGCGTGGGTGCGACCACCTTAGATGAGTACCGGAAGTACATTGAAAAAGATGCCGCGTTAGAACGTAGATTTCAACGCGTACAGTTAGATGAACCAACGGTCGAAGATACGATCGCGATCCTCCGTGGATTGAACGAACGTTATGAGGTGCATCATGGTGTTGAAATCACAGACCCGGCACTGGTCGCCGCCACGACGTTATCTCATCGCTATATTACTGATCGACAATTACCGGATAAAGCGATTGATTTAGTAGATGAAGCAGCGAGCAGAATCCGGATGGAAATCGATTCTAAACCGGAAGCTGTTGATCGTTTGGATCGGCGCGTAATCCAAATGAAGATGGAACGTGAATCGTTGCAGAAAGAAACTGACAAGCAGTCGGTGAAACGTTTGGCAGAACTCGAAGATTCGATTCGTGCAACTGAAAAAGAATTGAATCATCTTAACAAGATTTTGCAATCAGAAAAGCAGTCGGTGCAAAGTACGCATCACATCAAAGAACAACTCGAAGCGGCACGATTGGAGTACGACGCTGCTGAACGCCGCGGTGATTTGATGAAAATGTCGGAACTTCGGTACAGCAAGATACCAGAGCTAGAACGTGCGATCGAGGCTTCCATGTCGGCATCTGCTAAACAAGATGAGAAACAGCCTTTGACGTTATTGCGTACTAGGGTTACAGAAGACGAAATAGCTGAGGTTGTATCGGCTTGGACAGGGATACCTGTGGCTCGGATGTTAGAGAGCGAAAAACAAAAGCTATTGCGATTGGAAACTGAGCTCCACCAACGAGTCGTCGGTCAAGACGAAGCTGTAAACGCCGTAGCGAATGCCATTCGCCGAAGTAGAGCGGGGTTAGCAGAAGAGTCCCGTCCAAATGCCTCACTTATGTTCTTGGGACCAACTGGGGTCGGTAAAACCGAACTTTGTAAAGCCCTCGCGGAATTTCTATTCGATACCGAAGCAGCATTAGTTAGGTTGGATATGTCTGAGTTTATGGAAAAACACTCGGTTTCGAGAATGATTGGCTCGCCACCGGGATATGTCGGTTACGACGAAGGTGGTCATCTAACTGAACGAGTAAGACGTAAACCCTACTGCGTCTTATTATTGGATGAAGTCGAGAAAGCCCATCCTGATGTTTTTAATATCCTGCTACAGGTCTTAGAAGATGGTAGATTAACCGATGGACAAGGACGAACCGTCGACTTCAGAAATGCAGTCATTGTGATGACCTCGAACCTTGGTTCAGAGACGCTAGTCGACAATAGCATGCAGGATCATCAAGCGGTTAAACGGCAAGTTACTGAGATCGTACGCCGGCACTTTCGTCCCGAATTCGTCAATCGAATCGATGAAATCGTCGTATTTCACACTTTGCAAGCTGAACACATTCGAGCGATCGCAAGCATTCAAGTGCAGCGGTTAAAAGATCGAGTCGCGATGCAAGAATATCAACTCGAAGTGTCGGATTTAGCGCTCGAGTTTTTGGGTGAAGCTGGAATCGATCCTTTGTATGGGGCGCGACCACTAAAGCGATTGATTCAACAACGAATCGAGAATCCGTTAGCGAAAAAGTTGCTGGCTGGTGAGTTCACTCCGAAGAGTACGATACTTGTAGATGTCGTAGACAACAAGTTGGAATTCAATGAAGTGATGGTAGAAACGGATACCGAAACAACTTTAAGTGCTTCGGTTTAAGACCGGTTGCCTAGCAGTTTTTACCTAGTCTTTCAGCACCTTTGAACCAAACATCTCGATATGTGCTGATTCGTGACCAATTTGGTTGTCTGGTATGTGTCGCCCAGTGTGATCGTCCCAATATCCCCACTCGTAGTCTTTAATCTTTGGTGGTGCTATGACTAACGTGTAGGCATGTCCTTTTGGAAGAGATCGGATCGCGTGATACCGGTGTAGTCCACGGAATAAATTAAACCATCGAATGGTTTGTTTCCTATTTACACTAGTCTCTCTATTGAGTGTGTCTTGCTCATAGGAACCACGAAACACAAAAGATAAGAACCAATGCCAAGGGTGGTTGTGGAGCCAGCGAAAACTATCGACGGCATGCATGTGGTGGACATAAACTTCAAAACCTTGCCCACTACCATCTCCCAAAAGATAGTATCTCGTCAAATAGAGTTGATCATGGACATAGATGGTTTTACCACCGAAGCGGTGTAGTAATTTGTGGAGTAATCCACTTGGAGTTGAATAGCGTTGCTCACACTTGTCCCGCGCATTTATGGTTGAGGTTAAAGAGCTACCGTTGAGGTTTTCAGCCCCAGATTTAATTGACGCATTAATAGATTCAGAAAGTTGAGTTTGCATGTTTGTCTATTGATCTCTTAGCTGTGTACTTTTTGTAATTTTGATTTAATGGAATTATTTTATTCGAATAGTTAGTATTTCAAACTCTGAGTTGCACCATTTTGATGACTCTTGCAGCGCCGAAACGCCTACAAGCTCTGTAATAGGTCTATCATGAGGGGATACCGCGCCTAAAGTTTGCGGTTTTTTAGTGTCGGTGGTGTTTCACCTAAACAGTAAGAGTTTACCCCATCGTTGGCTAGCGATATGGGTTCGGCATGATGCTGGTGGTACTCCCCATCAGTGTCAGAACTTACCTAGGAAGCGATAAAGCCCTCGGTGGCGATGGATAGTTATGACCCGTGAGCAAGCCTTGGGGTACGTATGACGGTGGAAAAGTAGTTTCATTGTTTGATCTCCTGAAACTTGTCGGTAAATGAGTCAGCGGTGTTCCGCATGACGAGGGTGAAATGATCGTGGAACGTGTGTATTACACCGTCCGGCGATGGCAGTAGAACGAAAATTCCGGTGAGCTCTTCGCGTGCCAAGAGTACCGTACCGTTAGCCGGTTCAAGAATTCAGCGGCTTTCTGGACTGAAGGGTGTCAGTCAGCACTTATCTAAGCAATGATTATACGTATAGTTGAAAAATCGCGCAACCTCGGTCACTTCGGCGTCACTACCCAGTGACAACGACAACACATAGGATCCATGATCGGAAGTTGTTGCCCGAACCGATCGTTTGGTTTTTGAAGTTCGGGGTCAGTTTTTACTTACAAAGCTCAGAATCGGGTATTAAGGCGTTGTATTTCGTTCAATCAATGAGGTGTTTTTTAGTGGCTATTCGTAGACGTCGAGGCGCATGGCAACTTCTTCGAAGGTGGCAATGAGTTTTAACGTCTGGGTGTCGTTATGAAACTCTTGCCGTAAATCGGTCAGGATAGCACGGCAACTGGGTGGTTCAGGAGCAGTTTCTTCGTCTGAGGGTGGCGTGTAATAGGGGGGGGCACACAAGTGTTTCGCTAGCGCTTCGTGATCAAAGTTGATCAAAACCCCCTTGAGCTTAATGTTTTTTCCAAACATTGGTATAAGTTGCCGCAAGCGGTCAACACTGGGTGGCTGCTTGATAAACAGTTCGGCTGGTTCAAAGACAGTGGTAAACCACTCGGCAAGTGGGCCGTATTTATAACCTTCTTCGTTATATGGTTGACTCCCAGAATCACCATGATCAAACGGGTATGTCAGCCCGGCGGGCACATTACCTAGGCGAGCTGCTAGCTCGATCAACTTTGCATTAACGGTTTTTGGTCCCCAGCGATTGTTTTCGTCACTGATCTGAAGTGCTTGAATCTGCTGCCATAATTCGGTGTGTACCGGCAACCGTAAATTTAGATTCTGGTCTAACTCTTCACACTTTTGGAATACCCAAGCGTTTTCTAAATTTTCAATCCACCTACCTCCTTCTTGTTTAGGAGTTATTGGAGTCGAATAGGGTTCATCCCAATATGGGCTAGGCCGGTTAAAGATTCCTTCACCATAGCAAAACCGTGAGAACATTGCATAGTTGAAAATAGCGTCACCGTGACAGATTTCGTTGAGGTTCCAGTTGGTTGGTGTGTCATTTTTGGGACGACATTCGGGGCGCGCTAGCGCTTCTTGAAGCCGTGCAAAATCCTCTACGGGATCTGTCAGTATGCGTTCAAAGGTTAATGGGTTATCGACGAGTACCAGTGCAATGACATGGTGTTTTTCAAGGGTGTGTTCTTTCTTTCCCCAAAGGTAGGGGTTGATCGGTTTCATATGGTTTTCTAACGCAGTCCAGCATTTTGGTTGTTGGAGCTGCTTCCAGTTGCCGTCGCTATCGAAGGGCGAGTTTGGGAGACTAAGAAACGTTTCTGTGTTTAGATCGAGAAATTCAACATTAGAAGGGTATTCACTCACTTCGCATGCTTCTCCGATTGACCCGAGTGGATAAGCTGCAGGCGGTACCGCTGGAGTGGTCAGTGTAACAGTAGTTTGAGGAGTGGTAACTGCTGCCTTTGGTTGAATTGTTGTGTTTGGACTATCAGTGAGGCTGTTATTAGTGGATAGAGTTGGGCGGTTTGCGGGATTTGTGTGCGGGGGACTTAACCACAAGAAAACACTCACGGTTAACAAAATGAGGCAAAAACAGCCACTTACCCAAGCTGTTATTCGGATGTTACTCATCTGCATCTATTATTACTCTTTTGTAATATTTGTTTATAGGGCTTGATGGCATTTTTACGTTGTTTTTGTACCATTTTTTTAACGAAGAATACTCAATCGTTTCTATCGTATTAAGTGTTTTTTTATATCTTTTTTTGTTAGCTCTCGCAATCTTGGAAGTTTCTCATCAAACCCTTCCGGTTTTTCTGGAACGTCCATTATTAGCGGTGGTAGCGTACCAAACATAAGTGGCCACTTTGTTTCTTGTATATGTGTTTTTGCTTCTACTTCCATAATGCATTGATCAGGAAGAGCGTAGAAAGTAAATTCCTTTTTCGTGGCGCCGTACACGTTTAGTAGTGCTTCGGTTTGCGCAGCATGAATGTGTTCCTCCATTTGGACGTTCATCGCGATATCCTCAACTGGAATATCATTGTTTAGTGCATCGTACGTGATGTTAGTTGTAAAAAGGGTAATTGTCCAAGGAGATCGGTTACAATGCTTAATTCACTGCGGCGGTTGTCGGGCGGAAAGTAACTTATTGTCCAGTTCGGTTCTGTGGCTAATGATGACAGCGCACCTGTGTCGTTTCCAACCCAACCATTTTCATCCATATCGACACATTCATCCCACGTCCGTAACACATCGTAACCGAATGGTTCATCCAGAACTGGAGATTCCTTTCCGATACTACTAGTAGCAGAAGAAAGTACGAGTACACAGATGCTATAGAGACAAAATTGTTGATAAATTTTCACTTTTAGATAACTCAAGAAGGTAACAGTTATCCTGATCAACGGGGATTGTTGATCTCGTCATCCGTATTCGAGCCTGTGTCGGGAATTACTTCTAACTTATCGGCTTCACTCTCATTAGGATAAGCCGAATTTCTTAGTTCAAGCCAAGCTTCGTCGTCGTACAATTCGAGAGTACCACAGATATTAAAGTGTTCCTCGTGTTCTAAACCGAAAAAGAAGTTTAGAAAGTCGATAGTTTCCTCGGTTGGTTCTACAATGTATGTTTCTGTACTTCTTTCACTACTTTGACTGAATTGGTTCATAAGGCCTTGCACTTCCGTGCTGTAAAAGATCTCTGGTCCTACCGTTTTTGTTTCAATCCCGAATCTATCTAGTATTTGTTGTGGTAGGAAGGTCGTCGGAATGTCGGGGTATCCTTTTGCGACCCATTGAGCTCGCAACAGTTCTAATTCTGCATCGTAGGTCCAAGCGACTATTGAAGCAGACGCGTTCTCTGTTTTTTTGTTTGCTGTTTCTTTTAACGCGGTTAGACTCGTGAAAAGTATCGCACCAAAAACAATTAGTACAACCGCTATTCGAAATGATGTTGCTCTATTCAACACACACCTGGTTAGAAATCCAAAATTGATAAACTGACCTACGATTTTGAGTGTTCAATCAATCCGGTTCGTATTCGACTAGATTTTTCCCAAACTGAATAAATCTGTTTAGTTCTTCGCCTTCTAACTTTCCATCAGCATAGATTCGGTATGACGTTTTTTGTTTGAAAGCATAGAGGTTAGTCGTCTAGGAATCATCGCTATACAGAAATGGAACGACCAGGGCATCGTTGCCTGCAACTGTCAAGTTGGCTTCAAATACACCTTGACTCTCCACCTCCTTTTCGACAATCAGCAGACTACCACCAAAATTCGTATCGGAGTAAAAACGGCTGATCGAATTACTTTGTTTATCTACGTAATTGTTCGAATCTGCTTGCAGAATGGCAGCGTCTACTGGACCGAGTCTCGCGGTTATCGCGATTCCTGCGGCGCTGTCTAAGGGGATGGGTTTGAGTGGGTTCATTCCTCTTAAGCGACTATTGAACTCATTATCCATTGTTAGTTTTTCGACTTTACTTTGAAATAAATAAGTGGGAGCTTTCCCGCGTCCATACTCAGCGTATCCTTCATCCCTGTTATAACGGTACCCACTTAGTTGTGCAATTACTTCTAAGGGGTCCATGGGCAAAATTTCGACATCATCAGAGAGATTTGGATAACTTTCTGGTGGTTCTTCAACTATCCGCGCGCTGTGTTCAAGTCCTAGCAGATACGATTCAATTTCTTCGAATTCAAACCTCATAACTGTTTCATCTGCTTCCAAAATTTCCTTGTGAAAATTTTCTATCAAAAGGAGTGTATCTTCTGGAAGTTCTTCGGAACTTTCCAACCCAAGATGTTCAGCATAGAGATTCTGCATTTCAACTAAACCATCAGGCCCGCGAGAAATTCCTAGTGAATCACTTGTCACGAACTCTTGTTCGGTCAGTTGTATTTGTATTGTTTCCGGATTCCAATCGCCGCTTTGGACAAGTTGGGTCATCATGTTCTGTACTTCATTACTATAAAAAACTTCCGGTCCCACAGTATCCGAATCGAGACCGTATTTTTCTACAACTTGTGGTGGTAATCCTGAGGTTGGAATGCCGGGATAACCTTGTTCTTTCCAGTCGTTAATGAGCTGAATGTTTTTAGCCGAGTAAGTCCATTCGACTTCTGAATCGGACTCGCCTTCAGTTAGTGTGAATTTTTCATCCTCGGTTGGTCGCACTGGTTCTGGTTTCCATTCCCCGCTTTGAATCAGTTGCATCATCATGTTCTGTACTTCATTACTATAAAAAACTTCCGGTCCTACGGTATCCGAATCGAGACCGTACTTTTCTACGACTTGTGGTGGTAATTTTGAAGTTGGTAAATCGGGCTTACCTTGTTCCGTCCATTCGTGAAAGAGTTGAATATTTTTAGCCGAGTATGTCCATTCGACTTCGGAATCTGACTCGTCTTCGGTAGTTTCGGATTCTTCCTCTGCCCACCAAGTCAATGCTGCGTACAAAGTCAAGAAAATGCCGATCAGTAGTATTATTAAGTGTTTGATTGTTCTATTCATTGAGTCCGTCCTCGGTTCCAACGTCTTAGATTTTTTCGGTTCATCCAATCTGTTTATTGTTGTCCAATTTGGTCACCTGTAACCAAAGGGAAGACGCTTTTTATCGCAGCCTTTTAGAAGATCGTGGTAACAGTTCATTTGTATTTAGAGTTTCAATGAAATCAACCCGGCAAACTCTGTTTTGCCGAGCTGAAAGCTACCAATTTGGACCAATTTATTAAACCGTCCTTATCGCAAAATTCGTTCATAAACTCGCTACTGAATTTATTTAATACTGAACCAAATCTTTCTTGAAACACAACGTTTCGTTCCTCTGCTCGGTGAGCAAGTGGTTCAATTATTCTCTTGTAAAACTCAGTATCACCTGATATGAGTTCCCAGAACGCCTGTCCGCAATACTTGAAATAATCTCCTTTATCGGGTTTCATATCCTGACCGTAGCAGCAACCATTGACTGCGATAATCCTAGTTGTAGAATTTCCTTGTCGGATCAATCTTTTGGCAGTAGTGAAGTTCTCTTTCATCTTTTTGATTTGAGAGCTATTGCCCCAGTTAGGTCCCGATTTGATCGATACGATGTATCTAACATCATCAATTGAAAATTCTAAATCTATTCCAGTCGCTGCTGATTTAAGCCCACCATGAGTCTTTTTTGCTACAAAGATCGCTAGTCCCTCCAAGAAGTCTCCGAAAATAGTTTCTTCTTGAGAAATTAAATGAGCATTTAGAAGGCCACCAATAAGTTCCGTGACCACAGTGATATGTTTACATTTGAACAAGTAAGGATTCTTGCGTTTGAGCAAGGTTTTAAGTTTGAGCCTACCTAACGATTCGATTCGTTTAAGGTGAAACTTTCCGATATGATCACTTACATACGCTTGGATCTCTTCATCCGTTACGGATGCACTCTTCGTCTGTGTCAATGACGGTAATAAACTGTTCACGTAAATTCTCACAGTAAGGTTTAAATATCTCGATACCTAACGCATTGCGATTTAATCTAGAAGCGACGGACAGTGTTGTACCTGACCCAGCGAAAGGATCTAAAACTAAATCGTTTGGATCGGTAAATAAAACGATGAACCACTCAGGCAACCAGTTTGGGAATACCGCACTATGTTGACGATTACCGCATTCGGTGGCACCGTGCAACACATTTGTCGGGTATACCATGTCCCGATCTAACCAATTCTCCACTTTTTTTCCAAACCCACTCCCAACTTTCGATGTATCGCGTATCCGATCGGTCTCGTTGAGAGTTCTCATCCGAGTTTGGTACCAATCGCCTACCGGCACCATTACAGCTTCCTGGTTCATCTTAAAGTTTCGTTGCTTATTGAATTGAAACAAGTGTTCCCATGCATCGCGAAATCGATTAGGCCACTTGCCGGGATAGCAGTTTTTCTTGTGCCAGATGAACTCTTCCGTCCACAACCAACCCTGTTTCCGCATTGCTAAAACCAATTCAAGAACACAAGTGTGACGTTCCCCATTAACTGCGGGTTCCTTAATGTTTAGGATGAATGTTCCAGTCGGTTTTAGGACACGCAGCAATTCTTTCGAAATCGGTAGAAACCAGGCCACATATTCTTCGGGTTTGATTCCACCATAAGAAGAAGTACGTCTGTTCGCGTAAGGGGGCGACGTCATTATCAAGTCAATAGAATCTGATTCAATCGACTTCAACTCTTCTCGACAATCGCCGAAAATCAAATCTACGTTTGACATTAGGACTTAAAACCAGAGACTAATCGAGATTTCATGTACTAATCATATTTGTTGAGTTCACTTTTGTGCGCGTAAGAACAAAAAACCATAAACCAGAAAACAAGCACCAAATAACGTACTTCCTTGAACGAGCGCAAGTTCATTTCCATCGGCAAATACAACTTGATAAATTCGAGTCGTCATCAACGCCGTCGCAGAGAATATTGCTGCGCGATGAATAATCGGTATTTTTACTAGCCCGAAACTAAGCAAAGTCAGTAATCCTACAACCACTAGATGTAGGACACTGCTAAACACAATAGTTGCTGTAAGACTTTCAGTGGATATCTGGAACAGTGGTGTCAGGTGAGTAAACCCAAGTGAGTAAAAAAACGGTGTAATAAGGCCACACAGAACAACGATTGCCGGGGCTTTGAGATCGTTTAATTTCACCAGTCTATCTATCTCAAAGATAATCCTGTTACCCAGCAAAATACATCGATTTAAACGATCGATTACGTTGTAGAACTTTGCGACTTATGTGCATTCTCAATAGACTTACGAGTGGCTCGTGTTGATTTGAACCACTGGTTAGATTCTCTCGTAAAGAGCAGAACAATACATCCTACACAAAGTATCTTTGTGAGTTTCTCATCCAAACTCATTGTTGCAAAAAACTCAAAGAAAGGTTCTCGGGCGTTGAACATTTCTGCGACAAACACCACTGTCATGAAAATCAACGCGTATCGAACCCAACCTTGTCCATAGTAAATGGCATAGCTCACAGCAAGCCACACAACCATAAAAAACATTTGAGCGCCATTACTTTGGATTCCGATAGGACTGAAAACCCACCAAATCAACAGAATCAGCGCGTTTATTGCCAAAATACTCGACGCGATTGACACCAATCGCGGTCGGGATTTCATGAGATTTTTCATTGTTTCTTCGAAGGAGTCAGAATCCATTGATTAACAAGTCTTGTTTATGATCTGAGTATCAAATTGTAAGAAGTACACGTTTTTGTATTGCGGAACAAAAAAATTATCCTTCGATTTCACTGTAATGCGTTAATCTACAGACAAGTTCCACTAGTTAAAATATACCGAGACAAACTCTCCGATGAAACGTCTACAATCCTCAACAACGCGCGTTTGGCAGAATCATAGACACCGTTAACACAGCAGTGAATCTTGACATCTTGCCGTTTGTTCTTTATGCGTCCGCGGTTTTTGTCATCCTCGGTATTACGTTAGTATTTTCTTGGTTTGTTGGCTCGAAATCTAGACACGGTCGCGCGCAAGACATTCCCTACGAATCCGGCATTGTACCGGTCGGAGAAGCCGAGAATATGCGTTTATCAGTGGAATTTTTCCTGATCGCGATCTTTTTTGTGATTTTCGATTTGGAAACCATATTTATCGTCGCTTGGGCGGTCGCATTCAATGAAGTTGGTTGGCTTGGTTATATCGCCACGGCTGTATTCATTTTCATTCTGCTGGTCGCGCTCTTATATGAATGGCGAACGGGCGCACTAGATTGGGGCGTGAAGTCGCGGCACACGGATCCACGAGCTTATGCAAAACAGGAGTCTTTCTGAATGCGTTGGCGCTTGGTAAATGCCGAAGTCGACTCTTCTATGGAGGCAGCTGACGATGTTTATCGCGAAGAAGCTGGAAAAAGTTTTCTCACGGCTCGATTAGAAGATTTAGTCGCATGGGGACGGTCGAATTCCATTTGGCCTTTCAACTTCGGTTTATCCTGTTGTTACGTCGAAATGGCAACAAGTTTCACGTCTCGGCACGATATCTCACGATTTGGCGCCGAAGTGATTCGCGCGACGCCGCGGCAAGCTGACCTGATTGTGGTATCTGGTACTGTTTTTCGAAAAATGGCACCTGTACTACAGCACCTCTATGAACAATTACTTGAACCTCGCTGGGTTGTATCAATGGGCTCCTGTGCGAATTCTGGAGGAATGTTCGACATCTATAGCGTTGTTCAAGGTGTGGATAAGTTTTTACCCGTTGACGTATATGTACCCGGTTGTCCACCACGTCCAGAGGCGTTCATGCAGGGTTTAAATCTGCTACAAGAAGCTGTTAAGAACACACCTCGGCCACTTTCGTGGATGCTCACCGAGTCCGGGGAAGTAACCAAGTACTCACCTAGTCAACGCGATCGACATAACGAGGACAGAATGCAAGTGACCACGCTTGCTGAACCAACAACTGTCGGCACCGCGCCACTATCCAAGGACATATTAGGTAAGAAACGCGCCATTGACTAATACAGCCACAGCTAGCGTTGATGGTGGGCATGCATCTGATGTGAGTACAGCCCTGCGAAATCGCTTTGACCAGGAATACGTTTATCAAGAAACAGTCGACGGAATCCCAAACCTTTGGGTCGAACCCGAGCACTTGTGCGACGTTCTTCGATTTCTCAAGAACGATATCGAAAATCCGTATGAACTATTATTCGACTTGTCTGCTATTGATGAACGGTTTCGTGAGCATCGTGCTGATCAACCTGATTCAGAGTTCACCGTTTTTTACCACTTAATCTCAGTCTCTGGTGATCGTGATCTGCGATTAAAAGTTGCGTTAAGTGATCAACGCTTGCATGTACCGACTGTCGAACACATCTACCCCGTCGCGAACTGGTATGAACGCGAAGCCTACGATATGTTTGGGATTCAATTTGATGGACACCCAAACCTCCAGCGAATTTTGACTCCACCGTTGTGGGAAGGATACCCGCTACGGAAAGAACATCCAGCCCGCGCCACCGAGATGGATCCCTTCTCGATGTCGGATAAGTTTCAAGACGCACAACAAGAAGCCTTGAAGTTTGTTCCGGAAGAGTGGGGAATGAAACGGTCAGCGAAACACACTGACTTCATGTTTTTGAATCTCGGTCCAAACCATCCAAGCGTACACGGGGTTTTTCGAGTGGCCTTACAGCTTGACGGGGAAGTCATCGTTCAAGCGGTCCCCGATATTGGGTACCACCATCGTGGTCAAGAAAAGATGGCGGAGCGGCAGTCCTGGCATACGTACATTCCTTATACCGATCGCATTGACTATCTCGGGGGTGTAATGAACAACTTCCCCTACGTCCTCAACTTAGAAAAAATGACCGGTATAGACGTTCCACCTCGCGCACAAGTTATCCGAGTCATGTTGTCGGAAATGTTTCGAATCGCTAGCCACTTACTGTTTTATGGAACTTTCGCACAGGATGTTGGGCAGATGTCGCCGGTTTTCTATATGTTTGCCGATCGTGAACGACTATTTTCGATTATTGAGGCAATCACAGGTGGTCGAATGCATCCTAGTTGGTTCAGAATTGGCGGGGTATGTCAAGATTTACCGGATGGCTGGTACGAGATGGTAACTGACTATTGCGATTACATGCCCGCGCGTATGGATCATTACGACAAAATGGTCATGGAAAACAAAATCTTACAGCGGCGTACCAAAGGAATAGGCGCTTATAACACCGCCGAAGGTCTCGATTGGGGGATCACTGGTCCTTCCCTTCGTGCGACTGGCCATACCTGGGATTTACGCAAACAACGACCCTATAGTTCTTATGAGCAGTTTGAGTTCGATATTCCGACTGCGGACAACGGCGATTGTTTTGATCGATGTCTTGTTCGTGTCGAAGAAATTCGACAGAGTTTACGAATCATTCGTCAATGTGCGGAAAACATGCCTTCTGGTCCGTATAAGGCCGAACATCGAGCGACAACACCACCGAGCAAAGAACGTACGATGGAACATATCGAAACGTTGATTCATCACTTTTTGAATGTGAGTTGGGGTCCCGTGGTACCACCGTGTGAGTCAGCAACTTTGGTCGAAGCAACTAAGGGTTGGATGAGCTTTTATTCTATTTCCGACGGTGGCACAATGGCGTATCGTTCAAGAGTTCGTACCCCCTCATTTCCGGCGTTGCAACAGATACCGTTCATTAGTAATGGGTTTATGGTTGCTGATTTAATTGCCATTATCGCGAGTATTGACTTTGTGATGGCAGACGTCGATCGATGATACAAGAGCTTTTAGTTACAAATTTGAGCGACGCAGAAATCGCTGAGATCGAATCGGAAATTTCACACTTACCGGATCGAGAATCAGCGGCGATTGATGCTCTCATGATTGTGCAACGACATCGAGGTTGGATCTCCGATGAGAGTCTACAAGCCATCGCGCGGCTGCTCGATATGTCTGCCGCAAAACTAGATGGTATAGCGACGTTCTATAACTTGATTTTTCGCCGTCCAGTTGGACGTAATGTGATAATGATTTGTGATAGTGTTTCGTGCTACATCATGAAAGCTGAATCGTTGATTGAGAAAGTGCAGGAAAAGCTCGGTATTCAGATGGGTGAGACCACTGAAGATGATCGTTTTACGTTGTTACCCATCGTTTGTTTAGGAGCATGTGACCGAGCACCAACCATGCAAATTAATGAAGAGTTGATCGGACCGGTTGAACTAGACCAATTAGACGAAATATTCGCTAGGTTCTCGTAATGTCCATACAAGATAAACAACCAATGGTTGGACTAGTTGATGAACAGGCCGGACCGCTTTCGATATCTGAATACGAACGACATGGGGGTTACACCGCAGCGCTCAACGCTTTATCTCAGAAGACTCCAACAGAAGTCATCGAATTAGTCAAAGAAGCAGGCTTGCGGGGCAGAGGTGGTGCCGGCTTCCCAACTGGGTTGAAGTGGAGTTTTGCACAAGGTGAACCCGCAACACCAGGCTACAAGTACATGGTATGCAATGGCGACGAGATGGAGCCAGGTACTTTTAAAGACCGTTATCTGATTGAATTCAATCCCCATTTGCTCATCGAGGGAATGATCCTTGGTTCGTTTGCGATTCAAGCTGAGAAAGCCTACGTATTTTTACGAGGCGAGTACTTTGATGCTTATCGCGCGTTAGATGAAGCAATTAAGGAAGCCAAGGCCAAGAATTACCTCGGTAAAGGGATTTTCGGTACGGATGTAAATCTTGATTTGCGTATTCACTCATCTGGTGGTCGATATATTTGCGGAGAAGAAACAGCGTTATTGAATGCTCTCGAAGGGAAACGCGCGCAGCCGCGCTCAAAACCACCATTCCCACCAGCGAGTGGGGCGTGGGGGAGACCAACCATCGTGAATAACGTCGAAACGTTCTGCAATGTACCGGGGATTTTGCGGAATGGTGCTCAATGGTATAAAGATTTAGGCCTTACTGAAGATGCAGGGACCAAGCTGTACGGAGTTTCCGGTCGTGTAAACAAACCCGGTCTTTGGGAGTTGCCCATGGGAACGCCTATAAGGGAAATCGTTGATGAACATGCAGGTGGCATGCAGAATGGTTTTAAACTCCGCGGGATTCTTCCAGGTGGTGCTTCGACTGATTTCTTGGTCGAAGAACATTTCGATCTTCCTATGGATTATGCAGCCATACAGAATGCTGGTAGCCGGATGGGGACCGGGACCATGATTCTGATGGATGATTCCATTTGTCCCGTTGATCTTTCGCGGAATTTACAGCACTTCTTTGCTCAAGAATCGTGTGGTTTTTGTACTCCATGCAGAGAAGGTTTGCCCTGGGTCGAACAACTGTTGGCAAAGATTGAAAACGGTGAAGGAGAAGAAGGGGATTTAGAACTGTTGGATCAAAATGCTCTATATATTGGCGCGCCTGGAAATACCTTTTGTTTACATGCAACAGGGGCGATCGAACCGTTGCAATCGGCTTTGAAGTATTTCTGTGAAGATTTTGAATATCACATCAAAAACAAGACGTGTCCGTACAACAAAAACAAGTGAACCATTGAGACTGAACTGACATGGCTAAATTATTTATCGATGGCGTAGCCCATGAAGTAAACGAGGGTGAAAATCTACTTCACTCCGTACTTTCTCAACATCTTGATTTGCCGTATTTCTGCTGGCATCCCTCGCTCGGATCTATCGGTGCATGCCGACAATGCGCGGTGATTAGTTATGCGAATGAGGAAGATACGAAAGGCCGTCTCATGATGGCGTGCATGACTTCCGTCACTGATGGAATGCGAATTTCACTCAAAGCGCCGTTAGCCGAAAACTTTCGGACGACTGTCATTGAATGGTTAATGGAAAACCACCCACACGATTGTCCGGTCTGTGAAGAAGGTGGTGAATGCCACCTACAAGATATGACCGTCATGACCGGGCATTCTTTCCGTCGATACCAAGGTCCGAAACGTACTTGGCAAAACCAAGATCTTGGTCCATTTATCGGACATGAAATGAATCGCTGCATTACTTGCTATCGTTGTGTGCGTTTTTACGACGACTACGCTGGAGGAACGGATCTAGCGGCACTTGGTTCCCGTGATCGCATGTTCTTCGGACGTTTTGAAGATGGGACACTTGAGAGTGAGTTTGCTGGAAATTTAGTGGAAGTTTGTCCGACTGGTGTTTTTACCGATAAACCTTTTGCACAGTCATACACTCGTAAGTGGGATCTGCAGACTGCGCCTTCGGTGTGTACACATTGCAGTGTCGGTTGCAATGTATTCCCGGCAGAACGGTACGGTGAATTTAGGCGAATTACTAATCGTTATCACACGGAAATCAATGGTTATTTCCTGTGCGATCGCGGGCGTTTTGGGACTCACTTCGTGAATCACTCCAAGCGCATAAAACACGCTGGTATTAGAGAATTTGACGATACCTTTGAATTCGGCGATCCCGATCGAGCCATAGAACAAGCGGCTTCGCTTGTCGACGATCACACTATTGGGATCGGCTCGCCACGTGCAAGTTTTGAGAATAACTTTGCGCTCCGAGAACTGGTTGGAAAAGAGAACTTTTGTATTGGCGTGAATGATCAGGAACTCGAGATTTTGAATGCGATTATCAAAGTTCTCCAGAGTGACGAGATTCACACGCCAACGCTGCAAGAAGTTGAGCAAGCCGATGCAATTTTTATTGTTGGTGAGGATATTTCGAACACAGCCGCGAGAACTGCATTGTCGGTCCGTCAAGCTACTCGACTAGTTTCACTGGAATTAGCGAAGAATGCGGCAATCCCCACGTGGCAAGATGCGGGTGTTCGGGATCATGCACAACACGAACGAAATCCCCTATTTATTGCGACACCAGCGGCGACCCGGTTAGACGATATTGCCAAGGACACGTTCAGCGGAAGTGTCGATGATATTCTTGATGTTGTTTATACCGCGTCCGATCATCTAACTGATGAAACTGCGGACGAACAGCAATTTGCACACCAAGTTGCGCAAGCACTCCGTAGTGCAAAACGACCATTAGTGATAACCGGTAGCGGGTTAGCAAGTGTAGACTTGATTCATGCTGCAACTCATCTGTGTGCGAAATTGAACGATACAGGTGTAAAGACTTCGTTACTTGTGGTCCCACCAGAAGTTAACAGCATTGGAGTCGCGTTACTCGGTGGGGACGTGAGCCTGAGTTCTGCCTTGACAAGGATTACCGCTGGATCGTCTGCTATTGTGATGGAAAATGATTTGTATCAACGCGAATCCAAAGCTACGTTAGATAAGGCATTAGAGAATTCGAAACTTGTCGTTCTTGATCATCTAGAACATTCAACCGTCGAACATGCTACAGTTGTCTTTCCTGCAGCGACCATTGTTGAACAATCGGGGACCATGGTGAATTATGAATCCCGCGCGCAACGGTTTTTCCAGGTATTCGAGGCAAAGTCTGAGATTCAGTCAGCGTGGAAATGGCTTAATGAGATTGCTACGAAACTGGCGAAACCACTTGGTTGGAATACCTATGAAGAATTACTTGATCGATGTGCTGAAAGCACTTATGCGGAATTGCTAGAAGTGGCTCCTTCGGCCGATTACCGAATCAGAGGCGCCTTACGAGTACCTCGTCAAACCCATCGATACAGTGGCCGGACCGCAATGCATGCGGATGTGAATATTCACGAACCAAAAACCAAGGTTGATCCCGATACACCACTCTCTTATTCAATGGAAGGTTTGAATCCGGGAACCCAAAATGGTGCGACGATTCCCTACACTTGGTCGCCAGGTTGGAATTCCAACCAGTCAGTGTTTAAATTTCAACAAGAAGTTGGTGGCAAATTAGTCAGTGGTGATCCTGGTTTGCGGCTCGTCAAACCAAATGAGATGAAACTACCACGAGAAAGTAAAAAGCCATCAGGCAATGGCCGAGGTGAAAGTACTTTAAAAGTGTTTCCAATTCATCAAGTGTTTGGTTCAGAGGAACTGTCAAATTACTCTTGGCCGATACAAGCAAGATCACCTGTCCCGTTTGTGTTGTTTAATCAAGCCGATGTCGAAAAACTCAGTTTAGCAGTCGGTTTGGGCGCAAAGGTTGCCGGGTTAACGGGAAGTTTTGAAGTAAAAATTGATACTCGTTTACCTACGGGTTTGATAGGGGTTCCGGCTAATTTGTTCCGTGAAATGGGTTCTACTGTAGGCTTCGATCAAATTGACCACGATCCAGACTTTGTGGCAAAATCAAAAACCTCCGAAAACCTGATAGCAAAGGGTTAGTCTTGTTCGAAAGCATTAATTGGTCGTACATCCTAATTCTCCCAGTCATTATGGGGGCGTTGGGAGGAGCACTTGTACTCGTTTGGTGGGAGCGTCGTGCGCTGGGCTTTTTCCAAGACCGTTTGGGTCCTAATCGAGTAGGTTGGTTTGGTATTCTGCAATCCGTTGCCGACGCGATCAAGTTGATTACCAAAGATGACTGGGTACCACCATTCGGTGATCGTGTTTTATTTGTACTATCGCCCATCTTTGTCGCGGGTGCGATGCTCATGGCTTTTGTGGTTTTGCCGTTGGGACCAGGCCTCATCATTGCCGACTCGAATATCGCTATCCTCTGGGTACTCGCGATGTCTTCGCTCGCGGTATATGGAGTACTCCTCGCTGGTCTCGCTAGTAACAACAAGTACTCCCTCTTAGGTGGACTGAGATCTGCTGCACAGATGGTTACTTATGAAGTCTTTATCGGTCTCTCACTTCTCGGCGTAGTCATACTCACCGGTTCCTTCAGTCTGAAAGATGTCGTCGATGCGCAAAAAGACCTTTGGTTCTGCATCCCTCAATGTGTCGGACTTGTGATATTTGTAATTGCCGGACTAGCTGAATCTCATCGCTTACCATTTGATTTACCAGAAGCTGAGCATGAGCTGACCGCAGGGTTTCATACGGAGTATTCTGGTATGAAGTTTGCACTAATTATGGCTGCCGAATATCTTTCGTTGATCTTGATTTCAGCATTAATCGTTATTCTGTTTTTCGGTGGTTGGCACGGGTTCGGATTCTTACCTGGAGTCGTATGGTTTGGATTGAAATTCTTACTCGTGATCAATTTCTTTATTTTGTTGCGAGCGGCTATTCCGCGTCCTCGCTACGACCAATTGATGTCATTAGGATGGAAAATCTTGCTTCCCCTCTCGTTACTCAATCTCTTGATTACCGGCGCGCTAGTATTGTGGATGCAATAAAGGTGTTTTATGCTTAGTCAATTACGAACGTTGTGGACCGTCTTTATCCACCTTTTTCAACGCAATGAAACGGTCAAGTACCCAGAAGAGATGCCGTACCAAGCTCCCCGGTACCGCGGCCGAATCATTTTGACTAGAGATCCCGATGGCGAAGAACGTTGTGTTGCTTGCAATCTTTGTGCAGTTGCTTGTCCGGTTGACTGCATAGCATTGCAAAAAACTGAAAAAGAAGAAGACGGGCGTTGGTATCCCGAGTTTTTCCGAATAAATTTTTCTCGTTGCATTATGTGCGGTATGTGTGAAGAAGCTTGTCCTACCTATGCCATACAACTCACTCCTGATTTTGAACTTTGTGAGTACGACCGTAACAACATGGTCTACGAAAAGGAACATTTATTGATTGATGGGACCGGAAAGTACCCGGACTATAGTTTTTGGCAAGTCGCGGGTAAGACTATCGAGGGGAAAGAGAAAGGCCAAGCCAAAAATGAACTATCTCCGGTTGATGTAAAGAGTCTGCTTCCGTGATTTTTACGGGTAATTACCTATAGTGAGCTTCTTTTTGTTCTATATCGCGGCAGCTATTGCCGTTTCTAGTTCGATTCTGGCCGTAACGCGCAAAAATGCTTCACATGCTTTGTTGTATTTGGTCTTAACTCTGCTTGCTTTAGCGACGATTTTCTTTTTGCTTGGCGCACCCTTTGCCGCGGCGCTAGAAATAGTGATCTATGCAGGTGCAATAGTCGTACTTTTCTTGTTTGTTGTCATGATGCTGAATTTAGGGCGCGCATCAGTTGCCCGTGAGAGTCAATGGTTACGACCGGGAATGTGGGTGTTACCAGCGATCATGTCGGGGGTGCTGTTTGGAGTCTTCGGACTTTCTTTCTTAGGTACTGAAAATGCTGCGCAAATCGAAGGCGTCATGGTTCCACCAAAACAGGTGGGAGAATCACTGTTCACTACTTATTTTTTAGGTGTTGAGCTAGCTGGTGTTTTACTACTCGGTGCTTTAGTTGGTGCTTATCACTTAGGTCGACGCTATTTGGACGAAAGAAGAGAAGAATAGTGGATGCGGTCTTGAACATTCCCTTAGAGCATGTATTGTTTTTGTCGATCATTTTGTTTTTGATCGGCGCGTTTGGGATTCTCATTCGTCGAAATGTCATCTTTGTATTACTTTCGTTGGAAATCATGATGAATGCCGCGGCACTCGCTTTTATTGCGGCTGGCGCTCGGTGGGGAGAACCCGATGGACAAGTCATGTTCATGTTCATATTAGCCTTAGCAGCAGCCGAAGTTGCTGTCGGACTCGGACTCGTCGTGCAGTTGTCACGCCGATTTCAAACCCTTGATATCGATCGTGCTGAAGAGTTGAACGGGTAATGACTTCACTTTGGTTGATCCCGGCTTTACCATTAGCCGGATTTCTAATCTTGGTGTTAACCGAAGGTCGGTTACCGCGATCCGTTGTTGCTTGGATAGGTGCTGGTAGCGTAGGGATTGCTGCGGTCATAACCGGATACGTAGCTTGGCAATTCCTCGCACACGACAATGCTACGATAGTTTCGAGTGAATGGTTGTGGTTTAGCGTCGGCTCGATGGAAATCTCTTTCCGACTTTGGATCGATGAACTATCGCTTGTTGTGACAGGAGTAATTACAGGTGTTGGTTTCCTGATTCACTGGTATGCGACCGGTTACATGAGTGAAGAAGAGGGGTACAGTCGGTTCTTTGCTTATATGAATCTGTTTGTGTTCGCGATGCTCATGCTTGTGATGGGCGATAGCTTGCTACTACTCTTTCTAGGTTGGGAAGGCGTCGGTTTATGTAGTTATTTACTCATTGGTTTTTTCCATAAAGTACCTGAGTTTGGTTACGCCGCACGAAAAGCGTTTGTTGTAACACGTGTCGGTGATACGTTTTTCCTGATTGCACTATTTTTGATCTTCTGGCAAGTAGGGACACTCGACGTCCAAGAAGGATTAGCGTTTGCGCGCGCTAATTGGGATGAGAGTACAACTGTTAACACGATTATTTGTTTGCTACTTCTTGGTGGTGCAGTAGGGAAGTCAGCGCAGATTCCGCTACAGACTTGGTTACCCGATGCAATGGCTGGTCCGACACCGGTATCGGCGTTGATTCATGCAGCAACAATGGTAACAGCGGGCGTCTATCTTATTGCAAGAATGCAAGGCATGTTCGAACTCTCCGAGTTAGCAATGCTCTGTGTTACATTAGTGGGATTAGCCACGTTGTTGATTGCTTCCTTCACCGCTTTGGTACAGTCGGACATCAAACGAGTCCTAGCCTTTTCAACGATGAGCCAAATTGGGTACATGTTTTTTGCTTTGGGGTTAGGAGCTTGGTCCGCTGGCATCTTTCATTTGGTAACTCACGCATTCTTCAAAGCACTGTTATTCCTTGCGAGTGGTTCAGTGATTCTCGCAATGCACCATGAGCAAGATATGTTCAAAATGGGCGGGCTGCGAAAGATACTGCCCGTTCCGTATTATGCGATGCTCATCGGTTCTGCCGCACTAGCCGCCTTACCTCTCACTGCAGGGTTTTTCAGTAAGGACGCGATTTTGCTTGGTGCTTGGGATGAACCAAACTACGGTGGTTTATTTTGGACTGGGGCGATTGTCGCCGCCGTCTTGACATCTCTATATACCGTACGCATGATCGCGCTCACCTTCTGGGGTGAACCGCGCGGCAAAACGTATGAAATTTCAGCCGATAGTCTGTGGAATCCCAATCGAGTTCGAACAGTCATGCCATTCTTAATCCTTGGGGTGCTGTCGATATTTGGGGGCTGGATTGGGTTTGAGTTTACCAAACAACTGTTTAATGAAACGGAAGCACCACATGGGTTGCTGTACGTTATACAACACTTAGATTTCGTCCCAGTGTTAACCTTCTTGATTCCATTGCTAGGGATCGTGCTTGGTATTTTGTTCTTTCGATTATCTGAAGATGATCAGTTTCGCAAGGGAATTACGGACAATTCTCTAAGTGTAATCTTGAGTAGATATTGGCATAGCGGTTGGGGGTTCGACTGGATCTATGACCGCTTAATTGTTTGGCCGTTTGTGACAATCGCACGTACCCGAACGAACAAGAATGACATTGTCGATCTCATTTTTAAGACACTCAAGTTTTTTGCATCATTGTTCCATCACATCCTGTCGATGCTGCAAACCGGGCACATTCGTTGGTATGCCTTCACGATGTTCGGTGGCATATTGATTGTGCTAGTCCTGGTCATGTGGGTTTAAAAGATGAACGTGTTTCTCTTGATTCTGTTGATGCTTGCAGCTGGTGGAGTTGCTTGGATCTCAGAGCGAATTCATGTAAATCTCCCACGTTGGCTTTCATTACTTACCTTCATCGGGGTAACGGCTTGGGTTGGCGCGGTTTGGTTAGGTGGTCCAGATCAGTCTGGACTTTACGCTAACCAGTTCATTGAATGGATCCCGCGTTTCGGTATCAATCTTATTTTTCAAATTGATGGCTTGTCGCTGCTACTAATTGGACTTACGGCAATACTAGGAGTCGCTGCGGTAGTCTCATCATGGACCGAAACTAAACA
This sequence comes from Gammaproteobacteria bacterium, assembly GCA_028819195.1. Lineage (GTDB taxonomy): Bacteria > Pseudomonadota > Gammaproteobacteria > Pseudomonadales > Azotimanducaceae > Bin55. The sequence goes on along the minus strand of JAPPMF010000005.1, from coordinate 34,255 downwards.
ACGAACCGGATTCTTTCAATTCAACGTTCTATGGGTAATGGCCGGTGTTGTCGGAGTCTTTTCTTCCTTTGACTTATTGCTCTTCTTCTTCTTCTGGGAAGTTATGTTGATCCCCATGTATTTTCTGATTGCTATTTGGGGACACGAGGACAAAGAATATGCTGCAATGAAGTTCTTTTTGTTCACCCAAATCAGTGGATTGTTGATGCTGGTGGCGATCATTGCTTTAGTTTGGGTGAATTATGAAGCAACGAATACTCTAACGTTTAGTTATGAAGCATTACTGGGTCTTGAGCTAGAGGATTCGATTGCGCGGTTGTTGATGTTAGGTTTTTTCATCGCGTTTGTGACTAAATTACCAAGTGTGCCGGTACATACTTGGTTACCTGATGCTCATACCCAAGCGCCGACTGCAGGATCGGTGATTCTTGCTGGCATCCTGCTTAAAACCGGTGCTTATGGGATTATTCGTTTTGTGATCACTTTATTCCCTGAAGCATCGCAGGATTTTTGGTTTTGGGGAATGTTGCTTGGTGTGATTAGCATTCTTTATGGTGGTTATTTAGCCTACAGTCAAACAGACTTTAAGCGATTAGTTGCCTATAGTTCTATCGCTCACATGGGTTTTGTCCTCGTCGGAGTTTACTCTTTCACTACTTTAGGAATGCAAGGGGCGATTGTGACTGTAATTGCGCACGGGTTTTCTACGGCTGCACTGTTTATGATGGCTGGTGCATTACAGGAACGATTGCATTCACGTGAGATGTCTGACATGGGTGGCTTGTGGCAAAAAGCACCACGTATGGGTGCGGTAACGATGTTTTTTGTCGTCGCCTCGGTTGGGATGCCAGGTTTAGGGAATTTCATCGGTGAGTTTTTAGTGCTAGTTGGTGCATTCAACAAAAGTATTGTGTTGACTGTGTTGGCGACCTTTGGGGTCGTGATAGCGGCTGTCTATGGCTTATCGCTGATGCAACGTTCGTTTCAAGGCGAACTTAACCCGCGAGTTAGCGAAATGCAAGATTTTGGTGTGCGCGAGATGAGTTTGATGGCGATATTGATGATCGCATTAATCTGGATCGGTGTTCATCCACAGACGGTGCTTGCGCTATCCGATGGTTTTGTGCAGATATTGGAAGTGATACCGTAATGGATTGGGGTATGTTTCAAGCGGGTTTACCGTATTTGATTCTTACCACAGGGCTGATTGTTCTGATGGTAGGGGTATCGATTCATCGATCACATCAAGTTGCATGGAGTCTGACCGTATTGACGCTAATCGCGACCCTAATTAGTCATTTCTTTGTGTATGAGGCCGTTGCGACTGAAAGTGTGGTAATCACTGAATTGTTCAGAGTTGATTCGATCGCGTATTTCTTTAATGCCGTCTTTTTATTGGCAACACTCGTTCTAGTGTTGTTTGCCCAAGTTTTCTTAGATCGTCGAACTAAGTTCACTGAAGAGTTTTATGTGTTGATACTTGCAGCCACTCTTGGGGCAATGATGCTGCCAGCGTCGACACATTTTGCTTCGTTAATTCTTGGACTGGAGGTGATTTCCATCTCGTTGTATGCTCTGATTGCTTATCCAGATCACGCACGACCACCGTTAGAAGCAGGATTGAAGTACCTAGTGTTGTCGGGTGTCGGTACCGCGACACTGCTCATGGGAATGGCGTTCATTTACGCAGCTTCAGGTAACTTAGATTTCTCATCGATTCATATCACCGACGGCTCAATGGAAGGAGAGATTCTTTTCCTTATTGGGAACACGCTGTTTTGGTGTGGCATCGCGTTTAAACTCTCGTTGGTGCCGTTTCACATATGGACTCCGGATGTTTATCACGGAGCTCCCTCTGTGGTAACCGCGTTTTTGGCGACAGTGTCGAAAGGCGCGGTCTTTGCAGTCGTATTGAGGTACGTTATTGAAGCAGACATTCTGAGTTCCGATACGATCAGTAATGCGATCATGCTTATTGCTTGTGCGTCAATGGTCATTGGTAACTTACTAGCCCTTTTACAAAACAATTTGAAACGATTGCTTGCGTATTCGTCGATTGCCCACATGGGATATTTGCTGATCGTCGTATTCCTAATTTCAGTGAACACGTCTTTGGGGTATGAGAGTGCCTTGTTTTATCTCGTGAGTTATTTTGTGATGACTCTCGCCGCGTTTGGTGTGATCATTGCTTTGTCTTCACAGAGTGAGACGGAAGTCGATACATTGAATGGGATTTCTGGGCTGTTATGGACTAAGCCAGCGGCTGGAGCCGTATTGATTGCTGCCGCGTTGTCTTTGGCTGGCATTCCTTTGACAGTTGGATTTTTTGCGAAGTACTACCTCTTCACGGCGGGAATCAGTGAGGGCATGTGGCCGTTGGTCGTGTGCTTGGTTCTAGGTAGTGGACTTGGAATCTTCTATTATGTTCGAGTTATATTTCGAACACTCGAAAAACCTCAAGAGGACCTGTCCGTTAGTGTACCTTGGTTAGGTTTATCAATCACGGTTCTGTTAGCTTTTGCGATCATTATCTTCGGACTGTATCCGACTCCGTTGGTAGATTTGATTCGCGCGATTCTGGTGTTTCCTCCAACGCTTTGATGGTTGCTAGTATTTGTGAAACCAAGTGCAAGTATGAACCTGTCCCACCCAAATTTTGTCACAGCCTCTTCTCCGTCGGCATCAAGGCGGGAAATCACGAGACCGAGGACAACTATAATGAGTTCTAAAGCTTTAACTGAACGCAGTAACTAGTGGGAGACGTGATTATGAACATTTATGGTGTTGCCTTTGTTGCGATCATTCTCGCAAGTTTGTCCGTTCATGGCCAGAGTGAGGACATTCGATTAAAACGCATACATTACATAGAACGGTTTGATGTGTTCCCCGAACCAGACCCGTTTTTGCCGGTTACCACTACACAAAAAGAAACTTGGGCTCGCATCGTCGAACGGTGCACGCCCGTCAATACTAGGAAAAAGTTAGGAGACTCTTGTCTGTCTCTGTTAGAAGAATATTTCTCTAATGAGCCGGTTTGGGAACACGATAGGAGGTACTATTACCACTACAACGACGGCTGGATTTCTATACCAATTAATCGTGTAACGGACCGAATGGATTTCAGTCACGCCGATTTCATTGACATCAATGTCCCGTTATGGGGAGACATCTTTGACGATCAAATCGATGAACGGCAACAACGATTTTTAAAGGTGCTCAAAGATCCTTCATGTAAGGAGCTAGGAAGCTTAAACATAGTGGGGATACATGAAACAAGAAAGGAGAAATGTGCAGCTAGAGAGCTTTTTAAGTATGCAACTTATTTGGCAGCCTGTAGTGATTCACAACAGAGACTTAATTTTTTGCAACAGAAGTCATCGGCAGAGATGTTCGAGGGTTTAGACTTATACGAAATCAGTTTAAAGGGTCTTGAGGAATGGGTGCCAGACACCGCATTACGATACTCCGCGGAACAACAACTACTACAAGGTTATCTGCATGACTATTGGGTTAACCAGCAATGCAATCTACACGGATATGTAGAAGCACCAGCTGTATCTGATCGAGTGTCCAATACAACGAACAGAGCTGGATTCTCACGTTTAAACGTAGAATCCGTCAATCCGTGGTTGGCCAACCTTGAAACCTCTTTATTGTCTGCTAGAGGTGCCCATAATCTAGCACTGAGGATTGCTGCAAAAAGTGGCGATGATTGGGCGATTCGCAGTAAATACCTTTCTGCTAGGTATACGAGTGATTTCAATCAAGATGTGATGAAAAAGTATCCATTATTGATGCATCGGGTACTTGGCAGAAGCGGTTCGTTTTTAACCCCTCAAGAAATGGCACGACATCGTGCTAAGGCATACCTTTTACTTGTTGAACAAGCAGGTGAGGACGTCGCGCGGCAAGAATATGACCCATCAAAACTCCAGAAAGAAATTCGATATGTCAAAAGAGGTGGTGTGTTGCGACCACCCCCTACCCGCAAGGAAGTCCAGGAAACCCCCTTCGGGCAAGGACGTCGTGGAACAAGCGAATGAATAATTACGTCAACATGCCGAAGATGAAATGTTGGAAGAAGTAAAAGGTGAGCAGTTCTAGTTTGGAGTTACAGGTACACCGAATTCCAGACAGACCCCGACTTCGGTGAAAATTTGCTTTTCATTTTTCCTACTACTCCGGGTCACGACTTTCTTCAAGGTAAACGTCAAGTTTTTCACTTTCTTGATTCACGTTGACGTTTTCTGAGGTCTCTTCATAGTCGGCATGCGTAACTTTTATTGTGTATCTACCGTTTGGAAGACCGAGGAACCGATATTCTCCGTTTGCATCGGTGATTTGACGCAATCCGTGTTCTAGTTTTCTATCTTTTGGTCCACCGGATAGGACCACGGTTGCACCTCTTACCGAGCGACGACCGTACACTGTTCCCGAAAGCGTGAATGATCCAACGTGAAAGTCATGTACCGAATCATCCTGAATTTCGATCAATTCCGAGAAGCTTCGCGCCGGTATTTCTACGGTATATAAACCTGGAGTTAATGCTTTGAAGTGATACGATCCGTCGGCGATCGTTGCGGTTCTCCCGGATGGCAACTGCGAATCTTTTGGACGCGCAATGATTTCGAGTTCAGCTATACCTTGTTTACCAGCTAGTACTCGTCCAGAAAGCGTTTTTGCGATGGGCAAAGTGACATCAAAACGACTCTCTTGGGAGTCTCCGATGACTATAGAATCCAATATTTCTCTTCCGAACGAAGTCAATACTCGAATATCTTGCTCACCAGATTCAACTCCAACAAATTCGTAATGACCGTTCTCATAAAACCAACCGCCTGCACCACCAGCACTTATCGAAATATTCTCGTCTTCCAATAGACCAGCAATGTTTCCATGTACACGCCCAACAATATCGATGACGATCCGTAAGTCCACGACTTCGTCAACACCAAGCTCGATTTCATAGTTTTGCGACCGGCCAGCGTCTGCCCTTGCGCTGAAACGATAAGTTCCTGCGCGCCTCGAAAATTCGAATTTACCGTCCTCATCTGTTCGAAATCCACCACCGGAAAACTCATTATCGAAGTAGTTTATACTAGCTTCCGTTGGTTCTCCGGTTAAGAGTACTACTTGACCATTGATCGAACCGATGGGGCTGAGTCTAAACTCAAGCACTTCATTTACATCGTGAAATGTGAGGATTTCCTGAGCATATCCCGAGAACCAGGCCGAAATCTGCCCACCTGCTGTTGAAAAGCTATCCAGTTCAAACTCACCTTCTGCGTTAGTTTCTGTCTTGACATTTGCGTAGTGCCAACGTCTGATCCAGTGTTCTTTTTGAGAAATCCCAGCGTCTGGTGTTCCTCCGTCCCAACGGGTAATACTCACTCCCTCCATTGGGTTTCCCGTCTTGTTGTCAAACACGATTCCTCGTACTGTATGTGCTCGAACAAGTTCGATTACCCCTAGATCAAACTCTAGCTCGGCATTTCCGATGTCGAAGGTGGTCCAATACACATAACCAGGAGCTGCAATTGATATTTCGCCATCCCATTCGTAGACTTCGATCGTGAAGTTTCCATTTGGTTCCTCAACATCAACTCGCTGATCGAGATTTGAAGTGACTGTGAACGTAGTTATCGGTTGAGCGGTGTCTTGATCCACCACTGTTCCACTTACAAGAATCCAGTTCGCGACATGCAGTTTTATATCTTCAGATGGTGTGTTAAATTGACTCCATCTCGAATGTTGACCGTCCGCTAAGTGGGCCCTGATTTTGATGACGGAGTCTTCTGCGAACGGACCAATCGAAAAATTGTTTTCAGCATCGAATTCGACAGCAAATGTTTCGGTTTGTTGCTCAGGTGAAATCAGAACAACTTCAATTTCACCTTGGACTTTGAGATCCTCTACCATTAAAGATGTGGATGGATTAGGTGAATAATCGACGATGCTACCTCTCACTTGTACTGCTCGGTCGAGTTGAACGTTCAACTCGATCTCCTCATCTAGTCTTGTGACTGAGACGGTCTCTTCATATCTCATGTATCCAGGTGCTTCTATCGAAATGTTGTGTTCCCCGATTGGGAGTCCCTGCAGGTTAATAGTACCTTCCTCTTCGATGTCCCAAACGAAAATTGGATCTTCAGGAGGAACAGGTATTTCGAGTTCCTTGTCAAACTGAAGAGAGACTATTCCTTCGGTGACTGATGCTCCGTCATTGCGAGCAGTTACCTTGCCTTGGATAGACGCACCTTCGGCAAACTCTATCGAAACATCTACATATTCTTCGTGAGAATTGTTATGTTGTATCACCGGTAGGAAATTCTTTCTGAGAACGTAGAACTTCTTCAACCTTTGAATAGTCGGAATCACGAATCTAATCTTTTGAGTTTCTGTGGTCCGCCAGTCGATTTCGGGCAACAGTTTGGGCTCTCCCGTCTCATATCCCTCGATGACGGGACCAATCCACAGCGGCGTTTCGTTCAGATCATCAACAAAGTTAACCGTAATAGTCTGTAGTTCGTCTGAGTTGCCAACTACTACACCGAATAGAACGTAAAGACTTAACACGAGAACAAACGTCTTCTTCATGGTAACCTCTTTCGCAAAACTGAACTTTGGCATAAGGGAACTTTTGTTAATTTTACTATCAATTTAATCGATGGAATCAACCTGTCAGAAGTTGAACCAGGTACCTAATCTTATTCATCGTCACAAGGTCTGTTTGGAATCTCCCTTAGGTTTAAATTATGGTTGGATTTGTGAAGGATAGCATGCTTGTTCTCTTTATATATCAAACAAGGATTTTGTCTTCCTGTTTTGTGGTTCGCAGGATTTCACGGACTGTTGTCGTCCGACCAATGCGAAATCAATGGTAGGGAGTTTCGTCTACTCAATTAACTCCACATTTTCTGATCGTCGAGATTAATCACGTTGTGCTCTGGGGTAAAATTGTCCTAACGAAAACGATGTAACGTTAGACACAAGTGAAGACAAAACAAAACATAGCAGTTGATGTAAATACCACGTTCCTGAGAGACTACTCAGATCCCGAAGAGCTTAGGTTTGTTTTTGCCTACCACATCAAGATTACCAACAATAGTTCGACGCTGTCGAAACTATTGGAACGACATTGGAAGATTTCACATGGTGGAAGGTTCGTCGAATCAGTGGATGGTACCGGTGTTGTAGGCGAGACCCCGCTTCTCTCACCAGGTGAATCCTTTGAATATACCAGTGGAGCGGTCCTGGAAACTCCGTTTGGCACAATGGAAGGGCACTATACCTTTGAAGACATTCAAGGACGTCGTTTTGATGTACCTATTCCGCCTTTTATCCTCTCAACTTCAGATGAGACTCTGAATTGACTCATCGTGGGCATAGGGCTTTCACGAAGTTGAAAAGCTTGACCGTATGGTGTTCGGTCCTTCTGGTTGTCTCCTCTGGTTTTATGCATGCGCAAGAAACGACTCAACAGGAAGAAACCGAATTCGTCGAAGGACCAAAACTCAAGTGGAATATTTCCTTATGGGGTGGTCCTAGACCTGGGACCAAAATTGCTGATTCAATCTCGGAAAAACTAGATTTTTACACGAATGGTAACTGGGAATTCAAACTCCATTACGGCGAAGGTTTGTCAAAACCTCGAGAGAATTTGGACGGTATTGCGATCAAAGCCTTCGAAGCAGCGATGATCTGCAACATTTACCACCCTCAGAAAAATCCTGCTCTTATGGTTATGTCTTTACCTTTCCTTCCATTAGGAGACTGGGAAGATCGGATAGCGGTACGCGAAGTCTTATACGACACAGAACCAGTTAAAAAAGAATTCAAACGTTGGGGCGCGATGATTTATACTTCGTCCTTTTTACCTCGATACGAAGTCATGGGTCGCGGGGAAGCCCCGTTCTCGCTGGACGATTGGAAAGGCAAGATCGTTCGTGCTGCTGGCGGTTTTGGCGATGTTCTAAAAAAGTTAGGAGCGACCCCTAGTGGTATGGCTGCTCCAGAAGTGTACACAGGTATTCAAACGGGTTCCATCGATGCGGTGGCGTTTCCATTTACGTATAGTCATGTTTCCTATCGGATTCATGAGGTGTCTAGTTGGTTCACTACTAATCTATCACTAGGGACTGCTGACTGTCCCATCGTGTTCTCAATAGAAGCCTATAACAAATTACCACAACAATATCGTGATCTTCTCGCTCGCATCAAACCTGATGTTATCGAGGAACAACGACAAGCCTACGTTACGGCGGATACAGAAAATCTTCCAATGCTTCGGGATAAACTTACCGAAATTACATACTCCGAAGAAGATCTGGAAAAGTTCCGTGCACGTTTTGGTCGAGTTGTGATCGAAGAATGGATCGAAGAAAACTCCGACGATTTCGATGCGCGGGAACTTGTCGAACTAGTATTCAAAGCAGTCGGCAAAGAGTACAAATAGGTTAGGTCGCCGTCGTGTCTACGGTGGGTACAGCTAAACAAGATTGTCTAGGAACAACTTTGCAGTTCCTAGATGCTTTTCTATCCAAGATCGAGAACGCGTCAAATATACTTGCTGGCGTTTTGATTTTTGGTTTGATGTGCTTGGGTGTTGTCGGAATCGTCCTTCAGGCTTTCAAGTTGTCGACTTTCGGATTTCATGACGTTGTCGAGTTTTCGATGGTGGGTTTCGCCGTACTCTCGATTTCTTATGTGCAACGAGTGGGTGCGCATGTACGTATGGAACTCATCTTGTCAAAATTGCGGGGCCGATTACTTTGGTTTGTGGAAGGAATGAGTGCATTACTTGCCGGCGCGATCGTACTGATTTTGATTCCCTCTTCATACCAACACTTTCAACGTGCGTTCGAATACGGCGATAGTACGATGAATATCGAACTTGTAACGTGGCCTGCCAAGCTAGTGGTTCCAGTTGCCTTATCGATCCTATTACTCCGAATAGGTATTCAGTTTATTGGTTACTTGCGAATGTTCTTGAATCCAACCGTTCCACCTATTGCTATACCTATTGTGCAATCACCCCTCGATCAAATGAATTCTGACCAACCATCAAGCCAAAGTACTTTAGCTTAAGAATATGACCCCCTTGGACGACTTCACAATTGGCTTGCTCGGCGTAGGTTTGTTGATTGTGTTAGTACTCAGTGGTATGCGCGTCTATGTTGCGGCCGCAATTGCTGGGTTTACGGGATTAGTACTTCTCAAAGGTTGGGGTCCTGCAGCAGCCATTGTTGGAACTATACCACATTCAAAGACTGTGACTTATACGTTGTCGGTGCTCCCGCTCTTCATTCTTATTGGTTTTCTTGCGTTCTATTCTGGCTTAACTAAACGATTGTTTGAAGCAGCCCGTCGTTGGTTAGGTTGGGTACCAGGTGGACTTGCGGTGTCAACAGTGTTTGCAAGTGCTGGTTTCGCAGCGGTATCCGGTGCATCCACGGCCACGGCGGCGGTTTTTTCACGTACCGCGATTCCGGACATGTTGAGACACGGATACAAGCCTAGCTTAACGGCTGGTGTGATTGCTGCTGGAGGGACACTTGCATCTCTTATTCCACCGTCGGCGATTTTGGTGGTCTATGCAATCATTGTCGAACAATCGGTCGGCAAACTCTTACTCGCTGGTCTGCTACCCGGACTAGTATCAGTATTAGTTTATGTGATATTAATTGTGTCTATGTGTTGCGTCAAACCTGAGTTAGGACGATCTATCACTGATGTGACTTGGAAACAACGTTTTGTTTCCTTACCGGGAGTATTACCAATCGTTCTGGTCGTACTAACTATATTTGGTGCGTTATATACAGGTTTTGCCTCCCCTACCGAAGCAGGAGCGTTGGGTGCAGCCATCGTATTTGTGATATTTGTTGGCAAATCTTTCCTCCATGGTTCATTCAAAGACTTTCGTAGCAATCTGCGCGAAACACTCATGGAAACCGCGAAACTGACGGTCATGATTTTTACCTTGATTTGGGGAGTGTTCATTTTTGTACGTTTTTTAGGTTTTGCCACTCTCCCAGAAACCTTCACAAGTTGGATTGTGTCGTTAGATGTATCACCGTTACTCATCATGATTTGCATACTGTTAGCGTATGCAATTTTGGGTATGTTTATGGATGCAATCGGAATGTTAATCCTGACTCTACCGGTCGTTTTTCCGGCCGTGATTGCATTGGGCTATGATCCGATTTGGTTTGGAATAATCGTGGTGAAAATGGCGGAAATTTGTTTGATAACTCCGCCGATTGGGTTGAATTGTTTTGTGGTTGCTGGAGTGTCGCGGGAGTTGAGTACGACAACAGGGCACTCAATGGCAATTCCGTTACAGGATGTCTATAAAGGAGTGTTGCCATTTTTTGTCGCAGACATTGCTACCGTAGCGATTTTGTTGGCGTTCCCGGGGATTGTGTTGTGGTTGCCCAACACGATGTCGGGGAATTAAAGCGATTTTGTCAAAACACGACAGAATTGAGAGATATGTGGGATAGCCGAATTCTGATCAGTTCAGAAACTATTGTTCAAAAGGATACTCTAAGAGAGTCTCATGAACCAAATGCCAACGATTAAATGTTAGTCGTAGATATAAAGCAATACTCTTGTGGATTTAACTATCAGTATCAACTTTCTCGTCACATGCCGATTCCATAGCCGTTTTCTCTTCTTCGCAACTTGGAGCTAGAGCTACACATTCCTCATATTCTTCCCAAAATTCGTCAATCCTATCCTGACTTTCGACTGATCCTTCTAATATTCCAGGTTCGGCGCTAGCAATAGCCCAGTAACTGTCAGTACATGCCTGTTTGTGTTCTTCTTGATCAATTTGGCACTGCTTGTGGCTTCTTCGCAGGATACTTGTGGTCGCGAACAAGCTGTGTAAAAAAACACAATTGGGATTAAAACGATTACTATTTTGATAAAGCTTTTTGAGAAAATTCGAAATATCAAGACGGTTCCCTCACATAGATTACTTGCTCAGACCCAAATTGCTTGAGAGCATCCAAATTCTTGAATTGAAAGTAATCAATCATTTAATTTGTTGCTCCTAGGAGTTGCAAAAAACTTTCTAATAGTTTTAGGTCTTCATCAGAATCTGACAAACGTGAAACGTAATCCCTGACAGTTAAGAGCGCTTCGTCCTGTTGGCCGGTCTCTCTCAACAAGTCCACTACTTTATGAGAATACCAGGGTTCTTTCGGAAACAATTGGGTTGCTTTCCTCGCACTGTCGAGTGCGAATTTCTTATGTCTGAGACTGCTAGACAGTCCAAAAAGGCCCGCCACATGGCTGAATTCTGCTGCGGTAATAGTTGCAGAGGTGTCCGAAAGCCGTTTTGAGTAATGTTTATACAGTGTTTCGTAATCAACCTGTCGAAGGACTAACGTTCCCTCACTCGAACGTTTTGCATTTGCACGTAGATAAGTCCAATCCAAATAACTTTGCTCATTAAAAATAGGATTAGAAAATCGCACTGCTCGAAGCTGTACATAGTTCGTTACCTGTGGGAAAGAATCGTTGAGAGTTTCGTAGTAGGTAAGATACTGGTCGTCTCTATTAACTGCGAGGTCTCTGAATTTAATGGACATAGCATTTAATACAAATTGACTGATTGCTGAAATTGAAATGTGTTCTAAGACGGAGTCAAAGTTGTTCATTACATATTCGACTAATTTGTCCCCTGTCTTGACTCTATTTTTGAAATGTAGCACCAAGTAGATATCGGTAGGAATTAGTAATTCATCGAAGGGTCTACTGTTGAAGTATCCCGCAGCAATACTTCTAAATTGCCGACGTTCATCTAGGTGTTGGGAAAGTAGTTCATGGGCACCACTAAACGATTGTTTATTGCCTAGTATGTAGTGCACGACAGCTGCCTTCAAGTACTCTTGAATGAAATCTGGAGATCAATTTCCTTGATCGTACCTGTTTTGAAGTGTGTCGAAATCGGACTGCGATTCGCCAATCATTTGACCAACTAAGTCGATAAACTGTTCGTTGGTTATGGCAGAATCGAGGTACACACGACTTAACTCCTTACCGTCTGAGTCAATGACAATGTATGTAGGATAGCGTGTGATCTTATACTTGGAAGCAATCTCCGAATCCTGATCCTGCCATCTGTTTTCGCGCACGAACACCTGATGTTTGACAAAACGGCTATTTAAGAACTCTTTGACTTCTGCTGACGAAAACACGGTTTCTTGCATCGCGATACAGGTACCACACCAAGACCGCTTCCCATATGCACCCTCTAGTAAAACCAACTTCCCTTCGTCTTTGGCGTGTTCCAATGCTTCTTCAAAGGTGCCTTGAAAGAAGTCGGTAACAGTTTCTTCAGGTATCTCAGCCTCTGTCCAACCTAGGACTCCCAGCAACACCAAAGAAAATAGGAAAATATACCGTAATCGACGACTAGTGCTACTGTGTACTAAACCTGCGTTTGAATAACGTTTCATTTCGTTGTAGGACATAATCTATTCCTCCGCATACGTATCTGTATACGAGTCAATGGAGGTTATCTTTCCCAAAAATCTGCCTTGTTGCATTCGAATTAGGAATTACCACGGTTGCTCTAACTTTCATTCTTCAACGGTTTATTCGATTCTGGATTTCGGATATAGCTTCAAAAAGAGTTTTGACCGTTCATGGTGTTGTCTCTCGATCTTCGTTGCTATTTCGAAATGACTTACCTACTTGTATAGACCGGAGTTTCTTGACAATCTAGTATCCATTTAGTCAGCACTATTTATTGTTTTCAACCATCTGTTCCGAATCGATTGGTTCCAGAACAATGTCGAAGTTTTGAACGGAAGAATCAATTTTGATTTGGTGAATCGTCTCCTCGAATCTGTCGTTTTCTGTCCGAAGTTCATAAGTCCCGTCCGTTAGTCCACGAAAACGATAGATACCTCCAGCATCAACCCGGTCGTGTAGTCTCCAGACTCTCAGGTTGTCCCCTGTCAGATAAATTCCCACATCTAACACTGAGGAGGTAGATTTGATCTGACCTGATATCTCATGCGGACCTAAGTCAAAATCAAGTTTTGTGTCTCCTTCAACATGCACATGTTGCGGCATTCCATCGACTTTGATGTGGTAAGGACCTGCCTGAAGTCCTTTAATGTTGTACGTCCCGTCACCTTTAGATAGTGCGCGAGCTTCTGTGAGAAAGTCGTCATATGGTACGATTTCCACCTGAATATAGGGGATCGGATGACCCGCAGCAACAATTCGACCCGAAAGCGAAGAGACTTGTGCAGACGGACGTTCCGCGTCAGCAAAGATGAAATCAAGTCTAGTATCCGTGGTTTCGTCGATTTCGATCGTTCTCGTCAATCGACGTCTCATGGACGTTGTACAAGAGATTACATGCTCACCGACGGATAGTCCTAGTACTTCATAGGGACCATTTGATTCCGCATTGTCATAAAAGCCTGTCTCGAAAGAGTCTGGGTGCACGACGATTCTCGCACTTTCGCCCTCAATGAGACCTTGTACTTGTCCATGAACACGACCAATTTCCGTAATCACTAACGAGAAATCTCTGACGTGTTCCCCAGGTTCGACAGTCACCTCAAGAATTTTAGATCTGCCTCTATTCTCAGCAATGGCTTTAATTTTTGTATCTACCTTACCGCTAACACTATCGAAATAGAAATTTCCGTCCTCGTCGGTTCTCGTACCACGATATGAAAATCCTACAAACGCGTCAAACAACGGTACACCTTCCAGAGATACGACCTTACCACTAATACTACCCGTCACTTCTTCTGGCTTCAACTCTAGCTCAATTTCCTGGTAGGTCTCTGTGTCATTGATGCGGATACTTTGACGTTGGTAGCCGCTTGCACCAACATTTAGCGTTCTTGCACTCGTTGCAGGAAATCCCGTTATCTGAAACTCTCCGTTAGCCGCGGTTACGGAATGTACGTCATAGTGTGCGAAGTTTCTTGCTATGGATGAACCTCCTACCCATGCATGTAACCCCGCCCCTTTGAGCGGTTCACCAGTATGTTTGCAGGTGACTCTACCCCTTACTGTACGAGCTGGTTCAAGTTTGATCGTTCCTAGGTCAAAATATTCGCGACCTGTCATGTCTGGAAATTCAATACCCCACCATGCATATCCGAGTGTGCGAATTTCTAGCCCTGGCATTAGTTCATGTAATTCGATTTCCAATCGCCCCTCTGGTGTAAACGTATGGATTAAAGGACGTATCGGTAGCAAATGACCATAATGTGGTTTATAAACGATGTTTTCTATTGGCTCACCTGTGTCAAAGTTTTCGACAGTGGCAATAACTTTCACAAGATTTTGAAGATACAACTTGACATTGTCAGCCGGAGCTTCTACCACTACTGGATTGGACCGTCTACCGAAAGTATCCACCACGGTCAGTTCAACTCCACTCCCGTGAACAAAAGGACCGATGCGAAAGTTGTTTTCTTGATCAAAATCTGTACTTATGTCGTTAGTCTGATACTCTTCGGACGTTACGACTATTTCTATATTTGCTTGTACTGAAGACCCATGCCGATCAAAAACACGTCCCTCAACGAAAGTGGCTTTTGTTAACCGAAAGTTTGTCTCGTAGATTTGATTATTCGCCGCTAAATCTACCTTGGCATTTGCTGGCATGAAGTTAGCCGCGGTCGCTGTTAGTGTGTAGGATCCAGACGGCAGTCCACTGATCTCATAGGTGCCGTTTTCATTGACTACCCATGACAGCAGATTAGGATCGGGTAAAGGGAAATTGAAACCGTGAAAATTGTTTATAGACACGGTACCGGCTTTGATTGCTTGACCGTCGGTAGAGGTAACCTTACCACCTATGGAAATCCCTTCTGAAAATTCCAAATCGATACCAGTTTTCACACGTTCCAATGTGAGTGGTACCACAATCGGTTCGTAGTCTTTTTGTAAAAAGACTAGGGATGAACTTTCGTTTGGAGTAGGAACAACTATCGAGAAGTTGCGAGAAACTTCATGTTTCCATTTGTCTAGATCCAATGTCGTTGTGATCCCATGTGGAAAAACGCCGACCCAAACTTCTCCTTGGCTAAAACTCTCATTCTTGACTCTGACCTCTAGTTGAATCTGTGTACAACTGGTAAGTGCAAGTCCAAATAGAATGAGGGCAAAAGACGCAGTCGAAATGAACTTCATACTGTATACGCTTGATCTAGAAATCGAATATTCCAAGAAATTCCACTAGGCCTTGAGAAATTGTTATCGTACCAGTTTGATTTTACTCTATCTATAACGATTTGGTTCGTAGGTGTCCCAATCGACATTAATTTTGGTCACTTAATGGAGGTATCTGCGTTTATTCTCTGATTAATGCATGAAATCTTATGAGTTCTCGGCACTATAAACTCCACAAGATCGTTTGTGCAATAAAAAATGCTTGATTTACCAGTGCAAATCAAGCATTTATCTGAATTTGAGAATAGTTCATTATCGTGAATTATTTAGTGTTATTGACCAGTTAATCTCTGAGAGTTCAACAGTGCTTTCGCCAATTGTCCCGAAGTAGTGTCTTCGCGTTTTTCTCGTGTCTTGGAGACTCGTTAAGAGATCGGAGATCTCGGTACGTTGATTCAGTTTGCCAACGGCTAAATAGGAAGAGTAGTACACTCTGAATGCAGTAAAACCACATTGATGGTTGAAAATGATCCCTCGAACTCGTCGATGATGTTTTCAAGAATCTAGCACACCCACTCCGCAATTCCGTGCGGCACGACAATATAGGACGTATCTTAAGGTATCGAATGGCCGCGTCTATGACTTTTCAATATAAGCAAAGATTTGAAACTTTAGTCTGTCTGGAAGATTCGTATCCATATTGGATTCCAACAGGGAGATAGGTTTGTTCATCTAAGTCTAATGAAAAATCGCGGCGGCTTACACACTAATCGCCACCTCGTTCGACGCGATTTACAGAGTTGTGACTAACTGGTTCGAAAAACACTGCCTTGGTGAAATTTCTAACTCAATCATAGAATGTATACTCTCTTCGAACCGGATACATGATCGTTCAAACGATTTGAAAAAGTTTTCGTCGTTGCGTTGCTTAAGTCGGTCGCTAAATGCGATCGTGAGTGAATCGCATACCAATAGAGCCCACAGAAACAGTAATTTTGTTCCCTCTGCGAGTGTCCACTTTTGTACATTCACTAATGTGATTACATTGCCTCGGTTTCCTTTCAATGAAGTGATATAGCTTGTTCAATGACTAGCACCGTAGCGCACTTCACATCACGGAACATGGATGTTCATCTAAATGCTGATTTTGACGATATTCGTCCGTACTACGACGAAGAAATCCCCGGCATGATCAAAAAACTCATTCACGATCAGAGTCTGCTTCGTTCCATCGGAATGTTCACCTGGCCGCGACTCTATGACCTATATCCGGCAGGAATCAGGTTTTTGCTAAAGAATCTGTTAAAGTTCCGGTATCGAAACATTTTTA
This sequence comes from Gammaproteobacteria bacterium, assembly GCA_028819195.1. Lineage (GTDB taxonomy): Bacteria > Pseudomonadota > Gammaproteobacteria > Pseudomonadales > Azotimanducaceae > Bin55. The sequence goes on along the minus strand of JAPPMF010000005.1, from coordinate 17,769 downwards.
ATCGTGATCAATTACAAGATTTGTTGGGTAGGTACGTTGCGTATGTCATACGTACCACTACTGCTGGATTAACGGTATCCGGAATCGAACATCTTCCTCAGAATGAACCCTGTCTATTTATTTCAAATCACCGCGACATTGTTTTAGACTCGGCGTTCATCGTCTACACTCTACGTGAACGCGGATTTCAACGTCCACAACTAGCCGTTGGTGACAACCTCTTACAAGACGGGTTCGCGAAGGACGTAATGCGAATGAATCGGTCATTTATGGTAGTCAGAAGTGCGGAATCTGCACGTGCCCAGTACAAAGCTTTGATAAAGACATCAAGGTATATTCGACATATTCTTGAGCAAGGGGAATCGGTTTGGATCGCCCAGAGTCAAGGACGATCAAAAGACGGCACCGACACAACCGACCCTGCCGTACTAAAAATGTTTATGCTTGCATACCGTACTGAGTTTCGAGATTTTGATACGTGGCTAAACCGAGTCAATCTTATTCCGGTGACCTTAACTTACGAACTCGATCCATGCGCACCAAGGAAAGCACACGAACTTTATATCCGCGATTCAACCGGTAGTTATAAGAAAAAAGAGGGCGAGGATATTAGTAGCATTGTTGCTGGGATTCGAGGTTATAAAGGTAGGGTACATTTAGCATTTTCACCACGTGTAACTACCGATACAAATGGACAAAATGCGAGTTCGGTACTACAGTTTCCAACGGATGATCATTTAGCTATACATATCGATGAGATAATGGATCGAGCGACCTTCCAATACCCCGTGTTTGGTGAAGCCAAACGACAGCTTGAAGGTGGCGGCGGTTGTCTGCTTGAATATGGTATGGTAAGAACAAAATTCAACGAACAAATGGAGCAGATTGAGCCACATTTAAAATCTTACTTTCTGCGCCAATACGCGAATCAATTCTCGACAAGTAACTTTTCACACACAACAATGGATCCTAATACATGAGCCCCTATAAGCCACCCGTTCAAGATGGTATGTTTTTGCTTCGCGACTTTCTGCGTGCCCACGAGGATTGGTCAAGTTGGTCAAAGATTGACGGATTGGATATGTCGCTAGCTGAAGCAGTTTTAGAACAAGCGGGTCAACTCGCCGCGGACGTGATGGATCCATTGTCTCAATCTGGGGACGAAGAAGGCGCTCGTTGGGAAAACGGGTCCGTGTACGCGCCTTCAGGCTATCCAAAGGCTTTTTCCACATTGGTACAAGGGGGTTGGATCGGTCTTGGTGGTGATCCTAAGTTCGGTGGTCAAGGATTACCCATGACTCTTGGTGTGCTCGTCGATGAGTACTTTTTTGCTGCAAATACCACTCTCTGGTTGTATGGTTCGCTCACGATCGGCGCGGCACATTGTTTAAGAGTTCATGGGGAAGATTGGATAAAAGACACTTATCTCCCAAATATGTACTCAGGAAAATGGACTGGTGCCATGGCGCTTACGGAGTCTCATGCCGGCACTGATTTAGGCATGCTACGTACCGCGGCAGTGCCAGCACCTGACGGCACTTACCGGTTGAACGGAACAAAAATATTTATCACGAGTGGTGAACACGATCTGGCAGAGAACATTGTGCACTTAGTACTTGCGCGATTACCAGATGCACCCGAAGGAGTTAAAGGTATTTCATTGTTCATGGTACCCAAGTATTTAGTCAATGACGATGGTTCACTCGGTGAACGCAATGGATTCTCGAGTATATCTATCGAAAAGAAAATGGGAATCCACGGTAGCGCTACCTCGACGATTGCCTACGAAGACGCTAAAGCTCATTTAATTGGCGAACCTAATCAAGGACTGATGTGTATGTTCACTATGATGAATACGGCACGATTGTCGGTGGGGATTCAAGGTTTAGGTCTAGGCGACAGGGCTTATCAATTGGCATCTGAATACGTCAAAGAACGTTTACAAGGTCGCTCGCCGACAGGACCGGTTAACACCGATGGACCAGCTGATCCGATCATTGAGCACCCGGATATTCGACGGACGATGCTAACCCAACGCGCCTATAACGAAGGCGGGCGGGCATTTTCAGCCTTTGTTGCTCACCAGATCGATCGTTCATGGCATTGTGAGAAACAAGAAGAACGTGAGCAAGCTCAACGCTTTGTTGAATTACTTACCCCCATTGTGAAAGCTTTTCTGACCGACCGTGCATTTGATTCGGCCGTGTTAGCACAGAATTGTTTTGGTGGGCACGGCTATATTCGCGAGACCGGTATCGAGCAAGTCGTTCGTGATGCAAGGATTGCACAGATTTACGAAGGTACGAACGGTATTCAAGCACTCGATTTAGTGAAACGAAAGGTCGTTCCGAACGACGGATTAGTTGTTGCCGAGTTTATCGAATATATCAAGCAGAGTATGGTCGCCAGCCCATACACTCCGGACGTGCATCGGGCTTGTGATTTATGGACTGAAATCACGCGTGAAATTTGTTCGAAATCGTCGAACTCGTTGGAGTTTGCTGCCGGTGCCGCGGTTGACTATTTAGATCTGTGCGGACATATCATCTACGGTTGGTTGTGGGCTCGCATGCAAGCTACTGAATATCTTGGGAATGACAAACAAATGCTAGCTGATTTTTACTGGGCTAAGTTAATGCCGAAGATAGATTCGTTAGCGAAATCCATTCAAAGCGGTACTGAGACGTTAATGGAACCAGCATCAAGTTGGTTTTAAGGTGACATTTTTTGATAATCGAACATCTCTCGGCACTGTTAATGAGTAGCGAGAGTTTCGACAATTCGCCGAAAGATCCCGTCAAAACTACCATTGCTCATCAGAACGAAATGAGTCTTTTGCTGCTGTTCTCGACAGAGATAGTTGACCAGTTCATTCAGATTAGACTCGATTCTATTTTTACTCGAATTACTCTCGACAAGTTCTGTAAGGTTCCATCGCACCGAGCTAGATTGGTACCAAATCACGTAGTCAGCGGCATTACAACATTTTTTTAGTTGCGCGCGCAGTGTTCCTAACGACATGGTATGCGTACCGGGGTCGACGACAGCAATAATCCGTTCGTCGCCAACACGCCCCCTTAGTCCTTGAAGGGTTGTCTCGATTGCCGTAGGATGGTGAGCAAAGTCGCTATAAATCGTTGAGTTTTTAGTCTGTGCGATGATTTCTAAACGCCGTTTAACTCCAGAAAATCGACTAAGATGCGCAATCGACTCGTTAGGTTCAACACCTACTTGAGCTGCAGCAATCACCGCTGCTAATCCATTTGCGACGTTGTGCATCCCGCACAGACTCCAGTTTACTGTACCAAGCAGTCCATGTTGTTCTGAAAAAACAGAGAATTCAGACCCGTCGGATTTTTCTGGTACTGCCCAATAATTTGGTTTTGGTTCTGTACTTGGTAAAGAACTTTGAAAGGTAATTCTTGGAGTCCAACAGCCGCGCTGTAAGACCTCTTCAATTTCTGGATCGTTCATCGGTGTGATAATCGAACCAACGGCTGGAACTGCCCGTACCAAGTGTTGAAACTGATACTTGATCGCCTCTAAGTCTGGAAAGATGTCGGCATGATCGAATTCAATGGAAGTGATAATCAATGTCGACGGACGATAGTGCATAAATTTAGCGCGCCGGTCAAAGTAAGAAGTATCGTATTCGTCAGCTTCTATGACGAATGTGTTACCGGTACCAAGTGCACTAGCTTGTGGTAGATCGATAGGAACTCCTCCAATCAAGTAACCAGGGTTTTTCTCCGCACAATGCAAGATCCATGCTATCATTGCTGTTGTAGTGGTTTTTCCATGGGTGCCTGCCACTGCGACAACGTGGCGGTCTTGCAGAACTTCATTCCCCAGCCATTCGGGTCCTGATTGATACCGTAAACCCTGATTCAGTACATACTCTAAAGCTGGATTACCCCGCGGTAAATTTGCATTTCCAACGATTACCAGATCCGGCGGAGGTTGTAGTTGTACCGGATCAAATTGATCGAAAATTGTGATTCCAGCTTGGTCTAAGTAGTCACTCATAGGGGGATAGATCGGACCATCGAAACCACTGACTTGGTAACCCTTTGCTTTGGCTAATATCGCCAAATTCCCCATGAGTGTACCGCCGATTCCCATGAAGTATAGAGATTCGTCGCGTTGCACAATCTATCACATGTCGGTTGTAAAGCTTGAGGGATCAAGAAAAGCAACTGCACTGATCACATTGGCAATAAATACGAACAACGCAGCTAAGCCGATCCCCATCGGTAGTGAAATTTCCATTGCCTGCCGCAAAATCAGACCTATGACGCCAATCCGCCAAAAGAAAACTCCAAGCTGCATTAGATGCACAATCAGTGTTTCTTGTTCAAAGGCAGGCTGCTGTCGTACCAAGATTAAAGCACAAGCAACAATTTCGAAAATGAGCTTGGTACCTAGTAACGCAGAAAAGGTCTTACCAAAGCGCGCAAGTTTTTTTGTGATGTGGAGCGAAAGATAAATGAATATTACTACGAGAACAAATGTCGACACAATCATGCCAAGGAGGTATGGCGAGAATTGTCCTTCGAGTAAATTCAATCGAACAATCACAAGCAGCGCGAGTAGAACGATTCCGAGAACGAAAGTCGAGCGTCGATCGTCGGCTTGCGCAGTCGAACCTTGGAAAAGGCATAAAAACAAGTAAGTTCTAAAGATCTGCAACATGGGCTAGATTAATTCGGCTTAATGGATTGCTCGGTGATCAATGAGAGTAAGGATTCATAGAACAACAGGTGCAATACCAGTCCACCGACAATTTCCACGACGAAGTATAACACTAGCGCTATCAGCAACCCAAACCAGAATTTGACTTCAATTGATTTATGAAAAATGTACCCGAGTATGGCGACGTTCCAACAATAGATCAAGAATTCAATCAAATTGTTTCCACCAGTCACGGCCGTTACAGCGATACTACTGACAGTAATTACCACGCTAGCGCCCAGATAAGAAGAAAGCGTCTTACGAAACCGAGATTGCTGGTATCGGATTCGAAGCACACTCAAAATACCAATCATGATTAAAGTTTGAGTTATCACAAAACCACCGGCAAAGACGACGAGAAAGCCAGAGTTAAGCAACCAAAATGTAGACCCAAGACCGAGAATGAAAAGAATTGTGTAAAGCACCAAAATAGTTTCAGTACCACCGTTCGAATTGGCTGGAGAGCCACGAAAGGTGCTCAGCAACCAGTAGTGTCGAGTGGCTGAAAGAAACATCGTTTTTTAAGAAGCGGGTGAAACAACAGAGTCAAGAAGGATCGTCAAGGACTATAAAACAAAATTCACGGTACGAGTTTTAATTCGCAAACCGCTACAAAATTTTAGAAATACACATTTCGAACTATCCTTTTAACTGATTGATCGAACAACAACGACATAATGTAAACCATGATTGCTCATAACGCTATATATGCACAGTCGGGTGGAGTTACAGCTGTAATAAACGCGACAGCCAGCGGTGTAATACAGACGGCGCGGCAACATACAATGAAAATCCGTAACGTACTAGCCGCCAAGAATGGCGTCGTCGGTGTTTTACGTGAAGAGCTCATCGATACATCGCGCGAATCGGATCGTGCTATTGAGCAGTTACTTCATGTTCCGGGGGGTGCATTTGGATCCTGTCGATTCAAGTTGCAAAACACCGATCCAAAAGATCCTGTCGTCAACCGTTTGTTCGAAGTATTCAAAGCCCACGATGTTCGATATTTCTTTTATAACGGTGGTGGCGACTCGCAGGACACGCTTCATAAGATAGCGAAACTTGGTGAACAATTCAGCTATCCGATTCAATGTATCGGCATTCCCAAGACTGTCGACAACGACTTAGCTATAACCGATTGTTCGCCAGGTTTTGGCTCGGTCGCTAAGTACATTGCCGTCTCGACTAAGGAGGCTGCGTTAGACGTGCAGTCGATGTGCGACACCTCTACTAAAGTTTTCATTTTGGAGGTTATGGGAAGGCATTCAGGTTGGATAGCAGCTGCAGGTGGTTTAGCTGGGTCCGGTCCTGACGAACCGCCTCATATTATTCTGTTTCCAGAGGTGATTTTTGACGCAGAAAAGTTTGCCGAAGCAGTGAAAAAGGTTGTCAAAAATCACGGTTTTTGTGTCGTTGTTGCCTCTGAAGGAATTCGATTAAGCGACGGACAGTTTGTGGCTGAATCGAGTTCAAAAGATGCCTTTGGACATACACAATTAGGCGGTGTCGGGGCGACTCTCGCCGACTCAATACAACGCGATTTGGGCTATAAGGTACATTATGCGATCGCCGATTATTTGCAGCGCGCCGCAGGACACTTGGTATCAAAAGTGGACCAAGAACAAGCGTTTAACGTTGGAAAAAGTGCCGTAGAACTCGCCGTACAGGGGGCGCGAGATGTCATGGTTGTGATCAAACGCGAGTCGAATAATCCCTACCGTTGGAGCATTGATACTGCCGATGTATCTCAGGTCGCAAACATCGAGAAGACACTTCCGTCTGAGTACATTCGCGACGACGGCTACGGAATTACCGCAGAGGCACGTGAATATCTGCTCCCGCTTGTTAGTGGGGAATCGTTCCCAGTTTACCGAGACGGTCTACCCGATTATCAGCGGCTCAAACTTGACTTTGTCGCGCGCAAACTACCTGAATTTCAAGTGTAAACCAAGACGGTTACCATGGTAGGTAACTGACCCACGCCTGATGTTCGGCAATCACAGGAGCGATCACTAAACTGACGATAGCCATAACGTTGATAAGGATGTTCATACTTGGACCAGACGTGTCTTTAAATGGGTCACCAACAGTATCGCCTACGACTGTCGCAGCATGTGTATCTGAACCCTTTAGGTGACCTTCTCCTAACGCTCCTTTTTCAACGTGTTTTTTGGCATTATCCCAAGCGCCGCCGGCATTTGCCATCGTTAGCGCAAGCAGCACGCAGCCCACAAGTCCACCACCTAACAAACCACCAAGAGCTTTTGCGCCTAAGCCAAATCCTACTAAGGGTGGTAAAAATATCGCGATAGCTCCAGGAAGAAACATTCGCGTAAGCGCAGCATCTGTGGCGATCTTGATACATTTTTCATGGTCCGGACTGGCTGTACCTTCTCTTAGTCCTGAGATTTCACGAAACTGTCGACGAATTTCTTCAATCATCTTTTCGGCCGCTGAACCCACCGCGCTCATCGTAAGTGAAGCAATGAAGAATGCTGTCAAGCCACCGATAAATAGACCGACTAACACTAAAGGATCGCCAATGTTGAGAACAAATTCCACATCGTGGACACTAATCGCTTCGATAAACGCTGCGATAATTGCTAGTGCAGCCAAGGCAGCCGCACCAATCGCAAACCCCTTACCCATGGCTGCGGTAGTATTTCCTAGTTCATCCAACGAATCGGTTATTTTTCGTACATCTTCTCCAAGTCCTCCCATTTCGGCAATTCCCCCCGCATTATCGGCGACGGGGCCGTAGGCATCTACTGCCATAGTCATGCCAACAGTTGCTAGCAGACCAACTGCTGCAATACCAACTCCGTAGAGACCCGCAATTGATGTTGAAACAAAAATAATCGCGGCAATACTTAATATCGGGATGACAACTGACTGCATACCGGTCGCTAGACCTGAAATTAAAACTGTAGCTGCTCCGGTTTTACCTTGTTCTGCTATTCTCTGTATTGGCCGACCTGATGTGTAGTACTCGGTTGTCAATCCAATAATTATTCCACCAATCGCACCGGTTAACACACACCACCACAGATTGACATTCAATTGTGAAAATTGGGTTACTAAGAAGAATGCACCAATGATGAACAAGATGGGAGTAACCGTCATTCCTAATCTTAGCGCCAACGCTGGATTGCGATTTGATTGCGTACGTACTAGTACAATTCCAAGGATCGAACAAATTAGACCTAACGATGCTAGCGCTAAGGGTAAGAACATAATCACCCCCCTGACTTCGTCGGGATTTACCACGCCTGCAAAGAGGTTTATTACGGCATCGGAACTTAGCGTTGAGGCAATTGCTATGCTGGCGATCATGGAACCGCAATAGGATTCAAAAATGTCTGAACCCATACCCGCTATATCTCCAACGTTATCGCCTACGTTATCGGCAATGACACCGGGATTTCTAGGATCATCTTCAGGGATGTTTTCTTCGGTTTTACCGACTAGATCTGCACCGACGTCAGCACTCTTTGTGTAAATTCCACCCCCGACACGAGAAAATAACGCGACGGTCGAAGCACCCATGCCAAAACCATGAATGTGATGTGCATTGACAGGATCGCTTCCAAACAGGTAATAAACTAATCCAAGTCCTAAGAGTCCGAGTGACGCAACTGCTAATCCCATGATAGAACCGCCAAAGAAGGCTGCCGATAAAGCCGCAGCTGGTCCTTTAACTTGTGCCGCTGTTGTCGTGCGTACATTTGCTTTGGTAGCGGTATACATACCGAACCAACCCGCACCCGCTGAGGCAAAAGCCCCAAATACAAAAGCGACTGCGGTCTTCCATCCCAAGTGTTGAGAATCAAGCAACAGCAGTATGAGCAGAATGATGGCAAAGATTGCCAGCAGACTATATTCTCGTCGCATAAAGGTCATCGCACCATCATGAATTTGTTGAGCGATTTCTCTAACCTTTGCTTCGCCTTCGGGATAACGTTTTACGAGCAAATAGATGACAAACGCGGCGATGAGTCCTACGATTCCAAGAATTGGCGGAATCAAGGTCAGGCTATGGTCCATAAGTTCTCCTTTGAACTCGATGAAATGGGTGAATTAGATGGAAGTAAAACAGAATTGAAATATGATAAAGAAAGATCGATTAACTATTTCAGTCCATCAACGGAACGGGTATAAGTCAAGAATCGTCCTGAACAACAAATTCATGCGAAAAGACCTCACCATTTCCAGTCTCGAATTCAATCCGGTGTGTTGTTGTTTCACCGTTTTGAACTCCGAATAGCATAAGGTGATATCCTCCGGGCTTTAAGTCGAGGGATTGACCGGGTTTTATTTCCAATTGTTCGAGTAACTTCATTTGGTGTGTTCCTCGACTTTTTGTTGTAACGTGAAATTCGATTTTCTCGATCGTTGAACTGTTTGCTTCGGTAAATACGAGAGTTTCTATTCGATTGTTTTGAATCTGAACATACCCGGCAGTTGTTGTTCTTGTACCAATGAGAGGGCGGATCCAGCCGTTTTCAAATTCGACTTCAACTTGTGGTTTGGAACAACTACTCAAAAGCAATAATAGTGAGGAACCCACCATCAGCAAAAAGATCGTTCTTCTGCTGGTAATTCTCACGCTTGAAACATCTTGTGACGCGGACCCAAGGTTTGTGATAGCAGATGAATGTGCATGACTTTAGCTTGATTTAGGTGAATGTGTCTGTATTTTGGTGAGTGGTGGCCAGGGGCAGAATTGAACTGCCGACACGAGGATTTTCAGTCCACTGCTCTACCGACTGAGCTACCTGGCCGCGAAGTAAATCGCTTGACGAAATTTTAAGGATAGGAATTCAGTGTGATTCAATCCAGAGGAATACCGCGACGATAACCTGAGCATAGAAAAGAGACAAACAATGTACTCTGTTGTCGTAGTTGAAGATTTTCGATCAGATGATTGACTAGTACTGAGTGTAACACTGCCGGGTAAGGAGGAATCCGATGCCGATCGTTTTGCCTCAACTTTTCGCTAAAGGGGAGATTGTTGTCCAGGTCTCTTGGGAAAGTTAGACTTTCCAAGAGTTATCCAGTAGACATCAATTGCCGAAGTTCATCCAAAGAGCAGTACGTTCCAGCTTCGTTCGCAGCGCTCGCCGCTAACGCCGCACGTTGAACAGCTAAGTTTGCTGGTGTCGGAATCCCGTGTTTGCGACCTAGCGCAACAATTTCTCCATTTAGATAATCAACTTCGATATTCCCAGTAGCACGCAGAATACTCTGTAAAGACGAGCCACCGTGTCGCTTGAATCCTTGCATTGGTACACCTCGGTTGAACTTGCGAATTGATTCCAAATCTTCAAACGTAGCAACGTCAATGCCCTCAGCTTCCAAAACCGTTAATGCTTCATTTTTAAGCGTCTCACCTATGTCGTGAGACCATTCACCACATGCTGCTTGGACCCCATTACCCAAGTTCATGAGCAGTTTCGCATATTTGAATCGCATCACGGTTGCATCAGCTTCTGAAAGAAATCCAGCATCTCGCAAGGCAGCAGTTACCGCATTCGCAGTCTCGTCAGTACCACTTGGAAAACGCCCCATATTGAGTGATCCAGCAGCACTGTCAGCAAAGCTAATGACTGTTCCAGGTTCTAGGTGTTCTGCCGGTAGCATCACGCACATCGCATAGACATGACTGAAATTTCTTAAAGCCATACTCTCATTTGCGACACCATTCTGACAACAAATTACCGGTATCGCATCGTGACTTGCCGCCCGAAGGTCTCCAAGTGCTGCCTCAGTTTGCTGACTTTTTACACAAAGTAACACAACGTCTTCGTCGCGCCACTCTACATCTCGAGGGTGCAATACCGTTGGAACCTGCACACGCACATCGTGGGCTGGCGAAACAAATCTTAAACCATCGCTTTGTAAGATTTCGCCATGAGTACCGCGCGCGATAAAAACCACATCGTACTTTTTGAGGTGAAGTCTTGCACCTATTGAACCGCCAACTCCACCAGCACCAAACACAATAAAACGCATCAGAAATCTTCCTTCAAAGAAGCAAAAAATGTAGAAGAACTAGAAGTAATACTAGGTTCGTGGTTCATCATGGAATAGACTGAGAGATCAATTGCGTCCAAGTAGCCGGATCTCTCGCACAAGCAAAAAACGAAGGATTTAACGTGCTCTCGGATGTATTGTAAACTCGCGGAGCGCCATCTAACAAATGAATCCCCGATCCTCCAGCCGCACAAATTATAGCGTGTGCAGCCGCAATATCCCACTCGTGAGTAGGCCCAAACCGGATAAAAAGATCAGCTTTACCCTGAGCGATCAAACACATTTTTAAACTACTTCCTACACTAATAGTTTCGACTTCGTAACCCTCTACCCGTAAGAAGTTAAGAATTTTATGATTCAATTTACTCGTATTGAAACGACTTTGCACCACCCGAATCAGTTTGGAGGAATCCATCACGGGCTGCAAGGGGATAGTCTGCTTACCAACGTGTAGAGAAGCACGTTGTGCAACAACATCGCCAACATAAATTGTTCCTTTAACAGGTACCCCAACAACGCCCAGAATTGGTACCCCATCCTTAACTAGTGCTACGTTAACCGTAAACTCATCACTTCGATTGGAGAATTCACGGGTTCCATCCAAGGGATCGACGATCCAGTATCGTTGCCAACTACGCCGTCGTTGATAAGGTGGAATAGGTTCTTCTTCAGAAATGATAGGGACGGTTGGTGTTAACGATTTCAACCCTTCGACGATTACTTCATTCGCACGTTTATCCGCATCCGTGACTGGTGTGTTGTCGGCTTTAAATGCAATCGAAAAGTCGGATTGATAAACGTCTAAAATCTCGTCGTGGGCACGTCGAACGATTTTGATAACTTCTGTTAAAATCGCTTCACTCACCACAACATCTCTGATGTTTCATGGATTCTATGTTACCCGTAAAAGGTTCGATTTAATGTTAGCTTCAAAGACTTAGTTATCCTTAAACTGTACTGAGAGCAATAAATCTCATTCTACCGGTTACGCGTTACGAACCTATGAGAATTGATAAATGGTTGTGGGCAGCACGGTTCTACAAAACCCGTTCGCGCGCCAAAAACGCGGTCGTCGCGGGCAAGATTATCGTAAACGGCGAACGATGTAAAGCGTCTAAAGATGTTAAGGTAGGAGACTCCATCGACGTTAGGATGAAGGCTGGGCGAATTGTCGTGATTGTTCGTCAGTTGAACGCAAATCGAGGTTCGGCAACGATCGCCCAAGAGATGTACGAAGAAACTGAAGCTTCAAAGGCTGAACGCACACGACAACAGGAACGCGATCCCGATGATCTTTACATTGCAACCGCAAAACGTGCTAAACCCAACAAAGCAGAACGAAGAAAATTAGCTCGCTTGAAGCAACGTGGACACCTATAGATTACCACTGTCTCCGAAGTCGTACACGCACGCAAGAATGTAACCTATAAAATACACTTCTAATTCCTCGTCCGGTAAATCAACCAATCGAAGCCCTACAAGAACCTTTACGGTTCACTGATTTAAATCCAACGATTCTCGTCGAACACATTATCGAACGTGGCGAAGGTCGATTTTTGAGTAACGGTGCGATTGCCGTAAGGACTGGACGACGTACCGGCCGATCGCCTAAAGATCGCTTTATCGTACGTGATTCCATTACTGATTCGACTGTTGATTGGAACACCATAAATCAACCGTTTGCGAAAGCAGATTTCGATGTTTTATGGCAGCGTGTCCAGACTTACTTAGACCAGCGTTCAAGTTATTGCGGGCACATGCATGTAGGAGCTCATCCTGATCATTATTTACCCGTAGTTGTGAATACTGAATTCGCGTGGCATCAGATGTTTGCGACCGCACTTTTTGTTCAAGCTACCGACTTTAACCCCAAGTCTAAACCAGTTTGGACGGTGCTGAATGTACCCGGTTTTGTATGTGAACCGGAACGTGATAAAACTCGGTCTGATGGTACCGTGATTATCGATTTCACTGGACGACGGGTACTAGTGGCTGGAATGAGATATGCCGGTGAAATGAAGAAATCCATGTTTTCGGTAATGAACTTTTTGGTTCCCGACGACGATATTCTTCCCATGCATTGCTCCGCAAACATAGATGCAGCCGGTAAAGTCGCTTTGTTTTTTGGTTTATCGGGTACCGGTAAGACCACGTTGTCGTCCGATGAGGAATGTTTACTCATTGGTGACGATGAACACGGCTGGGGAACCGACACAGTATTTAATTTCGAAGGCGGTTGTTATGCTAAATGCATAAATTTGCAACGTGAAACAGAACCAGTTATTTACGACGCAATCAGGTTCGGCGCCATTCTAGAAAATGTCGATTTAAACGAGGAAACTCGAGAACCAGACTTTTTCTCAAGTAAATTTACGGAGAACACCCGCGCCGTATATCCTCGGTCGAACATTAGATTCTGTGTTCCCGATAATCGAGCGGGCGAACCAGAGACTATTATTTTTCTTACATGCGACGTTAGTGGAGTGCTGCCACCAGTATCAATTCTTTCCAAAGAGGCGGCCGCATATCACTTCCTTTCAGGGTATACAGCGCAAGTAGGTTCGACAGTGGTGGGAGCTACTGAACCTTTTTCGGCGACTTTCTCTGCAGGTTTTGGCGCGGCCTTCTTACCACGACCGCCGCGAGTCTACGCCGAATTGCTCATGCACAGAATTGAAGCATTTGGTTCAAAGGTATTTCTCGTGAATACCGGTTGGACGGGTGGGGCATACAAAGACGGGCATCGAATCAGTATCCCTGACACGCGTCGTATTGTTCGCGCAGTGCGTTCTGGTGAGCTTGATGAAGTACCGACAACTTTCATTTCTCGACTCAATTTAACCATTCCCACACAAATCTTTGGTATCGACTCCACGATTTTGAATCCAAGAGACACCTGGAGCGACCCAGATGCGTACGATTTAGCACGCGACTCGCTGATTGCAAAATTTAACGAAAATTTTGCTCAGTTTGAAACCTCGCAAGCGATACTGGATGCGGGTCCAAGTTGACTTACATGAGTGTCTCAGTTCATCATTCTTGAAATTGAGCATGTAAATGCTCTGATTGCCGTTGTTTCAACTAGCGTGCCCAAGAAATTTGCATGGATAAGCAATTTCCAAAAGTCCTCGATAAGTTTAAAGGACACCTCGGTTTTCGCAAACTTCTGCACGGACTAGAAAAAGAAGCTTTACGTGTCGACCGTTACGGTTATTTGAGTCAAGACCCTCATCCAGAGGTGTTTGGGTCAGCACTGACCAACTCGATCATTACGACCGATTTTTCTGAGGCACAACTCGAGTTCATTACACAACCCCATCACTCGATAGAACAGTGCATGCGAGAAATGGAAGAGATACATTGCTACGTGTATCAACATCTCGACAACGAAATTTTGTGGCCTTCCAGCATGCCGTGTATGTTGAAGAGCGAACAACGGGTTCCAATCGCCGATTATGGAAATTCGAATCTCGGAAAATACAAACAACTATACCGTCGAGGTCTCGGTGTCCGATACGGCCGTTATATGCAGACCATCTCTGGGTTACATTTCAACTTTTCGATTTCTCCGGAATTGTGGAATACTTTCGCGGACTTTCAACACACGTCTAATTCCGTCGAATTTAGAAATCATTCTTATCTGTCTTTGATTCGGAACTTTCGCAGGTACTCGTGGTTGTTGCTGTACCTATTTGGTGCTTCGCCAGCCGTTTGTGGTTCATTCCTCGCTGGGCAAGAACATGACTTGCAGTCGGAAGACTCGGATACGTTTTATTTGCCGCACGCTACCTCATTGCGTTCCGGAAAGTTAGGGTATCAAAGTAAGGTACAGTCGCAATACCCAATTTCATTCAATTCTATATCAGACTATGTTGAGTCAATGGTTAAATTGCTCTCGCTGCCGTATCCGCAATACGAAGAACTTAGTGTTCGCGGTCGGAGCGGCCAGTTTCAGCAATTGTCGCCCGCGATCTTACAAATTGAAGCCGAAAGCTATGGTGTGATTCGACCGAAACCAAGGGCACAAACCGGACTACGACCAATCGTTGCATTACACAAGTTCGGAATCGAGTATCTTGAGGTCCGTTGCCTTGACCTCAATCCATTCTGTCCGACTGGTATCGATAAACAGACTTTGTACTTCCTGGATGTTTTTATGTTGTGGTCTTGGATGCTTAGCAGTCGATTAGATTCCCCCACAAGTTGGAACGAGGTGCACCACAATCAAGCAGTCACTGTGAACACTGGACGAGCTGCGGAAACTACTATTTCACTTGATGGAGTCAATCATAACCTGAGGGAACTGGGTACTACGATTGTCGAATCCATGGTACCGCTAGCTGCTATCATTGACGAAGTATGTGAAACCACGAAACACTCAGAGTCTGTTCGTCTGCAACTACAGAAGTTGGCAGATGCTGAATTGACTCCATCAGCCGAGATTCTGCGCGAGATTCGATTAAATCAACCAACGTACTATCATTTAGTCTCTGACAGCGCGAAAAAATATCAGCAAACTTTTTTAGCTACATCTTTACCGCTAGAACGCGAGCAAGCCATAGATTCTGAAGCAGCACGTTCGATCGAACAAGAGCGAGCTATAACACAAGCCGACCGTTTGACCTTTGAAGAATACCTCGAAGAATCTGCCGTGGTTGATTTTTCCGCGTGAACCATTTGATGCATTGTTGGTTGGCGCGCCGTTGCGAGGGTCACATTGCCGGTGGCTTTTTAGGGGATTTCGTCAAAGGCAGAATACCGAACACATTGCCCGAAGACTTACAACAAGGGATACGTCTACATCGATATATCGATCGAGTTTCCAACCAAATGCCAGAGATGCGAGAAACTTATTGGCGGTTTGGAACATCTTTACGGAGAGTAGCACCAATTTTATTGGATTTGATCGCAGATCATTTGCTGGCCAAACAATGGGAACGACACGGTCGGGGAGATTTGGAACAATTTACTGCTCGTTGTTACGCTACCATCGGTAAATATCCCATGTCTGACGAAGCGAAACGAGTTTATCAATACGTGAAAAAAGTAGATTTATGGAAAACCTATGATGATTTTGGCACAATGGTAACCGTAATGCATCGCATACTAAGGCGACTTAAATTTACCGATCGAGCACCAGAACTAGCTAATATTAAACCTAAACTAGACGACTTTTACCAAGACTTCTTAAAATATTACCCTATACTCATCCACAAAACTGACCAGTGGCTACAACAGCATAGCAACGGTCTCACAAGTACTATTGAAACAATTCCGACTCCAATCGTTCAATGAGTAATTTCACCAAAAGTTTGCACCGCGGTCTTTTTCGCATGGACCAATTTTTGGGTCGTTATCTACGCCATGCCGAAACTTGGAATGTCGCGGTACTACTGTTCGGAGGAACTACACTCTTCCTGGCACTTGCATTAGAGTATGTGTTCATACAAGAACCATGCAATCTCTGTCTAACCCAACGTTATTTCATGTTTTTTGGTACGCTAATTGCCATGCTGGGATTAGTCATCGATCCTCGCCTTGGGATTTTGCCTGTGTTATCAATAGTCTCGTATATTGGCGGGACGGTGTTTGCCTTTCGCCAGCTTTGGTTACAAGAAAACCCTCACTTAGCAGAAGACTGTGGATTCGGCGTCACTTACTTGATTGAGGAAGGTTGGCCGTTTAAAGATATTCTGCAGGCTTTTATGGAAGGTTCTACCGACTGCGCCGAACCGTCTATGATTCCTAAATTGTCGCTCCTTGCTCTTGTGATACTCATTACGATGTCAGTTTTTCAACTATTGTACGGGCCGCGCTCGAAGTACTAGAGTCTCAATCCTCTGATTCAGTTCAGAAACGTCTCCTTCAGATATGGTGAACATCTTCTTTTTGAAGATCTGTCGTTCACAGTCCATGCCGGACATAGGGTTGGTTTGGTTGGTCGCAACGGCGTGGGTAAAACCACCATTTTTCGTCTCCTTCAGGGGCAACTGCGCCCCGAAGAGGGTGATATTGAGCAACCTCGGCGTTGGAAAACCGCTTCACTGATTCAAAACTTACCACCTTCGGACTTGACTGCACTCGAATTTGTGATGCAAGGAGATCGAGAGTTGTTCGTCCTCAAACAACAAATTGAACAAGCACAGACCACAGGAAATAATGATCGTCTTGCACAGACTATTACTGAGTTCGATAATTGTGGTGGATTTCAACTAGAAACGAATGCGAAAGCCGTTCTGGCCGGTCTAGGCATAGCTAGTGAGGAATTTCACAAACCTCATCGAGCATTTTCAGGTGGTTGGCGGATCCGTCTTAACCTTGCACAGACCCTTGTGGCACCCTCAGATCTATTGCTACTCGATGAACCTACCAATCATTTAGATTTAGAGGCAACGAGTTGGCTACGCCGTTGGCTCAGTAAATACTCAGGTACGGTTCTCACGATCGCGCACGATCGTGAGTTATTGGACAGTCTAGCCGATCAAATTGTGCATGTTCAGCAAGGTAAAGCATATACCTACAAAGGGGGATACACTAATTTTGAGAAACAACGTGTTGAAACTCTTGTACATCAACAAGCGCTTGAAACACGACAACAGCAGGAGCGTGCCAGAATCCAACGATTCATTGATCGGTTTCGAGCCAAAGACAGTAAAGCTAAACAAGTGCAGAGTCGAATTAAACTCTTAGAACGTATGGCACCGATCTCGATTCTTCGAGAACAGTCTCCATATCAATGTGATTTTTCGGCACCCAAGCGTTTTGATCAACCGATGGTTAGTTTCGACGATTGTTCATTGGGTTATGGGGATAAGTTGGTTATCGAAAAATTCACGCAGCGAATTTATCCCGGTGATCGTATCGGTGTACTAGGGGTAAATGGTTCTGGTAAAACTACGTTGCTGAAGGCCTTGGTGCAATTTTTAACACCTTTAACTGGTAGCGTTAAGTTAAGGAATGTGTGTATAAATTGCAATAGGCAGTAAATTTAAAAAAAATTTAGTC
>JAPPMF010000017.1:0-80858 GCA_028819195.1 Gammaproteobacteria bacterium | reverse complement strand
AAATGACTAAATTTTTTTCAAATTTATTGTCTCAATCAATTTATACACACATTCCCAAAATATTTCACCTACAGTAGAGTGCTATAAACTGTTCGACTTTCTCGAGATGTTGAGTGAATATGTCTGAGCACTGTATGAATGACGTAAGAGCCGAAGTAATCAAGAATCGATGAATCATGAACGCTAGCACAACATTGGAGAATTCACAGATTCCAACGTCGATACCTCGTGTCGACCTCTATACAGGTGACTGCCGCCAAATCCTCACAAACATTGAAGATGAAAGCATCCACATGGTATTAACAGACCCCCCGTACTTTCTTGATGGCCTAGATAATAGGTGGAAAAAGGGTCATGCGATTCCACGCAATAGTGGGACGGTTGGCGGGCTTCCTGTCGGCATGAAATTCGATCCCGAGCAAGGTCGTAAACTACAGGAATTTTTAACACCTATTTGCGAAAACTTATTACGCGTCTTAGTCCCAGGTGGTTTTATGTTGATGTTCTCATCTCCACGGCTGTATCACCGAATGGCATTGAGTGCCGAAGAAACTGGCTTTGAAATTCGCGATCAATACGTTTGGAGATTCACCAAGAGTGCTCAGTTCAAAGCATTTTCCATGGATCATTTCGTGGCACAAAATTCAGAACTATCGGCGAACGAACAAGAATCTGTGTTACAGGACTTAGCTGGTCGCAAAACACCACAACTCCGTCCGCAGTTTGAATCGATACTTTGTGCACAAAAACCTCGACACGGCACTTTCGTCGACAACTGGTCAAAGTACAGAACTGGGCTCATCGATCCACGACAATCTCTTGACGGAAACTCACCATCAACTGTGATGCATGTAGAAAAATCAGAAAAGCAATCTTTTAACAAACATTTGACACCCAAACCAGTTCAACTGTGCGAGCATTTAATTCGACTGTTTACAATGAAAGGACAGATAGTTCTCGATCCATTTGTTGGTAGTGGTACTACTTGTATCGCCGCGTATGCAACAGAACGAGCCTGTTTAGGAATTGACATCAACGACGAATACGTGCAAATTGCTAAACGCAGACTTGCTGAATTGGATCGGAAGATAGTAATCGATTGATTTGAAGTTGAAGAATCGGTCTTGATCCTCACAAGTAAGGAATCTTATGTCTAAATCTCGTGAAAAAGTACTCAATACACTCTGCTTGGGTTATCGTATCTTTGGTGCGATGGGATGGGGTGAACTCGGAGATGGACACATCAGCGCGCGTGATCCGGATCAGCAAGATTGTTTCTGGCTCTTGAAATATGGAGTCGCGTTCACGCGTGCGACAGTCGACGACTTTATCTTGCTTAATCAACAAGGCGAAACGGTCGCAGGTGAAGGATTTGCCAATGCACCGGGTTTTCGAATCCATATGCCTATCCTCAGAGCTCGTCGTGACATTAACGCTGCAGCACATACTCATACCCCGTGGGGGACGCCATTTTCTGCCGAAGTACGGCCAGTTGAACCGATCTCCCAAGAGTCCTGTGTGTTCTACCACGATTGTGTAATCTTCGACGACGAGGAAGTCCGAATACAAGATATTGAGGCTGGCGAACGGATTGCTCAGTGTTTGGGAAGAAAAAACTCGATCATCTTACGCAACCACGGACTCCTTACCGCAGGTGAAAGTATCGAAGGTGCAGTAGCGCGCTTTGCACTACTTGAACGAGTTGCAGAAACTCACATGAAAGTTAGAAATCCGAAACCACTTTCAGCTGCAGCAGTTCATCATGCACAGACAAATCTTTTCGGCGAACGGAAACAGCAGGCTGTCTTCGATTATCTCGTCGGACACTTCGCTCTCGCATGAGCGAGTAACAGGCGAACTATAAGGATTTCAGGAGTCTATTATTGAATCAAGAGAAACGTAGAGAAATATTTTCTCGTTTTCAAGCCGCAAACGAGAATCCAGTAACAGAATTGCAATACAAAACCCCATTTCAACTTCTAGTCGCAGTGGTTCTTTCGGCTCAAGCTACTGATGTTAGCGTCAATAAAGCAACCCAAGCTCTATTCAGAGATGCTCCGACGCCGACGAGTATGTTTGCCCTAGGTCTTGAAAAACTCAAAGAGTACATCAAGACTATTGGTTTGTTCAACGCGAAAGCCGAAAATATTTTGAAAACATGCGATATCCTGTTGACAAAGTACGACGGTAAAGTACCCAGTGAACGCGAACAATTGGAGAGTTTACCTGGAGTAGGTCGAAAAACCGCGAACGTCATTTTAAATTCAGCTTTTGGCAAGCCGGTCATTGCAGTTGATACTCACATATTCCGTGTCGCAAATCGAACCAAGGTAGCTACTGGAAAGAATCCTCGCGAAGTTGAAGATCGTTTAACTAGGTTGGTACCAAAGGAATATTTACTTGGTGCCCACCACTGGTTAATCCTTCATGGACGCTACGTCTGTACCGCCAGAAAACCCAAATGTCCCACTTGCCCGATTGAAGACTTATGTGAATACCGCTCTAAAAACTTACCAAATTGAGTGTAAATCGGTTTTAATATAAGTTAATATGCTACTAAAAGAACGATTTCGAGAATTCATGCCGGTCGTTCTCGATTTAGAAACCGGAGGAGTGAATCCCATTCGCAATGCAATCCTGCAGATTGCGGTTGTACTTCTCGACTGGCAATCAGACCGACTGGTCCCAGGTGAATCTTATTCGTGGGAGGTCACACCATTTGAAGGCTCGTTAATCAGTGAAACTTCGATTCAAATGAATCATATTGACCCGAACGACGAGTCGAGAAATTCTCAGAATGAAGATGAGTGTCTGCGAGATTGCAATCGCATTATTCGAAAAAGACTACGAGCAGAGGAGTGTAAACGCGCATTATTGGTGGGACATAATGCCCATTTTGATCGAAGTTTCTATCGATGTGCGATGTACCGAAACAAAATCAAACGCGATCCCTTTCACTTATTTACGGTGCTTGACACAGCGTCTCTTTCGGCACTGGTTTATGGTCATACCGTACTTTCAATCGCCTGTGAACGGGCGGGAATCGAATACGATATAGACCTAGCTCATTCAGCTCCCTACGACGCCAAAGTTACGGCAGAATTGTTTTGTATGATGGTCAATGAGTTTCCGTATGAACCTACTTGGCCATTAGAATCCAATTTCGAACTTAATAGTTCGTGAAGATCCCGTCGAGTATCGGCGGCTAATAAGCTACAGTTACTCCGACTGGCTGTCTGAAACGGACAAAAGCAATGGAGCGAGCTCCCCTTTTGCATGCATATCGGCTACGATATCGCAACCACCGATTAACTCGCCATTCACGTAGAGTTGCGGAAAAGTTGGCCAATTAGCGACTTTGGGTAATGTGGCGCGAATCTCTGGGTTAGCAAGAATATCTACGTAAGCAAAGCGTTGTTCACACTCGGACAGACACTGAACAGTCCTGGCCGAAAATCCACATTGAGGGGTGTGTGGTGAACCTTTCATGTATAGGAGTATTGGATTATTAGCGATTTGCTCTTTAATAATTTGTTCGATGTCTGCTGACATATATGACCTCTTCGATTCTGTTTTGAAATTAGTGGGAGACTAACCGTTCTCGGGAATTTAATAAATTTTACTTCGAAACAGTTTAACTAGACCGATAATCGCAGTCCAGCTTGGTTCAACCTCGCATCGGCAATATTGATGTACTCAGAAGAAACATCAATGCCAATCCAATTTCGATTTACAGATTGTGCCATCTTACAAGTGGTACCACTTCCACACATAGGATCTAACACTGAATCACCCTCATCTGACCACGACAAAATATGATCAAGTGCTAGTTTTTCGGGAAACACCGCAGGGTGTTGGAAGGCAATTTTGTCGGTAGTGCTTCCTCCAAAACCAACTGCATAAGACCAAATATTTGTACGTACCTTTTTTCTCTTTAATTCGACAGGTCGTTTTCGATTCACCGCATCCGGTCCTTTATTTGAAACAGCTGTCTCCCATCCGTGACGTTTTGTTGGTTCCATTATCGGATTGAATGTCTTTGGTTTCCCCTTGGAGAATACAATCATCAACTCGTAGCAATTGGTGTACGCATTTGAGCGCATGAATGGGGTGTTCTTCTTTTGATAAATCATCACATCATGCACCGTAAATCCACAATCACGTCCCATGAACGCATGATTGAAACTTGATAGACTTCGACCGTCGTTGATCTTTTCACCAACAACCCAAATACAAACGCCACCAGGTTTAGTAACTCGATAAATAGCTGCGAGCATGGTATTTGCGTCAAACGAAAACCCTTTGTAATTACGTAAATCGTCGTACGGTGGACTAGTAACTGTCAAATCGAAACAATTCTCCGAAAAATCGTGCATCAGTACTTCCGCTGCATTCCCGACTATGAATCTATTCAAAATCATTGAAAATCGTCCTATTCTTTAGTTTGATTTTAACCGGTCGAATTTTTATGTTCTTAGCCACTGAGGCGGAAAGTATTAGATTGTCGTTGTAAATTCACGACATCAAGTATTGAGTTAATCTTTAATGAACTAGTCAGAACTAAACTATCAATTAAGTGAAGGAATGTAGGTTCTCTACCACCCAAATTTGTCAACTATTGCTAGACTTGCCACAACCGATGAATGAATCTTGAACGTGTAGGATGCTTAAAAAGATATCAGAGAAGATGGTCGGTTGTTTTACTACACTCTCTTGTATGGAAAAGCCCTGCTAAGTACCTCAATCAACACAAGGTGTTTAATTTGACCGACAGCTAGTTCATTAACATACCTCGACGTAATTTCTTTTTCTCTCACTCCATAACAATAACATTTGAAAAGGACTTCGATGTTTGATTTCTCTACCCGCCTCAACCGTAAAAACTCTGACAGCATTAAGTGGTCTCGGTATCGCAATACCGATGTTTTACCATTCTGGGTCGCGGACATGGACTTTGCGACACCAAAGTTCGTATTAGACGCCATACGACACAGGTTAGAACATCCTATTCTTGGGTATAGCGATATACCGCCTGAACTGACACAAGCTTTCATTCAATGGGCGCAACGTCATTTCAATTGGTCGATTCAGGAAGAGTGGTTATTGTGGTTACCGTCTGTGGTCGGCGGGCTCAATGTCGCAGTACGTGCGGTGGGAAAAGAAGACGATCACTGCGTAATACCGATCCCAATTTACCCACCGTTCCTTACCATACCTGAGTTAAATCAACGTATTCCAATTCTCTCAAACTTGATCCTCGAAAATAATCGATGGGTAATGGACTTAAACGACATCGAAAAGAAATCCGAGCAAGCCTCTACTTTGCTAATCAGTAACCCTCAGAATCCCACCGGACGGGCTTATTCGAAAACTGAATTACAAGAACTTGGTAATCTGTGTGTTCGAAACAATACGGTCATTGTTTCAGACGAAATTCATTGGGGGATTATTCTCAATCCAGCTACACCACACACTCCGATTGCAACCATTTCGGAAGCGATCTCACAACAAACTATCACTTTAATTTCACACACGAAAACCTACAACATTCCAGGTGAACCGTGTGCAGTCGCCGTGATAAGTAATCCAGAACTTCGGGAAAGCTTTAGAACCTGGGGAACTCGCATGTTACCAATTTGTTCCCCCTTAGCCCTTGCAGGAGCTACCGCCTCGTTTTGCGATACAAGTTCTTATTTGGTTGAACTGAATCAATACCTCAGAGATAATCGTGATCTACTTGTAACAGCGGTTAACGATAGTGAAAGGTTGCATGTGACAACACCTGAAGCTACCTACCTCGCCTGGATTGATGTACGCAATTTGTCTCTAGCCGACCCTATTACGCATTTTGAGCAACATGGACTAGGGTTATACGACGGTTCCGAATTTGGAGTGCCAGGTTTTGTGCGTTTTAATTTTGCGGTACCGAGACTACTATTGTCTGAAGGAATCGAAAGGTTATTAATTGCTTAGACCGAAAACCAATGTCCAATACAGATAAATTCTCATCTATGTAATTCGTTACAACAACGTATTAGAAATCAAAACGAACAAAATGAACCAAAGTCTAGGTTATTACAAAGTTCGTATTACCTAGAAATTGAAAGCAATCATTTCCCGACTCTGGCTCTGAGTCACGTACTGAAGTGAACGTTTTAGTATCACCGAATATACAGAGTACGAATCCGGTAAACCAAAGACAGCAGGTTCGTTTTGCTCCGAAAGAACAATCTTGTTGTTGGTTTCAATCGTTCGCAAGAAACGATTGAACTCTTGCAAATCGATAACACTGTTGTAATGTCGATTCGAGTTGTTGAAATAAGGTGGATCAAGATATACGAGTGCATTGGTTACTGCCGAAAACTCAGTGTAGTCCTTGTTGACTATGGTCATCTCTTGTATCATCTCACTCAATTGCAGCAAACCACCGAGATCCAGTTTTGGACAACGACTATGTTTGCGAATGGAAGAATTAAAACGATTCTTACCGTTGAACCGAATTTTTCCAGAAAAAGCATTTTTTGCGAGGTAGAGAAAGTTCGCGGCACCATCCACACCGGACTCTAGATTTTGGGTACGTACATCGTAGAAGTGTTGTTCGGAGGACTGCTTGTAATGTTCGTTGTATAGCGACCACAGTTTATGTGGTTCACATTGCAAGTGCTGAATTAGATTAACGACAACCGGATTGTTATCGTTGTAGGTTACACGTTTCGCGCCGTAACGAGCACAGGCATAGAAAGCGAATGAACCACCACCACCGAAAATGTCATAGAGATGGTTGTCAAACTCAGCTGGAAGAATTTCGTCAAATATGTGTGAAAAACCTGCCTTGCAACCGATATATGGGATGATTTTTAATTTTGTACTTCTTCGATTGTTGACGACGAACTCTTTAGTCGCGTCGGCTGAGTTAAACATCTCTACCAATCCATAACTGTTTTCTTGTATGTTAATGATATCCGGTATAACCGGAAGAAAACAAGCGTAGCACAATCAATTGCCAACGCTAGATTTGCGCATGAAGTGAACGTACGTATAATATTTAGTAGAGTGCTAAAATTATGGTGGAAGAAGTCGCAGGACAACAAGATTGTGATATTTGGTGTCCAATAAAAAAGTTGGTTCTGCTACTTGACAAACGAAATAAATGTGTAACGATACATAGAGTTCGTACAAAAATCTTAATTCAATTACGTCCTCAATTAATTGCGATTCAATTGAAAGTTTGAAACCGTTTTGACGTTTGGTATCGACCAAAAAACGACAATTCGAGCTAACAACTTGCCGCCACGAAACATAAGTCAACGACAAAAACTAATTGAGTTACGAATAAATTACGACTACGCTCAAGTCCAGTTTTTGACATTTTCGAACTAGTTTTTTCCGAATGTTTACACCAATCGACTCATTTTGGGATAATATATAACAATTCGAAACCTATCAACTTTACCTAAAGTCTAGATTTTTCATGGATGAATCACAGGAACTCCGAGTAATCAAACGCGACGGTCGCGTCGTACCTTTTGACCAAGCTAAAGTCCACAATGCGATTTCTAAAGCATTTATAGGTGTTGAGGGGGTCGCCTCAACCGGTTCAACAGAAATCCGCAACCAGATTGACTCCTTAGCACAGAGTGTAACCGAACGCTTCGAAAGAGGTTCGATCAACGGTGCGGCGATCAACATAGAAGACATCCAAGATCAAGTAGAACTCGCACTCATGCGAGAGGGATTGCAAAAGATTGCGCGAGCTTACGTGATTTGGCGCGAAAATCGCGCCCAAGTCCGAAAAGAAAAACAAGCCGAAGAGTTTTCACTGTCCGATGCTATCCTAACCTACATACGCTCTGATGGCACAGAAATACCACTTGAACGGCACGCTTGGAATGAAGTCCTCGAAGAAATTTGTTTCGATCTCGATTCCGTCGATCCCGAGAAATTGTTCGAACAAGCTACCCGAGATGCATTCAAAGGTATTACTGAGAACGAAGTATTTCAAGCACTCACACTAGCCGCCAAAACACTGATTGAATCTGAACCAAATTATGGGTTTGTGGCCGCTCGGCTACTTATGATTCGTCTGCGTCAAGAAGCGATTCCGTTTCTCTACACAGACCACAATGAGCAACATCAATTCAGTACAAGTACCGCTTCCTCAATTTATCAAGAGTCTTTTCCGGTATTCATCCAAAAAGCTGTGGAATTGGGATTTCTTTCACCCGAACTCGCTAACTTTGATTTACAAAAACTGAGTTCACATCTTCGCGTCGAACGGGATCAACAATTTTCGTTTCTTGGTTTACAAAATTTATATGATCGGTACTTCTTACAACAGGATGGTACCCGTTTCGAGTTGCCTCAGTCGTTTTTCATGCGGGTATCAATGGGGCTCGCTATTCAAGAAGTTGATCGCGAAGAGAGGGCTATAGAGTTTTACAACCTACTCTCTTCGTTTGACTTCATGAGTTCTACCCCTACTCTCTTTAATTCCGGTACCGTCCGCTCGCAGCTATCTTCTTGCTATATTTCTACTGTACCCGACGATTTACGAGGTATTTTCGACGCAATCAACGACAATGCTATGCTCAGTAAATGGGCAGGTGGGCTTGGGAATGATTGGACTAGAGTACGGGCAATGGGTTCGTATATCCAAGGCACCAATGGCAAATCGCAAGGTGTCGTACCATTCCTAAAGATTGTCAACGATACGGCAGTTGCCGTTAATCAGGGTGGTAAACGTAAAGGCGCTGTCTGTTCCTACCTCGAAACGTGGCATCTTGATATCGAAGAATTTCTCGATTTGAGAAAAAACACCGGCGACGACCGTCGCCGTACACACGACATGAATACCGCCAATTGGATCCCGGATTTATTTATGGAACGCGTGATGAACAAGGATCTTTGGACCTTATTCTCACCCTCTGATGTACCCGAATTACACGATCTGTATGGAACCGAGTTTCGCAAAGCTTATGAACATGCTGAAGCCAAAGCCCGCCAGGGTGAAATATCACAATTTCGTGTCGTACAAGCTGAAGATCTTTGGCGGAAAATGTTGGAATCCATTTATGAAACCGGGCATCCCTGGTTTACCTTCAAAGATTCGTGCAATATTCGTTCACCACAAAAACATACTGGTGTAATTCATTCATCCAATCTCTGTACCGAAATCACCCTGAATACTTCTGACCAAGAAATCGCGGTTTGTAATCTAGGGTCCCTCAATCTCGCAAACCATATCGATGAGTCTGGGAATCTCCAACTCGACAAGTTACGCAATACTGTTCGTACTGCAATCCGGATGTTAGACAACGTTATCGATATCAATTATTACGCCGTCGATGCCGCCAGGGATTCTAATGTGTGCCATCGACCGATCGGTTTAGGATTGATGGGTTTTCAAGACGCACTGTATCAAAAACGTGTTCCTTACAGTAGTCCCGAAGCAGTGCAATTTGCCGATGAAAGTATGGAAGCGATTTCGTACTTTGCAATTGAAGCTTCTTCCGATTTAGCAGTAGAACGCGGTAGTTACTCGACTTACGATGGCTCATTATGGAGTCAAGGCATCTTACCACTAGATTCACTACGGTTACTTGCTGAAACTAGAAGCACCCTGGAGTTTGCCAAGTTTGATTTCGAAGCGCGCTTGGACTGGGAAGCATTGCGAACTAAAGTAGTGCAACAAGGTATGCGTAACTCAAATACACTCGCTATAGCACCCACGGCGACTATCGCGAACATTGTCGGAATCAATCAATCAATCGAACCAGCTTATCAAAATCTGTATGCGAAACAGAATATTTCTGGCGATTTTGTGGTTGTTAATCCATACCTGGTCAATGATCTCAAAGAAATAGGGCTCTGGGATCAATGGATGTTTGTTGATCTTAAAGCTAAAAATGGCAGTATCCAAACCATGGATCGAGTTCCCAACAAATTGAAGGAACTGTATCGAACAGCATTTGAAATTGAACCGAAGTGGATAATCGCGGCCGCGGCGCGGCGACAGAAATGGATCGATCAATCGCAATCTTTAAATTTGTATATCGCCCAAGCAAGCGGTCGCAAATTGGATGAGATGTATCGAGAAGCTTGGAAGAGTGGGCTTAAGACTACGTATTACTTGCGTTCATTAGGTGCAACCGATTCTGAAAAATCAACGATAGATGAGGATACCGCGTTAGCGGCGGTACCACGAGCAACAACTTCACCTACGGACGAGGAAACACAAAAAGACGGTAGTACCGAGTTCAAACTAGGTACACCAGCAGCGGTACCCGAAGCTTGTAGTATTGATGATCCTGATTGTGAAGCGTGCCAATAATCGTCATCGGATGCGATTACAAATCTCGTAAAACAAGCATTTCGTACCGTTCGAATTACCAAGAATCAATATTTTTAAAAATTAAACCAGAAAAAGACTTGTTAGAATTCTGTAAATTAGTTATCATATTAGTTTATGACCTAGGTCATACGAGAATCACAAGGAATCGAACCATGCAGTCTTCATTGAAGGAGGAGAATTATGGGACTAAAGTGGCACGACGACACTGACGTCGAACCAGAAATGGAAAATGTATCGTTAAAGCAGAAAACAGCTAACTCAACCGATTGGGAAGCCCCATTGAACTTCGATACAGACTCAAATAACAGCGAAACCTTAGCAGCCGCTGAATTTGAGGAATTTGGTGACAACTACGAACGAGTAACTGTCGACCAAAAACGCATCATAAATTGCCGCGCCGATTTGAACCAACTCGTACCGTTCAAATATATGTGGGCATGGCAAAAGTACTTGAACGGCTGCGCCAACCATTGGATGCCACAAGAAGTCAGTATGAGTGCTGATGTAACTCTGTGGAAATCCGAAGATGGTCTTACTGAAGACGAACGGCGCATCGTCAAACGAAGTTTAGGATTCTTCTCAACCGCAGACTCGCTAGTCGCTAATAATCTGGTGCTAGCTGTGTATCGCTTGATTACCAATCCTGAATGTCGTCAGTATCTGTTACGACAAGCGTTTGAAGAAGCGATTCACACTCATGCCTACCAATACTGTATTGAATCGTTAGGTATGGACGAAGGTGAAATCTTCAACATGTATCACGAAGTACCATCGGTCGCCCGTAAAGCCGCGTGGGCATTACGGTACACACAAGAACTATCTGATCCTAATTTCACGACAGGAACACCTGAAACGGATCGCGCCCTACTCAAAAACCTCATCGCGTTTTATTGCGTATTAGAAGGGATCTTCTTCTACTGTGGATTCTCTCAAATACTCTCTATGGGAAGACGCAACAAAATGACCGGAACGACTAAACAGTTTCAGTTCATTCTGCGCGATGAATCGATGCATTTGAATTTTGGTATCGATGTAATCAACACGATTATTGCCGAAAATCCCGAACTGTGGGACGAAGAGATGAAAGATCTCGCAACCCGTATGATTGTAGAGGGTACACAATTAGAAGTCGACTATGCACACGATACAATGCCGCGTGGGGTTCTCGGAATGAATGCGCGTGAGATGACAAAATTCTTGCATTACATCGCGAATCGTCGGCTCACTAGCATCGGATTACCCAAACACTACGCTGACGCCACCAATCCATTTCCTTGGATGGCAGAAATGATGGACTTGAAAAAGGAAGAAAACTTTTTTGAGACGAGTGTAACACAGTATCAAGATCGTAGTATGCTAAGTTGGGACTAACCTTAGTACCCTACATTCACGACTTCTAGTCAAACAGTTGAGTTAAACTCTCAAAGCGGCTAATTTCTGTCGCAGACGAACGAACTGCAATAGCGGAAATTACCTCGCTATATGTAAGGTTTTGTAATATTCTGTTACAAATCGACATATAGTTACAAAGAAAGCT
Organism: Gammaproteobacteria bacterium; assembly: GCA_028819195.1. Taxonomy (GTDB): domain Bacteria; phylum Pseudomonadota; class Gammaproteobacteria; order Pseudomonadales; family Azotimanducaceae; genus Bin55. The sequence goes on along the minus strand of JAPPMF010000017.1, from coordinate 68,970 downwards.
ATCTATCGTTGTAAAATACCTTACTTCGAACACACAGTCGACTAAAACAATGAGATGTAGTGGGTTCGCAACCCACGCACGGTGTACACATACACTGAACTTCCATAATGTTCAAATCCATTTTTAAGCGAAAACCAAGATTAGATCATGCCGATCCGTTGGTACGTCAGGCTGCACTTGAACAGCTTAACAACCTATCGTTCGATGACTATTCTCGTGTTGCTCGTACAGACGACGACCTCAGTGTACGTAAATCGGCGCTGCGCAAAGCAAATTCACTGGACTTGTACAGAGAGTTTATGGATAACGAATTGCTGTCGAGATTTTGTTGTGAACATATCACCGAAAAAATAGATGACAACCATGAGCTTGCTCAAGATCCGCGAATTTTTCCGTTGAGATTACAACGAATCGAGGACCCAAGACTAATTCTTGACCAGGTATCAAAGTTGGATTCGGTAGAACAAGGTGCTGCAATCATCATGGCGATGCCGGACCGAGAAATCAGACTAGCAGTTTCAAAGCAAATCGAAGACCTAAATCTCGTTTCCGAAATAGAAAAGCAAAGCCGCAATCGCGATAAGAGTTTAAATCGGCTTGTACGAGATCGCCTCAGTGTTCATCGAGAGTTAGTTCTAGAAAAAAGTCGCCTAGAACAACTAGCTCTCGAAATCGTCGAACGCGCCAAAAGTACGACCATCGAAGACGTCCATTACCATGCACGACGTTCAGCAGTGGAACGTGAATGGACTGGAATATTGGAACAAATTGATCTTCTCAATGGACGTCTCAAGGAACAAGGCGAGATTGATATCGACACCGATTCCCTAGCCAAAGAGTTTCCACAACGCGACGACCAATTGCAAGAGTCCCCTGAGCAAACTGTAAATTTTGCCGCGATACTCATGAAATTGAAGAACTGTAACGGTACAGTTGAAGAAATTGACACATGCGAACATGATTGGTTGGAAGCTCTCAAGGTACGAGCCGCGCCTAGCGAAACTGCTGATGAATTCTATCGCCTAGCAAATCAGAAGCGCAACGAAATTCGAAGACAGCAGGTTCGCGCCGAACAAAAACAAACTGTTGAACGATTGCTGAAACCTATCGCATGGACGACTCCAGATAAATCTATTCGCGACTGGCGAAAAATTTGGCAGTCCTACGATCGCGCTAAAGCACGTATTCGAGTGATCGACAAATTCATACGGACACTCAATGTAAAAAGCGAACCGGAGCATGAGGAGTGGAATTCATCGTTGCTTGCACTGTCAACGACTTTAAAAGAGAGAATTGAACTTTGCGATGCTTTGCGTACCAAACACGTCGATCAATTTCATAAGCATTTAACGTCAGTTACGAAATTCGTCGAACGTGGAGAACTTAAAAAAGCGCAATCGGAAGAACGAGCAGCGCAAACATTGATGAATAGATTGCCGCGCGACGAGCAACGAAAAATGGCAATATTATTCGCACCGGTATCAGCGTCGGTAAGAAAGTTGGTTGGCTGGCAGGAATTCGCCGAGACACCTAAACGAGAGGATCTTTGCAAAGTTATCGAAGAATTGGCTCGTAACCCATTGGCACCGGAACAACAATTTGAGAAGATTCGGGAACTACGGGAAGCATGGATTCAATTGAGTCCTCCGCGGACCCGTACCGAAAGAGAATTGCAAGACCGATACGATAACGCCGCTGCAAAAGCGTTTAAAGTTTGCGAAGATTGGTTTGAAAAGCGCGCTAAACTTCGCCAACGAAATCTCCAAGCACGCGCAGTTATAGTTGAACAATTACGTTCGTTCAATGAACAGTCCGACATTGAAAACATGGATTGGAGTGAAGCCCAACATATACTAAAAACCACAGTTGCGAAATGGCGAACGTTGTTTCCGGTAGAACGAACTGAAAACAAACCACTCCAGAAAGAGTTTGATAAGCACATTAAAGAGTTACGTTCAACCATAACTGCATTCTGGGATACTAACAAAGAACAAAAACAAGCTATCGTCGAATCAGTTCGTGAAGCACTTAGTAATGATGAGTTAACGATAGAAAATTTGCTCGATTTCGTAGTTAAACAGCAAGGTCAATGGAAGTCGACCCCGACGGCTGGACCTAGGTTTGAAGGGCGATTATGGCGTGAATTTTCTTCTCTTTGTAATGAAGCATTTGATTTGAGAACGACTCAGAAAGAACAGCGCCGCTCAGAAATTAATGAGAATATCGAAGAGGCTGAACGCCTAGTTAAGTCCTTGGAAGACTTATCAAAACAAAGCAGTGATTCCATTAACCAATCCGTTAACCAAGTATTGCAAGATACTGTGGCGCGAATCGAGAACATTGATCTACCAAAGCGAATACACGCTAAGTTGACCGACAAAGTTTCTGATCTCACGACGGCGATCAAGCAAAAACTTGCTGAATACAAAGTGCGCGAAATTTACGAAAATCTTGAATCTTTATTAGAACTTGATAAAGAGTTAAGTGAACTTGAAGCAAGAGACGAAGAAATTAGTGAAGAATTCCAAACGAAACTCGGCGACTTTCGGCCGTGGTTTCTCCAACGTTCGGCCGAAACTGCGAGCAAAAACGCGATTTCACTGCATGACATCGTCCTTCGTACCGAGATTCTCGCGGATGTACCGTCGCCCGAGACAGACGCCGCAAAACGGATGCAGATCCAAGTGTCACGCTTACAACAAGGCTTATCAAGTGGCGGTCAAGCTGACGAACAGAGAATCGAACCGTTAATTGAACAGTGGTGCTCGTTGGCTTATGGTGAGCAACCTTTACGTGAACGGTTTCACTACGCTGCAAAGGCACATCTCAAACCACCGAAATAACTCAGTTTATCAGTCGTTGGCTGTTCAATTCTGATACGGTAATGCGTTTAGCATACGCTTGAACTGTCCCTGAATACGTTTATCACAAATCGTGATCCGGCCGCGATCAGTTTCAGTTCGAATCAACCGACCACAAGCTTGTTTCAACTTCAGTATCGTCGATGCAATCTGCAAAGTCGTATATATCTCACTTTCCGACAAACCTGCAGCCTGTAAGTGTTCATGTTTAGACCGGTAGACAGGGTCAGTGAAAACTTCGAACGGAAGTTTCGTAATGATAACGTGTTGACAATAGTCTCCCGGGAGATCCACTCCTTCACGTAGCGCATTAGTACCAAACAGATAACTCTTCATACCGGCGTCAATTCGCTGTTTATGCTCTTCTAACAAGAGTGGTATTCCGCCTTCGCGTTGTTGCGTATAACAATGCTCTTTGACCGTTGGCGACAGTTTATCGAGAATCTCAAGCAGCATACTCCAAGACGTAAATAGTACGAGTGCACTTTGACTCTGTCCTAAAAACGACGGCAGTTTGGTAGCAAGTTCAGCGACGAACTTTTCGCGCACTTTTTGCTTCGGTTCATACTTGAACTTTGGTAGTTGTAGTGATACACAATCGGTCAAATCAAATGGAGTGTCAACCAACAAAGTATCGACGAAGGGCGAATGGTTCAAGCCAACATTCAGTAAGAAATGTTGGAAGTTGTCATTTGCGTCGATAGTCGCCGAAGTTAGTATTGCGCGATCGATGTGTTCCCACAAATACTTCGACGCGAGGGAACCGGTTTCAATAGGAACGGAACGTAATACATACCGACTCTCTTCAGTATTACTCTTTTCAATCCACCGAGCCGGTGCGTATTCATCAGATGACTCAGAATAGCAATGAAAAAGGCCAACAGCCTCTTCGAGCAGAGAAAGAACTAGCGCTAGTGAATCTAACAACTCGACAAATTTAGTGGGTAAAGCATTAACCTCCGTATCTTCTTGAGTCGCAAGTAACGCTCCATAGCCCTGTACGAGCTGCCCCCGAACGTTTTCTAGATTTACTAGCAGTTGTAGCATTTGTTCCGACAACTCGTTGGATATCAAACCATCGACAAAGCGATGAATCGATCGATCTTGTTCAGCATCGTCCTTCCGAAAGTCTAAGTCCACTATAAGACTATTCAAATTCTTCAAAGCGAAAACCGCGTTCTGACGAGAGCTGGATAACAGCTCCCAATCGATGTCGTAACCAGGTATTGGTTTAACAACCTTTTGTAGTGCCACGATCATAGTCCCCAGCGTCTGTTGCAGTGTCTCGGACAACGTTATTAAGTTACATTGCAAGGAAAATGCCGTCTGTACTTTAGCAGCTAAGTTTTGTGATTCATCAAAAATCACAATCGCGCGATCGAACGCCGGGAAAATGTTGTTATCCACTCTTAAGTTGGACAACAAATGATCGTAGTTGGTGAGCACGACATCTGCTTTTCTACTTTTCTTAATAGCCGTAAAGTAAGGACATTCACGATACTCAGGACACTGTTCTCGTGAACATCCACGACTATCTGTTGTAATTCGAAATTTGAGTGAATCATTGAGTTTTACAGGTGAATAATCCAAGTCGCCGTCCCAGAGGTGTTCATACAATTGATCTAACAGATGATTGAGATTGGCGATACTGGAATTACCACCATCCAACATCGCCTTCATGCTACCGCTGGTTTCCGGTCCTACAATGTTCTTCAAGCGATTAGTGCAAACGTAGCGCCGCCGTCCCTTAAGCAAGACAAACGAAAAGTGTTGTTCGCTGCTGGCTTGCGCTAAACTGGGTAAAACATCCGTTTGTAACTGTTCTTGCAGAGCAACGGTCGCCGTAACCAATATGACTCTTTTATCGAGAGATTTCGCGAGAGGGATGACCGTCGCTGCATATGCTATCGACTTTCCAATTCCCGTCGGTGCCTCAACAACTCCGATCTTAGAATCGGGATTATTGATGACTGAATCGATAAAGCTCATCATTTGTTTCTGTCCGATCCTCGACTTAAATCCCTGCTGATTAAGCCAGTTCTGGTACAGTTTTTTCACGTTGGGGGATATTCGAAGTTGCATAATTAAGAGTGCTACGAGAACAAGAAGCTATAGAATTATCGGAACTTGAACGAGAACAAATTTGGAAAACAAAATTTTATGTTTCAGAGGCTAAAAGCAACTCGTTGGTTGTTGGTTCTCGGCATAATCGGCTGGGGAACAACTGGTTCTCTAACAGGACAAGATATGCCGCAAACAATCCAAGACGACGACGGTCATGTCTTCAAAATTGATCTGTACACTGATAAAGTACCCAACGCTAGACAAATGGCTGAAACTGAATCGGGTATATTGTTTGTTGGCTCGCGTGGCGAAGGCAAACTCTACGCAGTTCTAGAAGGTGCAGAAGATGTCTTTGTTGTTGCCGAAAAACTAGAAGTACCATCGGGATTGGCGTTACTCAACGGTGATCTTTATGTTGCCGCTTATGACAAGATTCTGCGATACGAAGACATCGAAGAAACTTATCGATTTTCTCCCCAACCGGAGATTGTAACCGATAAGCTACCGGGTGATGGAATCCGATATCACGGATGGAAGTACATGTCAATTGGACCAGACAATTTTTTGTATGTCAATGTAGGAGCGCCGTGTAATGTTTGTCTCAAGGATGACGAACGTTTTGCGAGTATTGTGAGAATTGATCCCAGCAATGGCGATATGGAGGTGTATGCTCATGGCGTGCGTAATTCAGTAGGTTCAAGCTGGCACCCGGAAACCAACAAGATGTGGTTCTCGGACAATGGTCGTGACTGGATGGGCGACGACATCCCACCCGAAGAAATCAATGTCGTTGATGAACCTGGTGCACATTATGGATTTCCGTTCATTCATGGCGACAACATCCTCGATCCGGAATATGGCGAGCAAGCCGATGACGACGTAACATACGTAGCGCCAAAGTTGAACATCCAAGCTCATTCAGCGGTCCTCGGGATAGATTTCTACGATAAAAAGCAATTTCCAGCAAGCTACAAGAACGCACTCTTCTTAGCTGAACATGGAAGTTGGAATCGGAGTGAACTAGTGGGCTATCAGGTGAGTGTCGTAAAGATGAAGGACGAAATTTTAGAATATAAACCGTTCATCAGTATCTGGCTTATCAGAGACAAAATTATGTTGGGTCGACCAGCTGATGTCTTGGTAGCACGAGACGGTTCACTGTATATCTCAGACGACCATTTTGGCAAGATCTACCGAGTTACCTATCAGGGTAAACTCGAAGAATAAAGTTGGTAGTGTGTTTCTAACGTCGACGCGCGGGACCTTGATCACAGTTTGCTAACTGTGATTGATAGGTCTTGACTCGATTCTCCACCTTCGTAGCCGCTACCAGTAAAAACCGCTTTTTCTTCCAGTCATTACTCTCGAAACCGGTGATACCCTCGTGGTAAATGACATAAAGGTTTTTCGCGTCGTCTCGCGACACGTTTGTCGCCCTAGCGGCCATATCAAGATACCAACCGACGAAATCTATCGCATCTTTAAAACGTGTGCGTCGTGCATGTTTTTTATTATTCCGTGCCTGATAGTCATTCCAGGTAATGTCTAATGCTTGTGCATACCCATACGCTGTAGAAGGACGTTTCCACGGGATTAAACCGAGAATCTTGGTACGTGGCGGTAATGCATTATGAACGAAGCTCGATTCTTGATTGATGATCGACATTAGCACTGTCTTGGGGATATCCCATCTGTCCTCGGCGCGTTTCGCTTGTCGATACCAGCCACGTTTTTCTGCAAAGATCAAGCACAGGTTTTCTGTATTACTTGGAGGTGCTAAAGACATACAACCAGACACAAAGTACAGCACGAATATAGACAAAATACCGGTAACGACCAATAGTAGTCGTACCTTTAAGTTCATAGGTTTTTTCTGCGATTGAGCCTGAGACATGCTTGAATTAGTTACGATTTCGTTTTATACTAAACCGGTTTTTTAGTAGTGTAAAGTTTAACTTTGTACAGTAATTTTAGGATTTTTCGTGCCATATTGCGTTCCTTTTTTCGGTCCGTGTTTCCAAGTCTTGGCACTCTTATCAACTAAATCCACAATAAACGTTCGTTATACAGCGGGTCCGAAATCCCAACCGCCATCGCTGGACTGATTTGGAGCGATTTATGCAACCGACAAAAATTGTAATGAGTCTGAAATACGTTCATCGCAGCTACGGGACTTCTAGGTACTTTGACTAAACAAGTTGGTAGTCCCCTTTAATTTTGGGAAGCTTGCGATACCCAGTCCACACCAAGATGCCCAAAAGTCAATGAGTACCACGTCATTTTCTAAGAGAACATCAGATAAAGATAGAGACACTTCGTCCCCATCCAAACTCGTTAGTGTGAAATCTGATACTTTCTGACCAGGAATGAGTCGCTTATCGTTTCGATAGTGCTCACGTCGAGAGTGTATTGGGGATTCTCGGTCCCAATTCCTGGCAATATATTGTCTAGCGGAACGTGTTCACAGCCTATGGCGGGACTGCTCGGTACGACGATGTTTGGGGAACAAGAACTGAGACACACCGTAGAGACCGAAAACACAAACAAAACCAGCAGTTTTTTCAAAGGAATTTACTTCGGTTTTGAGCGATCGGTTTCAGGGGAAGATTCGTCATCAATGGCGTCGTTAAATTTACTCACGATCACTTTTTCTAGTAATTCAACGGGGAGGTCTTTTTGTAGTATACAACCATCACTATCTACGAGATAGCTTTTTGGAAGGAAATGCACACCATATAAAGTAGCGATTTCTCCGTCCCAACTTTCCAGTTCGCCAAGGTTTATCCATGGAATTTCATGCTCTACAGAACCTGTAGACCAGTCTTCATGGGAAGTGTCGACGGAAATTGTAACGACTTCGAAACCTTCTTCACCGTAAGTAGTACGTAACTCCTTCAATTTTGGGAAGTTCGATACACACGGTCCACACCAAGATGCCCAAAAGTCGACGAGCACGGTGTTACTCTCCTCAAGAACCTCAAACAATGACACCTCTTCTCCCTCCAAATTCACAAGGGTGAAATCTGGCACTTTCTGTCCGGGAATGAGTAGTTTGTCATTTCGTTGTTGTTCGATCCGATAAGACTTTTCTTTGGTTGTATGTCCAGGTAAGACTTCATCTAATGGGATGTGTTCACAGCCTGCTGTAGGTTCTGTCGGTATTGACACGTTAAAGTTGACTCTTGGTGCGCAGGATACGAGTGCAATCGTCACGCCGAGTAGTCCAATAACGGTCAGGGTAATTTTCGATGAAATGCTAACTATGTGATCCGTTCTCATAAGAATGTTCCTCCTGAGTAAAGTGGTTCAAAATACAAACACTCACCAGTATTCGTACTCTAAGTTGGTCAGTTTCTTGTAAGTGCCTTCTTCAAAGCACATTGTGGTTCTCGATGTGTCAGGCAAATTTCATGCCATTCTGAAACAGGGTTACCGCTTCGCGTTTGAACTCCTCACTATAGTGCTTCCGAGTTCGTCTTGGTTTCGGGTCAATCATCGAATTCCCTCTGTGGATTATCTTAACGACTGTTCCCCAAAACCGACGCAGACCCAAACCGGTTTTTCGAAGTCTAAAGAGGAATTTTAAGTTGTTCGAAGTTTACCTTCGGTATACTTCATTCCTTTCACTTTTGGAGAATTGAGTTTGTCAATAGAAGTTGGTCAGTTAGCACCTGAATTCACATTACAAGATTCGGAAGGGAAGTCAATCAACCTTTCGGATTTACGCGGGCAGAATGTCGTGGTTTATTTTTATCCCAAAGATGATACTCCTGGGTGCACGAAAGAGTCTTGTGGTTTTCGGGATTTGTGGGGTGAATTTAAGAATCATAACACCGTAGTGATTGGTATTTCGCCAGACAATGAGGCATCCCATCGTAAGTTCGTGTCAAAGTACGATCTCCCTTTTACCTTGTTGTGCGATCCTGATCTAAAAGTTATGAAACAATACGGTGCATACGGTGAAAAAACTCTGTATGGTCGCAAAATGATGGGAGTTATACGCTCGACCGTACTAATCGATGCCAAAGGTTTAATCATTAAACATTGGAAGAGAGTGAGTAAAGCGGCTGAGCATCCTTCTAAAGTCTTAGACGCTTTATCGATTTCCACTTAGACTACTGAGGACAGTTAATCTGTTCCAGTGGTTTCGGCGATCCTTTTTACGTTCCTAGTGACTCTGTATTGATCTTCATGGAGTAAGACTAAGTAACTTTCGCGTCCGTAACTCGGTTTTGTAACCTACCAACATTGGAAATCTCTATTTCCACCGTATCACCTGTTTTTAAGTAAATCGGTGGTTGTCGCGCGAAACCAACGCCGCCAGGTGTACCCGTAACGATAACATCGCCAACCTCCAGTTCAACAAAAGTCGAACAATACTCCACCAGTTCGCCGAACCCAAACACAAGATCTGAAGACTTTCCGTATTGCATTCGTTCGCCGTTTAAATACGTCGAAAGCTCTAGGGTGTTTAAATCACCGACTTCTTCGGGTGTCACAATCCAAGGACCAAATCCACCGGTTGCCATGAAATTCTTTCCAGCAGTGAATTGACTCGTATGTCTCTGATATTCTCGCACGGTTGCATCGTTGTAACACGAAAATCCCGCGATATGGTCGAGATAATTGTGCTTAGATATGTGTCTGCCACGTTTACCGATCACTAGCGCGATCTCTCCCTCATAATCTAAGGTGTACGATTCTTTGGGTAGTACTAAATGATCTTTATGCCCTACTTGGACACAAGCAAATCTAGTGAAAATTGTTGGAAAAGCTTCACCCCCTCTGCCAGTCTCTTGTTGGTGATCACGGTAGTTTAGCCCGACGCAAAGTATTTTGTCTGGATTTGGTATAGGCGGAAGGAACTTTACTTCTGATAAGTCATATCGTTTAAAGACTGATTCATCAGAAATATTGGTAAGTTGGTAATTGTCGCTGTGTGCTATAAACGTCCGTAGATCAACATCGGGATGAGTTGAACCTACGTCGACTACCGAAGAATTGTCTACAAACCCATAAGACTTGTTTCCCTGATATTCGAATGACATCCAGCGCATAGATTTACTCAGTTTATCGAAGGTTGGTTGAATTAGACAGGCTAGTGTCCGGTTCCCTGCCCCAATCTGCTCGAAGATAGAACAATGGCTGCGTCGATGGCTGCAAGTGTACTTCGCGGATTAGCAATACCCATTCCAGCGATGTCGAATGCAGTGCCGTGATCTACTGAAGTTCGAACAAAAGGTAACCCCAACGTCGCAGAAATGCTCTCATGGATGTTATACACTTTTATCGCAATATGTCCCTGGTCGTGATACATCGCGAGTACTACGTCAAATTCTCCTTCGATCGCGCGATTAAAAATCGAGTCACACGGAAAAGGACCGTACGCTTCGATACCTTCTCGCTGAGCTTGTTCAACCGCAGGTATAATTTCATCTAACTCTTCTCTGCCCAACAAACCTCCTTCACCATTGTGTGGGTTTAGAGCAGCGATGGCTATTCGTGCCTTTGCTAAACCCCATTGTTCAAACGATATTGCTGTAAGTTTTATTTTTTCGATTACGTTTTCTTGGGTTACCAATCGAGCTGCTTCAATCAATGAGTGATGGGTAGATAGATGTACCACACGAAGATTGGGTGTCATAAGCATGGTCGCAAAGGATTTCGACTTCGTCATGCGGGCGAGAATTTCTTGATGGCCCATGTCTTGACTTCCTGCAGCATGAATCGCTAGCTTATTCAACGGACAAGTCATAATTGCATCCAGTTTCCCTGCTATCGCATCGGCAATGGCAGTTTCAGCTGCAGTGATAGCGATTTCACCACATGTCGCAGATACTTCGCCAAATTTGAAGTTTCGCGGTTTAGGAATGCAGACATCAACGAAATCAACGTTTTTGTAGAGACTAGGAGCAACCTGAGCTAGTTCGATACCATCGCGACTCGACCATTTACAACCATACAACACTGGAACGCATTGAGTTCGAATCTGGTTGAAAACTTTGGCAAGAATCTCTGAACCGATACCGGCTGGATCGCCAAGTGTGATTCCAATTCGAGGTTTATCCATGACTTAATTTAGGATTTCGGTTCCACAAACGCGAAGTCCAAAACCTTCTAGTCCGACATAATCCATTTCATGAGGCGCTAACACGGTTATGTCAGTTAAACCTAGATCGACGAGTATTTGTGCGCCTACCCCGATTTCCAACCATTCCTTAGCTCTGATAGATTCTTGACTTTGAGATTCGTTTTGACCTAATTGGTCGAGCGGAACTCCTTCAAATCCACCTCGTAAGTAAATCAAAATTCCTGCACCGACTTCTGTGATGTATTTAAGCGACATGTCGATGAGTCGATCTCGATGAGTGTCCTGCGGACCGAACACATCTTCGATGAGTCTGCCGCGATGAATACGTACTAAAACAGGTTGATCTGGGTTGATTCGACCAAAAATTAGGGCTAAGTGTTCCGCATCTTCAAATTGTGTGCGGTATGACAGTGCCTTTGCAGGTCCAAATGAAGTTTGCACCGCAAACTCATCAATGCGTGAAACTAGTTTTTCGCGGCGTTGGCGCCAGGCAATGAGATCAGAAATGGAAATGATGCGTAAATCGTGATGTTGTGCAAACTCCACTAGTTCGTCTAAGCGCTTCACACTACCGTCGTCGTTTACGATTTCAGCGAGTAGCCCGACAGGTGAGCAACCAGCAGCGACAGCAAGATCAATCGCGGCTTCAGTATGACCGGAACGTACCAAAACTCCACCGCGTCGTGCGATGAGCGGGAATACGTGTCCTGGTCGGACGAAATCGGACGCTTGAGTATTACTGTTGGCCAACGCAAGGATGGTATTCGCGCGTTCTTCAGACGAAATACCTGTAGATAAACCGTGGCGGTAATCGACACTGACCGTAAAAGCCGTTGAAAGTGGTGCGTCGTTTTGCATAACCATAGGATCTAGTCTGAGTTGATCGGCACGTTCTTGTGTAACTGGCGCACATAGAATTCCACTGGTATGACGTACCATGAACGCGATCCGATCTGGATTGGCACATGCAGCGGCCATCACTAGATCGCCTTCATTTTCTCGATCATGATCATCGACAACGACCACCAACTGGCCGGTTCGAATGGATTCTATCGCTAGGTCAACGTCGTCAAATTTCATGCTATTCGAGGTTATGGGCTATGGCGATTACGAAAATTGAACCCCGACGAGGAGATATCGGGTTTGGTAATTTGATCTTATATTTTACGACCAATCGCCAATATCACTTTACGTATGCGGTTTGCTGAAATCAAACAAACATATCTAATGAAACTCTATAATTTTGGTTCATGATGCGCCCGTAGCTCAACTGGATAGAGCACCAGGCTTCGAACCTGGGGGTTCGGGGTTCGAGTCCCTGCGGGCGTGCCACTCGATTCCCTGTTCCGCAATAACTGTCAAAAGAACGTAAGTCGGTCACATTTCGGGTCTGTGGATTACAGATTCGCTCAAAAAAATCGAATTTTTGTTGAAATGTGAATGATTATCATTATCATTCACACCATGACTGAATTAAATAACCTTCGCAAGGGTGATCGTGCAATCGTCGTCCAATATCAAAACGAAACTCCACTAACCAATCACTTACGAATTCTAGGACTAGTACCTGGCACGGAGTTAAGTGTTCGCAATCCCGCGCCATTTGGCGGAATCGTTCAAATAGATTTCCGTGGGCAAAGTATCGGTCTTCGTAAACAGGACATGCAACAGGTCAAGGTACAAAAGATAGTCATGCCGTGACCAAAATCGCACTGGTCGGTAATCCAAATGTCGGCAAGACAACGCTTTTTAACTACCTGACAGGCACCGACCAATCTACCGGCAACTGGCCCGGTGTAACCGTTGAGAAGAATACCGGTCGATTTAACTATCAAGGTAATTCATGCGAAGTCGTTGACTTACCCGGCTTATTCTCACTTGAAACATCTGAAAAAGATACACAGATTGATCAGTCTATCGCGCGTGACTACTTAGCTAGAGAGGATTTTGACATTGTTATCAATGTCGTAGATGCTTCAAAACTCACAAGTAATCTCTTTCTTACCACACAACTACGAGAAAACAAATATCCAACGATTGTTGTACTGACAATGATGGATGTAGCGCAGGCACGTGGAATCAATGTCAACGTTTCATCACTCAGTTCAGCGCTCAAGTGCCCTGTCCTAGCGATCAATGCTAAGCAAAAACAAGGTTTCCGTCAGTTAGTCGAACTCCTTCCTCAAATAAACGTCGATCCCTTACCAAAATGCGCTTCCATCAATACACGATATCAGTTCATCGATAATTTGATTCTCGAGGTAGTTAGTAGAACTAAGCAATCACCTCGTAATTTAACTGACATGATTGATAGCGTGGTGCTGAATCGTTACCTCGCGATTCCGATCTTTCTGATTGTCATGTATGGCATGTTCTTCTTTGCAATTAATGTCGGTTCGGCATTCATAGACTTCTTTGACATTACACTGAACATACTTGTTGTCGAAGCACCGCGTACCGCACTAACTGCTATAAATTGCCCCGACATTGTGACTACGATTATTGCTGATGGTGTAGGGGGAGGTATCCAACTCGTCGGAACTTTTGTCCCTGTGATTGGCTGTTTGTTCCTTTATCTCTGTGCGATTGAAGACTCTGGATACATGAATCGTATAACCTTTATCTTAGACCGACCGATGCAAAAAATAGGGCTTCCTGGGAAAGCTCTGATTCCCCTAGTAATCGGTTTTGGCTGCAATGTCCCAGCAGTCATGGCGACACGTTCAATGGACAATCGCACGGATCGAATACTGACCGCAATAATGGCACCGTTCATGTCCTGTAGTGCACGACTAACTGTTTATGTTCTGTTTGCGGTTGCATTTTTTCCATCGAATCAACAAAACATAGTTTTTCTTCTGTACCTCATTGGAATTTTGGTTGCGATTGGCTCAGTTTGGCTAGTCAAAAACCACATTCTCAAATCTAGCCCAACCTCCCTTCCACAAACTTTGCCAACGTATCACTTTCCGTCGATCAAACTGGTACTGAGTAAGACCTATCGACGATTGAAGGGATTTGTCATTCGTGCTGGAACTGCGATCGTGTTGGTTGTAGTTGCTTTGAATTTTGTAAATTCGATTGGTACCGATGGTTCGTTCGGTAATGAAGACACCGAAAAATCAGTACTTTCAGCTATCGGCAAAACCATCACGCCAGTGTTCTCGCCAATGGGTGTGACTCATGACAACTGGCCAGCAGCCGTTGCTATATTCACCGGTTTTTTCGCAAAAGAAGTCGTAGTAGGAACGCTAGATGCGCTGTATACACCTACTACTGAAGACAGTGGAGATTTTGATTATGAAGAATCGTTCCAAGCAGCTCTACGCTCAATCCCTGATGGACTGTTAGCAATTGGTGACGCCTTTTTGAACCCATTCGGCGTATTTGTAGATTCGACTCAGTCTACCGTACAAATGTCTGAAGAGGTTGGGGTTTCATTGACTACCGTGCAAGCTATGCAATCTGGATTTACCGGTAAGTTAGCCGCTTTTAGCTACTTAATTTTTGTACTACTCTATATCCCGTGTGTCGCGACCATTGGAGTCATTTACAAAGAGTGCGGAGGCTTCTGGGCGACCTTTTCAGTAGTGTGGAGCGTGGCTTTGGCTTATGCACTGGCAGTATTCTGCTATCAAACTGGTATTATTCTCGACCAACCGACCCAAGCGTTGATAACAATAGGCATAGTAGCAGTCTCGATGTTTGTTCTCTTCCGTCTATTGGTGTTTTGGGGGAAACGAAGTGAGGCTAGTGTGAACCGTAGAATTGCAGTCGTCGAAACACACTGATTGAATACTGTGAGATTAGTCCCCTTCAAGACGACCGTCGCGTTCCAGGTCTCGACAGCGCACAAGATGATAAATGGCTTTTACTTCATAACCATGCCGTTCATAGATTCGCGCTAGGTTATGATGTGCCATCGCAACATTCGGCGCGCGTTTGTAGTACTTAACTGCTAAATCGAACTCATCAAGCGTATCGAAAATGGTACCGAGGTTGTAACTAGCAAGCTCGCTATCTGGACAAATCTCAAGAACTTTTTCATAGAGTTTTTTCGCCTCTCGTAATTTGTCATCTAGTTGTAAAAGTCTTCCAAGATTCAGATATGCATCGAAGTTTGAAGCATCGGCTTGAATAGCTTTTCGATAGGTTTTTTGGGCATATTTGAACTCTTTTAATGATTCCAAATGAATGCCAATGTTAAACCAATCTTCGCTTGTTAGAAGATCACCTCTTAAACAATCTTCGATCATATTTAAGTCCAAGGCTGCTCCAGATTCTTGCAATCTTTGTCGCACCTTAGCTACGGGTAGTTGGTGGATTTCGGCGGGTTCAACATTTTGTTTCGGTTCAAAATCTAAATAAGACTGGCCACTCGAAACGTGCCAAATTTCATCTTTGTCGTGTACAACGAGAGCGTCGCCCACTGGCTGAATCTTGAGTGAAGATATTGGAATGTCGTAACCGAAATGTTCACGAATATCGGACAGCTGTTCTAGAATCGAACCGAAAGGTAGGTTTCTACTAATCCACTTTCCAATGTTGCGTAAGGTAACAACATCCTGAAACAAATACGTTATTGGCGACCGCGTCGAAGGAGTTGTTGTGATTAGATTTAAACGAGCGACATCGCGAATCTGTTTAGCTGTAAGACCCGTGAAACGTTGGACTTCCTCCGCAGTATGCCAGGGACCCTGTTCTGTGTAATTGGAATTAGAAGAAAATTGAAAATTCACTTTACGTTGGGAGCGAGTTCTGGAATAAAAGGAACAACTTTCATTCCACGACTTTTAAAGCGATTCCTCGTTTTAACTGATCTAGTTGAACTTCACTGACCTTCTCAAATCCAGGTATACGACATGAACCAGATGTTCCACCAGTAGCGTTAAAGACGTCTTGAGAATACACATTTATATGATCATCTTTGCACAATCTGCCGTTGGAAGTCCGCATTTGAAATCCTAGCCTTGAGTTTGGTTTAAGACCTACACAAATCGCGTCGAACTGTATCACAACCTCCTCGTCAATTCGGCGAACTTCTAAAACGATAAACCGAGAACTGAGTACGTCGTATTGACGTACGTCGTCGGCAATGACACAGTTCATCTTGTTCGCATAATCCTTAGGGTATGGTTTGCGATTCAAGACATCGGTCAAACTAAGTTCATCTTCCTCGTCGTTTATTTTTTGCTGATCTTCGGTATTGTCGGTTGGTGATTCTTCTTGCTTCTCATCTGCAAAAGTTACTTGATTTTGTACGAAAGGGAGTACTACGACAAGACCAATCAGCAGTACACTCGCAAGAGCAATGCAAGCGCGAACTAGCAGTAATTTTCTCTTACTTGATTGCTTAGAAATCACAACTCAACTTCACGTAGAACATAAAAAGTTACAAACACTTTACTAATTGTATGAATCTAAAGATTCAAAGTTCTATCGTTCAATTGATTCAACGTTTATCAACACAACAAGAACTTGAACGAAACTACTTGTAAAGTCTACAACCGACATCCAAAAAAGCCTGTACTGAACGATGAAATCGAAGGAATTTCAAATAGTTCAAAGGTGACGCAAACTCTAAGACATTATTCCTGAGGTTAAAAACCAAAATGGATGGAGATTTCCCTGAAACTCGGCGGCGTAGGTAAAACTTCCACTGCTTTGTTGACATTGAGATCAACACATCTACTTTATCCAAAATGTCTTTTACATCGGATTCGTCACTGCGGCTGACCCAAATGGACTTAAATTCGACGATTCGACAGTTAGTCTCAGATCGAAAACCTACCAAAATATCAGCAGGACCGAAATCACGATAACTGATATTATTATTGACTTCAGCGATAGTGGAATTCAACCAAGTAAAATCGGTCATCGTTGCTACCTCTCTACAGTGTGCGATCGGTTTGATTCAGAAATTCAGTCGGACGAATTCCTATGTCTAACCATATCAAAGTCTTTTGTAATCGTTCTATATGAATTTGCACCATCTCGTTAAAAATTGACAAACCGTTCGATTTCTTACTTCCTCGACCACCTGCAAATATTGTTGCTAGTGATTCACAAAAAGAGGAAACTCTTAAATCAAGTCTAAACTCTTTCAAACCGTCCTCAATGATTGAAGATACGCTGCGTTTTGTGTGTGCGTTCCTCGCATTGTAGTCTCTCACGCGAACTAAACCGTAGGACGCGAATCGAGCAATGTCCTGAATGACATTCGAATAGAGAATTCGTTCTGCTACGTTATACGAGTGGCGAGATAGGTACTCAAAAACAGTTAATTCAAACAAGCCACGAATCAAGCACAAACTTGTAAGTGCTTCTAACCAACTTTCAATTTCGCACAAATACTGACATACATGACTAGTCGGTGTAAGCGCTACGTCTTCTCCCGATACTGCCGCACGATATTGAAATGCCTCAAATCGCCTCGCAGCATCAAAAACTGTTGTTATTAGAAACGACTTTTCATCTCGTGTTGCATGGTCAATTCTTGGTAACCAATTAATCAAGATTGCTAGATCTGTATTGGCAAACTGCAAGAAAGTTGTACATATTTGGTTTATCGAACTCTCGATGTCGGGTGGTAAAGCACGTATCGATTGCCAAGGAATGTCTCGTGCAGGGGACCAACGACGCGCTCTTGCCTCTAATGTTAGTTGCCTAATCTCCTTGAACTCAGGTTGTGAGTCGTTCCCATTTTCGTTACCGAAATCAGAACCACGTTGATCAATAGCCTTGAATAAATCATTGGAAGTAATACCCTGCTTACACAATGTGACTCGGTCAAGTCGTGGTTTTCTTAGATCCACGAACTCTGGGTCGGTTTTGTCTGTCAAACTAGGACGCTCGTACGATTCTTAAGAACAATGACCTAAACCGCGCCAAAATTACAATGCTACCAACTGATACCACACCCACTTCAAACAAATTACTGATGTGCTTTGAAATTCATTCTAAGTTATTGGAAGATTGCTTGCAACTTGGACAGTTGCAATTATGTGAAGTCTTGCTCATGAACGACTCTCGGTTTCCGTGGATCATTCTTGTTCCCAGAATTGCTGGATTACGTGACTTTCATGAACTTCCACATGAAAATCGCCAAGATCTCTTCAACGAAATAGAGACTGTGTCAAGGACTCTGGAACGGTTATTCGATGTCGACAAGCTTAATGTAGCGGCACTTGGAAATCAAGTTTCTCAATTGCATATACATATCATTGCGCGAAGCAAAAGCGATTGTGCCTGGCCTGGTCCTGTTTGGAGCACCGGTAAAACCATCCCCTACTCCATGGAAATACACGACAAATTAGTGGAACAACTCCGGCAAAGTATCGAGGATTTGACTTACTAGTCGGTCAGCACTTCCTCAATACTTTCCAGTTCATCCTCTTCGTCCACTAATTCTGCATCAGGAACTAGGTCACCCAGTTCTTTGAAGAGTTCCTTGCCTTGATAAGAAATGACCCCGTAACGGTCGTTAAATCGGTCAGAAGTCGCTACCCAATCATCAGATGTTACCAAGTGATAAATCACAAGACTATACGAACCTTTGTCATCTGTAATGACAAACTCTTCTTTTGTATCAATGTCGGACACGTCCTTATCACTAATTTCAAATACATTCAACGATTCGAATCGATCAATGTAACTTCTTACTTTCGATTCATCCAATTCTTCACCTGAATCAACGATCCAACCGTCGTCAGTCTTGGTGAGCGCAAAATCTCCTACTTTTTCAAGCGAGGTAATCGCCCCTTGCGGATGTAGTAGCGACCTATCTAGCCATGAACTAGTTGATGTGCCCGCTTCATGATTCGAAAATACAATCGAGTAAATGTCGCCACCTCGAGTATGACGAGCATGGACCTTCCGAAAACTAGGAGAAGTACCTAAATACACATCGGCTAAGGTTTTATCGCCACTGTAAACACTCACTTGCTTTTGAAACTTATCGCGCGATACTTCAAAACGGTCCGCTGCGCTATCCGAAGTTGCGACAGGCCAATCCGGTTGAACGTCCGCGAGTTTTTCCAGAACGCGATCGACTTTGGATTCGTCTACAGGGTTACCATTCGACATTTTCCAGCCATCGCTTCCTCGTACTAGTTCGATCGATTCATCACCTGAGGAGACCACCACTCGATCCGCTTCTTTCTGGTCAAATTGTAGAAACGATTTAGGTTTTTGCGAACCAGTTGCATTCAAAAGCAAAATGATTCCAACAACGATCAGTTGAACTAAGAGGACTCCACCCAATACTAACTGTTGTAAATTCATGAACTAACTCCTAACCAACGGGAATAATTTGCAAGTCGTCGCCGACGAAGTAAGAAATTCACTCCAAAAACTATCGCTAGGCCGAGAACAATGAAAACGTAGTTGCCGATTTCAATTCTCGTCTTTGTAGTTTGCTCGATCGGTGGTAACAAACGATTGAAGTGACCGCGATTCCGAATAGACAACAACGACTCATCGTTAGTTACATCGACGAGATTGGCAATAAATTTGAAGTTGTCTTCGAAAATTGCACCGGCACCAGAACTCATTAGCTGAACAGCTTGATCTGATAATAAATCGGATGAACCAATGACAATGAGTCGGGCCGACTCAGGCGACCGTTCGATCACCGAAGCTACCACACCTAAGGTGTCAACTTCTTCCTCCTCTGCGGATGTGTCACTTTGTTCGCTCGCAAAATTTTCTAAGTCTTCAAGAACCTCTTCATCTGATAACTCTGTTTCGTCTGTGGTTTCAGTTTCAGTTTCAATTTGTGCTTCGGCTTCCTCAGCTTCGCGTGCAGCTCGTTCTCGTGCGGCGACTAGGGCGGGGGATTCATCAAAGAAACTAGTAAATGTACCTTGGATGTTCACGGCAAGTATCTCAGACTGTTGTTCCATTCCTGGTGTATACGCTGAACTACCATCTGCACGAACTTGAGGTGCTACATTCGGATAAGACTCTAGCCAACTACTATCTGAACTTCGTAAGATCTCCTGAATTTCTCGACCCTCATTCAACTCGGTATCTACCGAAATCGGTGATCCCCACGCATAAGTCAGCGATTGCAAACCGTAAACCATCGGTCCTTTTGCGACAAATCCTTGATCACGTATGTCGACAAAATACGGGTAATCAACCATTTGAATTTCATAAAACGATAACCCACCTGACTGTCGTGCGACTTGCAGCGGTAGCGCCGAGTTTTTCTCATCTAACACCATTGTCCCATCGACCTCGATACCGTTATGTGCTAGCCATAAATCAAGCCCAGAATTCCTACGCGAAGCCGTTAGGGTACGCTGTGCTAGTAAGGTTTCATATCCACCCGTCGCCACAATTACCGTGCCACCTTTCATCAAGAATTGATCTATTTCAAACACTTGTTCATCGTCCAAAGCCGAAGGACCTACTACGACTAAAACATCTGTATGTGCTGGAATAGGATCGCGGAGATTGGTAAGTTCGACATCAAAATCTCTCGTCATGTAACCGAAAAAGCTATCGTAATTAGCACCAGTCGGTGGTTGGTTCATGTATTGCTGTGGTGGAGGTGTCGGTGCGTGAATCGCGACCGAAGTCATTAAACCTTTTGAGAAACGTTTGAGACCTTCGTTCAACAAACGTTTGAAACCTTCTACGTCGTCCACTTCTGGTATGCCTATGTTCAATGCGACATTTCCGTCTGACAGTGTCAAGTAAAAGTAGAAAGTATTGGAGTCAAATAGACTCGCAGCCATTGGTCGAAAACCGTAATTTTCTAAGATCTCATTTGCAACTGTACCATCGCCAGCATCAGGATCAACAAAATTCCAATCAAATTTACCATCAGCTTCAACCTTGAGTTCTTCGAGTGCCTCTTGTAATGGGGCTTTGAGTTCCTCTAATTCCGGTGGTAGTCGATCAGCAGCCGATAAATATCCTGTAAATTGGATGCTACTGGGCAAATAATTGAAAATTGAACCTCCTAACTGGTACTCGGCAATAACTTTCCGAAGCGCGCGGGTGATGTCATACTCAGGGTTTCGAAGTTCAACCGAGTAGTCATTCTCAGCTTCGACTTTAGTCTCAATCAAATCGAAAAAGGATAGTACCTCATACGCCTCTCCGTAACGAATAAGAATGTCAAAATAAACGTTAACGACATTACTCGCATAACGATCACTCGCGATCAATGGAGTAGGTCGAATTCCATAAGTACTATTAGCTTCTTCTTCAATTTCAGGGTTTGGGAGTGGATCAAGAAATTCCACTCGAACTTTTCGACCACCTATTACCTCATATTCTTCGATTAGATCTCGTATCTGAGGTACGAGTGGAGCAAGCTTGGGATGCGTCTGCGCACTGAAGTATCCACGAATGAGAAGTGGTTCTTCAAGTTGATGCAAGGTTTGTCGTGTTACATTGGAAACTGTATATTGACTGCCTTCTGTGACATCCAAACGAAGTTGTGAAATTTGACCGATCCAGACATTAGCAACTAATAAATTGGCGACGATCAGACCATAAACAACGCTAGTTGTGATATGTCTTTTTCGATCCGCGTCATTCGCCCAACCTAGGCTTCCAAGAACAAAAACATTCAGAACTAGAAAAACTGTTGTTAACGAGAGGAAGTAGTAAAGGTCCGCAAAGTCCAAAACACCGCGAATGATCGATTCAAATCTCGAGCCGGTACCTAACTCGCGTAAGAAAGCTCCCACTTCGTAGCTCGTGAAAGTAGTAATAAGGTCACTTCCAACGAGATAAAACAAGCCACTCACGAATACAGAGAGAATCAGTGAAACGATCTGATTTTCACTACGGGCACTCACAAAAAGACCGATACTCAAGTAAGTGCTTCCTAAAAGTACTGCTGCGACATATCCAGCTAGGACTGGTCCCCAATCGATGTTACCACCGGCGAATACGCTGACTGAGATAGGAATCGACAGTGTGAGAACAAGTGCAAGAACAAGCAGAAAGTAGCACGCTAGAAATTTTCCTAGTACTAATTCCCATGATGTGGCTGGCAACGTGATAAGGTACTCGTAGGTTCCGGTGCGGCGTTCGTCACTCCAAACACGCATTGTGAGAGCTGAACACAAAAATATGAGCAGTACCGGTAGCCATTCAAACATCGGGCGCACGTCGGCAATCTGACGAGCGAAGAAAGACTCACCCCAGAAAAATACAAAAAGCGTACAGCCCAGAAAAGCTGCTAAAAAGAGATAACCGATAGGTGACCCAAAGAAGAGGCGCAATTCTTTCTTGGCAACTTCTAATAACGTTTCGATGTTCACTGCATGCCTCCTGTATGATCCATACGGAATAGTGCTTCCAAGTCTCGTTTCTCAGGTTCAATGCGATTAACTGCAATGTCGTTAGCGACGAGTGTTCGAACTATTGCTGGAATATCACACTTTATTGAAGAATCTTCGTGGGCAATCAAATACCTTCCATCAAATTGTCGAACCTGCATCGAACCATTTAAGGCAGTTTTTACCTCTTCTAGGGATGCGTTACTGGATAACCAACACCGATTTCCCTCCTTGA
The DNA here is from genome assembly GCA_028819195.1 of Gammaproteobacteria bacterium. Taxonomy (GTDB): domain Bacteria; phylum Pseudomonadota; class Gammaproteobacteria; order Pseudomonadales; family Azotimanducaceae; genus Bin55. The sequence continues at coordinate 46,416 of JAPPMF010000017.1, read as the reverse complement.
GATTTTCCATCGACTCATCGACAGCTATCACTCCGTCGCGCATGATCAAAACACGACTACAGATTGCTTCAACTTCTTGCATGATGTGAGTCGAAAGTACTACGGTAGCATCTTTGGCTAAACGTTGTACCAATTCGCGCATGTGTTGGGTCTGCGATGGGTCTAAACCATTGGTAGGTTCATCAAGTATCAAGGTACCTGGATTGTGAAGAATCGCTTGTGCTACACCAACTCGTTGTTGGTATCCTCGCGAAAGAGTCCCGATGGTCTCAAGAGCTCGACCGACTAGACCGGTGCGTTGTAAAGCTCTAGCGATAAGATCTTGTCGTTGTTCGCGTAGTACACCGCGAACAGTTGCGGTAAACCATAGATAATCGGCAACCGTAAACTCATTGTAGAGCGGGCGACTCTCCGGCAAATAACCTAAGTTGGACCGAGCGGCCACAGGGTTTTCTTGCACATCGATTCCATCAACTGAAGCAGACCCTGCACTAGGTTCAATATATCCAGTCAATAATTTCATTACTGTGGTCTTACCAGCACCGTTATGACCAAGAAGACCGACAATTTCACCAGATGAAATCTCAAACGACACATCATTCACGGCAATAACATCACCGTAGGTACGGGTCAAATGATTAGCACTGAGCATAGCGTGAAGACTCCATAATAGTGGTATAGATGAAAAAGTAGAAAATAGCGATACGTGTCAATTCTTTTACTACTCCAATCGACTTGGTTTGTTACTGTATGGAGATTGTTAACTGAATTTCAACCTAACACTATGTCTTGCTCACTAATTATTCGAACTCTCTGTCATCGAATATAAGTGATGTTCAGCTAGAAGTAGATTTTATCAATGGTAACGAAAAGTGGAAATCGTCAATAACTGAAACTCTTGTACATGTTGGATTCACTGCTATCTGGAACGTGCCGACACTCTCATGAAATTCATTATTTCTATCGATTCCCATCTTCACTTACTGGGAGGTAATAAGAAAAGAGTATTGCTTTGTGTAAAGTCTCGTGTATCTGATGAATGGGTGGGTCTGCGCAATTCAAGTTTGTTAACATATCATTCACAAGGACGGAAGACAATCACAACTGAGAGTTACTTCACAAAGTTGATTGATTCTCTTATCAAGTGATTACTTAAATCTCAGTTCGAGTGTGAATTATCTATTGAGAACCAACCAAAACCAATTCCCTGGTTACCTTAGTCCAATTATGTTGGGTAACATCTTACTAGAGTAAACTCTTGACACAACTTTAGTCTTCGGGTTAATTTCGTCTGAAAAACTTGGATTGTTCGTGAAAAAGTTCAGAATTCTGACGGTCATTGCTGTCATTCTCATCGTCGTCGCATGGTTACTATCGGGTATCCTCACACAAAAACCGCCCGAAACTCCTTTATCGCTCCAAGAATCCAACGAAATTTCTCGATTAGCGGTAGAAAACCAAGAACCAATCCGTGTTCGAGCGCAGAAGAGTACTGCGACCGAACAACATAAAACAATCACGGCGCAAGGTCGTATTGTTGACCGCGACCAAACTACCGTGGCTGCTCTCACTAATGGGCAACTCGAATCGCGTTTGGTAGAGCGTGGCGATGCCGTAGTCGCCGGCGATGTTTTGTGTGAAATCGAAATCCGTGATCGCGAAGCTTTACTCGAAGTAGCACGAGATTCACTCACGTTGTCGCAACAAGAATTCAATAGTACTTTACGACTCACTGAAGGTGGGTACCAACAAGAACTCGACTTGGCGCGCAAACAAGCTGCTCTAAGTCTGTCGCATCAGCAAATGCTCTCAACACAACTCGAACTCGATAACATCAAGATTCGCGCACCAATAGATGGTATCGTGAGCGAAGTTCATGCTAACGAGGGTGAATACATGGATATTGGTACTCCCTGTGTTACATTACTAGTTCTCGATCCGTTGTACGCGCAAGGATATGTTTCCGAAAGATATATCCATACCTTACAAGTAGGAAGCCAAGCGAGTGTTACCTTACCAAACGGCGAGCATTACGAGGGCGAACTCTCATACGTCAGTAAGCAGGCCGAAGAAAAATCTCGAACCTTTTTGTTTGAAGTCACTATTCCAAACAAAGACTACAACATTTTTTCTGGTGTCAGTGCATCCATAGAACTCATCGTTGACACCCGTTTTGCACACAAGGTACCCACTTCTGTTATCTTGCTGGATGAAAAAGGTTCCTTGGTCGTTAAAACCGTGAATACGAACAACGAAGTCGTTTCGCACGGGATTGAAATCTTGCGTGAGGATGACGACGGAATTTGGATCTCTGGACTTCCGGTCAGCTCTACTATTATCACACTCGGTCAAGGTCTTGTCGTCGAGGGAGAGCAAGTGACCGTAGAGTACAAGTAGGAAATTCCAGCAAACCTTTTGGATTTGTGAAGGTACAAAGGCGATATGAAGTCGATCGTTAACTTTGCCCTAGAGCATACCAGAGCCGCGCTTTTAGTGATGGCGATTGTTTTGATTTTTGGAATTGTCGCGCGTCTTGCAATCCCTGTTGAAAATGAACCGAAAGTAGATATTCCAATATTTGTTGTAACGATCCCGTTAGAAGGAGTTTCTCCACAAGACGCATTACGTTTACTGGTAGCACCATTGGAAATTGAACTCAAAGCAGTCGATGGGATCAAAGAAGTCAGCGGATCAGGTGCCGAACACCGCGCGACAGTCGTGGTTGAGTTTAAGTCACATGTTGAAATTGATGTGGCTAGAAACGACCTTCGAGAAGCGATCGATCGGGCGCGAACACTTTTTCCGACTGAAACCGATGAACCAATGATCTCCGAGGCAGGGGGTCATGTACAACGAGTACTTCAAGTAAATTTCGTCAGTACTGGAGCACCTGAGCTACTAGTCTATCAAACAGTTATCGATTTCAAGCGGCGTTTAGAGACTTTAGCCAGTGTCCAACATATCAGTCTTCAAGGTGCACGTGAGGAATTTTTAGAGATCGTTATCGATCCATTAAAGGTGCAAACCTACCAAATTACCGTTGAACAACTACTTGCTGCAATCGATCGAAACAATCAACTAATACCTGCTGGGTCAATGATTTCGGGCGAAGGTAGTATTGCGATTAATGTCCCTAGTGTCATAGAGTCCCCCAATGACTTACTCAACATACCCGTATTTGCCGACGCCCAAAGGGTTATAGACCTAGGTGATGTGGCGACCATTCGACGCACGTTTAAAGATCGGATGAGTTATGCCCATGCTAATGGTGAGCAGGCGATGACTTTATTCGTGTATCGCCGACCCGAAGCTTTTCTGATTGACACCGCCAAAGAAGTAAAACAACTCGTTGACGACTATCAATCCGAGATTCCTAGAAGTATTCGTATGTTCGTGTCGTCAAACTACGCAACATTCGCCGAACGATTGGTTACCGAGCTACAAGGAAACATGATCACTGCACTCGTGCTTGTCATGATTGTTGTGCTCGCGACAATGGGACTTCGAACAAGCTTGGTGGTTGGTACTGCGATTCCTGTCGCATTTTTATTCACCATAATCGTTCTTTGGTTAACCGGTCAATCGTTTAACTTCATGGTCATGTTTGGTATGCTTTTGGGATTAGGGATGCTAATTGACGGGGTGATTGTCGTAACCGAAGACGCCGATCGTCTGCAATCCCTCGGGGTTTCGAGCAAAAATTCTTATCAAGCAGCGACAGTACGTATGGCACGTCCGGTCATTACTTCTACAATTACGACGCTAGCCGTGTTCTTTCCTCTGCTATTCTGGCCGGGCACCGCGGGTGCATTTCTTGGTTATTTACCACGAACGGTATTCCTTGTATTAGTCGGCGCACTGATTTACGCGCTCATCCTCGCCCCACCTTTCGGGAATTTTCTTATGGGAAACCGTGCAGGAAAAACAAACGAAGGTGTTAAAGTCCCATCTATTTGGGATTTCGATCTGAAGCTAGCAACAGGCTTGAAAAAAGTCTACGTGAAAACTCTAACGTTTGCGGTAAAACACGCCTTATTAACGCTCATTGTAATGTTGGTCGGAGTGTATGCAATTTTTTCATTACACGGGTCGCGCGACCTAGGGGTCATTTTCTTCAACGAAAACGAACCTCAATTTGCCAACGTTTTTGTGCGTGCCCGTGGAAACTTTAGTCCCGAGCAAGCGTACAACTTAGTATCTGAAGTCGAAAATCAAATCACGCAAGTTGTCGGCTTAAAGAACATCAATACGAGTTCATCCGTAGGTATCGGACATGCCGAAGGAACACGAACAGAAGCAGCTGGCGGAAGCGCGTCGGATCTTATTGGAATCATGTATATCGAAATGCTTCCGAGTGATGAAAGAGACCGGTCTGGGGTAGACATACTGGAAGAAGTACGCGAAAAAACGTCACAAATAAATGGCTTGATAGTAGAAGTGGTGCCCGTTCAAGGAGGATTGACAGGCGGGAAACCTATCGCGATTCAATTCACCGCGGAAGATCGAAGTGTTTTAGTGCCGGTTGTCTTACAAGTCCGTGAATACCTGAATAACAATGTTACCGGTCTGCGTGATCTCGAAGATACATTACCTGTTGGCGCCATCGAATGGCAAATGTCGGTAGACAAAACGTACGCCGCGCGCGTAGGTGTGGATGTAACGACTGTAGGGCTAGCGACTCAACTACTAACCACGGGAGTCAAATTAGGCGAATATCGACCCGACGACGCCGAAGAAGCACTCGAAATTCGTGTGCGCTACCCAGAGCAAAGTCGAGGGTTAGATGCCTTGAACGAACTAACCGTCTCAACCACAAATGGTGTCATTCCTGTGGCTCAGTTCGTCGAACGAGTTCCAAAACTACGACTCGATACGCTACAACGGCGAGATCAAGCAAACATGCACATGATCCGCGCAGGCGTAGCCCCGGGTGTATTAGCCGATACGAAGGTTAATGAAATTCAAAATTGGATTGAAGCACAACAGTTTGATAATCGGGTCAATATTCGGTTTCGCGGTACCAACGAAGAACAAGAAGAGTCTGAAGCCTATCTGACGAAAGCTTTTTCATTTGCTTTACTGTTGATGTTTGGTGTGTTAGTGCTTCACTACAACAACTTCTACCATCCATGCATCACAATGTTAGCTATTGTGCTTTCTACAGCTGGTGTGTTCCTCGGTTTGACGATTACCGGACAACCATTTAGTGTGATATTGAGCGGTATAGGAATTCTGACACTGGCTGGGATTGTGGTGAATAACAACATTGTGTTGATTGATACGTTTAAATCTGGGATTCGCGACAATCCTGACCGTGATGTGAATGAAATCATTGTTTTGACTGGTTTACAACGACTACGTCCGGTTCTCATTACGACGATCACGACAATCATTGGAATCTTGCCGTTAGCCACTGATAATTCGATTGACTTTATCAATCGGCAGTGGGTGTTTGGTGGCCCAGTGTCAGCGTATTGGGTGCCGTTATCACAAGCGATTTTGTGGGGACTGAGCTTTGCGACAATCTTGACTCTAATCGTTACTCCAGCACTGTTGGCTATACCGACGCAACTCAAGCGATGGTTTCAAAAGTTGCGTTCGTGGATTAAACCGAGTTCGCAAGAACTAGCGAGTCCAATGGGATAACGGGCTTTACCTTCCGCAATTAATACAAATTCACTCGTTCTGTTTTGCTAGTTTGATAACTTCCTGACACATTTCAAGAAGCCCAATCACTTCAGTATCCGGACTTAGAGAGATTCGATCTGTGCCAGTGTTTACGATGAAACATCGATTCGCCTGAATGTCTTCTTTCGCAATCAAAAATCCTTTTTTATTACGAGATGCGATGTTCCGCTTGATCTCGATAGCCCAAATCTCTTGAAGTCCAGAAAATTGCAAGACTAAGTCGACTTCAGCACCTTTTGCCGTTCGGTAGAAAAATGACTGTGTTCCGTAAGGAACCACACTCAAAACGTTTTCGATGACAAATCCTTCCCAGCTATATCCCACAACAGGATGCCCGTAAATTTGTAGATCGGTTTGTAAGCGAAGGAGCGCGTGAGTCAAACCACTATCACGAACATAAACCTTTGGGCTCTTTACATACTGTTTCTTCAGGTTTGTATGGAAAGGACGAAGAGTTCTCAGCAAAAAGAGTTTTTCCAACAACTCTATATAACTACGTATGGTAGGTGCCGATACTCCTAATGACTTAGCTAGAGACGTATAGTTGACGACCGAACCTTGTGCGTGTGCAAGCATCGTCCAAAGTTGTTCGATGAGTGATGATGGTATTCGGCCAGAGAAGATTCGAACGTCTCGTTCCACATAAGTGCGAATGAAATCTAATCGCCATTCAAGACTTTCTGCATCGGAAGAAGCTAATAGACTATCAGGAAAACCGCCGCGCAACCATAATCGTGTGAATTCTATTTGAGAAATTTGTGCTTCGATGACATTTACGGGTTCAAGTTGGATGTAAGCAGTACGACCTGCAAGACTCTCGCTAGTTTGCCGTAGGATATCGATCGAAGCAGACCCCAGAATCAAAAACAGGTTTTTCCGTATACCCCGCAACCTTGCACGATCAATTTCACCTCGAAGTTGCGCGAAAATCTCGGGTGTATGATGGATTTCGTCGAGAATGACTAAACTATCTCGGTGACTCTGAAAAAAATGGTCAGGATCCTCTAAGATTTTTCGGTCACGTGGATTCTCTAGATCAAGATAAATCGCTTTGGTATTTTGTGCTAATTGATGTGCGAGAGTAGTTTTTCCTACTTGTCGAGGGCCCAATAATGCAACACATGGACGCTTATTGAGCGATTGGACTACTGTATCACTGGCAAATCTTTGTATAAACATCTTAAATTAAAAAGTACACTTTTAATATAGGAGTACATTCTACACATTAATGATGCTCATACCACCATAGTCAGTTTATCGGAATAGTGTCTTTCAATTGTGATAGTCTCTCGTTTGAAAGAGTTTTAATGCGACTAAGTTGAAGCTAATCCAAGAACAATTGGTTTGATTTCAACCAGACAAACCCACCAATTTCAACGTAATCAATACGGTGTTGAAAATATTGTTGTGGAAAGCAGCCTTCTACAATACAGGTTAAACGGGAAGCGTTCAACCTTTCGAAAATTCAGGTCGAATCTATTGTTTCGTTATCGAAACACGCTTCGGCGATATTTGCTCCTAACTCCCAAGATTTAGTCAAGAATCCATGCAATGTGTTCTTCGCAATCTTAATGTCTATGTGATACCGTTCCCGTCGTGTCCCATATTCTCACAACGCATCGTCTGCAAACAACAATGCGTGTTCATAAGCAAATAAGGGTTTTGTTTATTCGTGGATGTACCTTTCTTCAAGGTAGGTACAGCGATACATAACTCGTTGGAGTTAGCATCACAACCTACAACACAATGCATGATCGCGTTTGGTGTGTGATGTTAGTTGTAAAATGTATGGTTCAGAGCGTTATCGACTCGATGAATATTGGTCGACGACCCATAGCTGGAGCAGACCGGTTTTCACAAAAATCGACTCAATCCAAGTAATGTAGTACTATTATCTATAAGTTTCGTCCTTTATTACGACTGGTTCAAAAGTATCGCCTCTTTTTCTTGCGTCCAGAGTCTCTTGTTTCTTCTCTTCGTTAATCCAAAAAAGCCCACCGCTGGAAAACATTCCACCTGAATAATGCATACTATTGAATAAAGTTCCGGTTGTTTCCACACCTAACCACTCAGGCAATTCAATCCATCTCCAAGCTGCGTCCCGAGTATATGGGACTTGATAAGTAGGAATGATAACAGCGTGATCGTGAACCATTTGTTCAAGTGTGTGTGCCAATTCGATTCTCTCATCTAAATCCGTTGAATACCGATACCGCATAATCAATTCATCCATTTCAGGTATCGCCGTATTCGTTACGTTATTGGTCTGTTCCTTATTAGCGTTCACAGAGTGAAAGAATTCCCAATATGTCGGTGATAAACCACCCGAAGCCCAGGTCAACCACGCAATGTGATGTTTCTTTTCTTGCATCTTCTTGAAAGAAGCTGACGAATCTTGTAAATCTAACCTAAGCTCGACTCCTGCTTTTTTCGCTTCCTGCACAATCACGACCAGTCGTTCGGTGTCGTTATCGTTACCATAGGTTATCTCAAAAGACAATCTGTCGGTGGTACCGTCTTCATTCTTGCGAATCCGAACACCATCGCGCCCAAATTCCGAAAATCCAGCTTCGACGAAATACTTATGGGCACTTGCTAAGTCAAAACTTCTTGCTTGAATGTTGGTGTTGTCGTAGTGCGCGTAACCTAATTGAAATGTAGGTAAACGCTCGTAGTCACCTTTTAATACCGTCGCGATCAATAGATCGATATTGATTGAATGTGCAAGACCTATCCGAACATTCTTGTCTGACAGTACCTTATGAGCTGAGTTCAGTGATAATCCCGCCGATGGAACGGGTAGTTTTGTGTAAAACCAATACTTGTTAACATACCCCCGCTTAAACGCATCGGCATTCGTTTTTTCATGCCAATATTTTGGGCGGGTAACGTTAAATGTATCTAACTCACCAGCTAGAAAGTGTTGCCACGCCGAGTTCATGTCCCGAATGACTTTAATGTGAATAATCTCTGGGTTGAATCGATTGCGCATGTACTTCAGGTCGTCTGCCCACCAATTCTTGGTTCGATGTAATTTGATCGACTTACCTTTATCTACCACCCCAACATGATAGGGGCCTGTTGTCGGCTCCGGTTTCCAGTTGTACTCCTTAGGCCAATTGTCAGACATTCGATGAAAGTGCTTTGGGTACGGGCGAATTGCTAAGTCTGCGATCAATTCGTTACTTGGTTTTGCATGAGAACCTTGTACTCCATAGGTATGGTTGTCATACTTTTTTACGTCGCGGATTCGTTCGGTGTAGTAATTGTTGTACCAAGGTGCGACAATTTGTTTCGAACGCATAAATTGTACGGTGAATACAAAGTCGTCGGCTATAACTGGTTTCCCGTCAGACCACCGCGCCGCAGGATTGATGCGATAAAAAATTGACCGGCCATCTGCACCAAAAGCCCAATGAGTTGCGAGCATCGGAATAGGACGGCGGGTCATGGGATGGAAGGAGATTGGTCCGAATTGTATCGGTCGGAGAAATCCCGCAAAACTTCCATTCGAATCAGGCCCTACCGTTCGCATCGTGAGCGGCCATGCTAAAATCCAAGTACGAAAAGTACCACCCCGAATGGCATCCGGCGATGCATACTCTGGGTCGTCGAGATTAGTTACCCACTCTAAGTCGTCGGGCAGTATTTGTGGTAACCCATCTCCCGGCTTTACCTCAATTGGAGGTAGTATAACTTCGGGATATTCCTCCTCATCTACCATTTCATGTTCGTCAGTTGTGGCAAAATTAAACCACAGAAGACTAATCAGAACTAGAGTAAACCACCAATAACGATTTCTAAATGTAACAAAGTTCAACACTTTATATTCCTTATTCATAGAAAGAAAACTTCTTAGGATCAAAAGCTTCACGAATAGCTTCTCCTACGTAAGTAACCATTAACAGTACCATAATCAATGCAAGTGTAACGGATGAAACGATCCATCCACTTTCCATATGCGCAGTACCAATTTTTAATAAATTTCCCCAACTTGCTTGATCGGGCGGCAACCCGAAACCAAGATAATCCAATGCCGTGAGTGCTGCAATTCCACCAGCAATCGAAAACGGAATGAAAGTTACGATCACCGAAATTGTGTTAGGCAGGATGTGCGAACCAATGATTCTGGTATTACTCGCGCCTAAAGCACTTGCTGCGCTGACGTACTCTCGAGCTTTCTCTTTATAAGTGGAAGTCCGCATATTCCAGGTCATTGCCGTCCAACCGAAAAACACCATCACACCTAATAACATCCAAAATGAACGACTCAAGACGCTCGCAACGATCATAATAACATACAGGAACGGCACCGTGTTCCATATCTCAATTAACCGTTGAAACAACAGATCGAAAGCACCTCCCCAGTAACCCATGAGGCAACCTATACAAATTCCGGCAATATAAGTACAAACGAGCAAGATCAACGCGAATGCCATTGCCGTTCGAAACCCATACACGAGCGCGGCCAAAACGTCCCTGCCAGCGGTGTACGTACCTAAGAAATGTTTAGTTTCTAACGAGGGTCCAATGAGAATGTTCGCGACATCAGTTTCTTGAGGTCCATACGGTACCAACGGCATGAGAACCCAGTTACCTTCATCTTCCTCTTTAAATTTCTGTTGCAACTCGCGATAGTTCGTCTCACTAAAGTAGTAATCGCCTAGACCGAATTGAGAACCGGGAATGATGCTCCACGCGTAGGTTGGAAAGTACAATTTCCCTTCATAAGAAACGATCAGAGCACGATTGTTGACGTACAGCTCCGCAAAACAACTTAATACCAACAGAGTTACAAGTATTAGAGCCGACCAATACCCACGTTTAATGGAACGGAATCGTTTCCATTGTTTGACGGTTTGTGGATCGAGCTTAAACACGGAAACAACCTACTGGTTAGAACCTCCCGCCCCAAACTTCACGCGCGGATCGACAACGGCGACACAAACGTCGGACAGGATATTACCAATCACGAATAATAGTGAAGAAATCACCAATATACCCATAACCACCGGATAGTCTCGTTCAACTAATGACTCAAAACCAAGCAAGCCAATGCCATTGATATTGAATATTTTCTCGATGAGAAACGACCCCGTAATGATTAGCGACAAGTTGTTTCCGAATGAGGTAGCAATAGGAATCAAACTATTACGCAATGCATGCTTAAAAACTGCAGATCGAAAATTTAAACCTTTAGCGATAGCGGTACGTACGTAGTCAGCAGCAAGATTGTCCATCAATGAGTTCTTCATGAGCATGGTCGTGAACGCAAAACTACCGGCGACATAAGCACACAATGGTAATACTGCATGATACAGGATATCTAGCCCCTTTCCCACCAAGGAGAGTTCGTTGAATTCCTCACTGACAAACCCACTTAATGGAAACCAATCTATCCAGAACGCGAACGAAGTCAGTAATGCAATAGCAACAACATAACTTGGAATCGCATAACCGAGAAACACCAACGCTGAACTGGCGTTATCGAAGACTGTCTTATGTTTAATAGCCTTGACAATGCCAAGTGGTATACAAACTCCGTAGGTCAGTATTAGAGTAGTAATTCCGTAAAAGATAGAGATTGGTAAGCGAGAGCGAATGATTTCCCATACTGGGTCGGAGTGGCGCGTCGAATTGCCGAGATCTCCGGTGATTACCTTACCCAACCAATGAAAATAACCTTCGAGTAGAGGTTTGTCTAATCCATAATAAACTTTGAGTTGTTCGAGTTGTTCGTCGGAGAGGGTACTACCACCACCACTCACGTCAGAAGTAATACTTGCGGCGCCATCTCCACCAGCTAGAGCCGCTTCTTGCAGAAATCGCTCGATTGGACCACCGGGAACTAGTCGAGTCAGCATAAACACAAGGATGGTCACACCCAAGATAGTGGGAACGATCAATAAGAATCGACGGATGAAGTAGGAAGTCATGGGGTAGCTCTACTCTGAATTATGTCGATACCGAATTCAGAAACTGATTGTCAGTAGAAAAACGTGGGTTGGCACAACTCTGTTTAGTCGCTTTCTTGATCTATGGTACCGTCGATGTACTCTAACGCATGTTGATAGGCATCTTTACCTACGTCAATCCCAATCTTCCGTCCGGGAATATCATCGGCCGGCGGATGAATACCACCCCAGATACGCGATAAACTGCATTGATCCGCCGCATCATAGTATTTCGCCCACTGTAATTCCATATCCACCGACGGGCCACGTTCAAAGACCAAAAAGTTATTCGCCTCAATCTTGAACTCACTCTTCCCACCCGGGAAATACTCACTCCCCGTTAACTCAGTCAAGACTTCAGCCGCCGCCCGTGAATAAGTCGAGTGTCCCGAAACATACCCCGCAAACGGGGGGGTCACAAAGGTCGGTCGCTGATACGGCCACCAATGATCCGCTAAGATCCAACCGACTCCAGCAATATCTTCATCCGGATCCGCAATGTAGTCTGGTCCCTTCCACGTCTGCAACTTGATCTTGCCAACATTTTCATCGTTATTGCCAGCTAACTCATCACCCGTATATACCAACTCAATATAACCATCAATCAACGTAATCCCATTCACATGATAGGACGGCAAATTCGCATCCGAACTCTGTCCTAAGGTGGCCATCCCGCGAATAGCCGAGATCGGCCGGATATAGTCATAGTACCCTTTAATTCCCCAGGCCGTGATCGCCACATCGTGCATCGCCCCGCCTAACTTGAAGTACGCCTTTACATCCCACTCCAACTTGTCTAATTCCGGTCCCGTACCATGTTCCCGACGCTCAAACTCCTCATGCTTGCTAATCTCATTCACAAACACAAACCAATGTCCCGGTGGAGTCTCGGAATCCGGACCATCCGCCCAAAACTCAGCCAATACCCGTGCATAATCACCGCGCGGCACAACCTGCTCCTCATACGGTTCGCCCGTAAACGGATTCAGGTCATAACCAGAACTGGTATCGCCTCCTTCGTATAAATCATAGAACGCACGATACGCCTCCGTGTCCGTCGCCTCAGGATACTTCTGGATATTCCCAATCGAAGCCGGTGAAATATCCCACATCACCCCATCATCGAACGCCAAGTGCGAACCCCAAATCGAGACTAACTCAAAGCCCCAACGATACTCTGACGCATAGGTGTTCGCTAAAGTCGGCGGCGGGCCCGGATCATGATAAACCCAATAATCGTATCCATCGCGGGTATAGATGGTCAGATCTTCAGGACGCAACGCAAACGGCCAGACTTGTCCCCACTCGGGACTCAAATGTTCCGGTTGCTCAATGGATGGATTTCCTGATTGATCAATGAACTCATTGAGCGCTAACGGCTGCCATCGGGCCAAGTCCTCAATATCCGGATTCCCGGGTTCATCAGGTCGTAACGGTGGATTCACTGGTTCGTAATGCAAGTTCGCATAGTCGTCGCGTTCATTCGCACCATCTTGGTATCCCATCGCTATATAGCAAGCAGCAACGTGATTCCCTAACTCCGCTGGATCTTCACTCTCCCAACTCGCCGTCTCTATACTCGTGTCATAACCTAAGAAACTCATCAACGCGTTCGCATCGCGCCGAATGGAACCGGTATCGGGTGACGCGCGAAATCGATGCATGATTAGCCGATACACGGCATAACTCATGGCTTCTTCACGATCGGCTTCAACCTCGGGGATCTCAGGTTCTGGGCCATCGCGAGGTACTGAGGGACGATCTTTCCAATCGCAGGTATATCCGGCTTGGGTCCGCCCTAACAACCACGGTACCTCTTGAGTCGTATAGGAAGCCCATACATCATACATCGCGGCTGAAGTATGGAACAAATTGCGCGCATGCACCGTCGGTCGTGCCCAATCATGTCGAATCGATTGCAATACCAACTCATTCCACCGTCGCGCAACCGAGACATCTTCATCCGAACCAGCCCCCGGTAAATAATGCGCGATCACGGTTACGGTATTAGCTGGCATCGTAAACGTCGTTGTCGACGAATATTGATCAGCAAATTCACCTCCACCTGATGTGGTCCAATGTGAGAAGTAATAGTTCTTTAATCCCTCAGCTGCAATGATCTCTACCTCATCGCCTTCTTCATAAATGCCAGCACCTTCGCCGTTCACCAAGACCAACCGAGTCTGTTCCTCAGTCGCTTGAATCGTGACAGTCTGATTCGTAGCAACCCCAGTCTCTTCGCTGACCGATCCATCTGGCCACAAAACTTCAATGTCGACAGCATCTGCTTCGTCAACTCCAAAGTGAGCAACGAGAGGATTATGAGATGCGAAATTATTCGCGGCAGCCATATCACGAATGTATTTCTCACCGTCAGCGGTTGTTACATTAATACGTGCACCGACACCAAAACGATTGTGTCCGATTCCCTTTAGTTTTACATTGATATAGTTTTTTCCGATTGTATTTACGTTGCGATAGTACACGATGCTATCCGTCGCATTGTTTGTGAGAACAATATCGATATCGCCATCGTTATCACTATCAAAACAAGCTAACGAACGGCCTTGACTCCGATTGTGAATTCCAAGTTCGACGTTAAACAGCAAAAAGGTCGCGGGATCTTCCCTTTGGTTATAAAACAAGCGCGGTAGGGAGGCGGTATGATCTTTACCGGTCGACCCTACAGTCCAACCATTGAGGTGAAAGATATCCAAAAATCCGTCGTGATCGAAATCCATTGAACAGGCACCCCATCCCCAGTCCCCATCGGCTACACCGGAGTCGTCTGTAATATCAGTAAAGATACCTCTGCCATCGTTCTCGTACAAACGATTACCAAAATACTCCCCACCGAATGAGTCGAGATCGTAAATTGAGGTAACAAACCAATCCATGTCGCCATCATTGTCGAAGTCGCCGACTGTCGACCCCATACCAGCTTGATCAACAATAACTTCTTGGTTTGTTGCTCGAAAGTAAGTAGCATTTCCTTGATTTTGAAAATGCTGGGTTTCGTTGAAGTCCGCGACTAAGAAAAAATCAGCATCGCCATCGCCGTCAATATCCGTAAAACTTTGAGTAAAACTCCAATCAAATGTTCTTTCATAAGTAAGTTGAGTAGCAACACCAGTTTCTAGACTTGCCGCAACAAAGGTGCCGTCACCTTGATTACGCCAAAATGTTGACGTCTCGCGACCAGCAGTATACGGTGTTCCCCAATGCGTCAGTATGAGGTCCAGATATCCGTCGACGTTGTAATCGTAGAACAACGCACTCACGGTGTTAAAAGGTTGATCACCTAATCCAGATTCTTCGGTAATGTCGACAAACTTCCCTTCGTGTTCATTGAGTCGATTTTCGAAGAAGTAAACGGGATCTCCCTCAACAGCACCGACAAAAAGATCTAAATCTCCATCCCCATCAAAATCGCCAAAAGCCGGACCACAGCCACGGTGGACGACATCGACCCCAAGTTGAACCCCTACTTCAGTAAAGTATCCGTTACCATCGTTTTCATACAAATGATTAGGTTCGTTATCGCCACCGACAACGTATAAGTCGACATCGCCATCCCCATCATAGTCGCCCGCGGCGATGCCGGCAGCAAACTTGGCCTCGTCCGTCCAAAGTTGTTCGATTTCGGGTCGTTCCCGATCAAACCCTGCGTCAGTAACCTCTTCAAACAATAAGCCAAGAGGAAGAACGACGGTAGGTTGCGAGTTCGTCGACGTTGTGGATGGGTCTGGATCACCAGCAGGACTAGCAAAAATGACTCGTGGTACTACGCCCACAACCAGCAAAAAAACTACTGGAAGTGCGAAGTGCGAGATCACTCGCATTAGGCTATTTTTTGACTGGACGATACTGTTCATTGCGTATTAGAGAGCGACGATTTTCTGCTTCAAAGTGACACGTCAGACACCGGTAAACAATACATACATTTATTTCCGAGTATATTAGTTTACTTAAAAATGGGGTTTTTTACAATCGGGCAGTTCGGTACTATTGTCAATAAATCTCAAATGAACTCTTCAATTAGACGTCACTTAAAGTTCTTAACTAGTCGTATTGAATCTGCACATTTCGTTCAAAGTCTCCGGTTCTTTCGGACTAAAACAAGCGGATTAGTTGACGAACTGTATGCGCGCACCAATATTCTTCATGACGGTCGACTTAGATTGGTTTTCAATACTCTCTGCTAGCAGTACTGTTCGTTATTTGTTGAACCCTGTTTTAATCCGTAAGAAAAAAAGCTTACAACTTTTGATAACGATCTTCTCACAAATACTCTACCTCCGACAAAACTTATACACTTGTTTAAACGGCGTTCGTACTTTACCTTGCTTAGAGTTCATTCGTAACAGTGGCTGCGACGACGGATAAAATTGTCAAAAAGAGAATCCATTAAGTGGGTGCATCGATATTTGGACCATGAAATACGACGTATCTCCATGCTTGATTCGTCTATTCGCTTAAATCCTTTTCGAAATTTCAATTCGTAATTCCCGTCATAAACCTAGATTTGGTAAGGGTAGTGGTAGTGGTATTGAAGGTAATATGCTTGGACTTAGGTTACTACTAAAGAAACCTGCTTCTTCAATCCCCACAAACGCTCCTTGATAGCGATGTGTCAGTTCACGCGCTAGAATTGCGAAATTGTTCCCAGAGCCACCCACCATGTTATAAAAACCAAGCGCGTGAATGCGCAAATTCTCTTCTTTCACAGATCGAGATTTAATGCTTTTCTCTAAATCGTCGAAAAAGTATTGAAAACTACCGCCCTGGTATTCGTCACCGACTACCACAATCGCCATCTTGCGATCATCTGAGTACAGGTCTTTCACTGCTTGAAGGATACCCTCCACCGGACTACTATTAGAAAAACTCATCCAACCATCCAGCTTTTTGAGAGCAGCTTGACGCGCGACGAAATTGTCAGGAATCCAACGACCAGCCCCAATTCTGGACAAGTAATGTCCATTATCATTCATGAACTGAAATCCTTTTACATTGGGGTAAAGATTCCAAAAACGCTTGACTTCTTCGATCACATGTCCCCAAATACTCTGCATACTACCGGAGGTGTCTACGACAAATACGACGTATTCTGAATCAACTGGTATACCCGAAAGTTCCGACTCGACTTCTAATGGTTCTGGAGTTTGTGGAACTGGTTCTTGTAATATAGCCACAGTAGTTTCAAGTGTTTTCTGTTGTCCACGTAGTGATTCAAGTTGCGACTGAGTGGTTTGAACAGCTTCTGTGACCTGCTCCGTAGACTGCTCTATCGAAACAGTTTCTGACTCGATGTCCGATAACAGTTTTTGGTTGGAACTTATCTGCGAATTGAGGATTTTGATTTCTTCAGTAACGGTATCAATCAAGAAATATAGACGACCAGTCGCCGACAAGTCTACACTTTCAGGTTCTTCTGTCGCGTTTTCCCCGATTGGCAAAATCAACACTAACAGCACGATTGCACCAAACGCGCAGGCGATAACGTCTAAAAAACTCAAAGAATATTGTGAACTGGTTCGATTATCTGTTGACACGATTTTTCTAGATTGGTGGCCAGTTGGGAGCGGGCGCGAGAACTCGACCAGAATGACGGGACGCTAGTTCCCAATATTTTCGTACTGCAGCAGCATCCCCTTCTAATGGTAAAAGAACAACATTGATCTCGGTCTGTGTGAGATCGCGACGAAACACTCGTTCCACTCGTTCGAATATGTTTCGCCGACAATTACTCGATAATTTAGCCGTTAGATTTTTCGAAGGTGGACAACCTTTAACAGCGCTCAATCGTCTTTGACCGGGAACGGTAGGCAAGCCGTCAGTGATCAACAGAATTTGTCGCGGTAAAGGTTCTAGAGTTTTCAATAACGTAACTGCACTTTCCAAATCAGTCGGTCCTGCTGCTTCGACTTTTTGAATAGTGTTCGCGACTTTTTGCAAAGTCAGTCCAGGTTCACCACGTTGTTTCCAGGTTAGAGTTGTCGATAACTCTACTTCCGTACCATCCAAATCTTGCACGGTATCGCTAAAGGTCAATAATACAAAGTTTTTTCCTTCGCCAATGTGTTTAAATCCCCAAATCGCCGTGCGCTTGGCGGTCATCCACTTGGATGCATTATTCCGATAGTAAGCATCGCTGTTGCGCAATCGAATGATTTCGACGAGTGAATGATCTAGCATGCTAGCTGATCGATCCAATAAGATTACAACATAATCATCCTTTACTTGAATGCCGCCCAATTGGCCGGTCTGACCCAGTTCTTCCTCTTCAACTTCGAGTGTAGGAGTCGCAAACTGTGCTTCGCGTTGTAGTTGTAAACTGGTAACTTCTTCCTGAATGTTCTTTAGATCGTTGCGTGCAGAGCTTAATAGACTGAGTTGCGCACGCAAATTTTGTAGTTGTTGATCTTGTGAAGACGCCAATGCCTCTTTATTGGCTATCGCCGTTTGAATATCTTTAGAAGAGGCCGCTAATTGTGCTTCAAGTGCTCCCTGTTGCGCGAGTTTTCCGTCTAAGATATGAGCGAGTTTCTGTTCCTGCGTAGCGACATCTTCCTGTGTATCAACTGGAACAAGCGATGTCCCGTGTTTGACAATTAACAACAATAAGATAGCCGCGCCTAAACCGCAGCTCAGAACATCTAAAAACGATAGCGCAAAACCGAAGGAATCATCTTTTCGAATCTTTATGCTCATCGAATTCTTCACTCGTTTTTATTGGCTCTGAGCCGACGGGTTGGTTCATCCGTAAACTGAGAACTGGGATAAAAGTAGACGACACAAAACTCTTGAATTGTGCAACCAAACGTTCTTCACGACCGTGCAGTGAATTGGAAATCAACATGAGAATCAAGCTGAGAAATAGTGCTACCCACGTGGAGTTAAACGCAACTCCAAGACTTGCCCCAACTCCGGAAATATCCCCAGCCATCGCTTCATTTGCTTTACTCAAAGCTTGACTAATTCCGCGTACAGTACCTAAAAATCCTATCAATGGAATGGCCCACAAGATGTACCGCGAAATAGACAGCTTGGAATTCAATAATTCGAGGTGTAAATCACAAGCCTCCATAGCAATATCGTTGGCTTCTTGAAAGTTCCCGTTAAGTCGAATTCGACGGACCGCTAGGTCGATAGCATTGATTAACTGGGAGTCTTTCAAACTGGAGCGTAATTGTGCTAGTCGTTCCTCAACAAAGTCGATGGTCGACACCTTTGAATCCTGTTCTGCTACCTTATCCAAGTGCAGAATGTCCAGTTCCAATAAGTAGCCGTCATTTTGGAATAAGCGATACCGTAACACCCATAACCATAAGCACCACAATGTAAGAGTCAAACAAGCTTGTTGTTCGATGTCTTTCAAGATTATGGGTAAAGTTCGTGCTGGAACATCACCTAACAGCTCAGCCGTCGAGACTGCTTCTTGAGCTTGCGGCGTAATCCAAAAGATGTAGACTAAATGAATGAGTACACCACAAACGATCAACCCAACACAGTCAAACATGAGCCCATATTTTTCGAAGATGCTTCGTTGAAACGAATGTTGAGTCAAGGCTTTTCCTTAAATATCTTGTGGTAATTCAACATTAGAACCGACGGGTAAAGGTTTACTGGGAAGGCGTTTCCATGGTTTTTTCGTTTCCGTTTCCAAGTCAGGTTCTTGTTCGTCTTCAGCGTCGCTTTCGATTGATTTTTCAGAGACGGTTTGTTCGTCTTCCTGCGCTTCTGACTCGTCTGACAGTTCAACTTCAGTTTCCTCAACTTCTGTGGGTTCCACATCTTCAATCTCTTCTTCGGCAAAACCCACGAAGCAAACAAAGGTAATGGCGCTACTCAGTAAAAAACGAGTGAGCATCTTTAGAAGATCCATCGAGCCACTCGAAAACCTACAGTTTCATCTTCAAACGATATCACTCTACGTGCATTTACCAGTACATCCGATAACATCGTCGAGCGGAAACTACCACCTTTGATAATATGATCTAAGCCATCAGAGGGACCAAGCGGATCAACGAGAGATTCATTTCGCCCACTAAGTGGGTGGCTGTAAAAATCCCAAATCCATTCCGCAGCATTCCCTTCAAGATCGTATATCCCATTGAGGTTCGCGCTATAAGAACCAACTGGAGCTAGTTCAACATGGTCGTCCGTGTAAGACTCAATGTAGAGTTGTAAAGCTTCTCGTGTTTCAAATCCAGCCAAGTTCCCAACCCCTGTTGGTGGTTTATCTATAGTGCCCCATGTATACTTCCCGATGACTTGGCGTTTCTGAAAGTTGAACTGCGCGACCGCTTCCCATTCAGCTTCTGTCGGTAAGCGAAAACCGCCAGCGTTTGTATTGATCTCTACTTGGTTACTTGCCTTGATCGTATAGACATTTTCCAACCCCTCTTTTTGACTCAACCAATTACAAAATTTGATCGCTTCTATCCACGGTATTCCTGTCACTGGTAAATTTTCATTTTCTGGAGTTACCGTTATGTTGGTATCGAACTTAGCATACTCTTTGCGCCGAATTTCGTGTGTGCCCATATAAAATGGTTTCGTGATCTCAACAATGCTGTTGACGGACTCATCAGTTAACAACTCTTTTGGGATCGCAACTTGTAATTTCATTGGTGAGAATTTTTTCAAGCGAATTGACTCACTGACAACGATTGTCTCGGCTGCTTGCTCGAAAGCATTTATTGCTAATTCCACCAGTTTGAATTTGAGCTCTTTCACTTGCGAACTTTCAGATTGCAATGTCACCTGCTGTGAAGCATAACCATCTTGGGACACTTCGAGAATATCACCAGCTTTAGCTGTAATGGTAACTGGCGACTCTCCTTTATTTTCTTGATTGAGAGTGATTTCTGCGACCGGGTCTGATTCAACACTGACCTCATAGGTCAGGGGTTCTAAAACGTAATGATGTCGTTCGTCCTGACGCGATGCGACGACAATGGTTTCAGTAATGGATTGATAACCGGGTTTACGAACGGTGAGTTCGAAACTTTCTTCATGAATCGTTAGTACCTTTGGTGTCGTACCGATAAACCCACCATTAATCAACAACGAAGCCTCGTCAGGTTCTGAACTGAGTCGTACAATACCTGGTAACCGTCGTAAATTAATCGTCTTTAAGTCAACTGTTGCACCTTTGATGATTGAGATGGGAACTTTGTGATCAACAAACTTTTCAGCATGGATTACAAGTTCATACTCACCAATTGACACTGGTCCAGAATACGATCCTTCCGCTAGTATGCTCCCACTCAATTCAATGATTGCGTTTTCTGGAATAACCTGTACTTTGAGAGTCCCACGTTCGAGTGATTCCACTTGAACCCACTGTTCTTCCGCATAACCGATTACCTGGAGTTCGGTCTGCAGATCATACCCATTTGGTCCTAAAATTCGTAGGCTGTGACTCCCTTTGGGTAACTGTACTTGTTGTGGTAACGGATCAAATGTGTCTTGGTCGTTTACCACAACTTTAAACTCGGAGCTTTCCCCCGAGAGCTCTTGAGCTAATCGGAACTTTACCTTACCAGGTAAGGGTTCTAGTGCAATTTCTAACGGAGAACTAGTCGTGCGATTAATTCCGGTCGTATCGGGATAAAAACCTTCGGCTTGGACCTCGATCTGGACCTCACCCCAAAACATAATACGTTCGTTTAGGGCGATACCGAAACCTTGTGTGGGGGTTAGTTGTACTTGGTTTTCGGCTCTAGGATCAGGAACCTCTATCGAAACAACTTTCATCGAAAACAACAAAGTAACCAATAAGAATAACGGCAACAATACCGACACAATTACGATAACTCGTGTACGGCGAACTTTCTGTACGGAGATTAGTTCTTCTATATCACTTGGTTTTCGTTTGGAGGAATTAGAACCTTGCACTACAAACTATCTCTACTTCGATGGTATCGGAATTTGGTTTCACGACAAGATTTTGTACGACTTGGTGAAATCCTTTGCGAGTCCCGCTAATCTCGTAACTTCCCGGCAGTACTTTCAAGACCTTTTTCTTGAATCGACCCAGAGATTTACCAGGGGTAATACGAACACTGGTTCGGCGATCTGACCGTAAAGTAATTTTGACGGGTGTGGTATAAGTATCAAACAAAGTCGAAACCTCTTCATATACAGTTCGGATTCGATCTGATTGAATGTACTGCTGTGTTTCTTTTAATAACTCTTGAATTTGTTGGCGTTTATTTTTGTCAAATTCCGCGATATCAATATTGGTGCTTGCAGCTAAACGTGCTTCTACGTCCAAGAACAGAGAAACACGTTTGCGACGATTGTCAATGTAGTCTGAAGATGCGTTAAGTTTATCGAGTTCCCCAATCGTAGCGACAGTTCCTTCCCAATTCTCATTGTGCTCTTGATCCTCGAGGACGTCTAACAAATCTTCAATTTGGATTAGCCGAAGGCGTTCATTCACATCATCGAGTGCTTCTTGTGCAACGGTTGAATTCGGGTTAAATCTTAACGCCTCATTAAACGAATTCTTAGCGGCTAACAAATCGTTGTTATCTCTAAATTCGTATCCTTGGGACATTGCTTGTTTGTAACTCGTCTCAACTTCATGAAGAAATATTTTTTGGCTAGCAGCTCTGACTTCATCGACCCAATATCCTGACGGAAAGTCATTTAGTAACTCAGCGGCTTGTTCGAATTCTTCTTGTTCGATATGTACTTGAACTTTAGTAATGACTTCTTTTAACTCGATTGCAACTTTTGTTCTATCCCGCATATTCACTAGTTGTTGGTCATCGGGTGTCCATTGCAATAGTCGTTCGATTTGTGGTAACGCCGCTTCGTAGTCTTTGTTCTCGATAAGCGCATCAATTTGTGTGCGCCGATCAACTAACTCAGAGTCATACAATTGTTGAAGACTAACCAAAGTATCTAAACACTTTTGAAACTTCGTTTTCGCATCGCTGAAATACCAAGTGTCATAAAGTTCTTGGGCTTCGGCATATATTGTCTTGTTCTCGGCATACGATTCAGCATCCCACGGTGGTTCTTCAATCGCATCAAGTATCGGGAATAGAACCTCTATTCTTGCTTTTAGTTCAAACGCTTCTTCTTTGTCGATACAGAGTTGGGAATCGGCATCTTTACCTTCGCAATCTAGTAATTCCTCTAAATTTTCGGAGGCGAAGCATTGCCAAGGGAGAGAGCAAAAAACGCAAAGGATCGCGAGTTTCGGTACAAACTTGCGGTTCATTGGTACCCTACCTTAGTCAGATAGTAGTGAAAGAAGGATGCTCACTCCTCTAAGATTTGCACCGCATCTGGATCGTTTTCTACCGAGTTGTATAGGTCCAACAACAGCGACGACCATTCTTGGTACTGTTCGTGAACAGTACCAGTGAGAGTAACTACTTTACCATCGAGATCAATACGGGTAGGTCTAATGGAGTTATGCATACTTTTGCCTAATTCGTTAATCTCTTCAGAGGCTTGTTTTCTAAGTTGGTTGTCACGAAAAGCACCTAATAGTAAAGCTCCGCTGGCGGCGGCGCCTACTTGGACACCCAACTCGGCTGAGCCATCGCCTTCGGCAGCGGCACCATCCTTCAGCGCTGCAGCTGACGCTATTAGCAGAGCAGCACCCGCAATTGATTTAAGGTTTCGGTTTCGTTTTGCGATTCTAACTTCGCGTGCTACTGGAAATGAATCGTGTTGCCATTGTTTGTAGTCTTTAGCCAATTGATCGACATAACCTTCATAGTAGCTATCGATTACCCCAATAAATTCTTTATCTCGGCGCATGATCGATTCCATACGCACCCAATCTTGAGATTCTTCACTAGGTGCTTTGACGATCTTATATCGACCGTCGGAAATTGTCAAAAAATCGCCGTATTTCGAGGGTGAGATGTAGCCAGCAAACGCGAGTTTTCGAACGGTAGTTATTTGTTCTAGTTCAGACATTCGGGCGCTCTTTGTCCCTCGCCGTTCGTTATATTCCATTTGATTGACATGCGACTTACCACGATCCTTTAGTTCCTCGTACAAATCTTCGGCGATTTCGTAATAAAGTTCGTCAAAAGGGTCTCTTTCGGTTTTTCCGTACCGTCCATGCCAACCGGGTTCAACTCGATGTGACTTAATTCTCTCTGAAGTCCAGTTTTTACCTCGCGCATCGACAATTTGGTACGCTAGTTTCATGGTCTCGCCGTCGGATTTCACAATTCGACCAAGTAGGTATAAGTCGGCCGAAACCGATGAATCAGCCGAAATCACAATCTCATCAAACTGATTAAAGCGATGCACCCATTCCTTTAACTTGCTGGCAGCTAGCACCGCCTCGGCTTGTCGCAATTCGGGCCAAATACCTTCTGTTTGTTGTTCCTCGGTACTGATGGGAATACCCGGATCTAGCACAGGAATCGCTAAGCGCAGGGAAGGAATATCCATGCGCGTTTTGAGAAACTTTGGTTGTTCTTCGACGTCGACCATTGTTGGTTTTGTTGGTCGCGCTTGGGGCCCAACTTTGACAGCGTGTAACGGTGTGACTAGCAACATAGCACCCACGCTAAGTGTTAGCAAGATACTGCTAGGCAGTACCTGAAAAATCGGGCGATGATTAAGGTTATTTTTTGTCGGCGTACTCATAGTATTCCTCCCATAAATCTGCTTTCGTTTTGGGATCCTGTTCGGTTTCGGCTGCTTTACGAATCGTCTTCAATACGATGTCTTCGTCCTCAGGGTCTAGTGGATATCGCTCGCCACTTTTGTGTTGCCCCCCTTTCGACCGAACGTCCTCTTCGCTAGGCAAATTGTCTTGACTGGCAAGCTGTTCTTCCGACGTTTGTTCGCTTGATTGATCGCTTACTTCGTCGACCGTAGGATTATCTTGCGCTTGCTTGGTTTGTTCGGCAGCGGTCTGTAAGTCGCGCTGTGCCTGTTCTTGGTCGAGCTGTTCTTGCTGTTCCGCTAATAGTATGTCTAATGCTTGCATGCTCTGCGACAAACTTTCTGAAGCATTTTGATTCTGGCCCTGAATCTGACTCTGACCCGACAGGCTATTCGACGATTGACTTTCGTTTTCCGAGTTAGCCATTGTACCCGTACTCTGCAGTTTCATGCGTTTAATACATTCATCAAATCTACTGATACTGTCTTGCAAAGTCGCTTCGGTAGAGGACGTACCTTCCTCTTCGGCGGCTTTTGCTTCTGCCTCGAGTTCAGCAATGCATTCGGCTAAATCCATGGTTTCTTCAGTCGCCACGGCTAAGGAAAGCGGTATAAGCGTAAAAGCCAATCCTAGCATGATGCCAGGCAACACCCTAACTTGTTTCATCAAGTTGCTCCTGCTTTTCTACTCTCACTCTAAGCGCATTGAGGTCTGACCGAATACGAAAAATCAACATGGCAATTGAACTAGCTAAGAGAGTCAAGGCAATGGCCGCCACAATCTGCAAATGTAGTTGAATTTTACCCCGTCGAGTAGATTCTTGCACGTTCGTATTGACGTTGGCAATGCTCATCGCAGCTGTAAGCCGATCGACGTATTCGACGTGATAACTTCTTAAGGCTAATAAGATTCTGCTTGTGCGTTCACTTTCGTCGGCAATCCGTTTCAACCCATCGTCCAATGACAGTTCTACTGAAAATTGTCGTAAATCGTTAAAAAATTCAATCATCAACTGTTCTCGATTCACCGCGGCTGGAAACCCTTGTGACAACTCCGTAGCTAGCGCTGCTAGCTCCGGTTTTTCACTAAAAGGTTGCTCATCTCTACCAACCAATCCATAAAGTTGGTCTAACGTCACAAATGCAGCTTGCAAATCTCTATTTTCGAATTCATAGCTAGTAGATGATTCGGACTCACCATAAAGATACCAATCTGGGCGTACCTCCGCATAACTAGGTTTATCGAAGTAGGGTTTGTGAGAAGTAGCGACAGGCTTCATGAATAGTACCGTTAGCCACACGACTAATACTAATACTAATACAACACAAAGGCATGCGATCAGCATCAATGTTGGAGCTAGTATGGCAGCAATAGTTTGTTGTAGTTTTTTACCGAAAGCCAATTCTTCTCACCGTCGAAATAACTAATCGCCGTCTTCTTGATTTTCCAGAATCGTAGGTTTCGGACCGGATTCAATCTGGAACAAACATGCTTCTTCTTGGTAACCTAACGACTCCAAAAATGCACCTACCTTTCGACCTTCAATTCGCATGTCTTGAACAGGTAACCACGTGTAGTAATCACGGTCATTGGATACTTGGTACTCGGCATATTCTGTGCCAACATCATTTTTTAGATGATTGATAACGGAAGTGGAAACGTCTTCATCGAGCGAGCCACAATGTATCGTAACATAATTTTCGGCACGATGATCTTTGTGTTCAAACGGTCGATCATCAGGGGAAACTTTGACATTAGTTGTTAGTCTGAACGGATAGGTAAAACCGACATCAAAAACTACTTCGACAAAGCCGGCATGCCAGCCCGATTCTCGATCCTTCAAGTTCCATTGCAAATCAAAGAGTACTTCGTTGTCATCTTTAGTGTCCGATTGGTCAGTTTTTGTCCAGGTCGTACCCCGCGGTGTCGGTGTTTCGTCGCTCGCCGGTAATAAGCGAAAGTCTCTACCATGTTGGTTGAATGCCTCATAGAGATTAACCTCTAGTACTGAACCTTGAAAGTTCGACACTGAAATATTTTTATCTTTCCATGACCACTCGAAAGAAGGAATCTCCTTCTTGTTTGCAATCAACCATAGAAAGGTAGCGAGACTCTGATTTACATCCGATTGGTTCAAACTGTGATCAGTATTGGGTATGTACCGGAGGTATTTGTCACCCCGCAACTCGTCAAAGTAGTATTGGGCTGAGTCGACTGGAAAAAACTCATCGCCAGCAGAATTCACCAAATATTTTGGTACGGTTAATCGTTCACGAAACTCGTAGGGATCGGTAATGAGGAATAAATCCTGAGCTTCATCAGTTCCTAATTTTCGTAGGAGTCCTTCTGAAGCATAGTCGGCTAGTGCCGGCGACCAATATCCGTATGACTTAAAGTGGTTGTGTAATGAATCTTCAAATTTCAGCGCGTCGAAGACGATCGGAATCGTAGCAATCACTCGTTGATCCATCGCAGTAGTCAGCCAAGCAGTCCACCCCCGTTTTGAACCGCCGCTGACAACAAATTCGTTGATCTCATACTCGCCAGCTTCCTCGATACTGAGGAGTTCTGTCGTCGCATCCATCGCCCTTACGACGCTTTTTACCATTGGTAGATTCACAATCCAAGTGTGATCTCCCGTTTCTAAGTACTGTTTCCACGAATATGCCACCAGAGCGTCTTCACGTATGGGAAATGCATTACCGTCAAACATTAACGGTTGATTTGGAACCTGTCCTAAGTACACGACGATCGTTTGACTATCCTGAGCGAGCTTAGCGAAATCTGTGAGTACTTCAGTCGGGGCTTCGGTTTGGTTTTTACCACCACCGATAAAAATCATCGCTACGTTTTCTGCTGGTTCATCCGGAACATAAATCCGCATCCAATGTTGCCAAATAGGTCGATCTACAGTATTTTTATCGCGCCATCTTTGCGATTTCAGATCGACCACAATGTGTTTAAGTTCACCGAATTCTTCGACACTTTCAATGGACCATTCGTAGGAATCGTCTGCTTGTTCAATGTACTCTTCGAGTGTTTCATGTGGTCCTGCCCATAGAGAAAACGCACCAAAAAACAGAATGGCAAGATAAAATTGTCGGATCAGATTTAACATTTGCGTTGTATTATCGAAAGAATGATCTATTGAGTTCTCTCCCGTCAGTACCAAGACGACTTTGTTCTTCGTGGGGAGAATCGATCATTATTGAATGCAGAGTCTACATTTTATGAATCAACTTCGTCGCACCAGCCTAGTTCACCTAGATTTCGTGCGAGTATGGAATAGCATGAAATCACATTGAACAAATTAAACTCCGAAATTCTTGTTGAACAGTTCCAAGTGGGACCGATGGCCAATTTCTCATATTTCATCGGTTCAGCTGAAACTCGTGAAGGTGTCTTGGTCGATCCGGCTTGGGACATTGAGACGTTACTCGCGTTTGTCGCTGAGCACGATTATCAACTCACTGGTGTGATCGCCACTCACTTTCATCCTGACCATGTGGGTGGAGAATGGGCAGGTTTTACAATCCCGGGAATCGCCGACGTGCTGAATCGACACACGTTACCAGTATATATACATAAACTCGACAGCGATGCAGTTAAGGAGTTGACGGGTATTAGCGAAAGTGATGTAGTAAGAACGAACGCAGGATTCGGTTTAGATTTGGGTTCATTACACATTGAGTTTCTGCATACTCCAGGACACACACCAGGCTCACAATGCCTCAAAGTGAGTGATTTACTCGTGTCGGGAGATACCCTGTTTATTGATTGTTGCGGTCGAGTGGATTTGCCGGGGTCAGATCCTGATGAAATGTTTCATAGCATAAAGAAGATTGAATCACTCTCAAACGATACCCTATTGTTACCAGGGCACAATTACAGTAGTGTTCCTAAAGCGACGATGGCTGAAGTAAAGAAATGTAATTCGGTCTTTAGCATTCGCGACCTTGAAACGTGGCGGCAATTCATGCGCGCGAGTTAACGTCAAATTTCTTCGATATAATTTGAGCAACAAAGAAATCGAACTGCGTCGCAATTCCGAGTTCCTCAATCAAGCTTTTTTAAGCCAAGCATTTACCAACTAGTACAGTTAAATTAGAAAAAGTTGAGTTGAAAATGGATGGAAATTCATCTGCGTAAAAGATGAAGAATCTTGCTGACTCATTTTTTCAACTGGCTGAAATCCGACACAAAATTGATCAATCATTTCGGTACTTTTGTATATTAGCCCCCTATTTATTTGCGAACCGTGAGTAACATACTGAGTACAGAATAACGGTAAATTCACTATGACTTACAGCTTAAATAGGATAACGTTGCTTGGTCACCTTGGTCAAGATCCCGTAGCACGATTTTCGAATGCAGGTACTGCTTTCACTACTTTTTCAGTAGCGACAACAACTCGTTGGCGAGATCGTCAAACACAAGAACAACGAGAAGAAACCGAATGGCATTCAGTAGTATGCTGGGGACCTCTTGCGGAAATCGCGTCTAAACATTTACACAAAGGCAGCCAGGTTTATGTTGAAGGTGAATTGAGAACTCGTAAATGGGAACGCGATGGTGTCCAGCAACAACGTGCCGAAGTGAGGGCTCGAGATTTAATTATGCTCTCAGGTCAAAGTACACATTCGGGAAGTACCACTTACGGAAAAGCTCCCCAGAGTGGTCATCAACGTGCGGAAAAGGATCAACAACGTTCGCAGCAAAGTTCGACTAAATCGAGTCAATCGAACCCACAGCCTGATCTCAGTTACGACGATATCGACGACGACATTCCGTTCTGAGAACAGCTTAAGTCAGCAACGGCAAACCCTAATGCTCAGTGGCGGATACCCTTAATCTACTACTTTGCAAAAAGTCACTGAGAAGGACTTCTTGGTAATCGAATCGCGAAGATGCTCAGCGAATTAGAACATTACCTTGCCATCGTAGTCGTCGCGCTACTACAGGGTTTAACTGAGTTCCTACCGATTTCGAGTTCAGCCCATCTTATTATCCTACCACATTGGTTAGGTTGGGAAGAACAAGGAATAATCGTAGACGTTGCTGTTCACTTTGGGACTCTACTTGCCGTCGTCTTTTACTTTCGTAAACACCTTACCAACCTAGCGAATGCAACTGTTCGATTTGTCGTCCACAGACAGATTGACACCGACACAAAATTAGTCTTAAACTTGATCGTCGCCACACTGCCGATTGTGGCTTTTGGTTACTTCATGAAAGATTTCGTCGATACCGAACTCCGAACGATACCGATCATCGCCTTTGCGACCATCGGCTTTGGAGTACTACTTTGGCTAGCCGATTTCAAGAAAAAAGTGGTCAAAGACGAATCCGTTATGACCCTAACTCAAGCATTAGTCATTGGTTGTGCCCAGGTACTAGCACTTATACCCGGCACCTCCCGCTCTGGAATCACGATCACGTGTGCATTAGTACTAGGATTTTCGCGCACATCAAGTTCACGATTTTCCTTTCTACTCGCCATCCCAACAATATCAGGCGCAGCACTGTTGACTTTTCTCGACGCCTTGCAGATTGCAAATTCGGTCGATTGGATTGAACTAGGAATCGGTATTGGAGTGTCCTTTCTAACAGCCTACTTGTGCATTGATCTATTTCTACGATTTGTGGAAAAAATCGGACTGTTACCGTTTGTACTCTACCGCGTTGTACTAGGATCTGCATTGTTGTTTTCGCTGTGGTTCGTTTAGATCAATAATGCTGGTCTTGCTCGGAGGTACATTCGATCCAGTACATCTTGGACATGTTCACGCCGGGGTCCATGTCAACAAAAACCTTGAAGAGCCAACAACACTCCTAGTCGCGCCAACACCCCGTTTAAGAATACCACCTGAAGCTTCCTTTGAAAACCGTTGGGCGATGGTGCAATTAGCCTGTGCAGAGCATCCAGAACTTCTACCCTCTGACTTAGAAATCACTCTACCCGCACCTACCGAAACGATAAGGACGCTCGCCTTACTCCATGAGAAACACAACCAAATTGTGTATGTGATGGGGACAGACTCTTTGAATCAAATTAATACTTGGTCTGATTCAGCACGATTTCACTTATTCATGAGTATCTTTTTACTACAAAGACCTGGGATCACACTCAATCAGGCACCTAAATCTTTCCAGTTTACCAGCAGCGTCAAACAACTAACAAAAGAAAACGGACTTATATACCGCGCTGACTTTGAGATGTTGGACATTAGTGCTAGCAAAATTCGACTAGCCGCCCAAGAAAACCGTGACTTTGCACATTTTGTACCCCCAACCGTGTATGAGTATATAATCACAAATAACCTCTATCAGAAACGAGACTGAAGAAAACTGCAAAATCCTAACGATCTACCGAAACTAGTCCATTCCTATTTAGACGATATGAAGGCACTAGAAATCCTAGAACTAGACGTTAGAAAACTCACCACACTAACCGATACCATGCTAATCGCGACAGGGACATCTAGTCGCCATGTTTCTGCTATCGTTGATCACATCTTGCTGCAAACAAAACGCGAGGAAATACCGATTTATGGGGTTGAAGGAAAACAAAATTCTGAATGGGTGCTAGTAGACTACGGTGATTTGTTGGTCCATGTAATGCAACGCACTACACGAGAACTCTACCAACTAGAAAAGCTCTGGACTCCTATTGAATCCGACGAGCGCGTTGTTTGAACTTACGCATTCTCTATATAGGTAAAAGCGAACCTTGGGTTGACAAAGGTATAGAAAAATACACTCGCCGCATGCCATACTTAAGCCTCGAATCCATCAAAGAATATCCCCAACACAACTGTTTTCGACGTATGCTAAAGCAAGCGGGATCTTCGTTTCGGGTACTGCTGGATTCTCAAGGAATTGAACGAACGAGTGAGGAGCTAGCTAAGGCACTGTTAAATTGGAGTCAGTCCCACAAACACATCACATTTTTGATCGGCAATGACGACGGTTTTACATCTGAAAACCGAAAAGCAGCTGATACGGTTTGGTCGCTCTCGCCACTGACATTTCCCTACATGCTTGCGCGATTGATTGTGGTAGAACAACTCTATCGTGCGAGATCAATTATTGATGGTCACCCTTATCACCGATTGTGTCAACCACACGAGCCGTAGAACCCCTTCCTGGTGGGTTAACAAGCATAGTTAGTCGACGCGCGGTCGTAATTGGCTGGATCGTTGCGGTAAGTTTTTTGTTGCTTGGTCTCCGGTTTTACCAACTTCAGATTGTGCAATTTGAAAAGTATCACACACAATCACTTGATAATCGCCTAACCACTGAAGTCATTCCACCAGCTCGGGGATTAATTTACGATCGCAAGGGTAATCTGATCACTGCGAACAAAACAATTCAATCTCTAGAAATTCGTCGCGAAGTCGTATCCGATGTGGATCAAATAATTGCCAATGTTCGAACACTTTTAACCTTTAGCGAGAATGACGAGCAGTTATTTCGCACTCGGTTAAAAAATTCCCGTCGATTAGACGATCGGATTGTTATTAAACGACAACTGTCGGAACAAGAACTCGCCGATCTCGCGGTGAATCGATTCCGTTACCCAGAGTTCCTCATTGACTCAGAAGTAGTTCGAGAGTACCCCGAGAACGAACTGCTCGCCCATGTGGTCGGATCAGTTCGCCAAGTCGACGAGACCGATCTACAGACACTAGACCCACAACGATACCGTTCGACAAAGTTCGTTGGGAAAACTGGTGTCGAAAACGTATACCAAGACGTCTTGCACGGTCAAATTGGTAACCGTACAGTCGAAGTCGATGTCCACGGACGCGTAGTAGTAGAGATAGACGTGGAACCACCACGTCGAGGTGAATCCATCACACTCCACTTAGATCTTGATTTACAAAGAACCGCCTGGGAAGCGCTAGGCGATCGCCGCGGAGCCGTTGTCGCGTTGGATCCCAATACCGGTGGTATCCTCGCGATGGTGAGCCGCCCGGCTTACGACCCGAACGAATTTATCGTTGGGTTAGACGATCAAACTTTTACCTCTTTATCCACTCGGCGTGACGCCCCCTTATTTAACCGTGCGACACAAGGCCTTTACCCACCGGGTTCAACTTTTAAACCAGTCGTCGGCTTAGCTGGTATCGCCATGGAACTCATTGACTGGGAGACTACAGTGTACGATCGTAATGGTGAGTTCCGGTTAGAGGATGTCAGCCATGTATTCCGCGATTGGACATGGAGTAAATCCGGCAATGGCGGTCACCAAGGAGATCTTGACCTCCGAACGGCGATCTACCGATCCTCAAACATTTTCTTCTATCACATGGGAGCTGAGCTTGATATTGATACGTTTGCAGCTTTTGCTAGTCAATTTGGATTTGGCTTAAATACAGCCGTCGATATTCCCGACGCTGCACCAGGCATATTACCGACGACAGTGTGGAAGAAAAGAACGCAAAATGAATCATGGTTTCGAGGAGAAAATTTACATTTCGTCATTGGTCAGGGTTACATGCTTGTTTCCCCTCTCCAGTTAGCCACTGTCGCGATGATTTTTGCAAATCGAGGTACCTGGGTTCGACCAAAACTCGTTATGTCGGAACATACTGCAGTACCACTGGGCGAATCCGACGATAAGTTTCGAATCGAAGGGGTTTCCGACGACGACTGGACTTCAATGATCCAAGCGCTAGAAGACGTAGTCCATCGAGGAAACCAAGGTTTTCGTCGTAACGGAGTGGCATGGGCTCACATCGGCATGGATATACCATTTCGAATGGCTGGAAAATCTGGCACGGCACAAGTGAAACAAGTTCCGCAGGGAGAAGAGTATGACGAAACGCTATTGTCAGAATACGAAAAAAAACACGCATTATTTTGGGGATTTGCACCAGTAGACGATCCAAAGATAGCAGTTGGGGTTGTCGTCGAAAACGGTGGGGGTGGTAGTTCGATCGCTGGACCAGTACTTCGCGCGGTTATTGAAGCCCATTTAGAGAAAGCCTTGGTACAAGTCAATGAGTGAATTCGTCCGTTGGTTCGGCGCTAGTCGTATCCATCACATTATTTCCGGGCGTACACGCCAACGACTACACATCGACGGTTACCTCACCATCTTGATACTAATCCTTTGCGCTCTCGGACTCACCGTGCTATATAGCGCACTTGATCAAGATGTTCGAGCCTTCACAACACAATTAACCCGAATTATTATTGGTCTTGCGCTGTTCGTCGTAGCAGCTTGTATTCGTAAAGATACCTACTACTGGTTAGCACCAGTTATCTACTCAGGAACCATCGCGTTGTTAATCGCAGTATGGTTCTATGGCGACGTTTCACACGGGTCGAAAAGATGGTTAGATTTTCCTGGATTACCTCGGTTTCAACCATCAGAACTTCTCAAAATCTCACTACCACTAATCCTAGGTTGGTACTTCGCTATTCGCAAATTCAAAAATAACCTGCTTGATATTTTTTGGATCGGAATATTAGTCGGCGTCCCGATTTTGCTGATATTTTTGCAACCAGATTATGGTACAGCAATGATTCTGTGCGCAGGTACGATCGGCGTACTATTTGTTGTCGGGTTTAAATGGTGGTGGTTTGCAGTCGGCGGTTGCTCAGCACTCGTGGCTACTCCGTTTATTTGGAATTTTGTCCTTTATCCCTACCATCGACGCCGTATCCTGACGTTGTTCAACCCTGAAAGTGATCCTTTAGACAGTGGCTGGAACATAATTCAATCAAAGACCGCAATCGGTAGCGGTGGATTTTCGGGTAAGGGATTGTTCAATGGTACGCAGAGTCGGCTAGATTTCATCCCGGAAGGTCATACGGACTTTGTCTTAGCCGTATCGGGAGAAGAACTCGGCTTTATTTTTTGTACGTGTCTACTTCTGCTTTATCTGCTCATTTTTGTTCGTGCGATGTACATAAGTAAGAACGCCGAAAGTGGGTTTGGGTTTACCGTTGGTAGTGGAATTTGTATCATATTTATTTGTAATGTCGTCGTAAATGTCGCCATGGTATTGGGATTACTACCAATTATTGGCTTACCGCTACCGCTAATTAGTTATGGCGGTAGTTCAGCAATAACCACGATGGTCGCGTTTGGCGTGCTGTTATCAGTCTGTACTCGAAAAGAAAACCGGGAGTTAACTTGAAACGTAAAGTACTCGTCCTAGCCTTATTGTTGCTATATGCTTGCTCGCCACAGGCTAATTACGTCGAACATGAATCAGCTATAGAACTCATGGATGAGTTGGTAGAAGATTACGCGTTTGATCGAGAGACACTCGAGGGTGTGTTTGAACAAATCGAGCACAGACCGAAGATCATTCAAGCAATGAAACGACCCGCTGAAACTACTATTACATGGTTTGAGTACCGAAAAATCTTCATCCACAATCAAAGAGTTAAGGATGGTAGTAAATTCCTGCAAGAGCACAAAGAAGTACTGGACCGTGCGTACGAAGATTACGGTGTCGCACCCGAGATCATCGTTGCAATTATCGGAGTCGAAACTAATTTCGGGGGTAATATGGGCTCGTACCGAGTCGTAGACGCACTCGCCACTCTTGGTTTTGACTATCCTCCACGTGCAGACTTTTTTCGGTCACAATTGAGGGAGTTTTTCATTCTTGCCTGTGAAGAAAGAATCAGTCCGTTTGATTCGGACGATGCCTGTGAACGCGACTCGACGGCGATCGCTAGTGGTCAGGATCGCGATATTTTAGATCTAGTAGGTTCTTACGCCGGTGCCATGGGATACGGTCAATTTATACCCTCCAGTTACCGAAATTTTGCTATTGATTACGATGGCGACGGAATGCGAGACATTTGGTTAAACATCGAAGATGCCATTGGTAGTGTTGCTAACTATCTGGCCGAACATAACTGGATTAAGGATGGACGCGTCGCAGAGATAGTAACAGTTAACACATTATCCGACGAAATTGAGGTTAATGCTACAGCCAAACCATCGATTCCCGTCTCCCGTTGGCAAGAACTAGGTATTACTACTGACGTGCTGGATTCGGAGGTCGCGACCTTGTATTCGTTCGCGATTGACGAACGAGATCCACCTACGATCGAATACATGTTGGGATTCAACAATTTTTATGTGATTACTCGTTATAACCGCAGCCGTCTTTACGCACGAGTTGTAAACGATCTAGCGCTAGCGATCAAAAACGCGACTCCAGTAAATTAGTAAACAGCAGAACATCCATGAGGAGGAATTAGTTGTGATACGGAACACATCTGTTGTATTAATCGTTTGTTTGTTATTTGCAAACATTGCGCAATCTCAAACAATCCTACCTGAACCACCAAACATTGAGGCCAGTGGTTTCATTTTGATGGAAGCCGAGACTGGTACAATCCTTGCTGAACATAACAGCCATGAACAACTACCTCCAGCGAGTCTGACCAAGATCATGACTAGCTATGTTGTTGCTTCAGAACTAGCTTCAGCACGTATGAGCATGGATGAAATGGTGGACATTAGCGTAACCGCGTGGAAAACCGAAGGTTCACAAATGTTCATCCGGGAGGGTACAGAAGTCTCTATTGCCGACTTGTTACGGGGGGTAATCATTCAGTCAGGTAATGACGCTAGTGTTGCCATTGCTGAACATGTTTCTGGCGACGAACACGAATTTTCGAAATTGATGAATCGATATGCCGCACAGCTAGGGTTAGAGAACACGTTTTTCACCAATGCCTCAGGATTACCCCATCCAAAACATCTCACAACCGCCTACGATACGTTAATTCTTACCAAAGCCCTGATCGAAAACTTTCCCGACCATTACAAAATTTATTCGGAACCGGAATTCACCTATAACGGTATCACACAACCTAATCGTAATCGTTTACTCTACCTTGAAGACAGTGTTGATGGTGTGAAAACAGGGCACACAAAAGAAGCTGGATATTGCCTTGTCGCCTCCGCGGTACGCGACAATATGCGTCTGATTTCTGTTGTCATGGGTGCGAAAGGTGATGATGCTCGCAATCGCGAAACTCGAAAGTTATTGAGTTATGGTTATCGCAATTTTGAACTCAAGGTAGGGGCTAACCCTGATTTTGAGTTCGACTCTTTAAAGGTCCACAACGGGGTCGAATCGGAAATAAGCGTTCGTGTCCGCGAGGAAATCAAAACGTTATTGCCGAGAGGAAGTTCATCCGAGTTGCAGTACTCCATCGAGATTCCTCGGTCACTAGAAGCCCCAATCGCGACCGGCGACAAAATTGGTACTTTGAATATTTCTTTTGAAGACGAAAATATTGGGTCTACTGCTGTTTATGCTGAACATGACGTGGCAAAATTTGGCTTTTGGGGAGGAATTTTCAATGGGATCAAATCTTGGTTCTCTACCGTTCCCGAAGAGAAATTGATTGAATCGCCACACTCGATCGACGTACAAGTTAAAGTCGAAGATTCGTAGATTCATCTTGTGTAGTCCATGCGTCTAAACGTCCGTCAACTCGGATTGTCCGACTACGAAACCGTATGGAAATCGATGAAGGTATTCACCGATTCCCGAACCGAGTCGACTGAGGACGAATTATGGATTACCCAACACCGACCGGTATTTACGTTAGGGCAAGCAGCCGAAACATATCATCTACTTAATTCTTCTGAGATACCCGTCGTTCGTACTGATCGTGGTGGGCAGATCACATACCATGGCCCCGGTCAAATTGTGGGCTATCTTTTGCGAGATTTACGTCGCCAACGAGAAACTGTACACCAATTCGTGAATAACCTTGAAAAAGTGATGATCCAGTTATTAGAAACTTACGGAATCACGGCTGAAAGGTTGGCTAATAATCCCGGAGTTTATGTTGCTGGCAAAAAAATCGGTGCAATCGGGTTAAGAATTCGAAGAGGATGTAGTTATCATGGAATCAGTCTGAATGTTAGCATGGATCTGAGTCCCTTTCAGCAGATCAATCCATGTGGATTGGTGGGTATGTTACTTACACAAATCGCTGATTTTGTTCCTGGTGTTAAGTGGGAAGAAACCGCGGAACGGGCGATCGACCATTACAAAACTATTTTTGGCTACGAAGAGAGTACTTACTGCACGAATGACATTGCGCATTTTTCGGTAGCTTGAGTTTACGCCACTCGGTTCGATACATATCAATGTAAAACAGCCATCCAACCGAAGATTCACCGAGACTACATAGTAATTTGACAGTCTCAATCGCTTGAAAGACTCCAATGAGCCCCACCATTGGCGAGAGTATCCCATTTTCAGCACAGTTTAAAGATTCTTGCGTTTCATCTGTGTAGAGACAGCGATAACAGGGAGAATTCGCAACTCGTGGGTCGAAAACTACTACCTGCCCTTCCGTTTGAATAGCCGCGCCGGAAACCAAAGGAATTTCATACTGTAAACTTGCTTCGTTGATCGCAAATCTGGTCGTCGAATTATCACACCCGTCGACGATCACATCGACATCTTTCAATAGTTTTGTATTTGAATCAGTCATTCTTTGGTCAATGACCGAAATTTGAGTGGTAGAATTCAGTCGCTGTAGAGTTTCGCGTGCTGAGCTTACCTTAGTCGTACCAAGATTCGTCTCCGTGTGCAGGATTTGACGTTGTAGGTTGGAAAGCTCAACTTTGTCACTATCAATTAAGGTAATGTGACCGACGCCAGACGCGACTAAGTATTGAGCGACCGGACAACCAAGTCCCCCAATACCGACGATCGCAACATGAGAATCCAAAAGCTTTTCTTGGCCTTCAAAGTCGATTTCCGGCAACATGATGTGACGACTGTATCGTAAGAGTTGATCATCGTCCACGGAATAGTCCTTGTACAATGCGAAGGTGGCCGCCGTAGTCGGTTTTCGTCGATATGTCGTGAAAACCAGCTGCATCAAAAAGTTCCTGCACCTTAGTCGATTGATCAAACCCGTGTTCGACAATCAACCAACCATTGTTGTTCAAGAAATTAGGCGCATCCGCAATAATGGTTCGGAGATGTAGTAGTCCGTCAGCACCATCGGTTAATGCTTCCTGCGGTTCGAATCGTAAATCGCCTCGAGATAAATACGGATCGTTAACCGCAACGTATGGTGGGTTTGAGACAATGATGTCGAACGTTCCCTCGCATTTCTCGAACCAATCAGAATGTAGTAGCGTAATGTCTAGATCAAGTTTTCGCATGTTTTGTCGACAAACTGCTAGCGCTTTTTGATCGACATCAGTAGCGACTACGTCGCATTCCAAATTGCCCTTTAACGTAAGCGCAATTACCCCCGATCCGGTACCTAAATCGAGGATTCGTTGTCCCGGTTTTGCGACTTCAAGCGCAACTTGAACGACAAGTTCCGTTTCATTTCGTGGAATGAGAACGGCAGGAGTTACACGAAACATCATGTTCCAAAAGTACTTGCTCTCGGTTATGTAAGCGAGGGGTTCACCATTCTGTCGCCGACTCACTGCTTGCTTGAGTTTGTCTGCTTGTACTGAGTTTACAGAGTTTGGCAGTTTACCGTTTAATCGCCGAGCTTTATTTTTAGACAGATAGAGATCGCGATGTGAGCAATTCAAATAGTGTAATACAAGATACGCAGCATCGTCTCGATCAATTTGTCCACACGTCCAATCGAAGCAATCTGCAACACTTTCAAAGCGAGGCATACGAGCTTTCAGTTGTTTCATCGTGCAATTCACGGAGCAAATCGGCTTGATGTTCCTTAATCAACGGTTCGATTACCTGATCCAACGAACCTTCCATGACTTCGTCTAACTTATACAGCGTTAGATTTACTCGGTGATCCGTGAGTCGGCCCTGTGGAAAGTTGTAGGTCCGAATTCGTTCTGATCGATCACCTGAACCAATCTGTAATCGTCGATCGTCACTTCGCTGTTGTTCTTTCGTTTGCTTCTCAGCATTCATTAGTTTGGAAGTTAATAACGAAAGAGCTCGCTCTTTATTGAGATGCTGCGAGCGTTCATCTTGACACTCGACTACCACACCCGACGGAAGGTGTGTGATTCGGACGGCAGAATCAGTTTTGTTGACATGTTGCCCACCCGCTCCGGAAGCTCGATAAGTATCAATTCTTAGTTCAGAGGGCTTTAGACTGATCTCTTCAACTGTTTCTACTTCGGGTAAGATCGCGACAGTACAAGCTGATGTATGTACTCGCCCTTGCGACTCGGTGATTGGGACACGTTGTACTCGATGAGCGCCCGATTCAAACTTTAACCGGGAGAAGACATCTTTACCGGTGATACGAAATATCGCTTCTTTACAACCACCTTGAGTTGACGGTTTGAAAGTAATGAGTTGCGCGTTCCATCCCTTGATCGCAGCGTACTTCTCGTACATTCTTACTAAATCAGCGGCAAACAATCCCGCTTCGTCCCCCCCTGTACCTGCTCTAATCTCTAAGTAGACATTAGCTGCATCGTCTGGATCTTGAGGTAGCAACATTGTTTCAATCTGCACGCAAGCTTCATCCAATTTGGGTTGTGTATCCGCGAACATCTCGCGTGCCAAGTTTTTGATTTCGTCGTCCGGGCCATTTTGTAATTCATTCAACTCAGCAATTTCGGCTTGTAGACTTTCGTACTTACGATACGACTCGATAATCGGTTGAAGTCCAGAATATTCACGGGATAATTTGATGAAGAGCTCTTGATCCCGAACGGTGTCGGCATCCCCCAAGAGACCCTCAAGTTCTAGGTACCGATCCGCACACTCCTCTAGTCGACGGAGAATTCTCGGAGACAGGCTCATGATTCAATCTCATAAGCCGAACAAAGTCGGTTCAACAATTCCACATCTTCTGCGATACTAGCATTCCGCAACGCAACAGTTGGGAAATGAACAAGTTTTTGCGTCAGGCTTTGGGCTAAATTTGCAATGACTTGTTGTGGATCTTCACCAGCTCGAAGACGGGTCACCGCAAAGTCAATTTCTTGATCTCGGATATCTTCCATATTTGAGCGATACCTGGATACAGTAGTCGAAACTTCGCGGGCGCGAAAACTGTCATTGAGTTTATCTAGACCTTCCTCAATGATTTGCTCTG
Source organism: Gammaproteobacteria bacterium (assembly GCA_028819195.1). Lineage (GTDB taxonomy): Bacteria > Pseudomonadota > Gammaproteobacteria > Pseudomonadales > Azotimanducaceae > Bin55. The sequence continues at coordinate 6,063 of JAPPMF010000017.1, read as the reverse complement.
CTTGATGCACAGATTCGTGTCTTGAACTCAAATTTGTTTGAATGTCAGAACTCAATTCATCTACGGTAAAGACACGTACTTGTTCAAGATTTCGGACAAAAGGATCTACATCACGGGGCACAGCTAGATCAGCGATCAACATCGGTTTATTACGTCGTTGTTCACAAGCGTTCTTTACAACTTCGAAACTCACAATTGGACGATCGCTATTCGTGGATGTAATTAAAACATCAAATTCGTACAAATGTTCCCCATACTCTGTTAGTGGGATCACCTTGCCATCGACGTCTTGTGCAATTCGATCGGCATTCGCTAGAGTTCGATTCGCAACCGTTATAGCGCGTACACCCGCTGTGTGTAAGTATTTACTGACAGCTCTGATAATCTGACCGGCACCGATCAATAAAACTCGGATTGAACTAAGATTAGGAAATTCCTGTTGAGTCTTTATGACCGCAGCTTGAGGCAACGACGTACAGTGTCGACCAATTTCTGTTTCGTTTCGGATCCGTTTGCAGGTTCGAACTACCGCAGTAACAATGGGTTCTAATTCTGGTCCGATAGTACCAGTTTTAACTGCCGCTTGATAGGCAGCCTTGTATTGCCCAAAAATCTGTGGCTCGCCAAGCACTTGAGAATCTAAACCAGCGGCAACCCGCATGATGTGTCTAGTAGCTTCCGAGGCACTAAAAAAGTAAGTTTTACCTACTAACTCGGACAGCGTTATATTTCGGTGTTCGGCCAACCAGCGCCGAAGATGTTCTTCGACAATTTGCTCGTCCTCCTGCTGAACAATACAATGCAACTCTGTCCGATTGCAAGTCGACAGCACTAAAGCTTCGCTAATATACTCAGCGGAGTTTACGAGTAATGGTAGGGAATTTTTAAGGTCTTCGGGAAGAATCGATGCCCGACCCCTTAAATCAATCCCCGCATGTCGGTGATTGAGGCCGAAGGCAATGATCGGCATAGTTAAATATTGTGGAATCCGAAGGAATCAATGCAAAAATTATACGAACAGCAGGTTGTTAATCAAAAAATCGGGGTAATTGGAACTTTCGCAATTCTGGTTTTACTACTCGCTAGTGGGTGTCAGAGTCTTTCGCGTGAACCTTTAGTACCTCAAACTAACGATGAAGATGTGCTAGCCATTGAAGGGAGAATCGCCATTAAAAGTCCCGTGCAATCTTTTAATGGTAGTTTTCGATTCAAGAGGGTCGCTGACCAATACGAACTAAATCTCCGCGATCGTACTGGATTCGTTCGCATTAATTTGTCGGGAAAAGAAGAATCATCGACTCTAACTACATCGTTAGGGACAAAGGAAGAAAACATTGACGTTAATGAATGGTTGGTCGAAGAATTTGGCTTATCGCTACCGTTTTTGGAGCTGTGGAATTGTATTTCATTAGACTGCGAGCTCATTGACAAACCAGGCGAGAAGGAGTTCGACCAACAGAACCAATTAATCGAATTTAAGTATGAGCAATGGGTTGTATCAATCACTTATGCAGATTCAACCGAATCAGCTGGTTCAAATATTCCAACTGTGCGTAAATTTATCATACGGGGTGACGACACGGAGGTTACGTTAACGATTAACAGCTTAGATTCCTAGTAAACTCGACCGTGAGGAACTCAATCTGCTAACGAGCAATTTGTAGATTTAGTGAAATAGAACCACTAATTGAAACGTGAAAGTGTTTCTTAACCGAAAAGTTGCAGGCAGATAACGAAAACAACTAACCCTAACACTACAAATAGAACAGAGTAAACGGTTAATTTAAACCAAGTTGCGTCAGCGATCCTTAAAGTATCCTCGACTAAGTCTTTAAACTCCTTCTTGAGTTTTTTCGTGTAAGGGTATTCGTCTTGCGATTTATCATTCATCACGCTAACCTATTGAACGGTCAATAATATTCTACTACCCCTCTAGGGTGGCTGTTGTAAACGAGAATTACCCCCATCACAGACTCACCACTGAAACTGTGTGCGAACCTGAAAGTGTCGCGGTAATTCGGGTAGCACAACAACACCTCCGAATAGATTCGGAAAATTTGACCGAAAATATCGTTCGTCAGAAAGGTTTTTCACAGTAGCCGACAATGTCCACTTGCCGACGTTCACTACCACGCCGGCGTTCACGAGCAAGTACGCGGGGAGCTTAACTGACTTGGAATAACCCGAGTGGACGGAGTCAACGTCGACCGCGCTACCACTGATCGCGAAATTAGGACTGAATTCATAAGTAGCCGTCATTGAAGCGATGGTTCTAGGGACCCCCGCCCGACGCGCCCCCGCAATTCCTGACTGAACGATGGTACCTACTAAGCTACCTCCGTAAAAAGTCTCTGGGGCAATACCCGGTAGGTCCTCAGCCCCTACAAAACTAAAACGCTGCCCCGCCGCTAGCGTGTTGAGATTGATTATTTCCATGTTGGAGTAACCGAGAGTAATCAGCAAGGGTTCGTTAACCACCCAACGCATCTCAAATTCTGTACCTCGAGTTCTTGTTGCTTGATTCGTAACTATGGCTTGTGCCAAAAAATCCGTTCGTTCTTGTTCGTAAAACGCGGACGCTATGTAGAGTGCGTTATTCAATAGACTTACTTTAAGACCTAATTCATATAACGTAGAAGAATCCCAGACTCGACCATCAGCAACGTTTCGTGTAGTCAACTCAGCGCCTTGCCCTGCAATCACAGTAGATTGCTTAGACACAGTTGCGTAAGGTATGAAACCGGGATTGATGTAATAATTCACACTCAGTGTACCGGAAAATCCAGCATAACGGTTTTCTGCAGCTATGTGTGCACACGAAAGATCCGGCGGTACGCAGATGTTATTAGCGCTCGCGAAAAGCAACTTTTCGATTGGTTGTCGACTTTCCATATCAATACTGTCGTATCGTATTCCCGCGAGCAGATTAACGCCATTATTCCATGATATATTGGTCATCGCGGCTAGACCAATATCAAGATAATGGCCGATGTAGTACTCAGTGTAGTCGTCATCAATCTGAGTCGATAGTAAGCGAGTGTCTAAGGAACTACCTGGTACTGATAGGTCTCGGCGATCGAAATACTCATTAGTGTAGTCGTCGCCATGATCAAAGCTTGTATAGCGCAACGAGGGCGAAATCTGTACGGCTATCGATGAGTATTCTCGTTCCCAGTAACGCGAACCTACCAACTTATTTTCTACTACCCAGCTATCGTGAAACTGTGAAAATCCATACGCGTTTTCATTTAAGTTGTCATACATTTCAAAAAATATCTGGTTCGTCCACTTCCAACCGATTTCACTTGGTTGGTAGATCACGTCGAAGTAAAGCGTAAGTACCTCGTTATCTAGAACATCGTCAGGAGAAGTTAGAACTAGGCTGGTATCCAAAATAGTTGTTCCGACATTGAGCAGGTTTAACAACTCGAGAACACAACCAAACACCGGAGTCTGGCCAATAAAACATAAACCAGTTGTAACGGTATCGAGTTCGTCGGGACTTCCTGGAACGAGGCCTGGTGCAAAAGGATTGAGATCGGTGAAACCGTCGCCATTGACGTCAAATTCTTGGTGCGAAATTTTGCCATCGCCATCGGTATCTAACGGGTGAGGTTGCCCGGTTATGTATATTCCATGGTCAATCAAATCCTGAGTTAATCGATTCCAGCCGGCATTTTGTTTACCGGAGAACTCATGAAACATCCCACCAAACTCTAAGTGTAAATTTGCGCTAAGATCGACATCAAACGACGTCTGGATCAATGTTTGATCCGTACCGTGATTGCGGTAATAGCTACCGGAATTCTCGAACTCGGAATACAGGTAATAGCCTAAATTTTTGCCACCTCGAGTGGTCGCGCCACCCACTTCAGCTGTGATTATTTGTTTGTCCCACGATCCAACCGATAGGCTAATCGCACCAATGATTTGATCGATAATTTCGTCCGTCGCTTCAATCCGCGCCGACTTAGGAACGAAGTTAAGATAACCACCAATTTTTGCCGGACCATAGATCGGTGAAGCAGGTCCACGAACAATATCAATACGGTCGGAAGCACCAATCGGTGTAGGATAATTACCGGGATTATCTAGTCGGCGAACACCACGAAAGTAGGTTTCACCAGGGGTTCCACGTACATCTAATGAACCAGCCACACCAAAAAAAGACTGAGTGAAGGAACCTGGCGCAAGTGCGATCAATTCATCTATATCTCGCATATCAAATCGAGCTAACATTTCTTCACTGATGGTTGAAGCTGACCGCGGAATTTCGAGTAATGATTGTTCGAAACCAAACACCGATTCAACCGACTCATGTGGTTGACTGTTTTGGCTACCGACGACTATAACCTCTTCCATGTCCTCGTCACTAACTTCATCGGCATATGAAGTAGCTACAAAAGTTAGTGCGAATAGAACTATCAACCAAATGTATGGTGTAAAGATTAGAGATTTTTTAGTTTCTTTGTGTTTGGGCACGTCTATATTGCGTGAATACGCTTGAATCATGTTTTTGGTTTTTCCGTCGATAGAACTTTTCAATAATTCGAAGTATTGTAATAGTCCAACATTGCGTGCACAACTTTGTAACTGGCAATTTATAACAAAATACAATTTTAGGGATATAATATGTGAATATTGGAAGGATTATGTAGTTTATAGGCTGAATTTGTGAAATTACTCAAATGTCAAATTTCATGTTCAGCCTGTAAGGAGATAGGTACGTCCACTTGTTTAAAGTCAATTTAGTAAATGTGAGAGTCGTGTCTATTCTTCTCAGTCAGTCCAAAATTAAAGAACCTGTTTCGGCTAGGAATTCTCGCGACTCACAATATAATTTAGTTGGTTTCTGTAACAAATTTAGGTTCTTCGAAATGTGTGCGATTGACCTGGGAGACAAGTGTGAGGTATGTCAGTAGTCGTAATTAGTTCGATCATTGGAATATTATCTGTAATGACACTGGTGACGCTAGTGATGGCTAGTTGTCAATTTGTCCACGTACAGATTCCTGATTCTCAAATCAATGATCGAGATCCGCAACAGCGTCGTTATTGGTTAATTATTTCTCTAAACATCATAGCGATATTTGGAACGTATATTGGGGCAGTTTTACTGTTTTCCGAGTTTCTTATTCGAACAGGATCAAGTCATTGGTACGAGTTTATCGTTCCAGTTTTACTCTACGATTTCACTTATTATTGGGCGCACAGGCTCATGCATCATTCAAAATTTTTAATGCGATACTTGCATGGTTGGCACCATTTATATCGGCATCCCACCGCTATTGACGGATTGTATCAACATCCACATGAAATAGTCTTTGGTTTGTCACTGTTATTGTGCTGTATTGCAGTAATTGGTCCGGTAGGGATTGGTGCGTTTGTTACGGTAATATTTATTCATACGTTGATCAATACCCTAGATCATGCTAATATCAAGACGGGGTTTAAATGGTTAGACTATTTAATTAAGTCGCATGACCTACACCATGCGCAACGTAATGTAAATTTTGGATTTACACCTCTTTGGGATTACGTGTTCAAAACGACACCGCAGGCAAGGAGTAAACATGACCAACTTCAGTCAACGGTCTGATATGTCTTCCATTTGAAGGATTCTTGTTTAAGAATAGTTTTCAATACTCTCCCCCGCATTTACACACTAATCCTCTCCACCCTGATGTAAGACTCAATTCTGAACTGAGGATGACAAGAGACAAAGCCAGGAATCCTTGATAGCGACGATTCTCAACCAGTTGCTAACTCCACATGAGTCGTAGACAACAGTATCAATAATTAATCTAATCGAAAAAATCCACTAAATTACTATAAAACTATTGACTTTTAGATTGCAAAAATTGACCGTTTTAACTATCATATAACCGACTTTTTACCAACCATCGATTTTCTGTTTTGATCACAAGGAAACCACTGATGAAAATCTACCGATTTATCGTTCCAGTGCTACTGTTCTTTTGGGGAGTGAACCTGTACGGAGAAAACGAAGGTGTTAATGGTTTTAACACTGGTAACTGCCAAGGTGTTTCTTTATGGGCACCA
>JAPPMF010000020.1:0-19001 GCA_028819195.1 Gammaproteobacteria bacterium | reverse complement strand
TTAAAATTACTCATGGTTAGATTCTAGCGATTTTGAATTAAACACACCTTCCTTTGTGTTGTGCTGTCGGCACAGACGACGAAGTTTCTGTTGGTCTTCAAAGTGTCGATCCCCACATAGAAACCGCGTGACACTTTCGTCGCTAGAGTTAACTTAATCTCAATCGCCCACAGTTCTCGAGTTTTGTGCCATTCCAATAATAGATCAATTTCCGCGCCTTCGGCGGTCCGGTAGAACATAGGAGTAGCTGAATCTCTTACGAGATTGCAAACTTGTTCGATTACGAATCCTTCCCAGCTTAACCCGTATATTGGGTGTCAAAGCAGTTCTTCGAATGATTCTAGGGAATATGTGTATAATCTTGTTTGATCACGATGTACTTACCATTGTACTTCTTGAAAAACGTATCTTGATGCTTTAGATAATAGTCGAATTCTCGTTTTAGTTTTTCGGTCATGCTATCCCTTCGCTTGACATAGATTTGAGTGAGAGTAGTCCAAAGTTGAAAAACTCAGTTGAGTGTACGAGGTAATGTACAGAAATTTTATACCAAACCACATTTCAAGTGACGTGTTCGGATAATCGAACAATTCTCGCAAACGATCTTTCAAGTCGAATAACTCCATGTTCTAATTGCGATAATTAGGGAACCGGTTCTATGTTTCCTTTGATCAAGGGATTCGGATCTCGACGTGGGGTCTCTGGAATGTTGAGTGAAGCACGACTACGCTGTTCACTTCGGCGAAGTAGATTCACTGCAATATCAGAAACCAATTCTTTACGGAGTCTGGCCTCAAAAATTAACCATTCCGTCTCGGCATCGAAATCTTCAATCAGTTGTTCGACATGATCTACCGCCACGGGATTCGCATACACTTCTGGAATTTGACTACCGAAAAAACAAAACTCTTGGTGCGCTCAAGCTTGTTCCGAATTTAAAAATCTTTTCCAAAAAACTGCATCTTGCGTTAGCTAGAAAAATTAATTACTTCCAGTAATGAGGGGGTTGGTTTTTGGTTGGCGCAGCACTTGACAACCTATGACCACTTCGTACGTAGAAATGATTTACCAAAAACAATATCAAAGACCCAAAATCCGGCGAATTGATGTGGTAAAAAGAGCAAAATCTTGCCGCTTGGTAAAACTGATACGGCGCTACTTACCTCTGAACTCGGGCGGTGATAGGATCTACAGAAGAAAATTCCCGCAAGCGGCAGCAGTATTACGACAAGAAACCCAAGCTATAGCAATAAGGACGCAGCTTCGCTGGTTGAATTGAACTCATTGACAAACTCTAGAAACTAGCAGGCTCTAATTGGCATAAGTATCTCAAGCGCTAAATGATTACATATTTGCTGAATAGGCTCAGAATCTATGCCTAAGGGTAAGAAACAAAATATTGGTATCGTTGTTTAGGTCATCTGTGAAGCGACAAGCTAAACCCAGTTCTAAATTTGTCTTTTGGAACCAACTTCTTAGTGTCCCATGTAATCCGAGGCTTACCATTGGCGTAAACCCTTTCTCATCTAGTTCATAGATTGGGTCATCAAACACTGGGGTAAATTTGTGCCCGTTGGGCAACGGCACGCGTTGCCAAGTATAAGGAGACACATCGTACTTCAACCAGTGGTAAGAAAGTCCTGCCTTTCCTATCAGTTTTGATCCTATCATAAAAGTATTGTCTAAAGGTATAGTTACGGTTCCGAGCACGGATAGATAATCATTGGTTTTAACGTCGACAGATAATCCTTGATCCGTCGTAAGTTCGAATTGTTCTCGTAAACCTTCGAAACGTCCGGGAACTCCGGGAACATCAAGATCATCAAGATCGTAAGACCAGATTGTTTCCCATTGTCCCTCGATTCCGAACCTTTCATTTAGTTGAAGGCCAATCCCCAATCGTCCCCCATCGATAATTCTATCTGAGAAAAAAGAAATTTCAGCTATCCCGTACCAATAAGTTGTAGCACTGACAGAGAACGAAAAAGATAGTAGAAAGACAATCGCGATTGTTCGTTTCATGGTAGTTTCTCCTGGGTATAAATGTTACTGGTAAAGTTAAGGAATGTGTGTATAGTATACATTGAATTAGGCAATAAATTTGTCGTACAGCACAGTACCAATGATTCCTATGCCTATACCAACTATTAGCAGCAAGGAAGCGTGAATTAGATCAGTTGAATTTTGAAACTTCATTAACTCGTTGCTATGTTCGTTTACTGTTCTCGATACACTCGCAACACGCAAAGGGTGCCGGGTCGTTTGCAAACACAATTACGTTGTAATGGAATTTCCTGACTATTTACCAGCAGGTTGTTATATTCGGCAGGTAACCCGACCGAAGAAACAACGTAAACTGTGTTTGCATTTGTAATTATACGTAAATCAGCGGAAAGTTCTAAATATACAGAACAAAATTGTTTGAAAATCGCTTGACTTTTACGTGTTCTTACGTACAACAATGTGTACTAAATAATTAAGGGACATACTATGAACAGAAGACACAAAACTGCAGCGCCAGGTCAAATCAATCCGAGGAATTACGAACATTGATGAGTTCTATCTTTTCGTCCTGATTATCACCGGATTTTGGTTGAGTTGCGCTCTCAAACTTGAGACGAACACTATTAAATAAGGCAAGTACCGCACCCGCGACGATAAAAGCGCCGGCTGGATGCGCAGCAACGGGAAAAACTAAACTAAGTAGTTGCCGAATACCACCAAGTGAGATTAACGCAAGCGAAAACCCCAAGGCAGTACACAAAGCGCTGAATAGCGAGACTAACACCGGAGTACGAAAAGCGACTGTTTCAGCATGATTGAGAATCATACAGTTCGTCACGATGATTTGAATAAAAATCGCTACTTGTAAATACAGTTCCCAGGCAAATGCTTGTGTGAGTAGTGTAACGACTGTTGTCATGGAACCGATCACTAGCATGAAACAAGGTAAGCGTATGTTGCTGGAAATTACGTTACGCAAGGAAGCTATCACAATCGACGAAACAATAAGTACAAAAGAACTAGCAATTGCTAAGCCGATAGCATTTTCGATGTTGTAACTGACTGCCAATAATGGACACAGACCTAACAGTTGGACAGCAAACGCATTGTTTGTGAATACTCCTTCAACGAATATTTTTTTCAGCATGACTCTTCATCCGTCATTAAGTTCAGTGCGTCTTGAACGGCTCTGAGAACTGCTTGTGTAGTGATTGTGGCACGAGTCACGGCATCGACTTCTTGGGGATCATTTCCGTCAAACTCGCTAAGCCAATTCTCTGGTTTGAGCACGTCGGCAAATCCAGGTGTTTCAGAATGGGAAAGCGCACGAACTCCAAGGATTTCGCTATCTTGAACTACCACTGCAACTTTGATTAATCCTCCATATCCTTTTACTTCAACGACCTTCAGAGTAATTCCAATGGTACATAATTCATTCTGATCGGTTGTATCGACTAAGCCATCCAACTGACTTAATTCTTGGTTTCGACGATTTTCTTGAATAACTTCAATTGTGACTTGTTGCACGAGTATGAGTATTCCACCGAGTACTATCGCGAGAACAGTCATAGTCGCGATGGGTTTGAACGTAATTTTCACTTTCTATCCAGTAAAGGTACGACGATATTCCCTAGCAAAATGGCAAATGCAAAACCGTCAGGCCAACTACTGAAGGTTCGAATCACAAAAGCAGTCACGCCGACTAATCCACCATAAATCCACTGCTGCCACCTGATCGACGGCGACGTTACAGGATCCGTTGCGATGAAAAATGCGGTTAGCATTGTGCCTCCAGCAAACCAGTGAAATAAGATGGTATTACCTAGCAAAGTTGTGTCCGAAAGTGTTCCAAATGCCGCAGCCAATCCTACTCCAACTAACACAGCAACCGGAATAACCCAATGAATAATCCGTACAACAAGCAGATAAATGCCCGCTAAAAGGTAAATAGCATTCAACCATTCGAATTTGCTTGCCCCAAGGGTACCTAAAGATGCATGCGATGTTCGATCGTGCAGAATTTCTACCCCACCGTTGTGAGCGATAACTTCAAGTGCAGTTGCCCCTGATACGACATCGAAATAGGTAAGTTGAACCGGATAGGCGATGAGTACGACCGCATAACCCAACATTGCGGGATTAAAAACATTCTTACCCAAACCTCCATACAACTGCTTTCCGATGGCAATACCGATCGCAGAAGCAATCATTGGTATCCATACCGGACAAGTAGGAGGTAAACACAACGCGATTAACAGACCAGTAACAATCGCGCTACCGTCTCGGATTGTTAGCCAAGTACGAGTGCAAAGCAACTCAGTAATGATCGCGGCACCGACGGCGCTAAAAATCAGTAGGACAATTTCATATCCAAATAGAACTGTGCTTACAACACAGCCAGGTAACAGTGCGCACGAAACCCTGACCATGATGCCGGGAGTCGAATATTTAGGGCTAGCGCGTTTCAACTCCAGTCGTGGGTTTTGTGCATCCGTTCGACGCGACTTGCCGTTTCACGGCTAGATTGGTTTTGTAATCTTTGCACACGCGCTTCATATCTTTTGCGAGCTACTGCCGCACGTGCGACATGGAATTCTTCCCCGGCCAAATCAGCCCGTAATTGCCGAATCGTATCCACGAGGTGAATATGGCTAGGACATTTGGTAACGCAAGCGCCACACTCATTGCACGAATACAACGTCGAACGCGTCGTATCAGAGATTTGGTTGCGTTCAAAATCACTTTGATAAAGTTCAACAGGAAGAGTCAGCGGACACTCTGAAGTGCACCAACCACACTTAATACAAGGAAATACCACATCCGAGGCATCCACAGATATTGCATTCATCGTCGGCACTGTTTGTTGTTCGTTGATTGCTACGTGGCCGGTTTCATAGCAACCGGTTCGAAGCGATTGATCCACATCTACTACACTATGGATAGCTTCTCCGAACTTGACCCAACGGTCTTCGCCAAGAACGGTCATTATTCGCTGTGTAAGTTTTTTTCCACGAACAGCTTCAAGTATCGCAAACAGAGTGTGAACATTGAACACTATGATTCCGAAATCCGTAGGATAGGAATTCGGTTCAACTTGCTTTTGCAGGATGAGTTTGATGAGTTCGCGTTCCTCCCCGTTTTGAAAAGTTGGACGGATTAAATGCACCTTAACTTCTGTGGAATTCAGCTTACTTGCCTTGTTAACTAAATCCGAACTAGTCACAACTAGATGTAATTGTTTAGTATGGGCAATATGGCCAACGATTCGTAACCCGGTAATTACATCAAGCAACCGTTGGTTAAGTAAGGTTTGATCTGCTGAAACCCCTGGGTCACTTTCTACTCCGTTCGCAATAATGGTACAGGGTGCGTTCCGTGATCCTTTTTCGATTTTCTCAGCAGCAGGATATCCAGCACCACCCATTCCAACTACGTTCGCATCCCGAATTCGATCAAGCAGAGTCGTCGGTGATTCATTAAACCAATCTAACTCTGTAGGATCGTAGGAGCTCACGAGTTTTCGAGTTCGATCAGGTCAATACAATCCACTGGACAAGGGGGGATACACAACTCACAACCAGTACACAAATCTTCAAGAATAGTGTACAGGAACTGAGGGGCTCCGACGATCGCATCCACTGGGCAAACTTCGGCACATAAATTACAGCCGATACACTCGAGCTCGCGAATGCGAGCGAATAGCGGTTCAACATCGGGTAACAATTGCGCACCTATAGGACGGTCTAATAACGTCGCTAAAGTTTGTTGAGTTCGACTCCCACCCGGGACGCAAAGGTCTAAACTTTCTCCCTGTACGATCGCTTCTGCGTATGGTCGACACCCCGGATAATTGCACTGTGCACATTGAGTCTGCGGCAAAAGATCATTGATTCGTTCAACAAGGTCAGGCTCACGGTCCCGTTTTTGTAATAAGCGATCAAAACTGACAATCAACGTCGAAATGATCAACGCCATCCCACCCAAAATTGCAATAGGATAAAGTATTTCGGGCGTCACAACGCGCCTTTAAAGCCGTAAAAAGCTACTGCCATGATACCGACCGTAATAAGTGCGATCGGGGCACCACGAAACGGTTGCGGAATACTATTTTCGTCTAGCCGCGATCGTAAACCCGCAAACAAGACTAAGACCAATGTGAATCCACCTCCAGCACCAATACCTACAGCTAGTGCTTGGGGTAAAGCATAATCCGCAACACTTAAAGCTACAGCTAATATCGCACAGTTACTTGTAATCAAGGGTAGGTAGATTCCCAGGAGTTGGTGTAGTAACGGGCTTGCGAACCGGACATAACGTTCGGTTAATTGCACCACCGATGCAATCACCGTGATATAAACGATAATTCGCAAGTACTGCAGATCAAACTGTTCTAATAGATGTGCATTGATGAAATTTGTGATTAGGGTTGATAACGAAATCACAAAAATCGTGGCGATTCCCATAGGAACGGCAGTATCAAGCCGATGGGATACTCCCATAAACGGGCAGAGGCCTAGAAGTTGGACTAAGACAAAGTTATTGACTAGTAGTGCCGCGCCAAGCAAAAGCAGTAGTTCAAGCACGTCTTGATTCCGTACCGTTAGCGGACAGTCATTCCTTCTTCGGCACCTTCGTCGGGCGACACAATAAAGATGTCTTTACCTCCGGGCCCAGCCGCTAATACCATGCCTTCAGAAACGCCAAATCGCATTTTTCTTGGTTTTAGATTAGCTACGACAACTACTTTTCGACCAACAAGGTCGTTTGGGTTGTAAGCTTCTCGTATCCCTGCGAACACCGTACGTTTGTTGCCATCAAGAGATAGTACTAATTCAAGAAGTTTGTCTGCACCCTCGACCAGTGAAGCTTCTATAACTACTGCGACCCGTAAGTTAATTTTTTCAAAGTCGGTGATGTCAATCATTGTAGTACTCGGTTCATTCGCGGAGCCTTTAGTTTCCTTCGAGGCATTTAACATGTCTTCAACCTGATTCATTTCGATGCGCTGCAATAGTGGGGTGAAATCCCGTAAACGGTGATCGAGGAGCGGTTGGTTCACATCATCCCACTGCAGTTCGGTGCCACCAAAAAACTCTTCACTTCTTTCAACCAACATTGGTACAATCGGTTTGAGATAAACACAGAGCGAGCGGTATAAATTGATGGCCAAAGTACATATTTGAAGAACTTCAGCTTCTTTACCCGGAGTACGGGCTAGTTTCCACGGCGCTACTTCGGTGAGATATTGATTAACACGATCAGCAAGTCCCATTACAATGCGAACGACTTGACGAGTGTTTCCTTGCTCATAGCAGTCTTGGATTTGTGGTTGAACTCCAGCGAATTCCTCGAATAGTGTGCGATCCACCAATTTCGAATCGAGTGTGTTATTAAAGGATTTCCTTAAGAAATTAGCACAACGCGAAGGAATATTGACTAGTTTCCCAACTAATTCTGAGTTAATTCGTGTGACAAAATCATTGAAATTGATATCAATATCTGCCATCGTAGGACTTAGACGAGCAGCATAGTAATAGCGCAAGGTCTCTGGTTCAAAATGCTTTCTAAAGGTGGTTGCGTTGATGAAAGTCCCTCGGGATTTAGACATTTTTTCGCCGTTCACCGTTACCATCCCATGGACGTGTACAGCAGACGGTGTCCTAAAGCCGGCACAATTAAGTACGGCCGGCCAAAACAGTGCGTGAAAGTTAATGATATCCTTTCCTATAAAGTGATGTAACTCACATTTACTGTCTTTGGACCAAAAATCATCAAAGTCAATATTAGAATGATTGCACCAGTGTTTGAAACTCGCCATGTAGCCGATTGGTGCATCTAACCACACATAAAAGTATTTGTTCTCGGAATTGGGAATTCTAAAACCGAAATACGGTGCATCGCGTGTAATGTCCCAAGGCTTCAAGCTACCGTCCAACCACTCCTGCAGTTTATTTGAGACTTCAGTCTGTACGGTACCACTGGTTGTCCATTCCTTCAGGAACTCTTCAAATTGTGGCAGATCAAAGAAATAGTGTGTGGTAGTCTTTATGATTGGTACTGCATTTGATAACTCAGAGCGGGGATCAAGCAGATCAGTCGCACTGTAGGTCGCTCCACAAGCGTCACAATTATCTCCTGGTTGATCAGGTGCCCCACATTTTGGACAAATTCCTTTGACATACCGGTCGGCGAGAAAGCACTTCTCTTCAGGATCGTAAAGCTGTTCGATCGTTCGTTGAAATATAGTTCCCTGTTCTTGCAGTTTAGTATAAATTAATGTAGCAATTTCTTCATTTTCACTGGAATGTGTTGTGTAATACTTGTCGTACTGAATACCGAATGCAGTGAAATCTTCTATGTGTTCAATGCGAGCTTGCTCTACCAATTCCTCTGGCGAGATTTTTTGTTTTCGCGCACTCAGCATCGTTGCTGTACCGTGTGTATCTTCGGCACACACGTAATAACACTCATTACCACGAAGTTTTTGATAACGTGTCCAAATGTCCGTCTGTATGTGTTCTAACAAGTGCCCCAGGTGTATCGCTCCATTTGAGTATGGAAGTGCTGAGGTGACAAGAATACGACGCATAGTTACTATCTCATTTCAAGGCGGAAAAAACTAGAAAATCGAAGAAATGGAGTGATTCCAGACGTAAATCATACAATACGACAAAAATCCATATTTAAGTCGCATGCCACAATCCCTCTCTGATTTCAAAGATCCAGTAGCAAACCTCACGCTAGAAGAACTAGGCGCGATTAAGCGCCAAGGTACCATGGAGGGTCGCTTTCACCTTGACCTTGACCTCGGGTATCCTTGTGAACTACTGAAGGCTTCGTATATTGAAAAGGTTCGTTCATGGATTCAGGATGAAACTAGTTGTATTGAGATTGAGTTTGTCTCGCCATTAACGAGTCAGTTATCGAACGTACGAAATATTATCGCTATCGCCTCTGGTAAAGGCGGGGTCGGTAAATCTACGATCGCAGTGAATCTAGCTCTCGGTTTAATGCGTGCTGGTAGTCGAGTCGGTTTACTGGATGCTGATATTTACGGTCCAAGTCAAGGAATCATGTTGGGAATTGGCCAGAATACAAAACCAAAAATTGTAGACGGCAAGTATTTCGAACCAGTGCGTGCCCATGGTATTGAGGCGATTTCGATGAGCATGCTTGTGACCGATAAAACCCCCATGGTCTGGCGCGGTCCAATGGTATCCGGTGCATTACAACAACTGATTCATCAAACTAAGTGGAGTGAGTTGGACTACTTGATCGTCGATATGCCACCTGGAACCGGCGACATACAACTGACGTTGTCTCAACAAGTCGCACTGGGTGGAGTTGTGATTGTGACTACACCTCAACCAGTTGCATTGGCTGATGCCCGAAAGGGGATCGAGATGTTTTCTAAAGTTAGTGTACCTATTCTCGGTATCGTCGAGAACATGAGCTATTTTGAATGTGATCAATGTGAGAAACGCCATAATGTTTTTAGTACTGGTGGTGGTCAACTTGTCGCCAACGAATACCGGACAGTATTACTTGGCGAATTTCCACTAGTCGCACATTTACGAGAATCTACCGATAATGGTCAACCACCGGTAGCAACAGATTACCGAACTCCTATAGCCTCTCAGTTCATTAACTGTGCACAGTTGATTGCAGCGCAACTATGGATTCATGCGAGAAATGTCGCACCTTCACCTACGATTAGGATGGATTGACGATGACAATTAAAGCCGATCATTGGATTAGAAAGATGGTCTTAGAACATGGAATGATTGAACCTTTCGAACCAAACCAAGTACGTTCGGTCGACAACCGTCGCGTGGTGTCGTGGGGTACTTCGAGTTACGGTTACGATGTGAGATGTGCGCCGGAATTCAAGGTATTCACTAACATTTTTTCAGCCACTGTCGATCCTAAAGCATTTGACGAGAGAAGTTTTGTACATGCTGAAGGCGATGTGTGCGTGATTCCACCAAATTCGTTTGTGCTAGCTCGAACAGTTGAGTTTTTTCGCATACCACGTGACGTATTAACGATTTGTGTGGGGAAATCGACGTATGCACGTTGCGGAATCATTGTGAATGTTACACCTCTTGAACCTGAATGGGAAGGTCATGTCACACTGGAGTTTTCCAATACGACTAACTTGCCCGCGAAGATTTACGCTAATGAAGGTGTAGCGCAGATGTTATTCTTCCAAGCAGATGAACCATGTGAAGTTTCGTACAAAGACAAAGGTGGTAAATACCAAGGACAGACTGGAGTTACTCCACCCAAGCTCTAACCTAAAGAAATATTCAAGTCTTTGTCGACAATAAGTTTATTTCTCGTCGCTTGAGTACCAGCGTCCACAATCCTACCTATTACCGAAACAGTTTCCCCTCGTTCAGTTAGTTGACTCTTGACGTCTTCGACGTGCTCTTCTCTTACGGCCAGTAGAAAGCCAATTCCACAGTTAAAGGTTCGCAGCATTTCAATAGGTTCGAGTTGACCTATACGATTCAACCACTCAAAACAAGCAGGTCGCTGCCATGACCGTAAGTCAAGTTCGATTGCAAGTCCCGACGTCAACATACGCGGAGGATTCTCTACGAGACCACCACCGGTGATATGTGCCATTCCAGTCGTGCGACCAGCGACAGGCAATACATCATTAACGTAGAGTTTCGTTGGTTGAATCAACTCTTGCCAAATTTCATTGGGTGGTTGTCCGCTAACTTCTTCGAGTAATTTACGAATTAGAGAAAAACCGTTGGAGTGAGGACCGTTACTACTCAGCCCAAGCAAAATGTCGTCTTTTGCGATTGGTGGACGTTGTTCGTAATCACTTCGTTCGACTAGTCCAATGCAAAAACCCGCTACATCGTAATCGGAATGAGCATACATCCCCGGTAATTCGGCAGTTTCGCCACCAGCTAAACTACAACCGGTCAGGCGACAAGCATCGGCTATTCCTCGGATGACTCGTTCGGCGACATCAACATCTAACTTTCCTGTAGCGAAATAATCAAGAAATAAAAATGGTTCAGCCCCGTAAACTAGCACGTCATTCACACACATCGCAACTAAGTCTTGTCCGATGCTTTCGTGGAAATCATATTTGATCGCTAGTTTCAATTTCGTACCCACACCGTCGGTACTACAGACAATTAAAGGATCTTTGAATTTCGTCGGTAGGGCTGCTAAGGACGCGAAGCCACCAATACTGTGCAGAACTTCTGGTCTGGATGTGCTTTGTAAAGGCTCACGGATGCGATTAATTAGTAAATTACCAGCGTTGATATTGACACCAGATTGTTCGTATGTGATACCCATATTTCAGTTGTTACCTAAAGAACTCGTAGTTTCGTTCATTCGATTATCATAATCTAACTGTGAAAATCTTGTTGTCCAACCGATCATGACCACGACTCAAAGAGTCGGTATTACGCTTCTTCTGTATTGTTTTCTTCCCCAAGCAATCCAAGCTGAACCGCTCGATTGGTTATACGAGGTACATGTACCGGTTTCAGCACGTACCCAGGAGCTAGCTGAACAAGCCATTGACGTCGCGTTCACAATTTTGTTGATACGTTTGACCGGCAAAACTGACGTCATGCAAGAACCAAGTCTAGCGGGTTCACCAGCCCTTGCACAAGCTCATGTGAATCAGTTTACTTATACTGAACGAGAAGATCAGAAAGGTGACATTACCGATTTGTTAGTGGTTTCGTTTACTCGCGATACAGTCGAAACTTTATTACGAGAAAACAAGCTGCCGTTGTGGCCGGCTGATAGACCGTCAATCCTCCTGTGGTTAACTATTCACGACCGGAACGAATCGTGGTTCGTCGAAAGAAGTAGCCATTCCGGCGAGAAGATTTTTGAACGAGCTAGAACACGAGGTGTTGAACTTACACTTCCGAATAAGAAGGATCCAGCGCGCGCGAATTTAACGACTTCGTCAATCGTGGGACGTTTTTGGCTCGATTTACACGAAGTTTCTAAGTCTTATTCGACTGATATGATAGCTGCGGTAGCTGCGGAACGAACCCTATTGAATCGAGTGACCGCGACGTTGACATATTGGTACAAGGAAAAACAGTTTGATTTTGTGATGGAAATCGATTCCCCAGATAATATTGAACGGGACGTTGTTGATCATGTTGTCGATTTTTTGGTACAACGTCAGACGATTTATCGCGATCAACAAACGGTACATCGGCTGCTAGTTCACGAAGTGACATCCGTCGAGGTTTATGCTGAAGTGATGAAAATAATGAACAACTATGATTTCATCGATCGTTGCGAAGTAGCAAGATATAACAATGGTGTACTTTGGCTAGACATTTACACTCCGAGTACGGAACTACAATTGATTGATTTGTTGATTGACCACGCGGAATTTGAACCTATCGAAGCACAACCAGAAGACTCTTCGACGTCGTTCAACAAAGCATTTCGTTTGATCGAAGAATGATGATCGCTCAACTGCCTAACGCGATTACTTTAACGCGACTATTGCTCGTTGTACCGATCGGGTACTGTATGCTACAAGAGTACTGGTATACGGTGCTGATTTTGCTGGTTTTAGCTGGGCTAACAGATTTGTTCGATGGCTTGCTAGCACGGAAATTTGGTTGGGAGACACGATTTGGACAGATTGTCGATCCCATTGCCGATAAACTTACTTTTGGGACAGTGGTTGTGCTACTCACGTTGCATGGTTCTATACCACTCTGGCTCACAGTTGTCGTATTTGCACGTGAATTTGTCATTCTCTTAGGGGCCGTGTTATATCGTCTACTCTTCAAAACATTAGAAGTACAACCTTTATTCGTCAGTAAATTGAATACGGTGTTGCAAGTTGTCTTGCTCGCGTTGATCGTGCTGTCGTTAGCTAACGAATCAGCCGGTCAAGCGCTACAATCGATTGTCGATCCGATTGGTTTTTGGGTGGTGGCCGTGTCAGCTTTTGTATCCGGCGCAGCTTACGTCTTTGTATGGAGTAAAAAAGCGTCTGAACATGGGAATTCTTCCCCATATTCATCGAATACCGACGGCATCCCTTGAATCGGATAAACTCACTCAAACTTCGACCGCAGGATGAGTACTCTGAACAAGCCTTTCGAGTTGGAGTAAATGAAGGACTTTTCGAAACTTTGTTTTCACCCCAAGATACGTGGCTTTACGGGGCTTCCGGTTTAGGTAAAACTCATTTAGCTCATATTCTGGTCGATCGTATTGACAATTCCCTTTTGGTGGACGAGATTTCGTATCGTCTTCATGGGATCGAGCATTTCGAGCTTGTGGTTTTAGATTCGATCGAAATTTGGTTGGGATCTAAGGAAGAAGAGAAACGTATTTTCGAGTTATACGAAAGACTGCAACGATTAGGGAATCGACTCGTTATCACCGCGCGAAAAAGTGTCATTGAGTACGAATTCAGATTTATTGACTTGCGTTCACGTTTAGCAACCTTTCAACCGTATCAATTGCAACCGTTGCGAGATCATGAAAAATTGTTGCTAGTACAACAACTGGCTCGGACCCGAGGATTTGATTTATCAGACGAGGTATTGCAGTTCATCTTTAAGTACGTTGGTCGTTCTCAAACAATGCTCGTTCACCTTCTTGACACATTCGAAAACGAGTCCATCACCCACGATCGACGAATCACGATCCCGTTCGTCAAAAAGGTACTCGATTTGTGACCGGTAAAGTTACGATTGCGTTCACTGGTTGCGGTACTGCGGGTCGCTCGTGCCTGGAGCTGGGGGCCTACTTCATTTACTTGATCGAGGAATGGAAGGTCGGGTAGTGACGAAAATGTCGCCCGGACGTTGCTAGATGACTGATTTAACGTGTTATCAACCGCAAACGCCGGCTATTCCTGCTGAGTTGCCTGAGTTCTGTGAAGTGGCGCGGGCGAAGGTGGCGGGGGATCGGATCAATGATACGCCAACGCAAAACTATTTAAATCGTCAGTTCTCGACAACAAGCGGGCAGAATCGCTCACGTAGGAGCGGAAACCCGTGGAATGATCGAATATTATCCCTCTATTAAGGAGTGTTGTTTCAGCTAACTGGACGGGGCTGTTTGGGAGGTTATTCGTAGACTTCAAGGCGCATTGCGACGTCTTCGAAGGTCGCTATCAATTCCTGCATAACTCGGTTGTTATCTATCTGCAGCCGTAATTCATTGATGACGGTACGACAACTATCGGAGTCGGCAATGATGTCATCTTCCGATAAATTGGTGAAATAGGGGGGCGTACATAAATGTTGCACCAGAGCTTCATGATCAATCACCATGAAGCTGCCGCCTCCAGCGCCGATATTTTTGGAAAACAGCGGCAGGATTTGACGCAAACGGTCAACACTCGGTGGATGCTTGGTAAACAGTTTGGTGGGTTCGAACAAGTTGGTAAACCAATCCGCAAAACGCCCGTGTTTATACCCTTCATCAGAATAAATTTTGTCATATAGACGAATCACGGTTCGGGTCAGCGCGGCGGCGTCATCACCTAGTCTAGCCGCTAATTCAATCAGGATTCCGTCCAAGTCCCGCTTCGGCGCGGCTGGGTAAAGCATCCTGAGCTGCACCCGTAATTCGGTATGTACCTCCGACTGTAAATTGAGAGTTGGGTCTAACGATTCACATTGCAAATCCACCCAGGCACCTTCCAGACGTTGTATCCACATACTGCGATCTTGGGTCGGAGTCGGGTTATCCTCTTCCCAGTAATATTGCCGCGTACGATTCCTCACCCCGTCGTTGTAGCAAAACCGCGTGATCAGCGCATAGTTGAGTAGTGCATCGGCGTGACAGGTTTCGTGCAGTTGCCAGTTGCTTTCGGCATTCTCGCCGAGTTGACACTCGGGGCGCGCTAACGCTTCCTGAACGCGCGCGAGATCACCGACTGGATCAGCAAATAGTCGGGCAAAGGTCAACGGCTTATCGATGACGACAAACGCAAACAGGCGGTTCTTGGTGGCGTCAAACCAAAGGTACGGGTTAGTCGCGTTAAACTGGTTGTCTAACGCCGCCTGACATTCCCCTTCCAACTCCTTCCAGTCGCCGTTGCTATCGTAGGGGGAATTTGCCAAACCACGCCGTGCCACCGAGTCTTGATTGGAGTACCAGTGATAAGGTGGAAATTCGTTTACTCCACATTCATGGCCGATCGACCCGGGGGGGTAATCAATCGGGGGTAGGGTAGGACTGGTAAGGGTGACTGGCGGTGAATCAACAACGGTTGGGGCCGTTGGCGGCGGACTCGCGCTCAGATTGGTGGCGCTGGGTATATCAGGAAGTTCAGCGGGTATAGACCGCGGAGTACTTAACCATAAGAAAACTCCAATTGCTAGTCCAATGAGACCGAGTCCACTGGCGCCTAACCATAGTTTGCGCGAGGCAGTTTTCATGAGTCTTACTCGCTCGCACTCTCGCCTAGATCGCATTCAACATCTAGATTCGGATCATAACCGCCGGCTTTTCCGTCTAGGAGGCCGGGAAGATGCTCTGGATCTTTAAACCATTTCTCTAATTCTTCCATTTCTGCGGGTTCGTCAATGTCCTTCTTTTCGTCGACTATAAGTTCTTCTCCGTTGGCTATCTTTTCTTCCAATTCTTTATATCTCTTTCTTTTGTTCCTAAATCCCCTTGGAAGGTTTTTTGTATTCGCGTTTGATAGGACTGGTGGGCCTGAACCGAAGCGCGCTCGCCACCACTTATCTACTGTGTTATAGTCTTCCTTTTCCATATAGAAAAACTCATACGGTGACGGTACATAGATGCCGTCATCATCGGTTTGGTCGTGTGTCCATTGCAACAAGTGAACGTATTCGTGCATCTGTGCGTACAGTAGCATATGCTCAAACTTGACTCCCCTAGCTGTTGCGGTTTTACTAATTTCGGTGGGAAAAATGTAAGCCGTTAACTCTTTCCACTTATTGTAGTTAACTACTCCGTTTACGTCGAGTTCTTCGTGACTTACCGACCAAGCCGCATCAGGGGCGCTAGTCCACAATGCTTCAGTGTGTTCTTCAATCCAATTTTTGACTTCGCTTAACGTTGCAAACTGCTGAACCCAACAGTCTTTGAAAATTTCATTCATTTCGTCGTCAAACACGGCTGCCGGATCAGGTGAGCCGGCGGTTGAGGGTCGCTCGGGCCTGGTACTGGGGGCCTACTTCATTTACTTGATCGAGGAATGGAAGGTCGGGTAGTGACGAAAATGTCGCCCGGACGTTGCTAGATGACTGATTTAACGTGTTATCAACCGCAAACGCCGGCTATTCCTGCTGAGTTGCCTGAGTTCTGTGAAGTGGCGCGGGCGAAGGTGGCGGGGGATCGGATCAATGATACGCCAACGCAAAACTATTTAAATCGTCAGTTCTCGACAACAAGCGGGCAGAATCGCTCACGTAGGAGCGGAAACCCGTGGAATGATCGAATATTATCCCTCTATTAAGGAGTGTTGTTTCAGCTAACTGGACGGGGCTGTTTGGGAGGTTATTCGTAGACTTCAAGGCGCATTGCGACGTCTTCGAAGGTCGCGATCGCTTCTAGCATTGGCAGGTGGAGTGCTTCCTGTCGTAATTCGTTAATGATTTCACGACAACTCGGTGGATCGGGGGCGATTAAGCTGTCGCTCAAAGTATTGTAATAAGGTGGCGTGCATAAGTGTTGCACCAGCGCTTCGTGGTCAAACTGGATAAATTTACCCCCGTCGTCGCCGATATTTTTTCCAAACAAAGGGACGAGTTGACGCAAGCGCTCGACACTGGGTGACAGCTTGGTAAACAGTCGGGCGGGTTCGAACAAGTTGGTAAACCACCCGGCGAGGGGTCCGTATTTATACCCTTCATCAGAATAAATTTTGTCATACGGACGAAACACCGTCTTGGTTAAGGCGGCGGCGTCATCGCCTAGTCTAGCCGCTAATTCAATCAGGATTCCGTCCAAGTCTCGCTTCGGCGCGGCTGGATAAAGCGTCCTGAGCTGCGCCCGTAATTCGGTATGCACCTCCGACTGCAAATTGAGAGTCGGGTCTAGGGTTTTACACTTTCTGCGTACCCAAGCGCTTTCCAAATCTTGGATCCACATACTGCGATCTTGTTCTGGCGTTTCGTTATTCCAGTAATATTGCCGCGTACGATTCCTCACTCCCTCGTTGTAGCAGAACCGCGTGATGAGCGCATAGTTGAGCAAGGCGTCGGCGTGACAGGTGTCGTGAAGTTGCCAGTGGCTTTCGGCGTTCTCGCCGAGTTGACATTCGGGGCGCGCTAACGCGTCCTGAACGCGCGCGAGATCACCGACTGGATCAGCAAATAGTCGGGCAAAGGTCAACGGCTTATCGGTGACGATGAACGCAAACTGGCGGTTCTTGGTGTTATCAAACCAAAGGTACGGGTTAGTCGCGTTAAGCTGGTTGTCTAACGCCACCTGACATTCTCCTTCCAACACCTTCCAGTCGCCATTGCTATCAAAGGGGTCATTTTCCAAACTATAACTCGTATCCGAGTCTAGATCGGAGTACCAGTGATGCGGTGGAAATTCATTTACTCCACACGCGTGGCCGACCGACCCGGGGGGGTAATCAATCGGGGGTAGGGTAGGACTGGTAAGGGTGACTGGCGGTGAATCAACAACGGTTGGGGCCGTTGGAGTCGGACTCGCGATTAGGTTGGTGGTGGTGGGTATCGCCGGGGGGTCAGGGGGTATTGACCGCGGGGGACTTAACCACAAGAAAACTCCAATCGTTAGTCCAATGAAACCGAGTCCACCGGCACCTAACCATAGTGGGAGCGAGGTAGTTTTCATGCGGTTTACTCGCTAGCGTTCTCGCCTAGATCGCATTCAACGTCTAGGTTCGGATCATAGCCGCCGGCTTTTCCGTCTAGGAGGCCGGGAAGATTCTCTGGATCTTTAAACCACTTTTCTAACTTTTCCATCTCTTTCTCATCGTCTTCTGTAAGTGTTCCGTTGGCTTGTTTTTCTTCGTATTCTTTATATTTCTTTCTTTTGTTCCTAAATCCCCTTGGAAGGTTTTTTGTATTCGCGTTTGATAGGACTGGTGGGCCTGAACCGAAGTGCGCTCGCCACCACTTATCCACAGTTTTGTATGCTTCCGCCTCCAAATAGAAAAACTCATACGGTGACGGTACATAGATGCCGTCAGCATCGGTTTGGTCGTGTGTCCATTGCAACAAGTGAACGTATTCGTGCATCTGTGTGTACAGTAGCATATGCTCAAACTTGACTCCCCTAGCTTGTGCGGTTTTATTGATTACAGAGGGGAAAATGTAAGCCGTTAACTCTTTCCAATTATTGTAGTTAACTACTCCATTTGCGCCGTGGTCTTCGTGACTTACCGACCAAGCAGCATCAGGGGCGCTAGTCCACAATGCTTCAGTGTGTTCTCCAATCCAATTTTTGACTTCGCTTAACGGTGCAAACTGCTGAACCCAACAGTCTTTGAACTTTTCATTCATTTCGTCATTAAACACGGTCGCCGGGTCGACTGTGCCGTTACCTGAGGATACATTAGAATTACCGTTGTTTCTTCCACCACCGCCACCATTTGAAGAACCACCGCCACCTGTACCTGTTGATGGCTCCGGTGTACCCGTGGCTATTACTTCTTCTTCAAACGGACGACAATGATCTGGTCCATCCGCTTGCAAATAGTACGATTGAAAATCATAGTCAAGGTCATACAATTTAATCCAGTCCGAAACCCATACCCAGTTGCCTTGGCAGCCTGCCTCGGTAAATCCATAAGCAGGGTCGTTGTCGGCATACGTTGACACGCCTAGTAATATTAACATACCAATGATAATTTTATGTGTTTTCATAAACAGTT
Organism: Gammaproteobacteria bacterium; assembly: GCA_028819195.1. Lineage (GTDB taxonomy): Bacteria > Pseudomonadota > Gammaproteobacteria > Pseudomonadales > Azotimanducaceae > Bin55. The sequence goes on along the minus strand of JAPPMF010000020.1, from coordinate 136 downwards.
TCCTTTGGGTAAAAGTATGAGTCAGTGAAAGCGATAATGCTTTCTCAAGTGTGTATTGTACATATATATTTACAAAATACAAGATTGGGGGGGGGGGGGGGGGGGGGGGGGGGGGGGGGGGGGGGGGGGGGGGGGG
>JAPPMF010000011.1:0-19843 GCA_028819195.1 Gammaproteobacteria bacterium | reverse complement strand
AAAATTACTCATGGTTAGATTCTAGCGATTTTGAATTAAACACACCTTCCTTAAGAACTGAATTAAATTGGTACGACTCCATCTAGATTCGTCAATTCATCTCTATCATAAGAATGAACGCCGTGTTAAACTGACTAGATAACCAAGGTTTCTTTCGCAATTTAATTAGGTTAAACGGTCTTGAAGTAAAGATTGATTTGTTAGAACTCTAACAATTAGTAAAATAGTAATAGTCTGTAGCCGGTTTCTGATAATTACGGCACCGACTTGATTAAACATTTGATCGCTGTACGACGTAAAAGACGAGTAAGTTACTCTTTTTGGACTAAATCAGCCATTCAGTTGTAAGTTAATCTTTATTATGATGTTTTGAAAATGCAGCCCCACTACTTGACAAAGATATTCAAGGTAAGCTCTAAATACCTTGAAAAATGCTTCACACCTGACGAACTTGTAGACTTCAAGGATATTTGCTACAAGACTATCCCTAACACCGACAGACATAGGGTGGTGCAGTCGTTTAATCATTTGTACTACGAAACCATTAGAGCAAGATTTCAATCGCAACACCCGTACAACGTAGAACTTGATAAATTTCTGGCTGAGCCTGAATCTAACTTAAAAATCTTATGGGGAGACTGTCTGCAATATCTACGGAATATGAAATCTGAAAGTGTTCAATTAATGATCACATCTCCACCCTATTACAACGCAAGAGACTACTCACAATGGGATTCACTTGATGGTTTTCTAGAGGACATGGACTTCATCATTCAAGAGTGTTACAGGGTTCTCGACAACCATCGAGTATTTGTTTTCAATGTTGGCGACATTTTCGATAATGATCGAAAATATACACGATCAAATTGGGGTAAGAGACGAATTCCACTTGGCGCTTACTTTACAGTAATGTTTGAGAAAGCTGGGTTCACATTCGTCGACGACTTCATTTGGGATAAGGGAGAGGTTCAAAGTCAGCGACACAAGAACGGAGACAGTCCTTATCCACTATATCAGTATCCCATTAACTGCTACGAACATATCTTTGTTTTTCAAAAACATCGACTAGATAACACAATGTATCCCTGTCCTATCTGTGGGTGCCTGAAAGTCAATGGAAATGCTTATTCTGGAGTCGGAATTAAGTCATGGGAATGTAAAAATTTTGAGTGTATGGAAAGATCAGCAGGAAATCGAGGAAAGAGATTTTCGGCGCGCACTAAGATCATGAATGAACTGAAAAGTTCAGAGAATCTCGTAAACAACGAATTGCTAAAACAATGGAGGAGAGACATCGTATCTTTTCCTCCAGTTATCAAAATAAACAGTTCTGGCAAGAACGTGTTGGGGCACGATGCTCCATTTCCTCGTCAGATCCCATATTATTCGACCAAAGTGTTTAGTGGAGTCGGCGAAGTTGTTCTCGATCCATTTGCAGGCAGTTTTACAACTCCAATAGAAGCTACAGAACTGAAAAGAGTTGGAATCGGGATAGAGCTACATCGAAATCCGAACCGAGATGTTTTGATAAACAAGCTTGGAGTAACTTCAGATATTTTTCATACAGAGTTTTCTGAGCTTGAAAAAGTCCATGAGTGACCCACAACAGGAAGAACGCGATAAAAAAGTTATCGGCCTCTACGGCGAAATGCGCCTAGCAATGGAATTGCACAATCGGGGATGGCAAGTCTATCGCCCCTACATCGATGAAAAGTTTGACTTTGTAATTATGCGATCGTACTGTCACAAGTGTGAGCAGTTCGTCAACGCATTACACCGACAGGACCGATATGATGGCAAACGTAGAAATGTCGTAACTAATCTTTGCGACCTTTGTCAAGAGGACTCATTGCAAATGCTGGTGAGATTTGTTCAGGTGAAAACCTCGGAAGGCATACCAGTCAATGCCGAACTGAAAAGATATAGTTTCCATCCAAAATTACGTTATCACCTTGCTGATGGTCGAGTGTTTTATGTTTGGATTCAGATCTGGGACGAAAACACAGTAAACTATTTCATTTTCAACACGTCAGAAGTAGCAAAGTTTGATGACATGAGTCTTGATACATACCAAATTACCGACAATCAAAAAACTGAACTACCAATCCTCAAAGATGGTGTAGTTCTTAAAAAAGGACGCAAATATAACTACCAAGTGTTTGAAGGTTTCAGAAATAATTTCGAGTTATTCGACGAAATCATTGAAGACGAAGTCAGACTCGACTCTTGACACGTTGCTATTGAGCATCGTCGATACAACTTCACAAGCAAATTCACAGTTGCTCATTCTTGAGAAATTCTCGCTTCCGGTGAGTTAAACAACTGCCAGAATTGTTGATCAAGACATCAAGTTATGCACTGAATTGTGGACAATAGTTAGACATTCTTAAAATTTTTGTTCAAAAATTTAGTTTAACTGCCTGTATTCGATTTTGTTATAGGCTATTTCATAGAAGATGTCCATGTCCCCTAGCCCGCATGACTTTTCCAACCGAGAATTAAAAATATCGGATAAACAACAAGCGTTACGTGACGGAATCGCTCCGTATGCATCGCAACTTGGCGGACTAATTCGGGCACTACACTGGGTACAACATAAATTTGGTTATATCAACCCAGAACACTACGTAGATATTGCTGACGTATTCAACCTTAGCGTAGCAGAAGTTAGAGGTGTAGTCAGCTTCTACCACGATTTTCGCACTTCACCCCCACCGAAACATACTATTAGAATCTGTCAAGCCGAAGCTTGTCAAGCTCAAGGCGTGAGAGAATTAACGGAAGCTGTTGAAAAAAGTCTAAACACCAAGATGAACAGTCAAACTAGTGATGGTTCAATGGAACTGAAAGCAGTTTACTGTCTGGGTCTCTGCTCATTAGGACCTTCCATGGAAATAAATGGGGAACTGATTGCTAAGGCTACGGTAAAAGATCTCGAACGGGTGAAGCGATGAAAGCAACAATATCGTCCGATTCTTTTGCCGTTGCAAGTGGTGTCGATTTTGTCGTAGAAGAATTGAATCGATCCGAACTTTCCGTAATCAAAACAGGTTCGTATGGACTGGCCTGGTTGGAACCAGTATTGGAACTGGAAATCGATTCCGTTAAAACTACTTATCGGAATGTAACCTCCCAAACCGTAGAGTCCATACTTAACTGCCGAGCAAACAAAAAACACGATTTACAAATACCCAATATCGAATCTCATACCTACTATTCAACTCAACAACGATTAGTATTCGACGATTCCGGCATTAAACCACCGTTAACTGTTCCAGATTGCTCTCTGCTAGATTCAGTATTAAATCTCAGCCCCGCTGAGATCATTCACGCGATCGAAACATCAGGACTTCGAGGCCGTGGTGGTGCAGGGTTTCCAGCACACATTAAATGGCGTACCGTAGCGACAACTGAAAGCGATCAAAAATATATTGTCTGCAATGCCGACGAAGGTGATTCTGGAACGTTCTCGGATCGTATGTTGATGGAAGCCGACCCGTTCAAACTTATCGTTGGAATGATCATTGCGGGTTATGCGACTGGTGCTACAGAGGGCTACATTTACCTACGTTCCGAATATCCAGTAGCGCTGAACTTTCTGCAACAAGCGATAGATATTACCTACCGCGAGAATCTACTGGGAAAAAATATTCGAGATTCCAATATAGACTTTGACTTAGACATTTTTGTTGGTGCGGGTGCCTACATTTGCGGCGAAGAAACATCGCTGCTCGAAAGTTTAGAAGGTAAACGCGGTGAAATCAGATCAAAACCTCCCTTACCGGCGATTGCTGGCTTATTAGGCAAGCCAACCTTGGTCCATAACGTGATTAGTCTTGCCTCCGTTCCCGGGATCTTTCAAATCGGTGCTGCCGAGTATGGTGCACTCGGCGTCGGTCGATCGACAGGCACTATGCCCTTCCAAATATCGGGAAATGTTCGACAAGGAGGACTCATCGAGCTACCATTCGGTCCAACTATACGAACACTTGTCGAGGATTACGGTCAAGGAACTCTATCGGGGCGACCTTTAAGAACCGTACAAATCGGTGGCCCACTTGGAGCATATCTAACCGAAGATGAACTTGATACACCGTTAACCTATGAACATCTAATGGAAATTGGAGCGGGTATCGGACACGGTGGCTTAGTCGTCTTTGATGATACTGTTGATATGCGCGAACAAGCCGAATACGCTTTTGAGTTTTGTGAGATAGAATCATGTGGAAAATGTACACCATGTAGAATAGGATCTGTTCGAGGAAAAGAAACAGTCAGTCAAATGCGTAACAAACCCGTTGGGGATAGAATACGCTTGATCGAAGATCTGTGTGATGTAATGGAAAAAGCCAGCCTCTGTCAAATGGGTGGAATGACACCGATCCCTGTCCGCAGCGCGATGCAAAAATTTCCTGAAGATTTTCGTGGGGTAAAACCATGAGACTAAGAGAACAAGACTACGGGACTCCTGCACCTAGATTGAATGGCCGCCAGGATAGTCCAACAGTTTCTTTAAATATTGATGGTATCAACGTTTCCGTTCCAAACAATACGTCAATAATGCGGGCTGCAGTCGAAGCAGGAATACCTATTCCAAAACTCTGTGCTTCGGACAACCTGAAATCCTTTGGTTCTTGCCGCCTCTGCTTAGTAGAGATCGAAGGACGACGCGGTTTAATCGCTTCATGTACCGAACCCGTACAAGCGAATATGCGGGTCAAAACACAAACACCGCAAGTCGCAGAGATTCGCCGTGGTGTAATGGAACTCTATATTTCTGATCACCCATTGGATTGCTTAACCTGCCCTGCTAACGGCGATTGCGAACTCGAAGACATGGCTGGAGCAGTAGGCTTACGGGAAGTTCGTTATGAGATCGAAGACGATCACTTAGATGCAACCATCGATCAATCGAACCCGTATTTCCAATTTGACCCGTCGAAGTGTATTGTTTGTTCTAAATGCGTCCGTGCCTGCGATGAAGTTCAAGGTACCTTTGCTTTAACGATTGACGGACGCGGTTGGGACTCAAAAGTTGCAACGTCCGCTGATTTGTTCATGGATTCTGAATGTGTTTCCTGCGGCGCGTGTGTACAAGCCTGCCCGACAGCCACTCTAATGGAAAAAAGTGTTGTAAATCATGGTGTCCCCGACCGAACGGTTCTGACTACTTGTGCCTACTGTGGGGTCGGTTGTTCATTCAAAGCCGAATTGAAAGGCGATCAAGTAGTTCGCATGGTACCTTACAAAGAAGGAAAAGCCAATCACGGTCACTCTTGCGTAAAAGGAAGATTTGCCTACGGTTATGCAAATCATCCCGATCGAATTACCCAACCGATGATACGTGATTCTGTAGAAGACCCGTGGCAGGTAGTCGATTGGGATACGGCAATTAAAGAAACCGCTTCAAGATTTAAGGAAATTCAAGAAAAATATGGAAGAAAATCTATTGGCGGTATCAGTTCGTCGAGAACAACAATTGAAGATATCTATCTAGTTCAAAAATTAGTACGAACCGCATTTGGAAACAACAATATTGATACTTGCGCGCGTGTCTGTCATTCACCAACCGGTTATGGTCTCAAACAGACCTTCGGAACTTCGGCTGGTACGCAACACTTTGACTCGGTCGAAGAAGCTGATGTAATCGTTGTTATCGGCGCAAACCCAACAGAAGGACACCCGGTTTTCGCCTCACACTTAAAGCAATGTGTACGCAAAGGTGCAAAAGTGATTGTCATTGACCCGCGAAAAATTGACATGGTTCGCTCACCTCACATTGAAGCTGAATTACATTTAGCCTTATTACCAGGAACAAACGTTCCAATTATCAATGCATTCGCCCATGTAGTTTTGCAGGAAGGACTAGCGGATGAAGAATTTGTTAATGAACGTTGCGATCTCGATTCCTATGCTGATTGGCGAGATTTGATTCAACAAGACGAATACTCGCCCGACAATGTGGCATTAATTTCTGGAGTTCCTGCCAACGATATTCGCGAAGCAGCGCGACTTTATGCTAACGCAAAAAACGCCGCCATCTACTATGGATTGGGTGTTACTGAACATAGTCAAGGTTCGACAATGGTCATGGGGATGGCAAATCTAGCCATGGTAACGGGAAATATTGGGCGAATGGGTGTTGGAGTCAACCCACTTCGCGGTCAAAATAACGTACAAGGCGCGGTAGACGTAGGTTCGTTTCCACACGAACTCCCGGGTTATCGCAAAATTACCGAAGAAGAACCTCGGTCTGAGTTTGAAAAAGCCTGGAGTGTGCCTATCGATCCAGAACCAGGTTATCGTATTCCAAAAATGTTTGACGAAGCTTGCGCAGGAAGATTCAAAGGTATGTTCATTCAAGGTGAAGATTTCATGCAATCAGATCCAAATACCAAGCATGTTGAACAAGCACTTAAGTCGATGGATTGTGTAGTTGTACAAGATCTGTTTTTGACAGAAACAGCTAAACTAGCGCATATTTTTCTACCGGGTACGACTTTCTTAGAAAAAAACGGAACCTTCATCAATGCTGAACGAAGAATCAATCGTGTAAGACCTGCAATGAAACCAGTTACCGGTATGGAAGAATGGCAAGTCATTCAAAAGCTTGCGTGCGAAATGGGGTACCCAATGCACTACAACTGTGGTTCTGAGATAATGGATGAACTAGCGCAACTAACACCTATGTTTCAGAATGTTTCCTTCGACTACCTAGATAAAGTAAACAGTGTACAGTGGCCATGTAATAAAGACGCTCCACTCGGAACAGAAATCATGCATATTGGAGAGTTTGTACGCGGTAAGGGGAACTTCATTCGTACCGAATATCTTCCCACAAAAGAAAAAACCAACCGCAAATTTCCACTTCTATTAACGACGGGTCGAAAATTGACGCAATACAACGTAGGTACGCAAACACGACGTACCGAAAACAACGTGTGGTTGGAAGAAGATCGTCTAGAAATTCATCCAGTAGACGCAGAACTGAGAGGTATTCGCACTAACGACTTACTTTCGGTTCGTTCGCGTATGGGTGAGATTACCTTGCGTGCCGAAGTCACCGATCGAGTTAATCCTGGTGTTGTTTACACTACTTTTCACCATCCTTCGACCGGGACCAATGTGGTAACTACAGAGTTATCTGACTGGGCTACTAACTGTCCCGAGTACAAAGTAACTGCTGTTGAAGTTCACCCTGCGAATCACCTCTCGGATTGGTACGATCACTTCGTCGATTCCGAAGAGAAACAACATTCCTTGTTACCGACTGAAAGTTAAACCGTTGGAAGACTTAAGAAGTCTACCGTATCCGATTCGCCGTTTTAATGGGCAATCTTCTAAACGACTAGATTACGTAACTCGAGAAGAACCTTTAGAACTCAAACTCGAGTATTTTTCAAAAGCCAGTAAACACCAGACCAGCATCGCGGTAACAATGCGCACTCCAGGCGACGACATAGATTTAGCCCACGGTTTTTTGTTAAGTGAAGGTGTGATCAATAGTTTTGATCAAGTCGAAGATACGTATTTTGATTCACCAAACGAAAATTCTAATACTCTGGTTGTTTGTCTAAAGCAAGGTGTTGAATTTGACGCAGAATTGCTACTGCGGCACTTTTATACTTCATCTAGTTGTGGGGTTTGTGGAAAAGTATCTCTCGCAGCAGTCGCGGTCCACGTGCCAAAATTTGAAACCTCAAGTTTTCAAATTCCTCGGTCGACACTACATCAACTACCGACAAATTTACGTCAACTACAAAGTGAATTTCGTAAGACCGGAGGTTTACACGCGAGTGCACTATTTGACACTGAGGGCACCATTTACCGAGTTCGCGAAGATATTGGACGTCATAATGCGCTTGATAAACTCATTGGTTCGTTTCGAAGTGATAACTTATCGAATATTCGACAGTTTGGTTTATTACTCAGTGGTCGTGCGAGTTTTGAGTTATTACAGAAAGCCGCTATAGTAGGGATACCGTTTGTGGCGGCTATTGGATCCCCTTCTTCGCTGGCTATCGATCTAGCTCAAGAACAACGAATCACGCTTGTTGGCTTTTTATCGAGATCGAATCTCAACATCTACTGTGGCGAACGAGTCTGTGAGCATTGACAAAAGCGACGTTACCGGTATCGTCCTATGTGGTGGTCAAGGGGCACGTCTCAACGGACAGGATAAACCCTTGCTTCGTCTAGAGAACCGCCAAATCATCGATTACATTCTTGATGGGCTAGTTGAACAAGTTGGACGATGTGTGATTTCCTGTTCAAGAAATGTAGCTCTCTATGAAGCTAAAGGACACCAAGTGATAGTTGATTCTGATGTTGCACGAGGACCACTCGCGGGGCTCTGTGAATCGTTTCAATTCATTGAAACGGAGTGGGTATTGACTGTACCGGGAGATAGCCCTTTTCTTGCTACCAATTTAGTTTCTGTACTTAGTACCGATGCTACAAGGCAAGGTGTCGCCGTGCCCGATAACGGCGAACATCGGCAAAACCTATATTTACTAATAGATACTTTAGCACGAGACGATCTTTGTCGCTTTTATGACGACGGTGGTAAAGCGGTCAAGTACTGGTTAAATCATAGACAAGTTAAGTCAACCGATATGACTGATCAAGCTACTTCTTTTTTTAACATAAATACACCACAAGAGCTCAATTTAGCCCATCAAATGCTGAATTAATAATACTAACGCATACGAAACTGGTTCAATTTCATTAAAATTTCTTTTCCCATAGTCTATCGTTATCGAGTCAATAGACATCGACATCGTTAATCTGTTGGAGAAAACTTGATATACATCATGGTTCGTATAATTACGAAATATAAAAGCGCGCAATCCTACTCGTGTATCTTTAAGTCTAAAACACGAGGTTAAGCTGTTGGAGAATTCTTATCAAATCATCATCACTCAATATTGAACATAACCGAAATAATGGAGTCCTGACTTCCAGTGTTTCAGGTCGTATAGATGGAATGACTGCTACAGAATTTGAAGAAAACGTTCGGGGTGAGGTCGCTGAAACCGATACCGGCGTAATCATTGATCTGAGCGGTGTCACTTATTTAAGTAGTGCGGGATTACGCTCGATGCTACTCATCGCCAAAATGTTGAACAAACTGGGTTCAGCATTTGTCCTTTGTTCTGTCCCAAACACAATCTTAGAAATCATCAAAATTGCTGGTTTTGATCGAATCATCAATGTTGTTGAAACGCACGCAGATGCAATAGCTAAGGTTGGAAAAAAGTAGACCATTCACTGCTCTACTCCACACAATCAATGAACTGAACCGAAATCCCGACCAGGGATTTTGCCGTTACACATCCATAAATTGCGAGGGATCTTTAGGCAGGTCGATGATCATTTGTGTCCACTCACCTTCCTCAGATGACACTTCCATTGTTCCCCCGTGTTGACCAACGATGTCATTACACAATGCGAGGCCGAGTCCAGTTCCTTGGTCGGTTGGCTTAGTCGTAAAGAATGGATTGAATATCTTCTCAATCGTTGATTCTGGTATGCCCGAACCGTTATCTCGGAAAGTAATCAAAATTCCATCGTCAAACAATTCGGTTCTGATCAGTAAGGTAGGAACATAATCAGAATTGGGATCGTCTGCAAGTAGTAATTTACGTTTTTCATTGCAGGCGTAGCCAGCGTTAGACACTAAATTTATAACCAACCTTCCTATATCTTGGGGTACCATCCGTGTTGATTCTATGCTCTCGTCTAGTTCATATTGAATGTCTAGTTGAAAGTTATTATCCGTCGCTCGGGCACTGTGAAAGGCTAGTCGAGCATGTTCTTCGAGTAAAACGTTTATATTGGATTCTTGGAACTCATGTGCATCTCGTCCCATTTTCAACATATCGTCGATAATTCGATTAGCGCGCCCTGTATGTTGTCGAATTCGTTTGAAGTTTTCAGTCAAATCACTGCTTATTTCTTTAACGATATCCACGTCCATTGACTTTGTTTCGCCGTCATTTTCCAATATTTCTTCAAACAATTCTTCCAATAGATCTTCAGAGGATTCCGAAAAGTTCTTGATGAAGTTCATCGGATTTCGAATCTCGTGTGCCACCCCGGCGGTCAATTCACCTAAGGCAGCTAACTTCTCTCGAAGTACTATCTGCCCTTGTGCATGTTTCAATTCTTCGTTGGCATCTTCCAGTTCATTATTTTTCTTCGACAACTCGTCGGCTAAATGTTCAACAAGATTTAATCGTTGAACTTCTAGCGCATTCTTACGGAATATTTCTAACGCTTGTTGCATGTCTCCAATCTCGTCAGAGCCGTCTACTACTACTACTTCCTCTAACTCGCCTTGTGCCATCGTACTCATTCGACTAGACAGGCTATCTAAACGACGTAACAAACGTCTACCGATGTATGCAAAAGCAATTAATGCCGCACCAACAATACTTACTACATTAACAATCAACAACAGTGTTCTACCGGTGTTAATTGCTTGAATACTAGATTGCGCCGCCTCCTGACTCTCTAAAGTCGTAATAAATACCGCATTTTCCAGTATTTGTTCAACTTGCTCACTCAAATTTTGGTGCAAATTAAAAACTTCTTCGATCTCGGTTTGAATATCGAGTAAGCTAGACTTTATCTCAAAGATTCCGCCAACATCTAAGCCCATAACATACAACTGATCGCATAAAGGTGCAAACTCGTCATAAATAGGATCCGTTTCCAAGAAACCTAAAATGCGATTAACCCCATATTCACTAGTCTCAAATTGATCTTTCAGAGTCTCGAGTAAAGCGGAATCGACAACCTCAATAGCGCTGTAAACAAAATGAGAAGCAATTGTCGTGTAACGCCTAAGATCTACCATGTACCGATAACGATTAATCTGCTCATTAGTGAAATGTTCATCACGCGCGACAGGTGCTTCGTTTCGATCGGAATAACCAAGTGCAAGAAACAATATTTGAGCATCGATTTCGGAACCCAAGCGATTATCGATAAGCGTGGCTAGATCATCGAACTGTGTCCCAAGTTCGGCAAGTTGCACAATCTTAGATATGCGTTGTTCAATGTGTTGTTCGACGGTCGTTATATTTTCTAACAGGGTACTTCCTGCCGATAGCAACTGCTGATTACTTTCTTCGCTAAGGTTAAAACGATCAATATTGTCGAGTTGGTCTTCGAAGGTCTGGGTAACCACTTCCAGCTCATTCTTCAAATTTATCAATTCTTCCTGTGACTGTACTGAGGTCAATTCAGGTACCGCCGATACGATTGATGTTCCAGTTTGAGAAATCGAAAACGCTTCTTCTACGTTGGGCATTGCGACCTCGTGAACTCGATTTTGTGCTTGTTGGATTTGTTCGAGATACACAAGACCCACAATACTGGCTAATAGTGTTAGAACGACAGCACCCAGCAAAGCCGTCCCTAACTTAAATGAAATCTTGTGGCGAAATTGCTTTATGCGTTGTAGCAAAGAAGAGGAAGATTTTTCAGCCATTACCGACTTAAGTCCTCAATGGTCTCGACGGCACGAAAAGTTCCATCTTCAGTTAGCACCGTCATAAACACCCTGTCAGAGCCTTGGTTGTCTGTTTTGAAATCCAGCAGAAACCCATCCAAATCTACATCATTTATAGATCTTATCGCGTCCAAAAATCCTTCTCGTGTTAGTTCTCGACCAGCACGTTCCAGACCGAGAATCGCCAATCTTCCAACTAAATATCCTTCAAACGAAAAAAAGCCAGGTTCAAGATTGCCATCTAATACAGCGAGGGAATTACGATACTGCCGCGCAATCTCTAAAGAGTCGCTTTTCGGAAACGGGACGACCTGCGAGACCATAACACCGGTACCATCTTCGCCGAGTGCGTTGGCTAAAGCATTGCTGTTCACGAACGAAATATTGATGAAGATCGCGTCGAGGCCAACTTTTCTTGACCAAAGAATAAACTCTGCCGATGGTTCATACGCCCCGATCATGACAACCGCTTCTGGTTCTCCGCCCATAACGTCAAGCACACCTTTACGCACGTCGATGCTATTTCGTCGATAAACGCCAGAGGGAAGCAATTTGAGACCGCGCCGTTCCATTGCTGCTTTCGCTCCATTGTGTCCCGCCCGTCCATAGGAATCATCCTGATAAAAAGTTGCGATTCGGGTCGTACCCACTTCTTTAGTCAAAAACTCGATCATTGCTTCGGTTTCTTGGGCGTAAGAAGCGCGTAAGTTAATCACGACTTCTTGCTCGTGGCGTAAAAACGCAGCACCCGTTAGTGGGCCGATATAAGGAACACTGTTATTTTGAGCGATGTCTACAGCGACTCGGGAAGTCGGCGTACCGACTGCCCCGATAAGAGAGAATACACTATGGGTATCAATCAGTTGGTTGGTATTTTCGATGGTTAGTTCTGGTTCGTATCGATCATCTAAGGTAATAAGTTTTAGTGTACGTCCATGTACACCATCGGCATTGTTGATTTCATTAAACGCTGCCTGAATACCAACCTGCATTCCCTGGCCAGAAGCGCCGTTCAAGCCACTAAGTGCACACGATTGACCAAACAAGATCTCAGTATCCGTGACCCCAGCAACAGTCAACACATGTTCAAGAGAATGTTGCTCCTTTGATATATTCGGAGCAGTACTAGAGTCTTCTACGATTTCTTGGGAGACTACGATATAGCTACCGACAAAACAAAGAAAGGTAGCAAGGAATCGATTTAGCATCGATGCAGAACTCAACGAGCGAGACTTTTAACCATACGAAGACAGTTTTTGTTGTTCGTCCTAGTGTAGGACACTTCATTCATCATCGACTTGACTATGTGAATGCCAACACCACCGATTCGACGATCTTCCAATGTAGCATCTAAATCAGGTTCGTTTGCTTCGGTCAATGGATTAAATGCCTTAGCATTGTCAATGAGATCAATTTGCACACGATCCTCGAATACTTTGATTCGAACTTCGATTTCGTGCTGAGCATCGTCGTTGTCTTCAAAACCATAAGAAACAATGTTGACAAACAGTTCGTCAATTGATAGTTGTATCGCATAGGTAACTTCTTGCGAGAAGTTCTGCATCCTTGCAAACTCATTGAATGCGGTATCGAATCGCTGCAGTTCTTCTAAGCGATTATCTAATCGAATAATACAGGAAGCTGGCATGATTTACCTATGAAACGCATAATACTAAACATGTGATATCGTCAGACTGTTCATTACCGTCTGCAAATTCTCTGACCTTGGCAAATATTGTCTCGGTAACTTGCTTTGCATTTTTGGGAGGTGGCTTACCCTCAAACACCTGCATAAGACGTTCCATACCAAAAAAACTTCCGTCGCCTCGCTCTGCTTCGTTGACCCCATCGGTATATAACAATAAAACTTCGCCAGGCTGTAACTCGAGTGAACTGCTTTCAAATTCAACGCCTCTCGCAACCCCCAAAGCTACACCTCGTGAAGTCTCTAATTCGTAAACCGACCCGTCCGCGCGAAAAACGATCGGTTCATTGTGTCCCCCATTTGAATAATGAATACAGCGGGTGTCAGGGTCAAATACTGCATAAAACAAAGTAACAAACATCATGGATTCATTAGACTTCTCTAACAATTCATTTACTTCCCTCAAAACTTTTTCAGGTTCTTCCATCCCGATGCTCGCACCATTCAATAACGTTCGACTCGACATCATGAATAACGCTGCGGGAATCCCTTTACCGCTCACATCCGCTATACACAAACCGATTTGACTTCCTCGACGCTTTACGACGTCATAAAAATCACCACCAATTTCGCGGGCTGCGTCCATACTTGCATCAATTTGAAAGTTATCGCCAATGGGGAAAATGCGTGGCAGAATGGATTGCTGCATCGCTGATGCGGTCGCTAATTCCGACTGAATGCTGATTAGTTTTTCTCGATTTTCGTGCAATTCATGCTCGAAAGCGACGCGGCGAGTAGTACGATCGATCGTGATCTTTAGATCTTCGAAATCCACTGGCTTCGTGATAAAATCGAACGCGCCTCGATTCATTGCGTGACGAATATTTTTCATGTCACCGTATGCAGAAATCATCACGGTTTTGATTTTGTCATCAATCGAAGGAATTTTTTCTAGCATTGTTAACCCGTCCATGACAGGCATATTGATGTCAGAGAGTACGATTTGAATCTCGTTGTTCTCTTTCAATATTTCCAACGCTTGAGACCCATTCTGAGCAAAACTTAAAACTAATTCACCGCGGCGAACTTCCCGCCGCATGCGCTGTTTCATGAGTATTTCAAGATCTGGTTCGTCGTCTACAACAAGAATGTGACTTGGTATGTTCTCAGCCATGATTCAACTAAGAAGTCCTCGCTTTTGCTAAATAAATCAAACTAGTTCAAAAGAAGTATATTACGAAACTACGAAAACATTACTGACTGTTCTTGTACTTGTGTGGATCCGTGATACTCATCTCGAAACACCGACACATTTACATCCATCGTCGCGTCTCCATCGCCAATGGACACACCTTTAGTTGGCGGAACGTCACGATAGTCTCGTCCAAACGCGATGTTAACGCGTGAACCACTTGGAGTGTCTGGATTGGTAGGATCGAAAGGATACCAGCCAAACTCAGGTAGAAAGCATTCCACCCATGCGTGCGTAGCATTATCAACAATACGACGAGTTTCCCCGGGATTCTCATATAAATAACCCATCATATAGCGCGCTGGTATTCCTCGACTGCGTGCAATCGCAATCATTAACTGCGAAATATCCTGACAAACTCCCTCATGTCTTCTCAGTAACTCATCCACTGTTGTATCAATTGTTGTTGAACCAGGACGATATTCGATGACCTGCGAGAGACGTCGTTCCAGAGATTTTAGAAAAGCAAACGGATCCGAGTAATCTATTCCCCCTTGTTCACTCAGCCATTGATCCAAGTCGACTTTGGTACTTGTTAAATCTGTCGGTTGTAAAAAGTCCCAATACTTTATGGAAGATTCTAATGGATGCACATCGCTCCAACTACAAGGAGGACCGATGTTTAATACTTCCGTTCGATCCAAAACTTGTACTTTGGCAATACTAGACACAGTTAGATGACTATGGGGACGATGTAAATCGAACAAGTGATGCACATTGCCAAAATAGTCGGTGTCTTGTGCAATAAATGTATCTGGATTCACGCGTAACTCATACTCTATGAGGGTCTGGTACTCATTGTGGCGCGGCTTCATACACAATACCATGACACTTGATTGTCGAGGTGAAACGTAGGAATAAATTGTGGTATGAATGATGGTGAATTGGCAAGGTGAGTCAGTCATGTTAAATTCTTGAGCTGTCTATTATTTCGTAATTAAACCACGCATTTGACAGGTGATCGTGAAACTTGTACGCGAGACTTTCGACTAACGTTAGGAGTCTTCGTTTGTCCTCCACATCAGGCCACTCATATCGTAGTAAAGATACTAGACGCCCAGCAAACCTTTGTGCTAACGCACCACTTTTTTGTGCTGGTGCTTGTCCCAATTCTCCCATGCGCATACGAATTTGGTCAACTGCGTGATCAATAGAGTTTGGTAATATCGAATCGGTAACTAGCATATTCATCACATGGTTTGGTTCAACTTTCACTCCATAGCGATTTTGATAGGGTTGATCAGCTTGAAAACAATCGAGCAAACTCTTCCAATCGTACCCATCTAGTTCTTCATGATTTTCCATTGTTGCAGCTTGCGCCTGATAAATAAGTAACGCTGCCATGAGTTGTGCGTGCTCTATGTACCTACCAATTTGCAGAAACTCCCATCGCTCATCGCGATAGAGTGTCGATGCACAGACCCCCATAAAGGTACTAATATGTTGAACTATTTCTGCATAAAAAAGATGGGGATCTCGTTGCCAGATACTATCAATCGTCAAATCTTTCAGACGAAAGTGGGTACGATTCAAGCTTAACCACATTTCAGCACTTATGCAATGTCGCATCTGGCGCGCATTTTCTCTCCCCTGCAAGAAACAATTCACAATTGACGAAGGATTATCGACATTGAACGTGAGATCATCAGCAAGAATGAAAGAATCTGAAAAAGACCAGTCTTCGTGGTTACGGAAATCGCTTTCCAATACAGCACTTGGATTAGTGACTTTCAAGTGCGAGAAGAGTCTTAACCAGCCAAAGTGAATTTGTTCGAGTGATTGATCGACCAAGGCATCGACTTGGACTTCCATCAACCGACTCACATGTTCGACACGACGAAGATAGCGTCCCATCCAATACAAACCAGCTGCACTTCTAGCTAACATGAGGCGTCAGCCACCCATAGATCTTTAGCCCCTCCACCTTGTGAAGAATTTACCACTAGACTACCTTCAGGTAATGCGATACGACAAAATGCACCACCGACTAATCGACAGTTCATGCCGCTCAGAATGAATGGTCGTAAATCCACACAGCGAGATTGAAATCGTCGATCTATCCAACACGGAGATTTCGATAGTTGTAGTTCAGGTTGAGCAATGTATTGAGCCGCATTTTCTTGTAATGTAACTCGAAACGCATCGCGTTCTTTTGAACTAGCTCGTGAACCAATGAACAAGCCGTAACCACCTGACCCTCCTACGGGTTTTACCACTAAGTGCTCAAGGTTATCGAGAACATACTGCAACGAATCTGGATCGCGACAAAGATGGGTTTCAACGTTCTGGAGGATTGGTTCTTCAGCCAAGTAGTACTGAATGATCTTCGGAACATAAGCGTAAATGGCTTTGTCGTCGGCGACACCAGTCCCGGGTGCATTAACAAGCGCAACGTTGCCTTTGCGATATACATGCATAAGTCCCGGGACTCCTAAAATCGAGTCTTCCCGATAGAACAGTGGGTCCAAAAAATCGTCGTCGATTCGGCGATAAATAACATCCACCTTCCGTAAACCTGAGGTCGTACGCATATATACGTAACCGTCATTGACAATTAGGTCTCGACCTTCAACTAGCTCTGCCCCCACTTCATCGGCGAGAAACATGTGCTCATAAAACGCCGAATTGAATACCCCTGGAGTTAACAACGCAATACACGGATCACTTTGACTGTGTGGTGCGAATTCGCGCAATGTTTCATATAGTACTTCACCATAATTTTCTACCTCTCGAACACTATACTGGCGATACAAATTTCGAAAATTGGTTTTCGTCGCCTGCCGATTAGCGATCATGTAAGAAACTCCCGACGGGACTCTGAGATTGTCCTCCAAGACTCGAAATCCTTCGTTGACACGAACTAAATCCGTACCACAAATACCGATTGGCGTTGACAACGGTATGGGCACACCTCGCATTTCGATCCGGTATTGAGCACATCCCAAAACTAAGTCATGTGGTATTACACCGTCTGTCAAAATTTGCGCTTTACTATAGACATCGACAACAAACCGATTCAGTGCAGTGACTCTTTGTATCAACCCAGCTTCTAGTCGTTCCCACTCATCGGCTGGCAAAATTCGCGGAATACAATCAATGGGGATGATTCGTTCAGTTTGTTCGTCCTCTCCATAAAGTGTGAACGAGATACTCTGTGTTGAAAAGGTTCGAGTCACCCGTTCTTGAATCCCTTCCAGCTTTTCGACGGAACTGTTCTGCAATTCATCGAATAACAACTGACAATGTGGACGTGGTGTACCGTCAGTATTGAAGAACTCATCGTAATACAACGAGTTCAAATCGTACTTATCGAAGTTTATGGTGATTTCTCGCTATAGATTGACGGATAATCATGTATGCGAAGCTTCGTCGAAAACCGTAATGGAGCGTATTTTCTCTATTGTTCGGCTGCTTCCGTGTTGGAGTTTTTCGAGTCTTCAACCGTGTCGTCGGTCGGTTCTGGCAATACCTCTTCAAGCGGTTGTTGATTTAACGGCTTTCTCCGTTCGCGTGCCGATCTCTGATTGGGGTCGACTCCATAGTTAGCAGTCAAATATTCCATAATTGGTGCTTCGTCGTCACCTAAATCCCATAACCCTTCATCACTCTGCATCCGTCTGATCGATTTCAACCACTGGTCAGCGTTTAACCGATGTTGGGAAATCAGTTGCGTGGAATGACAAAGAGTACATTGAGTTTCGATTAACTTCCAGGTACCTTTCGCATCTTTGATTAATTTGGTATCCGTTATCTCTTTACCTGATTCGGATTCAGCAGTCGATACAACGGATAGCGGCGCTAAGGCAATAAAACTAGCTAACGTATACAGCAATACGATGGCAGGCATTGTTCAAATATCCTTTTGGGTTCCAATTTGGCATTACCATGGGTTGCGAGACACCATCTGAATCAATAGCACGAGCCCACACTTCATAAT
Organism: Gammaproteobacteria bacterium; assembly: GCA_028819195.1. Lineage (GTDB taxonomy): Bacteria > Pseudomonadota > Gammaproteobacteria > Pseudomonadales > Azotimanducaceae > Bin55. The sequence continues at coordinate 1,491 of JAPPMF010000011.1, read as the reverse complement.
AACCTTGCGAAGGAAGAGTCGTTTCATACTCCCAGTGTTGCCAAGCAAATTTGTTGGCTGGTTGTTGTAATTTGGCAGCTGACCAAGTCTGGCCGAAGTCAATTGAAACTTTCACTTCCGACACGGAAAGATCTCCTGCCCAGGCATGACCATTAACCATCAATTTCTTATCAATGTTTAATCTAATTCCGCTTTGCGGTGAGGTAATGAGAGACTTTACAGGCATCGAATGAATGATACACATATCGTCGTTACTGACAGTTGTTCCAGGTGCGACAGGATCGCACGGAACACTATATGAAGGTGGTGCCATTTTTGGGCCGTCATGCACTCGATCTCGAATAACGATTTTGTGGATCCATTTACCTGACACAGACCCGGGCCAACCACCGATGGCTAATCGCAATGGATGACCATTCATCGGATGTAGGTCACTACCATTCATCCCCCACGCGATCATGGATTCTGGATCTAAGGCTTTTTCAATCGTGACTCCGCGCGAGATCGGAACACGATCAGCTACACCAGTAAGATGTTTATCAAGACCATAATAGGCAACATATACTGCATCGTCTTTATATCCGCAATCATTCAGTACATCCTTTAATCTCACTCCATTCCATTCAGGACAACCAACAGCACCCAGTGTCCACTGATTTCCAGAAGCTGGTGGATTGAACTCGGATCGCCCATTGCCCCCACATTCTAGAACTAATTGTCGGTTGATGTTTTCAAAGTTTGACTGTAGATCTTTGATGGAATAGGTTTTTGAATTTATCACCGATTCACCTTCAATTGTTAGCGTCCATGTTTCAGCATTTACATTGACGGGTGGGATACCGTTATTTCGGATAAATAGGCGATGTGACGGTGTCACCTGATCGTTAAGCAAGTGGGCGGGAGTTTCGGCATTTACCGGACGATCATTCAGTAAAGTTAGTCCTTCTTTACCAGCAATCTCAAACTCGTCAGCGGAATCTGCAATAGCAGCTGGAATGAGTCCGGCGGGCATTTGGTTAGCAAATACGATACGGGCACCAACCAACGTGCTCAAAGTGGACAAACCGGTAACGAAACCGCGTCTTGTGATGGAACTGCTTCGTCGGCCCCAAGCTTGCCAGTCAGCGGCTTTGGGATCGTTGGCAAAAAATTCGTGGATACCTCTTTCTTTTCGTCTCATGGAACAATCTTCGTACAATATAGAACAAAAAATTATAGTAGTGAAGTCCCTTTCCCGACCGACTTAATCTCGGATTGTCTGAATACTTTGAAGTCCAAAGAACACAATGATTGCGTCAAATCTGACGCAAAGGTTGAAAAATTCGTGATCTTCTGACGATCAAGGATTTCACACGTAATGCTTTAACAATAGGAGATAGGAATGAACACTACAGAGATTCAACGTCTCGAAAAAGAAATATTTGAACTTACGACAAAGTTAAGGAAGGTGTGTTTAATTCAAAATTGCTAGAATCTAACATTGAGTTATTC
>JAPPMF010000019.1:0-116568 GCA_028819195.1 Gammaproteobacteria bacterium | reverse complement strand
TGGTGCCCATAAAGAAACACCTTGGCAGTTACCAGTGTTAAAACCATTAACACCTCCGTTTTCTCCGTATAGGTTCACTCCCCCCAAAGAACAGTAGCACTGGAACGATAAATCGGTAGATTTTCATCAGTGGTTTTCCTTATTCTTTTTTGATTGACTAGTGAAAGAACACACTTTCATCTGCTTATTATACGTTTAAAAAAGTCAAGTTTTTCAGGCGAAGTTTTTACCCTAGAAAAATAGGATAAATTAACGCTTACTCTCGGAACACATCGAAGAAATCTACGCAGCACCAAAGTCTGTTCTCGAGGCTGACGACAATCCACAGTATCACGAACTCAACAAACTCGCGATATGGTTTTTAGGATTGAGTGTCGCAAAATTGTGGTTTTCGTTATAGCAAAAATCCGATGTCTAAACAAATAAAGTTTGGTGGTATACGGAACCTCTGATTAAGTTAGTTCGTTCGATCAAAGAATACGCAACGTTCTTTACCATTTCTAGATACGAGTTCATCATAGTTGCGTGATTCTTGTTATACTAGAAACTACCAGATTTACAACGATGAGTTATTGTGAAAATACGTTTCCTGTCTTTGTTGGTTTTTCTAGTATTGTTTCTCACCGCTTGCCAACCTATTGACAAAGACGACATTGAAGACTCTCAAACCCACCAGTCGAGCCAAGATACTTTAACTGACGATCCGGAGTGGGAATTTTCTTGGGATACCCTTGAAGCACGTACGTTTGCACTGAGGAACCGAACCCTGCAACGACAAGATCCGCAAGACCTGTATCAACTCAAGTACCAATTACTCTCTCCCCCCAACAAGAACGGTGTTGTATCTGAAAGTATCCGGACTTATTGGTACGCGTATGTTTCGTTCAATCTAATCTTGGTTGAAGAAAGTTTCGGTGAATCTGATCAAGTAAAACGGTTACTCATCGAAACGATACAAACACTCGATAGTATAGAAAATAAATCTGTCGAGGTACAGGCACTTTTGGCAATCTTGTATAGGTTAAGGGTCAAACATGAACCTGACAATACTTTTGAACTAGTTCTCAGTATGCAAGACCACCTCGATGCAGCAATCGAGTTAGATTCAGAAAACTTGCGAACGAAAGTTGCACAAACAATGCTCGCAGTACGTCCGATCCCAGGTTTTGGTATAGATGAAGACGTCGAAGCGACGATCCATCAAGCACTTGAAGTTTCACCTACCAACGCATCGCTTACCCATTCACCCACTTGGGGAAGATCAATGGTTTTTCAACTGTGGTTGGAATGGTTGGCGTTGCGCGATGAAAATTCTGAATTTATGAAGGTGTTAAATCGCGCAACGCTTGAGTTTCCAGAAGATGTCTACCTACAACAAGCAACTGATGAGTTACTTGACCTACTAGAGTAAGACAACGAATACTCTAATTCGACAACAATTTGGTAATACAAATCGATCTAGCGGTCAAGTCATATCCAGTGGGTCAACATCAATCGAGAACCGATAATTCTTGCGGGTTTTCGTATCTACACTTAATGCGTCTAACGCATCGTGTAGTTGTTTGCGGTGTTCCGCAAGTATGGCTAATTGAAACCGCCAACGATTAGAGACTCGAGACACTGGCGAAGGAGCTGGACCGAGAACTGTAACCGGTCTACTAACCAACGACTCTGCAATCGACCTTAAGAACAGTTCAGCTTCTTCAGCATTGACATTTTCTGACCTTAGTAATGCCAAATATCGGTACGGCGGGAAACCAGCATCTTTACGCAGCATTAATTCAGTATCCATAAATCCCGGGTAGCCCTTTTCCGATAACGAAGTCAAATGTGGGTGGTCTGGATCATAAGTTTGAATCCAAACTTCACCGCGTTTTTCCGCACGACCAGCCCTACCCGCGACTTGTACAATCAGCTGTGCAGTACGTTCCGGCGCCCGAAAATCGGAACTGAGAAAACCAGAATCAGCACCTAATACCACCACGAGAGTGACATGTGGTAAATGATGTCCTTTCGCAAGCATTTGGGTACCAATCAAAATACTGCGCGACGGATTCTGCAGGTCAACAAATAACCGCGCTAATTTTGGCTGAGTGTTAATCACATCACGATCGACCCGATGTACCGGCACATTCTCGAAGTGTTCCTTTAATACTTCCTCTGTTTTCTGTGTTGCTGTTCCGATGTGGACTAAATTGGTGCTTGAACAGTCTGGACACTCATCGGGTATCGCATAACGTTTCTCACAATAATGACAACGAAGAATCCTCTCCGGTACTTCGTGAAACGTCAACATAACATCGCATTCGTCACAACGCTTACGCCAGCCACACGAATGACAAATTAGCGACGTTGCGTACCCGCGCCTATTGAGTAGAACCAGTACTTGATTGTTCGCTTCGAGATGTTGTGAAATCAAGTTAAGTAACTTCGGTGCAATACCACCTTGTAAGATCTCACCTTTGATATCCAAAATATTGAAGTCGGGCATTTGGGCGGTACCGGGTCGATGGGTAAGTTTCGATAACTGAAAACGACCTTCGCGACAATTAGCTACTGTTTCAAGGGAAAGCGTCGCGCTGCCCAGAACACAAGGTATTTCAAGTAACTTTGCCCGCATAATCGCCACATCGCGCGCAGAATACCGCAAAGATTCAATCTGTTTATAAGAGGAATCATGCTCCTCGTCGACAACAATGAGCCCCAAATTGCGAAATGGGGCAAAAATCGCCGACCGCGTCCCAATTACCAGTTTAGCTTCACCGGTTACCACCCGCGACCATACATCAAATCGTTGAACATTGGTTCGCATTGAATGCAATACATCAACATGACCAAAACGACTTTGAAAGACATTAGCGGTCTGTGGAGTGAGACCAATCTCCGGCACTAAAACGAGAACTTGCTGACCTTTGGCTAAGACCTTTTTGATAGCTTGGATGTAAACTTCAGTTTTACCACTACCCGTGACACCATCAAGCACGTGAACATGAAACTGACCAAGGTTTTCTTCGATTAAACGAACTGCAGTTGTTTGTTCTTTCGAAAGTTCGTATTCGGCTGGCTTATAGATGTACTCCCGTTGCAACTTTTTACTTTCAAGCAAGCCTTTCTTTTCTAACGCCTTAAGAACTGATTTCTCGATATTGGCTTGACGTAATTTGGTGTCGGATACCCTTCCATGTTGCTTAACGAAGTACCAACACTCCTGTTGTCGATGTGCCCGTTTGAAATCACGAGTACTTTCGGGATCAACGCAAGACCAAAGCAATTCATTCTGCTCCATAACAGGGCGACCGCGCATCGCTTCAGTGGGTAGGATGACTTCAAGCACAGCACCTAACGGATAATGGTAATAGGAAGACAACCATTTGACCAATTCAATCATATCGGGCGGAAGAATCGGTTCATATTCAATGTACTTACTCGGGGCTTTCAGAGTACCCGAATAAGAAGTGTGTTCGCTCTGACCTAAAACAACTCCAACGGTTCGAACATGACCAAACGGTACCATGACTCGGACACCGACTGGTACCCTCAGTTGGGAGTCAGCATTTACATAGTCATAAGTCGTCCCCACAGGACGAGGAATGGCGACTTGTAGTACTTGAGGCATTTCGGGTCTCTATCTTTAACTCTGGGCAGTAATCTACGCATGTGAAAATATTATACGTATAGACAGTTTTAAATATTATTGTTGGAAATATCCATTTGTTTTATCAACCAGATTTTTCTAATCTTTCGTATACCAATATAGAAAACTCAATCACCGTTACGTTAAAATATTAAAAGTATCGATTCAAATATCTTCTTGAGGACCATACCATGAAGTCAGGTATTCACCCTGAATACAAAACTATGACAGCTAAATGTAGTTGCGGTAACGAAATCACTACCCGCTCAACTCTAGGCAACAATCTGACACTCGAAGTATGCTCACAATGCCATCCCTTTTATACGGGTAAACAAAAGATTGTAGATTCCGCAGGCCGTGTAGAACGCTTCAAGAGCAGGTTCGGACAAACTTCGCTTGGCTAGAACAACCCAATCCACAAAAGGTGTTCGATCTATGAGTGTTTCCAAGACTATCTTTCTAATCGTATCAACGGTTTCGTTGTTTGCGCTCTCGCTGACTGCAGGAACGGGTGCAGAACTCTATAACGAGTTCATGGATAGCGATGAATTCTACGATGACCCCGAATGGCAAGATTATGTTGACGAGTTAGGGCAAAAATTGCTTTCGTACTCGGACGACGCCGGCGAAGAATACTACTTTTTTGTACTCGATAACCCCGGGCTCAATGCCTTTGCCACGCCAGATGGTTATATCTACGTAAATCGTGGATTGATTATGTATATGAATTCGGAAGCCCAGCTCGCCGCAGTAATTGGTCATGAAATTGGACACGTAGTCGCGCGCCATGGTGCTAAACGACGACGGGCTTCCTTATTAGGTTCTGGCTTGGCTATAGCTGCACAAGCCCTAACCGGTAGATATGAAGCGGGACAAGCAACACATGCAGCATTTCAAACCTATCTTTCCGGGTACGGTCGTGATCAAGAACTTGAAGCTGACCGAATTGGCGCAGAAATCATTGCTGCCGCTGGCTACAACCCGTTATCGGTTATCGATGCAGTACACGTACTCAAAGACCAAGAAATGTTTGCTCGTAAGGTCAAAGGTCAACCACCAAGTTACCACGGATTGTTCGATACGCACCCGCAAAACGATAAACGATTGCACGAAGCCGTACAGGTAGCTCTACCAAAATACTCCGACACCATTGTTGAACCGGTGCGCGATTTTTGGGAAATGATCGACGGACTGAATTATGGTGTAGAACAGAACATCGGGACCCGCGACGGTCACATCATTTACGATAAATCACTACGTTTAGTCATTGAATTTCCGGTTGATTGGAAAGTGAGACTGAAGCAAACTCGGGTCGTCGGACAAGCACCTGGTGGTCCCTCAGAAGCAGAGATCACTATTGATCGACTTGTAATCGATCAAGAAATTTCCCCGGAAGAGCTCGTAACCGATGTGTTACAGCGTCTGGATATCAAGGAAGTAACCTCGCTTGAAATAGACGATTCTAAATCAGTATATCTTGCCGAGTTGGAAATCACCGACGAAGACACCACTGGTGCCCTTCTTGCCGTTCACCGGCATGGCTATGACTACTACGTTATTCGCGGAGACTCCGGTACAAAAGGTAGTCAAAAGGAGTTGCGTGACGCAATCAGAACCGTAATCAAAGGTATTCGCAATTTATCCAAAGATGATTTAGAGCATGAACAATTAGTGAGAATCCGTGTGATCGTAGCTCAACCCGGGGACACCTATGCCGAATTTGCTAAGGAAAGTCCTATACGGCAACACGCGGAAGAGATGCTTCGTTTAATCAATGGACATCACCCCAATGCTGAACCACGTGCTGGGGACTTTGTTAAGATCGTGAAGTAAATCTAAAAAATGTCTTCAGGGTCGACAAGCTCTTGTTCGTCCCTAGTTCCTACAACTGATTCCTGCGACGGTGCGGTTTCCGATAGAAAATACTCTAACATCGCGTTAGGTTCGGCGGCGTGAACAACCTCACCGGAAGTCGAATCAACATAGACACTCACAATCCCATCTGGTGGTTCGGGTATAAATTCAGGTACCTCGCGTAACGCTTCTTGCATAAATTCAATCCAGATTGATAGTGGACGGGTTGAACCGTATTCTCGTTCTCCCAATGAACGTCGATCTGAGTAGCCCACCCAAGCTGTTGCGACGAGATTTTGCTGGTACCCATTAAACCAAGTGTCCACCGCTTCATTTGTAGTGCCTGTTTTACCAGCTAAATCATTTCGACCGAGAGTTACTGTGGCGCGTTCCGCTGTTCCAACACGCGCAACGTCTCTGAGCATAGAGTCCATGAGAAACGCTATGCGCGGATCCAAAACATTTTTCGCCGCCAAAACATAACTACTTCCCTTGAGCTCGACTTCGAGCTCGAAATTTGCATTGTGATGCCACAATTCTTCATCGAACCCCGTGTTCACATGTCCACAGGAGTCACACACCTTGGCACGAAGTGGTTCAAAGACAGTTTCTCCAGCATGGGTAACAACTTTTTGTATCAAATGCGGCCGAACGCGATATCCTCCATTGGCGATCACAGCATATGCAGTAGCTAACTCAAGGGGAGACATTCCCATATTACCGCCGCCGATAGCCAACTGTGTATTGTTCGGTAATTTGTGCTTAGGAAACCCGAATCGAGACACATAATCTTGTACCTTGGATGCGCCAATATGTTCAAGGACTCGAATCGACACTAAATTGATTGACTCATAGAGTGCTTCCCGTAGTCTTGTAGGACCACGATAATCTCCCGAAAAATTACGTGGACGATATGGCGTCTCTAAACTCGAATCGTCAAATATCAAGGGAGCATCTAGAAATATCGTGGCAGGTGTAACACCATTCGCTAGTGCGGCGGTGTAAACGAAAGGTTTAAAACCAGATCCCGGTTGTCTAGCGGCTTGGGTAGCATGGTTGTACTGCGTTACTTCAAAGTCGTATCCACCTACCATAGCAGTAATCGCGCCCGTTCGCGGTACTACAGCAACGATAGCTCCCTGCACCTCCGGTACCTGTGTCAAATACCAGCGACCTGAGACATTTTGTAATCGAACAAGATGTCCTACTGCCACCGCGTCGGAAGCGACCGTAGGTCTACTGCCGACACCCGATGAACCGTACGAACGGCGCGCCCAAGAAATCCCATCCCAAAGAACAGTAACCTCTGATTCGTCTTTCAGAATGGCATCAAATGATTGTTCATAAACTGCTGTTACGACAGCCGGTTCCAGTGGTCCGATAGGTTTTTCCGATCTAAGTTCACCAATGAACGTGGTAGTTAGATCAGGAGAATCCAAATCGACAACGATTCGTCGTTCAGGACCTCGGTAACCCCTACTATGATCATAGTTCTGCAGTTCGTTCTTTACTGCTTGCTGAGCGGCGCGTTGGTGATCGACGTCGATGGTGGTATAAATGGTGTATCCAGTGTAGATCTCTTTGCCAAACTCACCTTCTATTTCTTGTCGTGCCAGTTCCGCCGGATACGACGACTGTAGATCAATCTTACGACCGTAAGATCGCGCCGTGACTGGTTCTGCGCGGGCTATTTCATATTCCTCATCGTTGATAAATTTCTCAGCAAACATTCGTTTTAACACAACATTTCTACGCTGTTTAGCCCACTCCGGATCATTGATAGGATTACCCTTCTCCGGTCTATTTGGGATACCGGCAAGCATAGCAAGTTGGGCTAAATTTAATTCGTGAACCGGTTTATCGTAGTAGGTATAAGCTGCGGCTTGAACACCGTAGGCGTGTTTCCCGAAGGGAATCACGTTGACGTAGAGTTTGAGAATTTCGTCTTTGGAGAGTTCACGTTCGATTTGAAGTGCTAACAATAACTCTCGGAATTTTCGAATAAGCGTTTTTTCACGCGATAGATCCGCAACGTTTCGTGGAAGTTGCATCGTGATTGTCGAAGCTCCGCCTTTATTTTTACTTCCAACGAGATGCGCAAAGGTGTTTTTGGCTAAGGAGAACCAATCAATACCTGAATGTGTATAGAACCTTTTATCTTCGATCGCGACAACTGCATCCAAATAATCCTGCGGCACTTCTGCGATATCTTTAATCGGAATTACTCGGCGACTACCAAACTCAGCAAGCAGAGCTCCGTCGGACGAAAACACACGAAGTGGATGTTCTGGTTCATGGTTTTGATAAGTTTCCGGATCTGGGTTTTTCGGATCAAGATAGAGAAACATCCCGTTCACTAGCAGTACTGCCGAAAATACACCGATACAACCTAACCAAATACCGATTTTCAAAATCTTGATTATCAAAGGGTGAATTGAGTTGAAAAATTCACCCAGGAAAGCGAAAAGATCGGTTAGAAAATCAAACATACGAATCCAGATCGACTAGAAAAGAACGTCTTGCTCAAAAATATTGGACTCAATATCATAATCTTAACATTATTGACAGAAGCGGCAAGTCGACAATTGTCAAATCTCTGCTCGTACCGACCTGTCAAGCTCAAATCAAACCAGTTAGGAAGAAAATCAGTGAAACATGAAAGCTACTCTATCTACCTAAAGACGGTACCTTGACCGGAATCAGTCCGATGTGTACGCGGAACCATCCGTACAAGGTAACACCCGTAACACAATGTAAAAATGCGGGTCAATGGACTAATTTAAGACTACCTTACCGAGTAGTGGGGGTACAAGGTCTAAAATACAGAGACCAAATGCGATATGTTCCATTGCGGAGCTATTCCGTAAAACTATAACATTCTTATCCATACTCGAACGAGTTTATCATTTGTCGCCGACAAAATAGTCTAGACAATACTCTCAACAAAATGGCAAGTTCCACTAAAAAGAATAAAGGTTCGAAAACAGATGTAACCTTTTCGGTTGGCATTCCATGGGCTGTCGTCGGGTTCACCCTCGGTATCATCGGAACCACCGCGTTTTACTATTTTGGTAGTCGCTTTGTTGACCCCGATGCCGCATTCTTAAGGACCTTCCCAGAATGGGAAAAAGCTTACCCCGACGTTCAATTTGAATTCCCCTCTCGGCTAGAACATACCGATGCAGAGTCCGTTGGTGCGACACCGAAAAATCGCGACCAAGATCTAGTGGACGATGCAACTGGTCAGGAAACAACTGAACCAGTTTCCGTGGAAGTCCCCACACCAGCCATCGACGACAATCTCGCAGAAGTTGCAACGAACGAAGGAGAAATCACTGGGTATGTGCTACAGGTGGGTGTGTTCCGCGGTGAGAATAGAGCCGACGCGCTGCGCGCTTCACTGTTGCGCGACGGATATGATGCTTACACGACAACGATCACCGCTGACGATTCTTCCATTCAATATCGAGTCATTATCGGACCATACGATACCGTTGAAGATACTACCGCTGACGCCGATCGACTAAAGGACAGAAACATACTTCCCTATCTTGTACCGATAACAAAAGATGAATAACAATCCAAAATGTGAATTCCTTACTTACTTGACATGAAATTTAGAAACACCACAGTCGTTTGTGTCCGTCGCGATGGTAAAGTCGTACTAGGTTCTGACGGACAAGTATCGATGGGTAATACTGTCATGAAAGACAGAGCGGTAAAAGTTCGACGACTATTCAACAATAAGGTTATCGCTGGTTTTGCTGGGGGTACTGCCGATGCCTTCACGCTCTTCGAACGTTTTGAAGGAATGCTGGAACGCTATCATGGGAATCTACAGCGAGCCGCTGTGGAACTCGCAAAAGATTGGCGAGCCGACCGTATGTTACGACGATTGGAAGCTTTATTAATCATTGCCGATCAAGAAAAGTCGCTGCTAATCAGCGGTACCGGCGACGTGATCGAACCTGATGACGGATTAATCGCCATCGGTTCAGGTGGTCCGTATGCTCAAGCCGCGGCGACCGCACTCCTCAATCATTCAAACCTAGACGCCGAAGAAATCGTCCGTGAAGCACTGACAATTGCGGGTAAGATTTGTATCTATACCAATCTCCATCTAACCATAGAGGTGCTATAAGTTCGATGAGTGTTATGACTCCCAGAGAAATCGTTCATGAACTGAATCGACATATCATCGGACAAGATCAAGCAAAACGCGCAGTCGCGATTGCGCTGAGAAATCGTTGGCGACGCATGCAGCTAGAAGACGACGTTCGGGAAGAGGTTACGCCGAAGAACATTCTCATGATTGGACCGACCGGCGTAGGAAAAACAGAAATCGCCCGGCGGTTAGCAAGACTGGCGAATGCACCATTCATCAAAGTCGAAGCAACCAAGTTCACCGAAGTTGGCTACGTTGGTAGAGATGTCGAATCAATCATCCGAGACTTAATCGACGTAGCTTTCAAAATGCTCAGGGAAAAAGCCCTCCACCAAGTCGAACAAAGAGCTACACTCGCAGCTGAAGACAAAATTCTAAATGCCCTAACGACAACAGAAAACAGTCACCTTGGTGGCTACAACAACGACGAAAGTCAACCGTTGAGTTTTAAGCGAGACTTACAACAAAACCTTCGTAGCGGTTTGTTGGACGACAAAGAAATCGAAGTCGAAGTAACCTCAAAAGATTCTCCTATAGGGATGGAATTCCTCGCTCCACCCGGACTCGAAGACATGGCTAGTAATTTGAAGGACATGTTTCAATCGGTTACAGGTTCCCGGAAAAAACGCGAAAAATTCAAGGTGCGTGATGCGAAGCGACGAATACACGATGAGGAAGCGATGAAACTCATCAATGAAGAAGAATTGAAGTCGCAAGCAGTTGATGCAGTCGAGCAATCGGGGATCGTGTTCTTAGACGAAATTGATAAAGTAGCGAAACGCAGCAATCACGGCGTCGATGTTTCCAGAGAAGGGGTACAACGTGATTTGTTACCGCTAATTGAGGGCAGTACCGTATCGACCCGATACGGCATGATTAAGACAGATCACATATTGTTTATCGCTTCCGGTGCCTTTCACTTATCGAAACCTTCTGATCTCATCCCCGAACTTCAAGGACGCCTACCGATTCGAGTGGAACTCAGTGCCCTTTCTACCGAGGATTTTCGCCGGATTCTCGTTGAACCCAAGGTGTCACTCACGGACCAGTACCAACAACTTTTAGCGGTTGATGGTGTCAATCTCACTTTTTCGGAAGATGGTCTCAACCGTATAGCTGAAATCGCCTGCGAAGTGAACGAAAATACTGAAAACATCGGGGCTCGGCGACTGCATACGATTCTTGAACGTTTGATGGAAGAAATTGCGTTTACCGGCGGCGATACTGAAAAAGCGCTCCACGTTGACGGCAAGTACGTCGATAAACAGTTAAAAGAGCTCATTAAAGATCAAGACTTATCCCGTTACATTCTTTAAGTAACGAGATTGACTGCAATGCAACCGGTGAATATCGAATACCACTCCAAGGCACGGCAACTAAAGTTAACTTATCCTGATGGAAGTGTACATGAACTCACCGCCGAGTACTTGCGAGTTTATTCACCATCGGCAGAGGTACGCGGACATTCTCCAGATCAATACCAACTACAAAGTGGCAAAAAAGAAGTCAAAATTCAAGCAATCGACCCCATCGGGAATTATGCGATAAGGCTGAGTTTTTCGGACGGACACGATACGGGGATTTACTCTTGGGACTACCTATTCGAATTAGCAACAAACCATGAACGTAATTGGACCGAGTATCTGCGACAACTCAAAGAGGCTAACTGTTCGCGTTTGTCTACAATTCCTGTTGGAACTTGGACCCCAGAAAATAAATGAACTCAACCGATTCTCTAGTAAATTTTGGCAATCAGAAGGTTCCAAGCAGCAAAAAAACGGAGCTGGTCGACCAAGTATTCGAAACCGTAAACCCACGCTACGACTTGATGAACGACATCATGTCGTTAGGCACACACCGAATCTTAAAACGAATATTTATTGATTCGGCGAGCATACCACAAAACGGTCAGGTCCTAGACATTGCTTGCGGAACGGGAGATATCACACAACTAATTGCATCACGTCTGTCTGGCAGCGGTAGGATTACAGCTGTGGATCTCAATAGTTCCATGCTTAGTCACTGCCGTAACCGTATGTTGAATGCTGGTTTTGCGAATGTCGATTACTTACTCGCCGATGCCCAATTTTTGCCATTAGCTGATGAAACTTTTGACTGTATCACGATGGCGTTCGGTATTCGCAACATGAGTTATATCGACCTGACCCTTGAGGAGTGTTATCGAGTATTGAAACGAGGTGGTCGGTTATCTCTGCTTGATTTCTCACATGCTAAATCGACTCGGTTATCAAAACTATTTCAAACCTATTGCTGTGCCTGGCCAATCATCGGTCAAATCGTGGTCGGCGACAGCAAACCCTATCGTTATCTGGTAGAATCTATCCAACAACATCCACAACCGGAAGCGATTCACCTCGCGATGGAAGCTTGCGGTTTACACGAATGTCAATTTGAAAATTTATTAGGAGGGATTGTCTCAATCCACACAGGAATTCGATGACTATACTACAATCAACATCAGCGAGCGCAGTTGAAGCGGCTATCAAGGCACGGTTGGCGATTGACCCACAAGCCCGCGCTACTGTTAATGAACTCGAAGGAAAATTAGTGCTCTTAAACGTAGAAAACAACCCCGTTTATGTCTTGTTTCGGGACGGCGAAGCAAACGTAGCTACTTATACAGAGAACGAACCTGATCTTTCGATTACCGGTTCAGTTGTGGATGTTGGTAAAACTCTGCTAACGGATTTAGAGTCAAACACCGAAATTGACGGCGATAGTGATTTACTCGAACATTTACGCAAGATTTTTAAGCCGAGTTTTGACGCTGGATCATTTGCCGACAAGGTTCAATCAAAAGCCGAACTCGGCGTGGCCGCTGCGCGTTCCACAATCGAAGGCTTAGCAAGTGAATTCACGGTAAACCGAAAAGATAATGCACAAATCGAAGAGCTCACCTTGCAGTTGCGAGAACTACAAAAAGCCGTCAATCAACTGGAGGATCGTATTCGAGCCCTTGAGAATCCTTGATTCCGTTCGGTCTTTTCTTTCTAGTCCTTTGGGTCGTTCTACGTTTTCGACTTGATACGGCACTAGTCGAGATTCTCAAAAATCACTGGTCGCGGTGGTTTCTATTATCTAGTTATTTACCGCTACCCAAAACTTCTACCGCCGTTCGTGTGCGAGAAGCACTTATCTATCTCGGACCAATTTTTGTAAAGTTCGGTCAAACGTTGTCAACCCGTCGTGACCTTCTATCAGTTGAATACGCCGATGAGCTCGCAAAATTACAGGATCAAGTACCACCATTTTCCTCAGACAAAGCTATCGAACTGATTGAAACAAGTCTCGAAAAATCACTCAACGATGTGTTTGCGCAGTTTGACACCGAACCCATCGCCTCTGCATCACTAGCGCAAGTACACGGAGCTGTTTTACTCGACGACTCCAAAGTAGTCGTCAAAGTCATACGTCCAAAGGTAGAAGAACAAATCATGCGCGATTTACGCATGATGCAAGCAGTCTCTAAATTCTTAGAAAGAGTTTCTCATATCGCCAGACGATTACATTTAGTCGATGTTGTGAATGACTACGAAACCACGATTGTCGGTGAACTAAACTTAGAAAACGAAGCAAGAAATACAGTCCAATTACGGCAAAACTTTGCAAATTCACCGTTGCTTTATGCACCGCGCGTGTACAACCACCTAACGACGAAAAAAGTTCTAGTAATGGAACGAATTGAAGGTATACCGATCCATTCGATCGATTTATTACGCGAGAAAGGAACTGACTTAAAGGTACTTTCCCAACGTGGAGTCGAGACTTTCTTTACGCAGGTATTTAATCACAACTTTTTTCACGCTGATATGCATCCAGGAAACATATTTGTCGATGTTTCTGACCCTAAAAATCCGTCCTACATCGCGGTCGATTGCGCGATTATTGGTTCATTAACCGAAGAAGATCAAACTTTTATTGCACTCAATATCGTCGCTTTTTTCAATCGTGATTACGCTGAAATCGCTCGTTTGCACGTTGAATCTGGATGGATCACAGACGATGGCGATCTAGCTGAGTTCGAAATGTTGATTCGAAAGTTGTGCGAGCCGTTTTTTAAAAAACCGCTATCTGAAATTTCTTTTGGGCAGTTCTTACTCGATCTATTCACTGCCTCTCGGCGTTTCGACATGGAAGTACAACCTCAGCTAGTACTGTTGCAAAAGACTCTGCTACACATTGAAGGTTTGGGAAGGCAACTTGATCCCGATTTAGATCTTTGGTCAACAGCTAAACCGTTCATGGAAAAATGGATGAAAGAGCGCTACGGTGCGCTTGCGACCGTTCAACAAGTGCTTAATCACGCACCACAACTTGCTGTCGAACTCCCCACGCTACCTAGTTTATTGGTAACGGCAAGGCGAACGATCAAACGTTTAGAAAAGAAGATCGAATACGAAAGCCGCCAAGTGCGCGAATTACAACAATCCCAAAAACGCAATAAACGGCGTCGAATCTATAAAACGGTACTCGGATTAGGATTAATCGGAACCGCTAGTTTACTGTGGTGGGGAATTGGAATGGAGGCTTTGCTTCCTTTGGTACTCGGAACTAGTGGAATCGTACTTATACTGAGTCGTTAACCCAATCGTTAGCGTACTAACATGTGGAGTTTGTGATAACTCCAACAGATATTGTTAAGTCGCTTTGTTGTGTTGTATACTAGTTCACCAAATCGTTAGCTCTATTCAAAAGATTAAGTCATGCTAATCAATGCGGACACAACAGAAAGCCAGGTGAAAGCTTTGCCACGAACGATATTGCCAAAGTCGCCACCACTCAAGATGCAAGGGATTAAGACCAAAATTGTGCCGATGCTCGCGCAGTCGATCATTTGGAACAACAAAGGCCGGTGGGTAGAACCTTTTCTAGGAACGGGGGTGGTGGCTTTAAACCTTGCTCCTAACAAGGCGTTATTGGCTGACACGAACGAACACGTTATCAACTTTTATCGTAGAGTCCGGGATGGCGACATTACTGGTTGTCAAGTGCGCGATCATCTTGAACGCGAAGGCGAGACTTTACTCCACAACGGCGAATCTCACTATTACGCCGTGCGCGAGCGTTTCAACGAAGTTGGCGACTCATTAGATTTTCTCTTTCTCAATCGGTCGTGTTTTAATGGAATGATGCGTTTTAATCGTGAGGGTAAATTCAACGTTCCGTTCTGTCGGAAACCCGAACGGTTTAGACCGGCACTCATTACGAAGATTGTCAATCAAGTTGAATGGGCTAGCGCGGTGATGCAAGGGAAGGACTGGGAGTTTGTTGTCCAGGATTGGAGCAAGACGCTAGCTGAAGTCCAAGCAGACGATATGCTTTACTGTGATCCGCCTTACATTGGCCGGCATACTGATTATTACAACGGGTTTACCACGGCGGAAGCGAATGAGCTAGCCTTTGCATTACGTTCGCTTAACGCCAATTTTGCGTTATCAATGTGGCTAGAAAATCAGTATCGCCGGAACGATTATGTAGACCGTTGGTTTTCGAATTACCCCAAACGAACGTTATCTCACTTCTATCATTTAGGGGCGACCGAGAAACTACGTCACGAGATGACTGAAGTCGTTGTTTTCTCTCCCGCGGTGATAGCATCAGATTCGGCGCCGTTGTTGGAAGCGCCGAAATTCGGCTAGGTTGGAATACGCGGCGGCGCGTTGTTCGGCCGTGCGTTCATAGCCGCGCCAATACGTTAAGAATTCTTTTTCCGACCGAAAAGGTCCCTTACCTTCACGAAAATCATCGATCGTTCCAGTAATACTACCAATGTTGGTGGTATTACCACTACCGGCTCGATCCCCGGCGATCCGCCATTTCTCTTGTACAAAAAACTCTATATTCTCGATAGGAACAGGAACGTTATCTAACTCATCAACGGGGTATACGAACGGTGAGTCACGGTTGCTTTTCTTCCCCCTACTGTAAACAAAACCAATAATGTAGTGTTTTTGGTAGTCGCTGAACGGAAACACGATGTTTTTCCTTTCACTACTGGGTCTGATAAAACTGGCATACCCGCCTAACGTGTAGTTGAATTTGTTCCTCGAGTTGCGGTAAGTGGTTTTGATATCGACGGCGATCTTGGGTTTTTCGAAACGGCTATCAGCGAGAGTGAATTCCGGACTAGCTTGTTGAACCTCATCGGTCACAACACTTTTCACCAGAGAAAAGTCAGGGTAATAGTTTTGCACTAATGGCTCGACAACTTCGTAACCTAGTTGTTTTGCTACTGAAACAACTATCGGTCGGCAAATTAATTCAAATACCGTGCTCAGGACTTTGGTGTCAGAATTGAGTGGATACACCTTCCCACGATGATTAACCACCCCACATACTTCAAAGTCACTGGAAATGTTGTTGATTTCTTGGTTAAGAAGGGTAACGATAGACGACAATGGAAACCTTGTATTAAATTTATGATTTTATCAAGGTCAGACAGATCTTAGAGTGAGTTTGATCTTTTGGGTTGGAATACTTCGGGGCAGAGCTCCTACAGAATAAACTTGTCAACTGAAGTGTAATACACGAGAGTGTAACACCTAAAAATGAAATTTTTGTTACACACGTGTTCTCGCAATTTACACTGTTAAACAGTTTTAATATGTTTAGGGGGTCGGATTCGATTGCCCAGCGAAACTCAGATCCGGTAGCTCTGTTGACACGGTCCAGGTAAATCCGTATCCTTTCAAATCTAGGGTAATAGTCAAATAGTCCCCTTCCGAATAACCGGAATCAGTGAGAAACTTTCCGAATCCAAAGATTGCACCATTTTTACAAATTAACGACACGTCATTCTTGTCCAGAAACGCGGCTTTTAACTTCAAACCACCTATCTCTGATGGTACACTCGATACAAAATTGTGTACGAACCTAGGAATGACCAGCACAATACGATACAGATCTTCACCGATGAACCCTTTACCCATTAGACGACGGGTCGATCTTTCTTCTTCAGTTTTGAACACTAGATTACTGAGTTCTCTTCCGGTTAGTTCGGTACCAACCAAACGCCAGTTGTTCTGTTGGATTTTGGTGACGATTGGACTATAGGTCAGCTCTACTTCCATGCTGCTCATGTTGATACCACGTTCGGCACCGAAGAATTTGATTGTGTTGCGATCGAGGATCCGTTTACCCGAATCCATAAATGCGCGATAAATCATATGTTCAGGGCGAGTAAGTTCCGATTGTGGATCGAGATCGCCGGTGTAGTCTATTCGATCATCAGCGCTTACTTTGAATTCTGCATATCTTTCATAAAGCGCTAGCAGGATTCTTATAGGTGGTACGATCCCATCATACAGTGCAGTACCGGTTTTGTTACGAAAGGAATATTTCCGTTCGAGTCCACGATGAATCTCGATCATATTCAGTGGTCGGGCGACCGATAACATTTTTTTCGTGACATTAATAAGGCGAACACGATTGGTTGGTGTACTAGTGACCCAACAATAATCATCGGGGAGAAACTCGATGTCACTGATGCAACTTAACATGAGCTTTAAACTAGGGACATTCGTTGGTTGAAGCTTTTGTTCTCGGCCTGAGTCTCGCACCTCTTGGACGATACTCTCGAGTGGAACCGCCCCTGAAGCGCGACACATACGCCTTGTCAAGGTGATATACTCCTGAAATTGTGTTAGATACGACGCTGGAATTCCACCGATGAGACTGTCCTGATCGCCTTCGGCAAAATACCAAGCATCAAAACCGAAGTGCCGCATCAACACCCGTACCGATTGAATCGACCAGAGATTCTCGGTAATACCTATGGCGCGTAAACGTACACTAACGTTTGACCAAAGTTCGGCATCGTCTTCAGGTAATTCGTCCGCTATTTTGGACATTACGGCGGGTGTGTTTTTTCGAATACTCCGCTTAATGCGCAGTTCTAGTTGACGAATACGTTCACGGGTTACACCCGCAATTTTACCGGCTTCCTGCAAAGTAATTGGAGGTTTACCCGACCAACCAAGCCGCGCTCTAAATGCGTGAACATGGGCTATAGAATAATTCGCTAGACAAAGTTCCAAGTACTTGTACAAAGCTTTTTCGAGTGTGGGTTGTCGATTAACTAAATCTAGGTTGTGTATTTCGTGAATTAGAAGGTCTTCAGAATTCAAGGTGATTTCTCTTTGTTAAGTTGTGATTTACCGGATTTGAGAGCAAGTCGACAGCTAAACGGCTCACTTGGAGGTTGTACTGCAACTAGTGGTATTTTACATTATATACAAACGATTGAAAAACATAATAGAATAATCTACACTTGATATCGTCGGTTACAAAATAGTGTAGAAATCCTAACGTAAAATATATATGCTGAACTTCATTAACCATCCTCAAAGGTAGCGAAAACAAAATGCCTACAAAAATTCCACTGATTACCCTCTATATTGCATTGTTAATTACTCTGTTTGGCGGCAATATCGGTGCGCAGAACGAACAGGAAAATACGGAAATAGAGGAGGTTGTCGTTGTCGGAACTGCGATCAAGAAACCTCCTATAGACGCACCACACTCAGTAACCGTGCTCGACCGCCAATCAATGGTACAGAAAGGAGAACCATTGATAGTCGACCTGATGAAGAATCTGGGCGCTAGCAATGGTGTCGTTGGAGAACGGAGTGGTTGGTACAACAGCAGTGTACCAGCGGCTATACCCGAATCTGCTTCCAACATTAATTTGCGTGGATTAGGCGCGTCGCGAACATTAGTCCTCTTTAATGGTCGTCGACACACGTATCTACCGGCGCGCTTGATCGGCGGTCGATTCGTCGACTTAAGTGTTCTTCCCGCCATCTCGATTGGTAGGATTGAAATTCTCAAGGAAGGCGCAAGTGCTATTTACGGTTCCGACGCGATTGGTGGTATTGCCAATTTTGTGACTCGTAAAAACTTTAAAGGACTAGAAACTTACTTCTCCATCGATAGTTTTGATAGTAGCGAAGATTATTCTACAGGATTCATATTTGGTACCAAATTGATGGAATCAGATTTGGTTTTATCCGTCGAATACGAAAGTCGCGGTGAGTTGGAAGCTGAAGATCGTGAGTGGAGTTTACGTCCGTTACAAGATCCTTGGCGTGCGGGCTGGTCGAGTGTCGGCAATCCCGGTTATTTCTGGTTTCCCGACGGAGTTGACACTTCTACCACACCTCGAGAGGAAGTGATTGCGACACTTAAAGCCGTGCAGTGGTCCGGGAAAACAGACCCTGTTTGTAATGAACTCAATGGCTATCCGAACCATCCCGCTGTTGATCCTTATTACTGCATTTTCAATTACCAACCGTTTGATAATCTGATAGAAGAATCAACATTCATAAAAATGTTTGCCGAGCTAAACAGAGAATTGACCGAAGGAACCAATTTTCATCTTGAAGTTTTATGGGCCAACACCAACACGCCAAACTGGCAAACACAACCCTCACATCCCCCATTTCCGCTATTACATCGCGGAGTCATGGAGATAAGCCCGACACATCCCAATCGAATCGCTTTCTGTGCAAACACCGAGTATAGTCAAAACTTTCGAACCGAGTGTGCTAGTCAAGACAACTGGTACTGGCGCGGACGACCATTTGGTAACGGCTATGCCAAACGTACCTCTGAGCGAGAGGGAAATAGTTGGCGGTTCGCAGCCGAGGTCGATGGTGTAGGAATGTTTTCTGGAAGTAAGGAATATAACTGGGATCTCGGTTTCTCTTATTCCACTGCTAACGGCAATGTTTCGATTCCAGCTATACTCACGGAGAGATTGTTTCTCGCATTTCGGGGATATGGAGGTCCCAATTGTGGTGTCGGAGTCATAGCAGACAATTCGCTCGGTCCCGGTATGAGAGTAGCGCCGACTAGTAAATTACCCGGTACGATGGGGTGCGAATACCTCAATCCGTTTAGTAGTGCAGTTCAGTATTCTTCATTACCGGGCGCACCCTATTACAAAACACCAAATCCATACTACGACCCAGCGCAAACTAATTCGCAAGAACTAGCGGATTGGATGAATAGTGTTTCTGATATTTACAGTGAAACCGCGCTATTCGTCGCCGATGCAGCCATCAGTGCACCTGTATTTGCCAATGGAGCGTTTGCCGCAGGCTATCAATTTCGACGTTTTAATGCAAGTGGCAATCCTAATGATCATGGTGATTTGAGTCGTAATCCCTGTCCAGTAATCGGAGACAAAAGTTGTCTCTCTGGAGCGTTTGGAGTATTCACTTTCATTAACGCTTATAACCCGTATGACAATGACCAAAGCGTTCATCGTGTATTTGCCGAGCTTGGGATCAACCAAGGAGATCGTATTGATACACAGCTGGCAATAAATTATGAAATTTACGAACACGCTAGTAGTATTGACCCGAAAGTAGCAACACGCGTTCAACTAAATGACAATTTTGTCTTCAGGGCTTCCGCACAGACTACATTTCGTACACCTTCAGTAGATGACTTACGTGAAGAAGTTCCACTAACTGTCACTCAATATATCAGCCAAGTCGGGGCGTGGATTCCAGTCGACATTTATGGCGATTCCGATCTAGACCCGGAACAAGCTCTAACCTATAACTTTGGTTTAGTCTTTGTCAATGAGGCTGGTTTGGAATTCAGCATCGACTATTGGGTATACAACTTTGACGATGTCATTGGCAGTTTACCGCATGATACTATCGATGATATATATGCTAATCCAGTTACACGCAGCTCGGTTTCTCAGTTTGTTTACTGTGCCGAGGGGCGAGCTGACGAAATTTCAACAATCTGTGAACCACGTTCCATTACACGAGTCGAGGTGCCGCTAGTAAACTACCCCGGTGTTGATACCTCTGGATTTGATTGGCAGGTAAACAACTCGGTAAATGTCGGAAACGGTAGCCTTAGGTTAGGTGCTAGTGGTACGTTTACTTCTACGTTCGATTTGCACGCACTTTCATTCGGCGAGTTTCAAATTCAGGATTCGGTCGCAGGTGCGGGTAAGTTAAATTTTGGCAACCCTTTACTGGTACCGATTCCTAAATGGAAGTTACAAACACAGGCCTCGTATTTCCATTCAAATTTCAGCGCGAGTGTATATTTAAACCACATTTCGGCTTACGACGACGATGGCGCTCACGACGGGTTTGGAGGAGTTCCAGTAAGTGATTTTGAAGTTGCTGGATTCACCACTTTAGACACGACTCTCACGTGGTTGTTTCCCGATAAGAACTTCGACATTTCGTTGTCGCTATTTAATCTGACCGATGAACCACCACCGTTTGCGAACGTAGAACATGCTTATGACGGTATGACCCACAACCCAAAAGGACGGCGGATGAAAGTTAATTTAAGATATGTACAGAGGTGATAGAACTAAGATCACATCTACATTAAATTCACGATTGATTTGATTGTTTGAGTCTTACATCGTTGGTGGTCAGCAACCGAGTGAAACAATCAACCACAGCTAGCAGATTGGGACCTTCGTTAAGTCAAATTTTGTGTCGGCGTCGATCAATTCTAAACTTCAACTTCTTGGTCGGAGCAGCCGTAGGGAAAGGATTGAACGTCATATCGAAATTCGCAGGGGATATGCTGATATCGAAGTGATGGGCAATGAGCAGCAGATTTACAGCCATTTGTAATTCCACTTGCCGAGCCCCTAAACACCGGTGAGTTCCCAAACCAAAAGGTACGTAAGCGCCGTTATTTTTGTGTTCGTCGCGTGGAGCTGTATAGCGGTCAATATCAAATATACCAGGATTAGGGAACCATTCCTCAATATGGTGTGTCGCCGTGTGACCAAAAACTACGGGAGTATCTTTGGGAATATCAAATCCGTGTATCACTAGATGATTCATGACAGTCCGGAATTGTAAAGGAATCACTGGGTACATGCGCTGCGATTCCACATAAACTCGATGGGCTACGTCGATAGAGTTCAAGGCGCTTGTATCGGGGTCTCCAGAGCCAAAAAGTCGGTCTGCTTCTTCTTGAACCCGACGGAGAATCTCTGGGTTGGCCGCCATGCCATAAACTGCAAAACCCAAAGCACTTCCTTGGTAAATACTTGCAATCAAACCCGCGACGAATAGGAAGCTCATATCGGTTTCTGGAAAGAATTGCGGGTCCGCCGCGTGAAGGTCTAATACCGAATCAATCAGATCGCGTGGTTTATCCTTCCGTTGGGCAGGTGTGTGTGCGGCGTGAATCTTCTCAATCAGATCGAAAATAATTCGGCGTTTTTTACGCATCGCCGGAGTCCACATCATAAATTTTGGCAGCGCACCTTGCACGTGGGTGACTAGCGAACGATGCTCATACTTCAAAATATCGTCAATTACATCCGCAGTATCCACACCGATTAAGATGCGCGATACCTGTACACTCATCAGCTTTTGGCAGGTCGTCGTGGCCGGCAATTCGTTCCCTTCTCGCCAATCCTTCAACGATGCTCGACAATACTGATATATTTCACCTATACGATTCTCCAACAACTTACGAGAATAAGCCGAACGAAGGGCTTTACGCATGCGAAAATGCTCGGCACCATCCATACCTGGAATTGTTCGAGAAGCGCCGTAAAGTTTTTCAAAGTCATGCATGTGATCACGAGTACGAAAATAGTATCGGCCGTGCTGATTGATCCATTTGTTCGTATCGCATCCGGCAAGGACGACAACTCCGTTTTTAGAGAATGGACCTGCAAGTCGAAAAACCGGCCCGTATTCCTTATACATATCTGTCAGCAATCGAGAAAAGTCGCCTCGCCATACATGACGGTTGCGTAGAACCCAAGTGAGACTAGCTTTGGGGATCGGTTTAGAGTGAGAAACAAAAGATCTTGCTGGTCTGGTCCGACTTGCTTCAATAGCGGAACGGATCGCTTGCCCCACTAAATCCATATCACATACCAGATCGATACGATCTTTTGCTAGGTCATAGTCTTCCTCGGATAACATCAGGCGAAACGCGTCACAAGCCGCTACTAGACTGATGAGGAGAACGTCACGTGGATCCGGGATTTCTCCATCAAGAATCACACTAAAGATACGAGATTTCGTTTCCTGCTGCTTTACTCCTCCGGTAGGCGGATACATACCAGTACGTGAAACACTGCGATTCAGCGACCAGAATCCACCCGAATCATGATCAAGAATATTGTTATCGACTAGGCGGTTTAGAACTGTCTCAACCACCCAGTCGGTCCGATCGGCGGTTTTCTCAATCCAATACTGAGCGTTATGGTCAGAATCTGAATCCTCAGCAATTTTTTCCAATACGGGATCAAGGATCTCGTCGCCAGTCTTTTTGGGATCGATCAGTCTGAGTGACTTTAAGTCAGTATCAATACGTAGTTCGAGTGACAAGTCAGCAAGTACTGAACCTGCGATTGCACAGGCTAAGTTCCAACCACCAACGTGTTCCAAGTATCCGCTCTCTTCGTTGAGAAGCAGTAATACAGTCTCCTCAGCTAACCTCATTTTTATTTCTTATTTACCAAAAATATAAAACACGAAAACCTTACTTGATTTACGGAAATGCAGTTCAATCAAACTCTATAACCAATGCTAAAATGGGATTTACATGAAACATCCACATCTTAGGAATCATAGTTAGTCTTGTACAAATTTCAGAAGTTCTTCGTTAAACATATTATGAACATTCATCTATCTGACGGGAGTGCAACCCGTGTCAAAAAATTCTGTTTTACAAACCGCAGTATGAACGGTTTGGACTGAAACCTAAGATAACGAGTGCACAAGCGTATGGATTCGGAGTAATTTTGGACAGCAATGAGTACCGCATAAATTCCGATTCTAACCGGGTAAAAAAATCCAGAAACAAACGGTTGCTTCACCGCTATAAAGGCATAATCCATTCCATATGAGGTTGGTTGAAGGTAGTCATCTCCCTCGGTGTAAATTTAGACAAATTTACAAAAGTCATAACAAATAATCAACTTGGTTTTTCTGCGAGATAGCAACACAGAAGCGTAGCGATTCCAAGTTCGCCTGCCCGAATGTAGGCTTCGGCTCCTTGATCTAAGAATTTGACCAAATCAACAGTTCCCTTCGGAACAGCACGAAAGAATTCTCCCAGCCGCGCACTTAATACAACCAATGAACGCTGGAAAGGAGATACTCGAAACGACGTGAGCGAGCGTTCATAGCCACTTTTAAATGGCGCATACCAAGGTACTTCGCATTCGAGGGCGAAATCTTTGCAATCGAGCACTTTAAAACCTGCTTTCTCCAAACCGAGACCGATTTGCTCAAAGCGAAAAACTTCACCTAATGCAATGGCATCGGCGAGATCCTGAACAGCTACTTGATGGGTTGGATCGTTTTCGTCATACAGATCTGTAAGAGCGAATTCTTGACACCAGAACAAGCCACCGGGTTTCAGAATTCTTTGAATCTGTTCAAACGCCAAGATCTTGTCAGAGGCATGCATGGTCGATTCAATTGCGTATGCAGCATCGAAGGTGTTTTCTGGAATGGTATTCATGTCCAAAAAACTGCAGTGCAAGTAATCAGCTAAGTGATCGACATTTGCTTCTTTATTTAATTTTTTCGCTCGGTCTAGTTGACGTTGGTGGTTATTAACGAGGAGTACTTTCGCACCAGACTGTCTTGCTACTCGACGCATGGGACCACCAATCCCGCATCCCACATCTGCTACATACTTGCTTTGGTCGAGTCTCAGTTTTTCGATCATTAAATCTTGATGCCTAGCAATAGCATGTTCTAATGATTCGCCACTGTTCAATGGAGCAAAGTGAAGAGACTGACTCCACGCCGATTGCGTTACATCGGTTGCAATGTCATAGAAGTCATTGACCTTCTGAGCATGTTCAGCACTCATCCCTGTATCACTGCGAGATCTTCGATTACGTGTTCGTAAACGTTTGATACTTTGTCGGATGTTTGCGCTTTGGAAAGATTCTTTTAGGGCTGCAATCAGTTGTTTCGTGTTTTTCATAGTTTATGACCTGTCAAAAGCAATATCAATGCCTTAACACAATGTGAACGCCGTCCCAACATCAACACAATTCAAGACCTGAAACAATTGTGAGTCTACTCGACTTCCGGTTGGAGGACTTTATAGCACCAATGCCATGGTTCATAAATCACGCCATAAGGATTATCGCGAGAATAGGAAAGATAAAATTCAAACTCGGCCGCCGACTGCTGTAACCACCGAAATGCGTCGGTGTTTTCAAACTCTTCTTCGCAATCGGCACTTGAGGGCGTAGTTAAATCTAAAGCACAACCACTCTGATGTTCGCTATATCCTGGTGCAGCGACTCTAGTCAGAATATCATGGATTTCTTGTCCCTGTTCTAATAATCGTTGGATCAATTCGACCTGGTACTCTAGTGATCGATAAGCAGACACCACTTGAATCTCTACACCCGCGAGAAAAGCTTGTTGTTGCATCGCGGTCCAAGCACGTGCGGCTGGTTGCCGAAGACGTTGAGGTCTACCATAGACGTCGACTCCGATAGACACGAGATCTGTTGGAGTATATTGTGCGGTAAGAAGTGTCGTGTCAATATAGTCTGGCGGAATTCCAAGACTTTGATGGATTGCACTGAGGTCCATATCCAAAATTATCTTCCTTGATGTGCAGCGAGAAAATTCAAGGCTATGTTGTCCCAAGAAAACCGCAAGGACTGCTCTCGAACCCTATCACGATTCAATTGGAGAGCTGTTTGTACGGCGACGGCGAGATCGTCGTTTAGGCTTCCGGTAATCCCCTCTTCTACCAAATCTAAAGGCCCCGTAACAGGATAAGCTGCGACTGGTGTGCCGCAAGCCATCGCTTCTACAGCGGTCAAACCAAACGTGTCTGTAAGAGAGGGGAACACCAAAACATCTGCATTCGCATATTCAGCGACAAGTTCTTCTCCGAATCGATACCCTCTAAATTCTACCATAGGATAGAGTTTTGTTAACCGCGTTAAGTCTGGACCATCGCCAACAACTACTTTCGTTGCGGGAATTGCAAGATCTAGAAATGCTTGAATGTTTTTTTCTTTACTTACTCGACCGACGAACAACAACACCGGTTCGGTGCGCGGTGAATGTGACATCACACGAAAACGCTCGGTGTCGACACCACTGCCCAAAACTTGTAAGTGAGGAAAGCCTCGTTCTGACAGTTCTTGGCGTTGGGAATTAGTTTGCACCAATGTTACATGCGCTGGTCGATGAAACCACTTCAGAAAACTATAACCCCATGACACTGGAATTCCAGCCAAAATTTGTGCGTATTCAGGGAATTTGGTATGAACAGCCGTAGAAAAACGAATGTTTCGGCGACCACACAAAAAACGTGCGGCGATTCCTAACGGTCCTTCAGTCGGCACATGTACAAAGTCAACGTGAGCAAAGTCGCCGTGGGCACTAAGATGCCAAGGTGTGGTCGCAAGTTCAATTTCGGGATATTGCGGGAGAATTGCTCGCGGAAACAAGCCGGGATGAAGAATGTCTATTTGAACCCCTTGACGTTCAACTGCTCGGCGTAAAGCATCGACGTGTACAACAACGCCATTGGTCTGTGGATACCATGCATCCGTTACGACGATTACTCGCGACGGATTATTAAGAGCCAACTCTAGGTTCGTCGCCGTTTACGGCTTGTCGTAGCCTCGGTGCTTGATTCGACGGATTTCTTGCGACGTCGCTTGATCTTGGTAATACGGGCAACAGAATCTTCGTCGGTATAAACGGTGATCGAACCGTTTTCATCTTCTAACAATGCCGTACAACTCTCTACCCAATCCCCACAGTTGTAGTAGTCGATGCCTTCGATATTACGATATTCAGCACGGTGAATATGACCACACACCACACCATCGTATTTGTTTCTACGACATTCATGCGCGACTAAAGATTCGAAATCGCTGACGCGGTTGACCGCATTTTTGACTTTATTCTTTGCCCAGGCGGAAAGTGACCAATAGCCAAAACCCATACGTTCGCGCCACCAATTTAGCCAACGACTCACGCGCAATAGTATGGAGTATCCAATATCTCCCAGAACAGCTACCCAACGATGGTGTACCGTTACTGCGTCAAACTGATCACCGTGTAAAACTTTTAGTTTACGACCATCAGCAGTCTCAAAATCGACTTCGTCGACTAACTGCAGATTTCCGAAGTCTAACCCCGAGTAGCGTCGGAGAAATTCGTCATGATTTCCAGTAACGTAGGTGACTCGCGTTCCTAGTTTGAGGCGATCGATAAAGTCGCAAATCACGTCTGTATGAGATTGTGGCCAATGTAAGCCTGACTTGAAATGCCAACCGTCTACTATATCACCGACAAGAAATAAATGATCGCAAGTATGTCGTTGCAAAAAGTTGAGAAGACGTTCCGCTTGACATCCCTTGGTACCGAGATGTAAATCGGAAATAAATATGGTCCGATAGTGTCGCGGGGTTGGTTTGGGTTGATGTTCCATCACACTGTTTGGTCTATTTTTTTAACTGGTGTCTTGTACTTAAACCACAAAAAGTGGTTAGTAAAAACACGTGAAATTCAGAGTTTATACTGTATTGAGTAAGTCTCATTATAAAACTTTGACGGGAAAACATTGATTTATTGAACCGAAAGAAACGAGGATTCCGCCTTTAGTGAAAGTTTTTTTGTATGAATCCGTAATACTAAGTAACATACATTAGTGTTTACAGTTCAATTCGAAATACCCGATAGTTTATAGTGAACTCAAAATTACCAAAGAACTTGATTTTCGGTGGGTTGGGAGCTGTCCTCGGTGTTGCAGTCGTAGTGATCTACTCCTTCATTTTTACCAATCAATCCGGTTCAAAAACAATTCGTACCGATAACTTTCCGATAGACTTATTGCGAACGAGTGAATCTCTTACTGAGACGTTCAATCCCACTGAGTTGAATGCATTTTTGGCAGATGTCACCCAGCTTGAATCATTGTTGCAAACCATGGGACCGTTTCAACGTAGTTGGAGTTTACACAACCTCCTAGCGACAGCTACCTCAGAGCAATTGAAGGATTGCTTTATGGGAGCTCGTCATATTAACAACTCTGAGATTCGTCATGAATTTGAGGAGACTGTAGTCAGGAAACTCGCTATTCTTGACCCGGAACGGGCGGTTGAACTGATTTCCAACCATGCGGAGAAGCGCGTCGGTAACTTAATTGAGTTAGTGTTTGAGGAATGGTCAATCGTTGACACAGACCAAGCAGTAACTTTTGCAGAACAACTATCGGATGAGCTAAAACTCTATGCACTCAAGGGCATATTACGCGGTGGAGAGGAATTAACAAACGACGAACAACTCGAACTAGGTGAAAGACTAGATAACGTGCAGGTGATTATCGATTTGATCGCTAGTTCTCGTATCGACGAAGACTTTACCAGACCATCATCGACTTGGTACGACATGTTGGACGAGTACGGTATTAACCTTAGGCAGTTTAGCGATGAGCAACTGCTATTGATGGCTCAGGTCGCGGCGGCGTGGATTGATCGTTTCGACGAAAGTGTGTTAACAGAGATTTTCGATTCGTTAGGAAACGATAAAAATCGGACTGTTTTGTTCACGGAGTATTTCGAGGCCATATACGATTCTAATCCTGACCAAGCCTTTACAGCGGCTCAATGGTTAAATTCACGGGATCGCGAAATCCTTGTTAATAGTCTTACTGAGTGGACGAGTTCCAACCCTACTTTGGCGCTTGAGTTCGCTAAAGCATTAGAACAAAACGATGAACGTTCACGCCTCCAACGCGCCGTGCTTGAATCTTGGTTTGAAGTAAGCCCTGATCACCTTCTAGAAAACCTAGAAATTGTTGATGAAGATATGCGAGAATGGAGTCAAACTCAAGCTTTGATGAGTATGACTAGGACCGCACCAGAATTGGTCCCACATTGGCTTGACACTATCACTGAAGCTGATGTACACGGGATGATACTTGCCAATCTCGCCCATAATTGGGGTGAAC
This sequence comes from Gammaproteobacteria bacterium, assembly GCA_028819195.1. GTDB lineage: Bacteria > Pseudomonadota > Gammaproteobacteria > Pseudomonadales > Azotimanducaceae > Bin55. Next base: position 87,925 of record JAPPMF010000019.1, on the reverse strand, counting down.
AAGACCCCGTTGCGGCTCTGGAATGGGCGGCATCAGATGCACTAGATGCTTTTAATCGCACAGGTATGCTTTGGGGAATACTGCCCAAAGTTGCTGAGTTGAATCCTAAACTAGCATTAAAAACTGCTCTACAAGAACCCCTTGAACACGAACTTGGTGTGGGTATGGAATCGGTCGTAATTGAAGAAGCTGTGAAGCTGGATACTGAATTAGGACTGGCAATGCTAGACCAAGTACGCAATTCACAAACAATGGAACATGCACTCAGGGGTGCGGGTCGAGCATTAATAGAAAAGGAAGAGTATGAGCGGGCACTGGAACTATTTGAGAAATTACCAGACGAGCACCAGCGCGGTTTTCTTTCCGCCTTGGGTACCACGTCAGTACAAAGAAAAGAATATGAGCAAGCTATAACTATTGGTAGTGACTTGTCGGCCGATGCACAGATTCAATATTTCAACGACATCGCTCGGACTTGGGTATGGACAGACCGCGAGTCGATGTTTGAAAATTTGAAGAATCTGCCTACTCGCGAAATTCAAAGTTCCGCGGCGAAGGTGCTATCTGAGGTAAACGAAGATATTCCAACATTAAGTGAAGACCAACTCAAACAGCTAGAAAACTTCATCATTGAAGAGGAATAGAGGCGTCTAGAATCTTTTCATTAACTTCAAACGTGTTCAATTCTCGAGGATATACGAATGACAAATAGTGACTCGAAAACTTCATGGACAATTCTCGGTGCAGGAGTCGTTATTGGTATCGCGATCGGTCTAGTCGTACTCCGTTTACTTCCTTCAACAAACACAAATTCCGATAGTGTTGCGTCGCTACCTCCTCAATTGTATAGTGGGTCAACTGACAATGTACAAGTAGAAATTTCGGCTGACTCTACAGAACACCACAATGAGATAGCAGACATCAGCTCTCTTGAGACACTTTTCAGTGGTGCTAATCGTAGTGATCAAGTTTTAGCACTTTATCAAAGTGTAAACTCGATGGATGTATCACGACTTATAGGCTTACTTGACAGTTCCAAACAGATTAGTTCGAATTACGTTAGACAACTCGTCCAAGAATCTCTAGTCCAAAAGCTTGCTTTCGTTCATCCCAAACAAACTCTAGAGCTCATAGATCAACTGACATATACACCTAAAGAATCTATGATCGATTGGATTTTTCAAGAATGGTCTAGACAAAATTTTGATGAGGCAGTTTCTGCCGCTCAAGCACTTAGTGAGAGTGATAAAACGACTGCATTGACAGCAATTTTGAATTCAAGACGAGACCTTTCCGATGCAATCCATCTAGAAGCAGCTAAGGAGTTCAGTTATGAACAATTAGCAATCGATCAGATCCTAACTATCGTTCAGCTGGAAAACTTGCAGGATCCGGCTGAAGCCTGGAAGCAAGTTACGCAAATCTTGCAAAAAAGTGCAGTAACAGAATTGTCTGAGGTTCAACAAGAAGTTATTGCAAAGATTGCCTTCACGTGGTTTGAGCAACAAGGTGAAAAATCGTTAAAAAATATTTCTGACTCGTTGAGGAAGTACACGAACTACATTGACGCTATGAGTCTGATTTTCGCCAAGATTGGTCAAGATAACCCAGGACAGGCATTACAGCTCGCGGCAGATCTTAATCTACACAATCGTTCGCTGCTTTCTGCAATCATGAAGTCAGCATCAACCACAGACCCGGTAGCAGCACTCAAAGCGGTATCCTCGATTTCTTCTCTTTCCCTACGCGATCATTTGGAACGAGAAATCGTGTCTGTTTGGATTAACGTTGATCCCGAAGCTGTACTCAATAACCTCATGCTTTTACCTGAAAACGTACGAATTTGGGGACAGGAGGAAGCTTTAGTGGCATTAATTCCCGAATCGCCAGAATTTGTCGCTTCCTATATCGTTGAAGTCGAAAATACGTCGATAAAGACGAATGTGGCTCTAAAGCTAGCTTTGCAATGGACTAAGACCGATCCACGCGCGGCGTTCGACTATGCGCAAGCTAATCCGCAAGTTCATATAAACCCGGTCGTCGTTATTAATTTACCTGAACGAATCATACGTAACATCGCCGCGAACGACTATGAACTAGCCATGCAAATCGCTTTGGAACAACCAATTGCGGATGGAGAAGTAGGTCTCGAAGCACTAGTCATAGGAGAAATGATGAGTTATAACATTGAAGATGCTATTGCCACGCTAGATCAAACGAGAAATGAAGCCACGAAAAATGCAGCAATGGGTGAAATTGGAAGGGAATTGGTGACCAAAGGTCGTTCGGACGATGCAATCGAATTAGTAAAGGATTTCTCGTCTGATGTTCAGGTTCAATATTACAAATCGCTTGCAAGTAGCTGGGCATACTTTGAGCCGGCTGACGCGCTTATGAAGATCGATAGCCTACCAGAGGATCAAATCCGTCTAAACTTGGCAGAGCAGCTGGTTTCCTATAAAGATGTCATTCATTCATATACACCTGAACAAATCGAAAAAATCAAAGAGCATATTCCGCCATCATGGCATGGATTTCTGGATTAACCTGATATTTTTTATGTTGGGATGATCTTTTTGGAACATCAATACTGATACAAGATACTCTGAAAAAGCAAGGTTGTTGGATGAACTTGAACACTATCTGGAACATCAAGACGAGTACGTCAAAGAGTAAAATGGCAAGTACATTGTGATTAATAACCGTACAGTACTCAGCACCCGCTATAAAGCTTGTCAAGCCGTTTAGGAAACATCAAAAACCCATGAAATGGGTACGTTCCTTGTTCTTTTAGTAGCTAAAGGAAACGAAGCTTAAACCGCAAGATTTCTCACTCTCGAGTTCAATTCACTTGAGCAGCTCTGATAATAAACAAAACGAACTCGTCGGTAGACATTTCAATCTAGCGACCTTGAAAGAATTTGGGAGAGGTTGCCTTCAAGGACTCCCACCCGTAGACATATGCGTTTTGTGTCTCTGCGTTTAATTCCTGTATTGAGTCTTGGCTAGCCGGAAATTTCGCACATTTTTATTGACTAAACCACGGATAACTATACAATGTTCCATGTAGGATGATTGGAAGTGAACTGAAGAAGGAGTTATGAGTAAGTCAGCGATGCAGTCGTTCGGTACCAGTCATCGAGTTGGGCACGACTCATCTAATTTCTACCGGCGTAAGATGTTTGCAACTGAAAAATTTGCCGTTGATGAACCACTTGATGTTGAAACGGAATGCCCGTCTGAATTTGTCAATCGTGTGTTTCAACAATCCAGTGCAGACATGTATCAATTACCTGATAATTGTGTGCACCTAATGGTTACGTCGCCACCGTATAACGTCGGTAAAGACTACGACGACGATCTTTCCATGGACCATTACAGTGACCTACTTAACTCCGTATGGAGTGAAGTATATCGAGTATTAGTCCCAGGAGGACGTGCCTGTATAAACATTGCTAACCTAGGTCGCAAACCCTACCTTCCCCTGAACGCTATGATTTCACAGCAAATGCTTGAAATAGGTTTCTTAATGCGAGGAGAGATCATTTGGGATAAGTCTGCTAGTGCAGGCACCTCCTGCGCTTGGGGTAGTTGGAAGTCAGCGTCGAATCCAGTCTTACGGGACACTCACGAATACATACTTGTGTATTCCAAAGGAAGGTACAACAGGGAATCGAAAGGAAAAACATCCACTATTTCTAAAGAGGAATTCCTGGATTTCACGAAAAGCGTATGGCAATTTCCAGCTGAGTCGGCAAAGCGAGTCAATCATCCCGCCCCCTTTCCTATTGAATTACCCAGACGTTTAATAGAGTTGTATACATACATCGACGATCTAGTTCTCGACCCGTTCATCGGATCTGGAACCACCGCGATCGCCGCCAAACTTACCGAGAGACAGTATATCGGCTATGAACTTGACTCCGAGTATTGCCGCGTCGCGAAGAACCGGATTTAAGTGGCTAGACGCCAACTAAACCGAAGGTATTACTTATCCTACTCTTTTGCCATGTACCTAGCGACCATTGAATATAGAGGTCGTTTTCATTAAAAAGATAGCATCTCCTACAACTAATGAACCCGAATAAAGTCGTAATTGGCGATAGTAAAAACATGTGCGAACTCGACGATCAAGCAGTCGATTTAGTGGTTACCTCGCCACCTTACTGGAATATCAAAAATTATGAAACTACCGGTCAGATCGGTTACGGGCAAACTATTCACGAGTATCTCTTGAATCTCAATCAAGTGTGGAAAGAATGCTTTAGAGTTTTAAAAAATGGAACGCGTTTGTGCATCAATATAGGCGACCAATTTTTGCGTAGCAAAGACTACGGAAAGTACAAAGTCGTCCCAATCCACGCTGAAATTATCGCCCAATGTGAAAATCTTGGGTTTGACTACATGGGATCGATCATCTGGCAAAAGAAAACGACGATGAATACGAGTGGTGGTGCTACTGTCATGGGCTCCTACCCTTACCCACCGAATGGTATTATCGAAATTGATTATGAATTCATCCTAATCTTCAAGAAACCAGGAACGAAAAAAGTGGATCGGGATCGAAAGCAGAAATCAACGCTAACTAAAGCGGAATGGAAAGAATATTTCAGTGGACATTGGGTTTTTGGTGGGACCACACAAAAAGGTCACGAAGCTATGTTTCCTGAAGAGTTACCAAAACGACTGATAAAAATGTTTACATTTATTGACGACATGGTGTTAGACCCTTTTCTTGGAAGTGGTACAACAATGAAAGCAACAATCGAATTAGGAAGAAAGTGTACGGGGTATGAACTAAACCCAAGCTATCTCTCAGTCATTCAGGAAAAAATCGGTGCTCCTGAGGATTCTATTTTCAGCAACCATGGGTGCGAGATTGTTCGACGAAAGGAAGAGGTTTCAGCTGCAGAGCTGGAAAACAGTGACTACGTCCCCCGAATACAAGACGAACAACCTTTGCTCAAGGAAGACGATTCAACTAATACTATAACTGAAGAATTATTCCGAGTGACTTCCATCGTGAACAAAGGAACGATCGAACTGCATAACGGTTTACAAGTGGAACTATTGGGTCTGTGTGATCTCAGTCCAAACGTCTTCGATTATCTAAACAAATTCGTAAAAGGCAGACAGGTCTTCCTGCGAAAAGACCCAAATTTTGACAGAAAGGGACAAAAACTGCAAGCGTATGTATTTCTCAAGAACAAGATATTTGTGAACAAGGAAATTTTGAAAATGGGAATGGCTAGCATGCCCTCTTACGACTTTAACTACAAAGAAGTTTTCACTTCTATACGTGAAGTCGCGAATTGTGTCTCGAAGCAAAATCTATCAGGTTAAACTTGCCTAGTATTGATACCGTGTAATATTCGTCGAAGTGGTGTTCAATGGTAGACAAAACTCCCTCAATTGTCGTTTAGCAATACCAAAAATGAGGAGTTCTGAATTGATTCAATACTTTATGAACTACTAATAATCACGGAGGTAGCACCTGCTGCACCAGCACCAGAGAGAGCTGCGTTCCGTTGGATGGCTTGCAATATTTTCTCACGAGATAACGGTTCAAGTTTTTCCAAACTTCGGGCTTTTAACTTCTGGTAACCACGATCCGATATCCGACTATGAACGCGACGCATCTTGCGTAGCTCTGAACTAGACACGACTTGTGGAACTGTGGTTTCAACCTGTTTTCCCCACCATCTTCGTTTCTTTGGATTCATCTTCACAATCAATCGTTCGGCATCCATAAGGACATGACTAGCCATCACTTGGGATTGTATGACTTTTGAGTGTAAACTACCAGCCAATTGATAGGCTGTGGTCTGTTCTCGGGCGATTAATTTTTCAAAATCGCTTTTGCATTCGGACAGAGCATTGATGGCAATTTCTACATTTTCTTCCAATTTTTTGTTCATGGTTCCTCCAGAACGGGGTCAGGCGTAAGTTCGTGTTTTTGCTGATTAAGTTAGAACATTTTACCCGGTCAAGGAATACAGGAACTGCCCTGTACTTCAAAAGTACGATGAACTTACAGGTCGCTAGGAAACACTTTAGTACATCTTTGCTGATCCAACGAAAGTTGGATCACGTCCAAACGCTCTCGGTGGTAATCCGATTTTGTTTTATGGCGGGTATTTGGTATCGAAACCTGTCAATCTGCGAACGGGTTTCCCATATAAGCACTAAAAAACCCAAGAATCCTCAGAGTTGTCGTGAAGTAATCAAAGCGGTTGATGAATTAGGTGTGAGAATCACACCCCGTTCGAATACAGTTAGCCAATTTGAACGAGTTGCACAACTTCTTGATGTGTATGTCTTAACTGAGTAATTTCTCGTCGTACACATTGGTAGATCGGAAAATTATTCAAGCTCAAATTTCATCCTAGTATTCGTCTAGAGAATAAGATACAATAAAGAAATATTTTCTCGAACGGAGACGTCAAAATGTTTAACTCAGTAACCATTCTTGGAATGCTTGCACTCTGTTTCGTTTGTATTAGTTGTGCAGCAGAAAAAAATCCAATCGTCGAAGGTGAACCAGCCCCAAAATTCACTCTTCCGACAATCGATGACGAAGAAATATCGTTAGACGATGTTCTAGCAGAAAACGAATTTGTGCTAGTCGACTTCTGGTCAATCTATTGTGCCCCTTGCATTGCGCGGTTCCCCCCACTCAGGGAAATTTATGCCGAATACAAAGATCACGGATTTGAAGTCATTACGATTGCAGGTGAAAACAGCAGGGAAGATTGGGAACAAGGAACAGAAGAAAATGAATTGCCCTGGATTGATGTAGGTGATATGGAAGATGGAGAAATGAAGGGCTGGAATGGACCTACAGTCCAAGCATACGGGGTTCATCTTACGGGGATGCCAAGGATGTTTCTCATCGACAGCGATGGAATCGTGGTGAAAGACAATCCATCGAAGGACGAATTGTTGAAAGAGCTAAAGTCACTCCGAGATGATACTGAAGATACAGACGTAGAGAGTACACCAACACCTGAGCAACAGGAAAGTTAATTGCACTCTAATCTCTGAGAACGTTTGGACCGACTAAAAAACTTATGAATAAACTACTCGTTTCTGTCGTACTAATCGTAGTCACTTTCAGTATCGCGAGTTGTCAATGGATGAGATCTAAGGCTACCGAACTCATTGAGTTTGAAATCTCTACCGAGGCGGTCACCTTAGTGTCTGACAATCCACTGAACGATCCTATTTGGCTCTTGATCACTCGTTTCCCCATGCCAACAAGGATGGATATTTCCATTCCAGTTCACGACATTGATACTGAGACCATAGCGTTTGGCGAGTTGATCGGTGGCGAATTAAAGTTTTCCACACCTGTTCCAAAACCCATCGGTATTGGTTCTGCATTTGGATAGGAAATGACGTAAAAGAAATCCAGAATTTATATGAGATTGAACCTCCAGAACCGGGAGTAAAGATAACGAAGCCCCTGAACCCAATAGCCTGCACATGGGCTCAATTGACATCAAATTCGACGACAAAATTCGGACTTTTAGTCAATGAATCCTACAATTCCTATGAAGCACTACGACAAGGTTCAGATTATCGTTCTACCGATCCAACTCGAAAGTTTTCATTTTCGGGAGATCTCAACAACTTAATAGATTTTGACTTAAGAAAGGTGTGTTTAATTCGCATCGCTAGAATCGAACAATGAGTGATTCTAGGGAACTTCTATTTAACGATTGATTTTGGTGATTTCGGTTTGTGATCATTGAAAATTGAATTTTTGGAAGAAATTTGGCATAAAAACGGCAAAAATGAGTGAATTTAGCCGTCAAACAGGCGGTTCATGCCTGTTTTAAGACACTCGGGGCGGACTCCACCCCTGAAAGACCGCCTACCGCTTCAATTTTGCCTCCACTGAAACGAGGCGACGCCTGTTGTACACCACGTTTTACAAGAGGATTTCTGATTCCGCGCGAGCTAAACCTATTCCCCGATGCAACCGACAACCCATGTCATGCTTAAGGGCACCGAAAATGTGTTCAACCCGAACCCGAGTGCGTGAGATCTTTTGGTTGGTGCTGATTCTAGCCGTCTTCGCCGGCGCGGTTTCGTTCCCCCGGGTCGGGGCCCGTGACGCAATGCACGGTTCATGACCTAACGCCGTTAAACTCGACCGAAGGGCCGCCGAATCATAACCCCGATCCGCATACACCTTCGTTGGGATCGGCACTTTTTCCAATAACCCCAAGGCCACCTGTGAATCGTGAACATTCGCCCAAATAAACTTGTGGGTCGTATCAGCCACAATATGATCCTTATAACCAAACACCGCGTGCCCCGGGCGTTTCAATCAACGTACCTTCCGCTAACCGATATCCTTGTTCCTGAAACTGGGATAAAAACGCCTCAAACAATTCCGCCATCCGACCACTGTCGGCTAACGCCGAACGATACTTGTGGATCGTCTTCGCATCCGGCCCTTGCTTTAAGCCTAAACCAACAAAGCGTTCACTCGCAGATTCACTGAACAGTGATCTTCCAATGAAGCATCCGACAGATTCCCGTGACATTTCCCATACACCAAGACCTTAAACATCTGCACCGCATCCCACGACGGCCGTCTGCGCCGAACATCATCGCCCGTCCAAGTCAAAATCAATCCCAAGGACACCCGAAACCGTTCCCAATCCACCACACGATCTAACCGCTCCAACATCGTTTCCTTCACTTGCGATAACGCATCCGTTATCTCTGAAGCAACGAAACAATCAGGCTCACCTGAACGAATTTGCCGTGTCATCTCTGACCTCCTCTGTCAGCAACTATCACAAAAAACTGATTCTAACTAGAGATTCTAGTCACAATTCAGTAACATTTAAACAAATTGGAGATTTAATAGAAGTTCCTTCTAATTTAGTTTGGTTGTAACGGAGTTGTCGATGTCAGAGGATACGTCGTTGTTTTCAGTGTATGCCGAGTATCTGAAGAGTGTCGGCGGGCGCACGCTTGAGGCTCGTCAGTTTGCGATCGTGGAATTTAATCGGACGATGGTTAAAGTGATCCCTTGGGCAGTCTTAGAGGAACGGTTAGTGCTGCGATATTATGACGGGAAGCGGGGTCGGCCGTCGGCATTAGAAGCGATTGTGTTGGAGTTGAAGCGTGGAACGAGTGTGGATTCGACCCTCATTAAAGCGTCTAGTTCGACCAAGAATCAAGCTCAAAGTCGTGACGAAGAGATGTCGAGTACGCGGAAAGGTGAGCAGTATCACTTTGGGATGAAGTTACACGTGGGGGTGGATAGTGAGACGGGTCGGGTGCATTCGCTGGAATGTACCACGGCTAGGGTGCATGATTCGCAGGTAATTGGGGAGTTACTGCATGGCGAGGAACAAGAAGTTTATGGCGATAAAGCGTATGTGGGGCAGACAGCAAAGATCCGGGAGGTGGCGCCGCAGGCGAGGGATAAAACGTTAGCGAAAGCGCGGCGGAAGCGACCGTTAACGCCGGAACAAGAGGAGACTAATCGGGCGAAGAATCGGGTTCGGGCACGGGTGGAGCACTGTTTTCGGGTGTTGAAATGTCAGTTTGGCTATCGGCAGGTTCGGTATCGTGGGTTAGCCCGCAACGAGAGGCATTTACGGAGTCTGATGGCGTTAGTGAATTTATACCAATTTCGGCGGCAGCTACTGGCCGCGACCTAATGGGTAGGGAGGAGTACGCCTGAACGGCGAGGAAGCGCAGGAAACTAGCTATTTTTGGCACAAAAAAGCAAGATCGACAGGAAAAAACATCGTGAAATTCTCGTCACTTACTCCATTGACTCCGATCTTGACTTAAATGACTAAATTTTTTTCAAATTTATTGTCTAAATCAATTTATGCACACATTCCTTAAATAATGTGAGTGCAATCACACAAGTTTTCAAAAAGCGCGCTCAGAATCGCTCACGTAGGGGCTGTAATGCTTGGAATGATCAAATCCTCCTATTAATAAGGACTCGCCGTTTCGGCTAACTGGACGGGGCTATTTTTGTGCTTCCTCGTCGCGTTCAATGCCGCGCTAGGTTAACTCTGTTGATCGAGAATGTTATGGTAAATTTCAATCGACGCGCATTGGCGGACTGGTTTGAAGGCTTATTCGTAGACGTCAAGGCGCATCGCGACGTCTTCGAAAGTGTCGATTGCTTCCAAAATTGACGAGCTTATTGGTTTTTGACGTAACTCGGTGATGATGTCACGACAACTCGGGGGGTCTGAGACGTGATCTTGGTCGGACCCAAATGGGGGGTCATAGGGCGGCGTGCATAAATGGCGCACCAGTGCTTCGTGATCAAACTTGATAACCTCCCCATTGTTGGCAAGAAATCTTCTTTCAAACAAGAGTACGAGTTGTTGTAAGCGTTCAACACTAGGCTGGTGCTTGCTCCCTAGTTGAGTCGGCTCATAAAAACTGGCAAACCAACCGGCAAGAGGTCCGTATTGATACCCCTCTTCTGAATAAAAAAACGGCTTAGTCAAACCCGTGGCGGCGTCGCCTAGTCGCGCCGCGAGCTCTATCAACCCTGCATTCACGGACTTTTCAATCCAGAGAGTACGGGCTGGCATAATCGCCTGGATTTGCTGAATTAATTCGTTATGTATTTCGGAGTTTAAATCGAGAGTTCGGTCTAAACTCCAACATTTTTCTTTTAACCAATCGTCCTCTAACTCTTGAATCCATTTATGGCGATCTTCTTCGGGTGTGGGCTTGGTTGCAGGCTGCTTGGTCTTTATAAACATGCCAGTGGATGAAAGGGTTGTGACTGTGGGGCTGTCTTCAAAAATATAGTGTTCGTCGTAGCAGTACCGCAGTACTAATGCATAGTTGTGAATGGCGTCGGCATGACACGTTTCGTTAAGTTGATAGTTACTTTTAGCACCTCCTTTACCGAGTTGGCATTCGGGGTGCGCTAAAGCTTCTTGAACCCGTGCAAAATCACCCAATGGATCAGTGAAGATTCGTTCAAAAGTCATAGGGTTGTCGATAACCACAAAGGAAAACGCCAGATTCTTCTCTTTTTTCTTCCATTTTGTTTCGTTTGGTGTTTCCCAAAGGTAGGGATTGATCGAGTACATATGGCGTTCTAGCGCGGTCATACATGTCTCCTTTTTTAGTTTCTCTTGCATGAGATCGTAAGGGTGATTTTCGAGGCTGCGCCGAATGTCAAAGTCTAGGTTGGAGTACCAGTCAAAGGACGGAAACTCGTTCACTTCACAGGCTTCACCGACGGATCCAGGGGGATAGTCAACAGGGGGTAATTTGGGGCTGACAAGCGCTGGTATTACAGGATCGGTAGCTGCAATGGTGGCGGTCGGAGTGCTTGAACTTGCGATGAGTGAGTTAGGGAGGATCGCTGGCTGATCAGGGGGTATTGGTTGTGGAGTACTTAACCACAAGAAAACCCCCACGCTCAGCGCAATGAGGGCGAGGGCGCTTGTGCCTAACCAGAGGTTGAATTGCGGGGTGGTTTTCATTTGAATCATTCGCTCTCTTCTTCCTCTTCGCACTCGAGTGACACGTTTTCACCGTCGTAATCTTCGTTGTGTACTAGCTGGGCTTCTTTCTTTTTGTTTTCAAAATATGTTGTTAATTCTTCAAGCTCTTTTACTTCATCAATCGGCGGATCAGCATCTGGATCGACTACTAGAGTGCCGTTTTGTTTCTTTTCATAGAGTTCTTCATATCTTGTTTTATTGTCATCAAAATCGTCAGGTTTTTCAATATCGGGCGCCATGAACGGCGGCTCACCACCGAAGAGTGCGTCCCACCATTCCTCTACGATTCTATATGCTTCCATTTCCCAGAGGAAAAAACTTGTAAATGACTCAGCTGCATCAGGTTCTATGAGGTTACCTTCATCGTCTTTGTCATGTGTTCTTTGCATTACGTGAACGAGTTCATGCATCTGGGTATACCACACGAGATGGTCAAACGAAACATTGTCATACTTGTTAGCTATGTTGAGAATGTTATGAGGATATAGATGAGTTTCAAAAACGATTTCCTCGCCTAGCTCTTGTACATAGGTTCCGCCCAGTAAACCTCCTGTATGGGTCCCGGTTAACCACTCTTCATCGGTATCATTTTCCCACGTCGCCTCGGTATATTCTCCCTCCCAATTTTTGACTACGTCTAATTTAGCTAATTTGCCTACCAAACAATCTTTTAACGTTTCGTTCGCTTCGTTGTCAAATTCGTCGGCCGGATTAGGTGCTTGGCCGGCTTGGCCGGAATCACCCTGACCGTTTCTGCCACCACCATTTAATGACCCGCCTCCACCAGAGCCTTCACCTGTCGATGGTTCTGGGGTGCCGGTGGCTACCACTTCCTCTTCGAACACATAACAAGTACTGCTATCACTGGTATAGGTATACGACTTCAAGTTATGTTTTTTGTTATATTCGTACAAAGCGTTTAAGCTTGCCGCCCATACCACCCAGTCGCCGTCACAATTTTCTACGTCATATCCAACGACCGGCCCTCTATTATCGGCATAAGTAAACACGGTCAATAATAAAAACAGCGGCACGAATACTCGGCATATGTTCATCAGTGGTTTCCTTGTGGTCAAAACCGGTGGTGGGTAAAAGTCGGTTATATGATAGTTAAAACGGTCGATTTGTGTAAATCTAAAAATCAATAGTTTTATAGTTTTTACCAGAAATTATTCATGTCTAGCATTATGTTGAACTATGAGGTTTTATAGTCGAACTGTGAGTTCAAAATTGACCTTTGGAATCCTCTCGTTCTCTAGATTGCAGACAACGTTTATGGTTTTTTGAGTGCGATTCTGCTCGAAAAGAGGTGGAAATTGGTTTTGGTCCACAGGCTAACACTTCACCTCTCGGTGAATTTTTTCAGGTTGGGTGAAGGCGAGGAAACCAGTTAGGTGTCTGGGACCGGGATGGCTTGGTGTGGTTTCGCTGAGCGATCGTATAACTGCTCCCAAGTCCATAGATCGAACCTCTTCAGGATGAATATTTGTTCGTCCCAGAAATGTAACTTGTGCCGCGGTTTTTTGAGTAAGCCAAACAAAGCAGCTTGATACCACAGGCACAGGTGTTCGCACCCTTGTTCCACGGCTTGTTGCCACATCGCCGCAACTTGCGAGGCCGATACGTCCCGATTCGTGACCCATTCCGCGCGCTTCCCACTCGCCGTGCGTTCCTGCACGACATTCACTTTCAAGTCAGGATGCTTCTGGTTCAATGACTGAGCCCGTAAGCGCCGATAAGACCGGTCAGGACGGTGCACACCGCGGACCCAACGCTCACCGTGGCTGGCTTGATCAGCCGTCTCCTGCTGCCGACTCGCGGGCTTCACCCGCCGCATGAACTTCAGGTTAGCTGCCGTTAACCTTTGGATAAACGGGGCGTTACTATACAACGCATCGCCTAACAAAATCACTTGCAAGTGCAGATGCTCACGGCGAAATTTAGGCAACCACCGAAACGCCGCTTTTAACTCACTATCTTGAACCCCGTGTTCATCCCGACCCGCAATTGGTTCCGGACCTAACGGCAATACGGTTTTACTCGTCGGCGACACTAACGCCGCCCCTAACGTCTGGTGATAATAAGTGAACCGTTCCGGTTCCTCTGGATCGTCCGGATCTAACGGGCGATGTTGCTTCACTAAACAGGACGAACAGGGAATCGTCGCCGATGACACTCCTTGGGTCCCATCTAACGCTAATAACAGCCCCCCATCCAACGGACTGCGAAACTGCTCCAATAACTTCTGCCGCTGGGCCCACCGAAAGACGGTCTTATAAAAAGGGCGCAAATCCGCTGGCGACAACCGATCCAATACCCGTCGAATGGTTGTATCACTCGGCACCGAACTGATCGCAAACAACCGCTGGATCGACGACCGTAAACTCGTATCGTTGAAGTAATCAATTTCAAACCGATAGAGGTTTGGCCGCCGAAACTGAAATATCGCAAACAAACTTTTCAGACCATCGGAAAACCGATACCGCGATTGCGGCGAAACCGGGTACTTCTCATCTAACCGGTCATATTCCGGCCGTAACTCCCGAAAAATACTCGCAATCACCGGTTCTCATCGTGGTCTCATCTCGCCCTCCGTGGCTGTAGTTCAGAACCTCGTCGCTTTTCATACTACCATGTCCTTTGACGGGAAAAAACGCTGCAAAGTTTGCGAAAACTCTATTCTAACATGAACCTTAACTTTCGGAAACTACGATACCGCTCTAGACATGAATAATTTCTGCCAAAATTCAATCGTTAAATAGAAGTTCCCTATAATAGAAGACTAAACTCCACGCCAACTCTCTTTTGAAACACACTTTAACAGGACCTGTTTTATGAAAAAATACCTGGTAACCATTCTTGGACTGTTTGTCATTACATTGACCATCACAAGCTGTCAAATGATGAATGTCGCCGGTCCGCAAAATAACTCGTTCATCATTAATGGCGAAATTATCTACGTAGCCGATGAACCGACTACCGAGCACGAATTGCGTGTAACGGTTACATCCAACGCAACCGATGAATCCGAAGAGATACCACCAATGGAAATCACCTCGGGTGAGTTCAAAAACCGCAAGATTAGATTGCGTGGAACAGTAGATCAGGCAGTACCTGTTACGCTCAGCGTCGTAAAAAACGAGGAAGTGATTGGATCAACCAACTTTTTGCTGCTACCTAATTCGAAAAACAAGTTCGAGGTACTCGACAATGTAAGTACCCAAGAAGTTTTTTTGAAGGGTTCAGATCATCGATCTACCGATCCAGAACGTAGATTTACATTTTCTGGCGACCTGAAACAGTTTACTGATTATGATCCTGAGTTGACGCACGTAAGTGTTTACGGAAGAAGCTACGAACTCGATGGATCACCTACCAAATACACTAAGTTTGGACCCGTTTTACTTGAAAACGGCAAGTTCTCGATTGAGGGTGATCTCGATAAGCCAACTCTATTTTCACTGTGGATTGAGGAATTCGGTAGTTATTCAATGATCATTAGTTTAGACGGTATATTTGAACCTGGTATGAATTACGGTGTCGAACAAGTCGGGAGTACGGACTCGTTCGTGATATCGGCAGATCATGAAGGACTTCATACTCGCTTGGTTACAAGTTGGATGAACGATCCAGAATACATGAAACTCAGGGAACAACAAAGTCTCGCTTATGCCGAATGGGAAAAGTCGTTTGAAACGAGTGAAGAAGTCGACCCAGAGGTAGTGTCTGACACGGAGGACACCGAAGAGGTCAATACAGAATCACCCGATCTCACATTTGCGTCCACTAATCCACCAGCGGCCGAGTGTCAGCACGTTGATTTGACTACCATAGCAGCCGATACCGGAACTGGTTTTACCATGCCTGCCGGATACGAACGTGTTCAAGAATTTCGGGAACAGTTGACTGATAAGCGTATCGAGTCGCTATTACCAATCATGCAGAACTCAGATGACCTTGATTTAGCGTGGATGGCATTTCAACTCAATCCTTTTGGATACGACCGCGACGAAGAAAAATTAGCTGCACTCGAGGAATTGGCAACTATATTCAGCGAGGAATTTGTCGAGCAACACATCACACCAAAGATTGAAGAAGTTGTGCAACGAATCTCAGTCATACACAACGATAAAACGGTCGTTCCGGGGCAACTCGCACCGGCATTTACTCTCGATAATCTCGAAGGGGAAGCAGTGTCACTGCACAATGTATTACAAGAAAATGAGCTAGTATTAGTCGACTTTTGGGCCTCTTGGTGTGGTCCATGCATCGCAAGCTTTCCAGCACTTAAAGAGATGTATTCGACGTATCAAAACGAAGGTTTTGAAATTATCACTGTCTCTATCGACAGCACCCTCGAAGATTGGCAAGCAGGCTTTGAAGAAAATGAACTACCATGGATCGATGTGATTGACGCAGCGGATGATGGCGAATTGAAGGGATGGCAAGCCCCGATGGCAACAGCCTATGGTGTCAATTACGTACCTAAAGGATTCTTGATCGATAGTGAAGGATGTATCGTGCAGCGCGATTTACACACCGAAGAACTTGAGAATGTGCTCGCAGCTCGTTGGGATGAAGAGTCAGCTGAATAGGTTGCGATAACTGTAGGAGGTCTAACCCCGTAAGTCACAGCCTAAAAAGTTGCGACCCCGTGCTTTACAAGCCTCCAAAATACTAAACGAACCAGCGGCGGGATCGACTACGATATCGCCGCTATTGGTTACCGCTTCAATGAGTTCACCTTGTAAACCGATCGGTTTTGGGTGTATACCCGTTATGTTATTCACCTTTTCGGTCCAAATGTCCGGGATATTGTGAATCTTCCACACTCCCTTCGCTCGTTTAGGTTTTTTCTGTAACACAATTAGGTATTCAGAATAGCGACGAGTGCGGTAACCCATGCCCATTTTGTCTTTGTTCCAAGCAATGAAGTCGACAACGTCTAAGCTTGTGTCCGTATACCAGTGTGATATACCTTGCGCGAGATGAAACTTATCGACCCAAAGAAATAAGTGTCCACTTGCGATCAATATACGATCGATCTCAACAATAAATTCACGAATTTTCTCGTCGTTCATCTGCACTAAAGCGATTCGTTCGCGTCCGCGGTTTTCACCTTCATTGCCGTAACTGAGGTAGTCAAGTACCCCACGATACTGCGGATCGAAAAAGACACAGGGAATTGAATTGTTAGGAATTTGTTGGAGGAAATAGATTCCTTCCATTTTCAGACGGGCATTGAGCTTTAACTCGGCGGATAGATTAATGTCAGGTTGCTTTAAGTCCCGGACAGAGGAATATACGGTCGGTAATTCTGCTTTGCTCGCTGGTTTAGTGAACGATAATATTTTGGCTTTAGTCAATTGGACAACCTCCAGTATTTCCAGAATCTATTCATAGTTTAGCTCGACTGTTCAATTATGGAGATGGGATTAGTTTTCCGACTGTAAAAGATTTTATATCTCTGGAGTTCTATGCTTCTTGACTTCAGGAGCATTGAGTACAACTAGGAAACTCTCAACAGTTTTTCAGAACTCTAGTTCAGAAAACAACTTCTCGCAACGCCTAAACTTCAACTTTGAGAATATATTTTTAAAAATTTCGTGAAAACTGTTGCTAAATCATCAATGAATATATACAATATTACAGTTTTAATTAAAGTTTATCTTCAAACTACAGTCATTTAGCAACTTCTTAGAGATGGATTTCGAGACTAAAGAAGTACACCAAGTTCCAATCGAGCAGATTACCACCGTAGATTTCTCATCCAATCAATCGAGCAAAGAAATCTTTGAAGATGATCTCAAGAATTCAATTTTGAACAGTGGACTCAACCAGCCACTTGTCTTAGCAAAAGGACCCACTGACAACGGGTATCTCCTTCTATCCGGCGGGAATACCCGTCTCAAAGTACTCCAACAGATATATCACGAGTCAAACTGTAAACAATTTGCGCAGATTCCAGCGTTGATCTATACCTGGCCCGGCGAAGTCCAATCTCGCCTAGAACACTCAATTACCGACGACGTATCCCAACAATTTACGTTCTTGGAACAATCTCAACTTGTCATTCAATTCACTCGAGAATATCTAACGAGTGATATCACAACTGACTTAAATCACGAAGAAATCGCGACAAAGTTAACCCAGTGTGGTTACCCGATTTCAAAACGCATGATTGATCTCATGGTATATGCAGTCGATCAGCTGTACCCGCTCATTCCAAAAACACTTGAATCGGAGAGTGGAATTGCGGAAATTGACAAAGTGAGAATTTTGGAAATTGAACAACAAGAACGTTCGCTTGCTAAAGGATTGGAACTACAACAATTTCAGGCAATATTCAAGAGAGTTGCTACCACCTGGGATGGAGAACATTGGAACTTCGATCTGTTCCAAGCAGATCTCGATAAAGAATTAGGTGTTGCCGTACAAAGTTTGTCAATTGTCAATGAAGAACAAAGTATTGCGAACGGCGAGCCAAAATTAAAAGAAAACGCTGAACAAGACGTTGAGGAAACAAAACCTGACGCAACGACAAACCAACACACAGAATTGTTTCGTGTTGAACTGAGAAAGAAAAATCACCAACTAGCAAAGACACTAGCGAAGCAATTCGGTTTAGAACAGTTTGTGTACTTTAAAAAGAGTCACCGTATGGGATTCGGGTTGAAACAACTAGCAGACAAAACACTAACGCCAAAGATGGCGCGTTTCTGGCAATTCATGCAAGTGTGTATCGAGTCAACTACCCCTACTGTTCGCGACACTAGTGAGGAAGATTCCGGATGCGAAGTCGATAGGCAAAACTGCGAGATAGATCTTGAGCTCTTATTTGACCTTGACACCAAACAAGTTGATGTCCTCATGGAGTTGTGGGGAAGGACTCGCGAATTACAGAGAGACATACCGAGACGAGTTTCGAATTTGTGCACTTGACTTTTTATTTAATTGTGTAACGATAGTAGGAGTTCGTACAAAAATATCCCGGTATTACCGAAAGTTAGAAATTCAGTGATTCTGCAAGAACAAGTTAAAAAACAGAGCGATAGATTCAACAATCTATACCTAATCGCCTCTGCAAACTACTTGTTAATACAATATGACTTTAAACTAACAAATTCCCCGCAAATAAACAAAACTCTAAATAGAGATTACAAGTCGTTAGGCGATAGTTGATTTCAGAAACTACCATTCTATGGCACTGTAACTTTGTGATGAAATTCAACTCACTATTTACACAACTTCACGCTTGGGCATCTTCTTGCGCCCACTTGATACAGCGACCAATATTTCGTGGATCTAAGTCGTGTTGTAGCGGTACGATCAAATTTAAAACGAATCATTTACTGTCTGTGAACAGAGAGCTTAAGCCTATTCGGGCAAAGAGAAATATCTCATGACCAACATAACCAACTATGGACAGATATTTACTCCACCAAGTGTTGTGGAGTCCATGCTAGGTTTACGATGCAACTTCGGACACATACTTGAACCTTCGTCAGGAGCGGGTGCATTTCTTGCAAAACTTGAACCAAGTGCAGTCGCAGTTGAAATTGACAAGAAACTGTGCCGCGATAATCGAGTGATCAATCGAGATTTCTTTGCGTATTCTTCACACGAAAAGTTTGATACGATCGTAGGTAATCCACCCTATGTTCGCTTTCAGGACATCACTGAACCAACCAAAAAATTACTTTCTATGCATCACTTTGATCGTAGAAGTAACTTGTACTTATTCTTCATTGACCGATGTTTAGATTTACTCAACGATAGTGGGGAGTTGATTTTTATTACACCTCGAGACTTTATGAAAGCTACTTCTGCCAAGAATCTAAACGCAAGACTATATCAAGAAGGTTCTTTCACCCATTTTTTTGAGACGGGAGATACACCGATATTCAAAGGTGCAACCCCGAATTGTGCAATTTGGCGATGGGAGAAAGGTCGAACTAATAGAAAGATTGATACCGGGCTACACTTTTGCTTTAAAGCGGGTCAAATATGGTTCGGTTCCAGAGATAGTAATGAAGTATTAGGGGACGAGTTTGAAATCCGAGTTGGAGCTGTGAGTGGAGCTGACGATGTGTTTAATAGTAAAAGACATGGTTGCACCGATATGGTGTGCTCTTCCACAATAGCAGATGGTCGTACAAGACGAATGATATATAACCGAAACGACAATTCACTTCGTCCGCACAAACAACGTCTGTTAAATCGAAGGATACGAAAGTTCGATGAATCCAACTGGTGGGAGTGGGGGCGAAAATTCTTTGAGAAAGACGGACCAAGAATTTATGTAAATGCCAAAACTCGTCGCTCTGAACCGTTTTACGTGAGTGAAGAAAAGGCTTACGATGGCTCGGTATTGGCTTTATTCCCACGAACAGAAATGAACCTACAACAAGCCGCAAAAAAGTTAAACAAAGTAAATTGGTTGCAATTAGGATTTGTATGCGATAAAAGATTTTTATTTACTCAACGAAGTTTAGAAAACGCGCCCGTTAGTGCGCTATGATTCCTACCGTTCTTAAAAGTGTGGAAGAATATCTGCGCGACATCGAAATACACTTGATTCGAGGTAGTCACGATGCACGTGCCGATTCCGCAAGCGCCGAAGAATATGTGGTAAGTCTAATACAAAATGCTAATCGCTGGAAAGTGTTTTCTCCTAATTTAGGTCGCGCCGATAACCGAGGTTGGTACGATGTTCGAATACGAAATTACTACATCAACATAAAAATAAGTACGTGTACGACAACTGACAATACTAACGCCAAGAAAGCGATTTTTTGGTTGTTGACAGGTATTAAACCTGATGACGTACCAACTGGGAACAAACAGTTCTTCAAACTTATGCGAGAAAATGAGAGCGAAGATCAACGTCGGGATTACTTCTACCTAGTTATCAACAAAACGGATCCTTCCGATGTGTTCTTTGTGAGTCTAAAAGGACTTGCACATTGTCAGCTTAGCCCAAATAACCTACCATTTCAATCAAATTGGGATAAGTGCAGAAAACCTGTCAAGAGGGATTGGCATGAAGCAAAATCATTTCTACTTGGGAAATGGGCTCAATCCATCCAAAGGGCTATAGAGTTGCAACAGAATGGTATGCCAAACGTATATCCTGAATACTTTCAAAAAACGACTAGGATTGAGTAAAGGATTTCGATGCCACCTGCGGTGGGTGACAAATTGAAGTTGAAAAATTGCAATTGAGGAAATGTGGATACTTAACCACAGTGTTTTGAGGTCTATAACAGATGAAAAACTATAGTCTTGACGATTCCTTAATGGGAAAAGGTCAGTCTAAAAGACTTCAAAAACAACATAGACTTGCTGGTGGACCACGGGGAATTTTCGGAGAAGAAGCTAAAAAACACGATTTGTCGATAAAGGAAGTTATGAATGGGATAATGCAAACGTTGCAACCATACATCCAAAACTGTCATTTAGACTTAGATCCAACATCTCTAAGATTGAAATTAACGACAAACTCACTTCTCTTGATCCAAACCTTGGGCAAGTGCTGTTCGTACAGAAGGCAAGCATCAAACCTGATGGCGGTATTATTGAAGTACGAGATAAGTTAGGCGCTTATCGGATAATATTGATTAGTGAATCTAAACATCAAGGTAATGATGTCAAAAAGATCAGTTGGGGAATCAAGCAGGGTAAGAAAAAAGATTCTGATTTGATGGTAGCCGGTAATGCAATCGAACGAGTTCACAAAAACATTCAGGAAATCCGGAACTACATGTTGGATGAGAAACATTTTCCGTATGTGGTTTTTCTACAAGGATCCAACTTTGCAACACGCACTTTTTTTGTAGAAGCGCCGGACGGTAGGAGAGTCAAAATTTCACACGACGCAGGTCACCTCAACAGAATTGATAGAGTGACAGCTAGTAGTTTTGGAATGGAGATCAACCAGAATTATTGCCGAAATGTGTTTGTCGAACTGAAAGATCATATACAGATGCTACAAGCAGCCTCATTATTTTTTCAGAGCAATGTATGGACTACGGGCGACATGGCCGAGATATTATGGGATGTAGTATCTACATCGCTAGAGGTTCTATACGGAGACATATATGAGTAACCGTTCCCATCACAATTCAGCTCTTAAATCCATGTTAGCGATGAATAAAGAAGGTATTGTTCACGCGTCTATCAAAAATCTGAAAACAGAAGTACCTTTAGTCACATGTCACGTCACAGAAGTATCTGATTGCTGCGATCTTCTATCCCAGATACCTGATGAATCCATTCAACTGGTCATCTGCGACCCACCCTACAACATCATGTTGGCGGATTGGGATCAACATGAAGATTACGTCGATTGGGCTTCAACCTGGTTGAAAGAAGCTGAGCGAGTCTTAAAACCTTCGGGAAATATTGCAATCTTTGGAGGACTGCAATATCAAGGCGAGGCAGGTAGTGGTGACCTGATTTCGATCATTAACCACCTACGTCAAACTAGCGATATGCTCCTAGCGAATCTGATCATCTGGAACTACCCTAACGGTATGAGTGCGCAACGATTTTTCGCAAACCGACACGAGGAGATTGCTTGGTTCGCGAAGAAAAAAGAATATTACTTTGATCTGGACTCCGTACGTGAACCTTTTGACGAAAAAACGAAGGAACTTTACCGCAAGGACAAAAGACTAAATCCAAAGAGTATAGAAAAAGGACGCAATCCAACCAACGTATGGAATATGTGTCGACTTAATGGTAATTCCAAAGAACGAGTTGGACATCCAACACAAAAACCCCGACAAGTTATACAAAGACTAATCCGTTCATTATCGTATCCGGGCTCGACCGTGCTTGACTTTTTCGGTGGTAGTGGCATCACTACTAGAGTTGCAATTGAAGAAAATCGCCACAGTATCAGTTGTGACAATTCTCCAACTTTTCTTGAATATGTTGAACTTCAAGTCGCCAATATCGAAACTGATCTGTTAACCAAGAAGACACACTATGAAATCGGTGAAAAACTCGATTCATCTCACCCCATTTTCAGGACAACGGAATCCCTATCCCCGGCTAACCAACCGTAAGATTGAATTCGAAATCTTCTAATTCAATCACTCAAAACTAGTCCAAATCCATCTTTCAAACCATTGTCTGAAGTGATTTGTGGTTTTAAACCACAACTCTAACTATATAAATGTTCATTCATTTGTACAGTTTCTACCCATGAACTTCCAACCTATCTTCACACTTGATGCTGCAATCGAGAACGGTTCAAGCACCGAAATATCACCACTCAACGAAACCATACAGACCGACGTATGGCTCACGTTAAACACCAAAATCGCCCAACTCTTAGTCCGCGGAAGAACAGCAAAAAACAAACCGACAATCATCGGTCTCATACGTTTCGCCGATGTACTTAGGTTAATTTGGAACGCGGCTAAACGTAATGATCCTTACGCCGATTGGTGGTTAATCAAGATTGAAGATGAACTCGCAACTTTAGAACACGATATCAAAAAAGCACAAGATCAAATGCGCGCACGCATTCGTTCGACACCGGCGTACCGAGTCGTACCTCCAGTGAATAAAGAAGCTTTTCGTATCCGCTTGCAATTTGCAACTCCATTTGCTTTTCAAGCCGCGCGCTTACTCGCTAACTTCGACATCTTCGTTTGCGAAAACCTCGTCGGTAAACACATCGGTGTTTTAGTACGCGACGAAGCAAACCAAAGTATTTATGCCTATTCATCAAAAATTCGCGGGCTGTTTGCACTAGCTACGCGGTTTCGTCATTTAGACATCGATCGCCGCCAACCTCACACGCTAGAACTTGTCACAGAATCTGCGATTCGCTATATGGGGCATTTACCTAAAGACATTAAAGCTGGTACCCGTCGCGCGCGCCTCGCTCCACCTATCAACGAACAGTCTTCGACTTATGTACCACCCGTTGAAAACGATTTAACGGAGTTCGAAGACCTCAGTAAGTGAACAAACTAGCAACAATGACTCGTGTCCACTACGAATTAGTGGAAGAAACGTCGCCGGGTCGTGAAATCGACGAACATATGAGTGTTCTACGGGACACTCATACGACCCACTTTCAGTCACTAGACAATCTACATGATTGTCTAACTTCCCACAATCACATGCAATTGTAGATTGATGTGGTTTAACCTACCGACCAGGAGGAAGAATAATGGCCACGATGGCTCAAGCGAAGCAATTCGCGTTGCTTACTACGGGATTAGGTTATCTCAACCAAGTTCGCACAATCGAACCGAAATCGGGATATCCGTTTCTCGCAGTGACAATATCCGCCCTCCGGGGTTTGGATCAGAATGTACGGTACACGTACTTCGACTGCGTGGTATCAGGTCGACTCTGCAATACTTATGTGAGCCAACTCGCTCCATACGTAGAAGCTGGAGAAAAAGTCTTGGTACGCTTTCGAATTCGCGATTTAAATGCTTCAGCATTCATTTACCCAAAAGGTCCCAAAGAAGGACAACCGGGGGTGAACGTCAAAGCAAAATTGATCGGAATCGATTGGGCGCGCGTCAATGGAGTCGCATTTACCGAAATGGACAACGTCGCGTAGCGCTATCAGACCTAACAACTGATAAACCTACGCAGCCTTGTCTGCATTCCATTAACTTACCCGGCCGGGGAGATGTACTCCCCGACGGGAGAAGTCTGCTCGGCTTTTTTCTTTAGGAGAATTGTTGTGA
This sequence comes from Gammaproteobacteria bacterium, assembly GCA_028819195.1. Taxonomy (GTDB): domain Bacteria; phylum Pseudomonadota; class Gammaproteobacteria; order Pseudomonadales; family Azotimanducaceae; genus Bin55. The sequence goes on along the minus strand of JAPPMF010000019.1, from coordinate 63,684 downwards.
CAGACTTTTTTAACGACAATCCTGAACAAACTACGGTTGATCCAGCTTACACTGGATCGCGAGCCCAGGCGATAGCCGACGGCGAAATCGTGGACGTGTCCGAGATCGGTTCTCAAGTAGGATTCAAATGGCCAGTCGCCATTACGAAAACTGCTTGGGACAACTTGGTTACTTGGTCCGACGAGGACAGCGAACGACAGGTTCCGCAACGAGAGAAATCTCGATTGTATGAACTGATGAGCAAGTGCGCGGATTCAGTTCGTATGCGCGGTCCTAAATGTGATCGCATGAAGTTCCATGTCCAACGTGTTCCACGAGATGGAATTGCGACAAAAGTTCGCACCGCCGTTGCACAAATCGTCGCCCATCCAGGAGATGCGGGCGAACCCGTGTTGACGATAAGGATGCCAGCGAAGTAGTTCCGGACTTTATTAGTTCCGGCTCAGTATAGAGTCCGTTAGCCCGAGAGTAGTCTTGGGTTAGCGGTTCTCTTTTTTTAATCGAAATATTGATTACTCAATAGCATGGTATCGAGCTACAAGACAGTGTCTTTCTCAAATTCAAGACTGCCGATAAGGCTACCATCAAACGACGTAATGGATTACCTCCCCTGTTTATCTTGTCTGTTCTTTGCTAACCGAATTGCACTCTCGAGATTTTCCGGCTTCACTTTGTAATTATTAAACTCTTCAATATTGTCTTGTTTCAAATGTAATTGTCCTTCGCCATCACTACCTCGATGTTGGCTAGGAGAATAGTATTGATTCGATTCAACTTCTTTCGAGGCGAACACCCAATACCAAATCACATCGCGCCAAACCGCTAGCCACAAAAAAACATCCCAACACGCCGGCTTTAGTTGTTGGAAATTCATCCAAAATGGTTTCTTTGAATCTGATGAAAGTGCTTTATCAGTAAGTCTTAAATCCATAGCTGAACTAACTGAAGTAGAGTCTACACCTCGAGATGCTTTCACTTCAATTCGGATTCCGTCTAAATAGAAATCGTATTGACCGGAATACTCCGGATCTAATTGTTTTGTGGGCTTTTCCAATGAAGGGATCAGTTGGTGTACGTGACCTTGTGCCCACGCCTCACCAAACGTTCGAGGTGCATTGATTTCAAATATGTGAAGATGAGGATTCCGCGCGTTATACTCTTTCCGAAGAGTTTGATAGTCGTCTAGTGTGAGTACAGCTGAAGAAAGAAGATTTGAAATGATGTATTCGTACTTATTGAATGGATCAATCGAAACTAGATTCTGAAGTTGTTCACGTACTTCCGCTTCATTCTTTAATTTTTTTAGTAGGTCGTCTAATTCTCGAGTCAAGTGCTCCATTTTTACTTAGAACAGCAAATTCTCAGATTGATGTTCAGTGCTTGAATTAAGATCTTGAAGTAACTCCGTCCCGATGTCCTCAAATGGATGACCATTTTGCCATCCAGTTTTTCCGGTTGCTCTAAGATGTTCTAATCGTCGAATCGTTATCTCTGCATAAATTGGGTCAAGATCTATCGTGTAGCATCTTCGTTGAAGAATCTCCGACGCGAGAAGTGTAGTGCCTGAATGCGCAAAGTAGTCAATCACCAAATCTCCAGGATTTGAACTTGCTCGAATGATACGATCTATACTCTTTAACGGTTTTTGTGCATAACAACCTGAAACATTCTCCTCCATCCGATAAAAAACTTGTTGGATGTCTACCCATACATTACCGGCTCGAATTGTGCTCGCTCGGCTTCGTTCTAAATTGTCGGTCAACTGCCCGTTGACGGTTTTGTAGTATCCACGAAGAATTTTGGGGATATCAGTGTACTCTGCGTCTACGTTAAATAAAGGTTTTCCTTTGGTATAATAAAGTAGCTCTTGACGCACAGCCATCCAATTGCTCTGTGTCCCATATCCTCTCTGATTTCTCATCGTGATCATGCTTCTTGGAGTAAATGGTTGTTCTCGCATCATCAAAATGAAATCAGGTAAAGGTTGGAAACCGTTGTTCTGATCTGCCCCTAACCATATGTAGAGAGCAGAATTTTCATCCAACATAGACCAAGTATTACTTACCCAAATTCGACTCCATTTGATGTAATCTTCTAAATCTCGAATCTCTAACGCGGCTAAGTTATACGGTGGATCGTGAATCGCTAATTGAGCTAGTTCTTGCGCCATAATCAGTGAAAGGTGTTCTGGAATTGTAGCATCAAGGCAACCTACTCGATGCCCTCTCACGGGATCTATCCATACTTCTCCTTTTCGTAAGCGACAGTAGGACAACAATTTTTCTCTGAGTTCGGGCGAGGTGTCGAGCCGAGGTAGTGGATTGTTCTTCATTTCAGTTGTCCTTGTGATCTGACGATTTGTTCGAATACTTCTTGAAATTTAACGCGGGTTTCTCAGTTTTGTGGTAGAAAAGTCTAGTTTATTTGACAAGGTATTTCGGATAATGTATGTATGGTGAATGCAGCTTAGTCCTCAAAGTCAATTCATACCGGTCAGTAACTTTCCGTTTATATCTAGCATAAATTTTACAATACTGTATTGCTCAGATATCGCAGCAAAAGCAGAAAAATCATTTCATATAACATCTAATGTTATGTCGATTACAATTTCCGATAGTACGATACAAACTTGTCTGACCTAGTCACCGTAGTCTTCTGTGATAGAACCAGCCGACCTCAACAAGTTCGAAAGTGTTATTCGGCGTCTCGAAGAAGGATTAGCGCGTTATCTAACGGACAAAGGCGACGATCTTATTCGCGACGGATTAATCATGCGTTTTGAGTTTACTTACGAACTCAGTCACAAAACCCTGAAGCGATATCTTAAATTTTCCCTTGCCAATCCTAGTCAGGTTGACGAAATGACATTCCAAGACCAAATTAGAACCGCAAATGAACAGGATCTACTGCTTGGTGATTGGTCCGACTGGCGACGTTTTCGAGATCTGCGAACAAGAACTGTGCACACCTATGACGAAGATCAATCAGAACTAGTGGTCGACAAACTCCCTCAATTTATCGAAGAAGTGAATTTTTTGATCGAACAAATACGCACTCGTATTTCATGACCTGTCTGTTAAATTCTCTCGATCTTGACCTAGCCATCTTTGCGAGTTTACCACTGTCTATAGATTTATTCTTGGGCATTACGGAAGAGTTTGGCGAATCCGACTTGCTGTTCAATGTTGATGTAGTTGATGGTACTAGGATAGATGAGAGTTTTCGACCAACACTTCAACGTAACCAGTTAAGTTCTTGTAATGGAGTCCGTTATGAAACAGACCTCAATTAATCAGCGAAAAAAGTACCGGGAACTCTGCGCATATCTAACTCAGTTAAGTGTGCAAGAATTGACGGATTTGGTGATTGAAGCAGGCAAAATACAAGCCAAGAAAAGTATATTGTTAAAAGTGATAAAACTTGTGTTCCGTATTCGCATAACTAGAGAGAACTGTACAGATAACGAAAAAGCAGCGATACACTACGAAAAATGTAACCAACTATCCAAAGTAAGCAACAAAAAATTGGGCGAACTAATTGGTCTTGAACTGGTACGAAAAATTGAAGACAGCGAAAACTCAATTGAAACTACGGAACTACCCGAGTAAACACTTGTCCAAAAACTACCAAATTAAACGATACTCCTCTCGTCTCCTCAATTCACGAATTACTGTTTCTTAGGAGAGCACGGGGCGTGATAACGAGACAATTAAACTGACTGTTGAAGACTCGATTAAGTCTTTTCCACTTTTTACTTGTTTGAAAAACTATTCGTAACAGCCAATTTAGTTGTACCATACCACTACTTAACCGACCGCACGGAAATGCGGACTGGACGACCCAGATTCTTGAAAGCGTCATCGACTAGTTCGAGGAATCAAATTCAACCTTCTATGTAGTACGCTACATTCAGAGTTTTACACTCTTCACACTTAGCCACCTGCAAGCTGAATCAACGTACCGAGATCTCCGATCTCCTAACGAGTCTCAATGACATGAGAAAAACGCGAAGACACTACTTCGGGACAATTGGCGAAAGCACTGTTGAGCTCTCAGAGATTAACTGGTCAATAACACTAAATAATTCACGATAACGAACTATTCTCAAATTCAGTCAAATGCTTGATTTGCAATCGCTAATCAAGCATTTTTTTGTGAATCAGAACATTGCTCGAACAGAATCTTCATTGAGAAGTTCCCATAGATATTCATACTTACTATCCCTTCGAAAATCTTTCACAACTTATGCGAAGATTCCTAATCTTATGTTGTGTAGTCGGTACAGTGTTTACTCTCCGCGCCGATGCACCTGAACAGACAGACATCCAAATCGGTCGTTATACGACCATGAGCATTGAAGCTACTGCTGAACAAGAAGACGTTTTTCTAGCCTTAGTGAACATCAGTTTTGATGAAACCGTAAAAACCGTCGAGGATGCCCTTCTTGAATTACTTCACCCCAAGGGGTACCGTTTGTATTTACCCAACATGCAAGCTGACCAACCACATGTTTTTAAGAGTTTAATACTGCCAGACACTCACAGACAACTCGGGCCGCTCACTTTACGAGATGCACTTGAAACTCTAGCTGGTGCGGCGTGGTATCTAGTACATGATCCCGTTTATCGGATCTTGAGTTTTGAGATTTGCTCTACAAGCACCATCAGCGAGGTATCCCAATGAATATCGTTTTACCAGTTGTATTCGGGGTGTTACTGTTTTTGTATTCGAACAATCCCAATCGAATAGAAAATGAACTCATCGGCAATGCTAATCCTGAACCGTTAGTCCAAGTCTCCGGTGCTCACGATTTACCAAAAGATTGTCGTTTCCATGATGAACCAATCCCAGTTCGAGATTTTTCGGCTTACCACGAACTGTTGTCCAAACGCAGTAAATCTAGTTCCACTACAGGGGGATCTCCGTGACTTTCCTTGCTCCTTTAGCTCCCGTGTTAACGATGTTGGTACCAACTTTTCTATTCAGCGGAACACCGCCAGAGGTTACAACGGAATACTCCACTTCGGACTATTCTGAAACCGTAAAAAGTGAACTAGTCGAAAACGAAATCTGGGATCTCTCCGAAGAAGAATGGCAACGGTACGAAACTCTCAAGAAAGGTATTCGCGGTCGTCTAAGCGACGACAATATCTCGCCGATTGAAGTACTTGGAATCCATGCCAGAGATGACGCTGAACGTCGGCGCTATGCACAGCGTTGGGCGTCGATCATGTATGAAGATGCCGAACGCATCTTAAAGTTTCAGCGAGCTTATGACGAAGCAATTAAATCGCTAGTCGACGAAGTACCCGTTATTGATGCTACTCTGTTACCCCAGGCACCATCCGAGAAATCTTCGCCTTTTACAGAGAGTGATCGCATCATGTTTTTCGTCGAAACTGACTGCTCTATTTGTGAGGTACTATTGTCAGACGTCTTAGATCAACTGCCGAATGTTCAAGGTATTGATATCTATTTCACCAATCTAAGTTCTGGGAACGAGAATGAAATCAAAGGCTGGGTGAAACAGCATAAACTAGATGTAGAGTTGATTCGCGCAAAACAAATTACGGTGAATTTCGATAACGGATTATTAGATTCGATCGGCTCAAGCGCAAACAATGCGCCAGCATTATTCCTGCGAAATAACGACAAAATCGAACGTTTACCGTTGTATGAACTTTGGTAACGTTGTAGAGTCATCTTGCAACGACGCCACTACCCTTTACAAGCCCTACTGCGTCAACCGGTCGAACTATGGTCAGCAGGTCTTTCATTATTGATGGTTGTTTTTCTGTTAGTTACCAAACCTAACTCGATTCTTCCACCGGCTATCCACATCAGCGCTATCGTAAGCTTGATACTACTTTTCGTTTACCGATTAGCGCAAGGAATCTTTGTCCTCAGCTACCGGTACGGACTAGTACATTCACTCCCGTATCTAGTAGACTTTGGACGAATTCATCACAAGCCAGGACTGTTGTTTTTAGGTAATGGCTTTGAATGGTCACATCGTCATGCCCAAAGGCTAGCCGATACCGAACGACCAGAAACTCGCAAATACGTCAAACATCGCTACAAACTCTTACCCAACCTACTCGCCAAACTAAGCCAGAAGGAACGATCTACACAAATGAACCCGCAAAGTGGATTGCACCAAGTTCATGGTGTCGAACTCTTTAAGAAAAAAGTATGGATGAACCTAGCTGATCGCGTCGGTCACACTCTTGTGCTAGGTACTACTCGAGTGGGTAAAACTCGCTTAGCTGAACTTCTCATTGCACAGGATATCCAACGTAGCGAAACCGTTTTAGTGTTCGATCCTAAAGGTGATATTAAACTTTTACAAAGGGTATATACCGAAGCAAAGCGAGTGGGTCGTGAACAAGATTTTTACATGTTTCATCTGGGTTACCCGGAAGTTTCTTGTCGGTACAACGCAATCGGTAGATTCTCGCGGATTACGGAAGTTGCTACCCGAATCGCCAATCAACTTCCTGGTAGTGGTAGCTCGTCGGCATTCAAAGAGTTCGCCTGGCGATTTGTGAACATTATCGCGCGGGCACTGTATGCATTACGACGTATACCCGACTACCAACAGATACGCCGGTACATCAACGACATCGAACCTTTGTTCGTCGAATATGCGCGCAACTACTTGATGCGCCATGCGCCAGCAGGCTGGGCTGAAGAAGTCAAAAAACTTACCAAAACTCCTCACGATAAAAACCATGCTACTGCACTCAAGGAACGAGAACCCCAATCCATTGCGCTCTATAAGTACATAAATGACCACGAGTTCGACGATCCAATTCTTGAAGGACTAATGTCGGCATTTAAGTATGACCGAACTTACTTCGACAAGATCGTGAGTTCAGTAGGACCGCTAATGGAAAAATTAACGACCGGTCCGGTCGCAGATCTCATTGCGGCTAGTTCTTTGAATAACGATATTCGACCCGAAATGTCCTGGTTAGACATTATCCGCAGGAAAGGAATCGTGTATGTAGGATTGGATGCTTTATCAGATAGTACCGTCGCGAGTGCTGTGGGAAATTCGATGTTTGCAGACTTAGTTTCGGTCGCCGGTTACTTATACAAGTTTGGAATCCTAGGGGAAGGTAAATCCTTTGTCGACCCACCTAATATCTGTATTCATGCCGATGAATTCAACGAGTTAATTGGCGACGAATTCATTCCTTTGTTGAATAAAGCTGGTGGTGCGGGTTTTCAGGTCACGGCTTATACACAGACGGTTTCGGATCTGGAAGCTAGAGTAGGTACGAAAGCTAAGTCCGGGCAAATTCTTGGTAATTTCAACAGCTTGATCATGCTGCGAGTACGCGAACTAGCAACTGCTGAAATTTTGACAAAACAACTACCCAAAACCGAACTACGGCGACTAAATCCATCCACTGGTGCATCTGATGCAAGCAGGGACGGTATGTCCTTACGATTTAAGGCGCGCAACGACGATCAAGTCGCGGTTCGCGATACACCGTTGTTAGAACCGGCCACACTGTTAGCACTACCCCGTGGTCATGCGTTTGCATTGATTAACGGTTCATCGTTGTGGAAAGTTCGAATCCCTCTCGCAAAACCTGAACTCGCATCGCGAACTACGACGACAACTGCATTGTTCGATTCGTTGAGAGCACGATACGAAGAAGATGCTCAAATCCCCATCAAAGTTCTCAATGACTGAATCGTCGAAACTAGATTTGATCAACCCGATCTACGCAATCTTCAACGGTGTCTTACGATGGATTGGCATCGTGTTGCTCTGTGTGGTTGTCGCGATGGTTGTAGAAGTGCTCGGTACGAAACTGATCTTTGATAATGTAGATGGTTCTCGATTGCAGCAACGTACGCAACATGAACAAGAAATGTATTGGGAACATACCGAAAACACCACACTATGGGTGTCGCCAACCACCCTATCCCAGACAATCAACCAACACCTTCAACAGCTTTTTCTGGCAATAAGTAATCGCTTACATGTACCTGCAAACGAAGAATCGACTGCCGGCAACAAACTACCGATCATCTCCACATTGAACCAATTAAGACAGTGGTTCGAAGAACAATTAATACTTGTTGGAGAAGTAGTTCAAGCTTGTACTTTTCGTGTTTGTGCTTTTGTATCCTGTATTCTTCACTTACTACCCTTTATGTTAGTAGCGGTTGTCGACGGATTAGGTCGGCGTGAGATTAGACGTTTATCGGGTGGTCGTGAAAGTTCTTGGCTGTACACCATCGCCCATCGATCAATACGACCGTTAATCATGTTCTTTCTTGTTATGTTTCTGATTTGGCCCTGGTCTATCGACTATCCGTGGATTACTTGCAGCCTAGGGATTCTGTTGGTAACTGCCTGCCATTTATCAACGTCGAGGTTAAAAAAGTACCTTTAAAAACACAAGGAAAACACGCCATTCCTAACAAGGGATTTTTTATTTTTACAAAAAACTATACAATAGTTTAGTGTATTAGAAACCGAGGTACTTGAGAATGCGTCTCGACTCAGGATAAATTAACCACCAGGAGTCCATTTCATGGCTAAGACCAAAGAAGCCGAATTGACGGCAGCGATCTTGCTGTACATGATCCGCTGTATCGGCGAAGGCGACCTACTCTCGCTACACCAAATGAATGTCGGCGAGAAAGAAATCGAGCAATTGAAACAGATCAAAGTGCTCGATCTGCACTACATCGACATGCTGAAATCGCATTGTCTGCAAGTTCAATTGAACCAGCGAATATTTGCTAACGTATTCCAGTACATGCTCGCCCAACATCGCGCCGAAGATGCGATTCAACAACTACTAGCCGAAGATGCACCCTACTCTATGCTTGAGTTCTTTTTCGGATTGAGTAACCGTGAATACACGCAACGACGAAAATCGCTGAAGAACATGACCGCGACCGGACGTACTAAGGAACCAAGTGAAGACGAAACCGACCAATTGTTTGCCCTATGGTCGCGTCACGACCAACGTGATGCATCCGGACGGTTTGTCGAACCACTGGAATACATCGCCGTGGCAAAGGAGTTAAATGTATCGGTACGCAGTATTTGGTTGTTAACTGAGCGTTGGATTGAGAGGGGCGTTGGGATTAAGCGGGCAAAACAAAGAGTCAAGAAGAGTAATTGAACGCCAAGTATATTTGAAATTGAAGGAATTCTTGTCACTTCTTGTACAATAAAAACCTGTAGATAGTCATCACAAAAACCATGGCCCAAACCCTTCAAACAGAAAGTCAAATAATCCGCTCTGACCTGTTGACTAATCACAGGTTGATTATTGGTAGTTGTAGTACCATGCCGGAGATACCGTCTGAGTCTCTACATCTCATGGTGACCTCACCCCCTTACTTCAATGCACCGTTCGATTACCCCGACAAATATCAGAACTATGAAGAATTCTTGTCCTTAATCAGTGCCTTTGCTCAGGAAACGTATCGGGTTCTCAAACCGGGACGAATTGCGGCAGTCAACATTGATGACATGCTAGTTGATGGCGAAAAGTACCCAATCGTTGCCGATACGACGAACATTTTTTGTCGAGCTGGGTTTCGTTATCGCGATCGGATCATTTGGAAGAAACCTGATGGTTATTTAAGAATTAGTCGAAGAAGTGGAGTCTTATTACAACACCCCTATCCCATGTATTTTTACCCTGATAATCTTTTAGAAAGTATTTTGATCTTTCAAAAGGGTAAATTCGACTACAAGTCTATTTCTCCTGAAGTCAAGAACGCTTCCAAGATTGATGTGAACGAGTTTCAGAAAAACGATTGGTATAAGACTCTCTGGAGTATGACTAATGTCCTACCTGGATCAAAGTTAGAAAAGGATATCGCAGCATTTCCAGAAGAACTACCCTATCGGATTATCTCACTATTTTCGTTCCAGGGTGAGATTGTTTTGGATCCATTTGTAGGTAGTGGAACAACTATGAAAGTGTGTCGCAGTCTTGGTCGTCACAGTGTAGGAATTGAAGTCGAAGAAAAATTAGTCGACATCATTCAACAAAAGTTAGGGGTAGGATTTACAGAAAGGGACATGTTGAACCCTGCCAATTTCGAAGTGATTAGAAGATGAACCTCAAGGATTCTTTGTTTACGATATCAGGAAAGATTGGGGGTATCCAGTATACCCCCTTCTTGTATACCCCCTTCTTGGGCTCTCCGCCTAAATTGACTTTCACGATGGAAGAATTGGAATCTGCCCTGTCAAACGGCATTTTCACAATCGGAGCTAGCGAACTTCAAGAATTTCACGTAAGTCGTTGGGTTTCCCCAAAGCGTACTCGTTCTTATCCTTTTGCGAGGGTGTACGATACATTAGGTTCTGCTCTGAGAAAGGTAACTATCATACCAATTGTGAAAGACGAGGGAGCTGAAGGAGACAGAGACTTTTTACAGTGGGATACTGTATCTTGGATGAGTCTTCTAAACGTATACGTGATTATTGGTTATTACGTTTCGGCGTCAAAGAGTCGTAAGTATCAAAACAAAATAACTAATCAACAGTTTGACGCGTGCCACCTTAAAAAACAATTTTCTGACCTCCGTAATTTTCATTCACCAGCTGTACACTGGAATGAAGTACAACTTGAACAACTCGGTTCTTTGGGTCGAATTGCACTTGATCAGTACGAACAGATCTCAACACGGCTGAATGTCTCGATGCATTCATATGAGAGTGGGATAAGACGGATTGAGGGGACAATCAAAAGCGCGCTTGACTTACAAGAGGTCAGTCGAAAATTAGCACGACGTGCTCAACGTTCCGAAAGTACAACAATTCACGCAGCAGAAGACGCTTCCTGGACCAAAGGAAAATTGAATATTCAAAATCACTTAGGTGGAATGTACCACCTCACGGCTGATCAAATTCGTGTCGATGGTTCTACATTGGAACTAATAGAGGTTAAGCATTCGCGCAAGAGTCTACCGAGCATGAACGACATTAAAGACGCTCTTGTGAAATTGATTCTATTCACCAATCTTGAGGACGTCTCGATAGAAGAGCGCAAATACTCGGTAAGGCCGAAATTGAAGCTGACTACGAATGTAGCACTTGATAAAGATATCATCAGTAAAGGACAACAAACACTCTTGGACACTCTAGTGAACAAAGAAGCAGTACAGAATAACTTTTCGGTGGAAATCTGTCATTTACCTTAAACTATTTGAACTAGAGAATCAATCAAACTATATCCATACTCGAACGGGTATCGTTTGGAAGTTCGGAAAGCGACTTTTTAACCCGATCGATTTCAAATTAGTCAATAGACCAAACGCAAGCCCTTAACTAGTTGCGGTTGTTGCTTTTGTCTCGTGATCGGTCTTTGGTGGGTTTTTCAGGTGTAACATTCGCCAGACCAAGAAAGATAGATGAACCACCATTAAGACTAGTAGTAAGCTACCGATCAGCCAGGAAGCATTTAATAAAAATTTTGTTGTGACGAAGAGTGTAATATATACCAAGGTGATTGTTCGCACCATCGCCCAGGCCAAGCGTCGCTTACCATCTTCCTCTACAGATTTTAGGTTGAAAAACAGTGGAGATCGTGACGTTTGTCTATATGTCGTCAACTACCTGAAGAACAACTGCCAAGACACACCAAAGCGGTCTTCAACCCAGGTAAATTTTGTTGCAAAATCATAGCTATCTAAAGGCATGAGGATCTTTCCGTTTTCTCCCAACGCCGTAGCCAATCTCGTAATCTCGTTCTCGGATTCGCATTCCACAAACAATGAAATAGAGGGGGTGAACGTGAATGCATGTTCGATCGGACTGTCGTTCAAAATGATGTCTTGACCGCTTATATTGACCTTCGCAAACATGATCAAGTCAGGCGCGCTAGGATTGGCATCGCCAAACTTCTGAACCTCGACAACACGACTATTAGGAAACAGTTCCACGTAAAAGTCCATCGCCTCTTGGGCTTTTCCTTCAAACATAAGAAAGGGCGTAACTGATTTCGTCATGACTGGTACATTTTCCTCTTGATCTGATCGATTTGCTAATGAAGAACATCCGATTAATATCGGTACTGCAAATAGGAAGAGTGCCAAAAGTAAAGCACGTTTGCGAATTTCCTGCCAAATATCGTATTTCATAATATCAAGTCAACTTCAACATGTCCAAAACTTCTGAACTTGATCTGCAAGTTCGGTAATTATTGTAATCCTTGAAAAAATGGCATCGATGAATTTGTTTGATTGTCTTTCCCAAGTTGATTGAGTGGGTCAATATTGGTGTAACAACCCCGACTTCAGACGGACAAACATACAAGAATCTCGAAGTACGGACTAAACGGTACCAATGAGAGGTGATAGACAATTGTTTGAAACTATGCTTAGCTACTCATAATTCATCGTGATATCAAGATCCCGATTTATGGAGTCAATAAGTTGCGTTAATACCTCTCTCGTATCCAAAAGATGATCTTCGCATAACGAGAAAGTTCCGGAAATACCATAGTTTTTGAAAGTTAAAAAGATTTCTCGAAACAATAAAAATATTAATTTTTTGAATACAATTCAGAGATCATTATTTGATTTGATCGAGTAACGTGTACGCACTAATGGATCTTGATTTTTCAATAACAACAAACTCAGATTGGCTAGCGCTACTCGCGTTGATGGTCTCGTTTATAGCCTTTCTTGTGAATTTGATCGTCCACAGCTACTTTGTCAAAGTTTCTCACAATCGCAGTTATAACTAACAGATACCCTAAATAATAAAATTAACAAACCAAGTGTCAGCTTCGGAGACTTTGATGGCCACTTAGAGTCTTCGGCTGAACATCTCTTTGAGACAGGTCGTGTAAGTCACTTCAAATTGGCAGACAGTATTGATGGCTAAATATATTCCAGGACAACTGATCGACGAATTAACAAAATCCTTTGAACCTGTCAGAGGTATAAGTTGGTGTTACGAAAACGGGTTGTTACAAGGAGAGTATGTTGTCGCACGACAACCCAACGCGGAGCTAGGACCTAAAATTGAGAAAATTCGACAGGCAGCATACAATCATTGGCAGGATGAGGTATTTGACTTTGACGACATTTTTCAGTGGGTAAAAAATGGTGGAAAGGATCCATTGACTCAGGAAACGACCATCAACACTTGTGCAAGTATTGAAGCAACTCTAGCGCTGATTGACAACAATATCTTTTTGCGACCATTTGACCATAAGTACTTGAAATCTGAAAAACTTGAAGACATTTCGCTCGATTCAATAGTTTGAGATATGGTAAGACACCCCGTCTTCCAATAGATTCTTTTAACCACAATTCTTCAATCACTTCTAATAACTATACTTATTTATAGTTATTTAATACATTCCTTGATTCGAAATCTCCTTTACGACTAGGTAGCCTTTCCACATCATTACCTCCGTCTCAACGGAAATGTAATGATGTCAATCAAAAACTATATCCCCTTCGCACTCGTTATCGCAGTATTCGGATTTACCGTCTCAACCGATAGTGATTCCGACACTGAACGAGCAGCACTCATCCAACTCGCGGATGAGATCGAAGATTTATCCAAACTCATCGACCGTGCTGAACAAGCAGCAAATCCAACCGCTCGAATCCAATTCCAATACGACTGGCTGCGCCGTGATCTCAAATTAGTACGTCAAGGAATCGAAGCACACTTCGAAACTCCTTCGTCTGAACCCCGAGAGTTTGCACCACTGCAAGGCGATTATCGCCAATGAACAACATTCAAAAAAATGCGTTTCAAGCGGCTTCTGGATTGGGACCAGACGTGTTAATGCTCGCGATCAAAAGTTCACTCATGGTCTTACTCATGATCTGGGCGACCTGGGTTGTGATGGGTACGTTTAAAGCCTGGCGTCTTGGCGATATCGAACTTTACGACGCTTTATGGCAAGTTCTCCGAGCTTGCATCTCACTTCTTATTGTTGGTTTCTACATTCAATGAAATCCCTGTTTACATCGAGAACTGTTATGAATCTATATTCACGATTACTGGTACTCGTTTCTGTTTTTGTGGTCGTTCCTCTCTTTGCGGATCTGCCCACAGCAGTAGCTCCGAGTACAAAACCTAAGTCTGGAGATTGGATTGGTCTAATCTCTGGCTACATCAAAGACGGCGCCCTGGTGTTGGGTCTAGCCGTGGCCTGTGTCGGTTTCTTATGGGTAGCCTACGTTGGTTTTGCGAAATTCAACGAAGCGCGCCAAGGTAAAGCTGAGTGGGCTGAAGTTGGCGTACTCGCTGTTGTAGGCGCAGTCGTATTGATTTTTGCTAGCTATCTATTGACTGAAGCTGCTGGTGTGTTCGCGTAATGGAACACGTCGAAGAAGAACGGGTAGCGGACCGAATGAACTCTGAACCGGCGATTTTTAAAGGGTGTTCTACTACCGAACTACTCGCCATCGCACTGATCGCCACAGTGTTTTGGTTACCTACCAGTCTATTGATCAGTGCTTTGTTTGGAGCGATCACGATGGGATTAGGAGCGACCGGCGTTGGTGTCGTCGCTACCGTCGTGGTTTCTGCCTCTGTCTTTCAAAAGATCAAGAACGGTAAACCCGATGGTTACTACCAACAACGAACGCGTATCTGGTTATCGGAACGTAAGTTAATTTCTTCACGTCTGGTACTACGATCTGGTTCTTGGTACTTAGGAAGAACAAACTGTGCGTAAGTATCGACATGAGATCAATAACGTCCGCGCCCATGTGCGAAGTCTCTGGATATTCATTGGTATTGAATTAGGCACGATCGTGGTTTTAGGGTTTACTCTGTTAAGAGCACCGGACGATATCGTTGTGCATATACCTCCCGATTTACGTTCTGGCGCAACAGTTCGCCCTGATGAGCCAACACCAGCGAACGTTTATGCCTTCACGTTCTACATCTTTCAACAACTGAATCGCTGGCCGGAAAATGGTGCTGAAGATTATGGAAAGGCGATCTATTCCTTATCCGCTTACCTCACACCAAAATTTCGGTCTGAGTTACAGAAAGAACTTGAACTCAAAGGGCGACGAGGCGAACTGATCAACCGAGTCCGAAGTATTCACGAACGACCAGGACACGGCTATGAAAATGCCAAAGTAATTATTGAAAGCGAGACATCTTGGATTGTGAACATCGATGTAGAACTCCATGAATCCGTCAAAGGTATGTCGATCAAGCAAACGTTGATTCGATATCCACTACGAGTAGTGAAATTCGCAGTTGACCCGGAAACGAATCCCTGGCGATTGGCGTTAGACGGTTTTACTTTAGAAGGACCGGTAAGAATTGAAGATGAACCCGAAGAAGAATGAACTCAGACAAACGGACACAACAATCAACACAACAACATCAACGGCTTAATGAAATAATCGCGAGGTCACGACGGTTAATCCTCCTCCCTATCCTGTTCTTATATCCTCCAACCGTCGTGGCTTCCGAACTTGCGTTAACGTGGGACGGTGTCCCACTTGAAATTCATCTGGAAGTTGGTGAAGAACTCTTGGTGCACTTCCCCTATGCAGTAGATGTAGGTGTTTCAAACAAGTTAGCAGAGATGTTACGAGTGCAGTCGATCGAAAACACGATTTACTTCACGGCGGGACAAGAATTTTCGAGTCAACGAATCTTGGTGCGATCCCGTGAGGATAACGCCATCGTGATTCTTGAAGTCGTAGCACAAGCCGAACCCGTCGGTACTAAACATGTGCGTATTTCCACCGCCGACAATGCACAAGAACCGTATGAACCAACTTTATCTTACGGAGATCTAGTACGTTTTGCCGCACAACATTTTTATGCCCCGAAAAGACTACACAAAAAACATGAACAAATCACACCGGTCAGTGCACCACCAACCGTTCGATCACTGATCCGCCATGAAGCGATCAAGGTCGGTACCGTAAAGAGCTGGAAGACTGAGCAAGGACTTTACATTTCCGGTGTAGTTATCAAAAACACTTCGAATACGGCTATTGAACTCGATCCATTTATGTTGCGCGGTAAATGGTTAGCTACTAGCTTTCAGCACTATCGTCTACTACCCAAAAAGACCGAAGCCGACATAACCGTCGTGTACTTGATCAGTGAAACTGACTTCACCACGGCACTTGACCAATGAAGATACCGAAATTTAAGTTTAATCCCCGACTGATCCCGATTATTGTGGTCGCTGGTGTCTTAGGTATAGTGTTTCTGATGGCGCGGTCGTGTAGTTCACCCGTACCGGTTTTCACCAATATGCAGACAGTTCCAGAACCGCCGAAACCCGATGCCGATTCACCCGCAGACACGATTAAAACACTGACTGCTAATGTAAGTGAACTGATTTCTGAAGTAGATGCCTTACGCCGCGACAACGCGGATCTAAGAGATCAACGCGCGCAATTAGAAAGTCGATTATCAAACCAATTGAAATTCGAATTGAACGAACTGCGAGACGACCTAGCAAAACCAAATGAAGCAGCAAGTAGTTTGTTCGAAATCGAACGCCGTATAGAAAACCTTAATTCAAAAATCAACAGTCTGGAACTTTCCAATGAAAGTTTTGCTATTGGTATCGGCGACGGTTCCCAGGATTTTGGTTCGAGTTCTGCATTGTTTGACATACAAGAATCAGTGTTTTGGATTCAACCGCTTGATGCGATAGACCTAACCTACGGATTTGGTTTTGAAGGTAGTTTTGGAGAGGACATCGAACCAAAATTGACGGTACCACGCAATGCAACGTTGATCGATGCCACAGCCATGACTGCATTAGTCGGTCGAGTCCCGTTGGATGGTAGCGTACATGATCCCATGCCGTTCAAAGTACTCACCGGTACAAGAAACTTAAGTGCAAACGGGTTTACCATCGACGGTTTAGAAGGCATGGTATGGAGCGGTTGGGCTGTCGGTGATTGGACTCTATCTTGTGTTTCCGGATATTTGAACTCGGTAACGTTCATCTTCAACGATGGAACGATTTATTCGGAGACAATCGAAGATGCTGGCGACGCTCAAGCTGCTTTAGGTTGGATCTCCGACGAGTATGGGATGCCCTGCATTCGTGGCGAACGCAAATCGAATGCAGCAGCATATTTAGCGCAACAAGCCTTACTCCAAACTAGTTCAGCCGCCGCGGCTGCAACGGCTGCCGTGCAGACAACACAACAACTAGACGCCCTAGGTGGTACAAATTCAATCGTGACCGGCGATATCGAAAGATACATCAGCGGTCAAGCACTGGCTGAAAGTGCGAATACCACTAGCCATTGGTTAGAACGACGCGCGAATCAAGAATTTGACGCGGTAGTCATTCCAGCGGGACAGACTATTGCGATTCATGTAAACCAAGAACTCCACATAGATTACGATCACGGAGGTCGAAAACTATCCTATGAAAAGAACAATACCACTACTACTCTTAATCGGCTTGATTAGTTTTATGGTTGGATGTATGCGGTTAGGTGACCCAACCAAAGAAGCAGCAACAATGGAAGACATCTACGACGAACATTTTTCGCCGGCGGATGTACACATTCGGGTTCAGAAACCTCCAAGTTTTCCAGATCTTTCGCCACTTCGCGCACGGGAAGAGAGAGAACTTACGCAGGACTTTGAACTGCTAGACAATCCAATGTTGTTGATTTACGTCTTCCCCCACCTAGCAACTGACGAGCGCATGCCGGTCCCAGGTTATTGGACGGCTATTCCCATGTATGAACGGGACGAATTTGCGTTGCCCGGTGAGAACTACCGAGTGAGGTTCGCGGATTGAAGAAAATCGGGGAATTACCTAAATGTAGTGTAATCCTCCCGACAAATTTACAAATGGCCTTCCGCGCATGCTAAAGTTGTTTAGTACGAAGTCGGCAAACCCAAAACCTCAATCCACTAAAACGAATAACCCAAAGTCCGATCAGGCGGTACCGCAATCAGTCGTCGCTAACTCGTATAAATCCCCGCGTTCATTCACCGACTTTCTACCGTGGGTGGAATACATCGAAGAATCACAGTGTTTCTTATTGGAAGACGGGCAAAGTGTTGGGGCACTCGTAGACATCACCCCAATCGGTACCGAAGCGCGTGAAACTGACTTTATGGAAGAGTTACGAGATTCCATTCAATCAGTCTTGACTGACTCTATCCCTGAAGATGAAGAAGCACCGTGGATCGTACAGTTTTTTGTACAAGACGATCATGACTTCGGGTTACTGGAATCTAAGTTGGTCGAGTACGGTTCGGAAGAAGCAAAGAATACCCAATATAACGAATTCTTTAATCAAAAGTGTCGTGAACATTTGAGACGAATCAGTATGCCCGGAGGTCTGTTTCACGATTCCGCCGTTACGGGTACTAGATGGCGTGGGCAAACTCGCAAAATTCGGGCGATCATTTATCGACGTCGACTATCAAAAAGTAAAGACTCAACTTCGTTAGAAGAAAGTGAAAAACAGTTAAACGAAACGGTGGCGCGGTTTTCAGCGGGGTTGGAAATGGCCGGACTTACATGTACGCGAGGAACTGATCGCGACCTGTCTCGCTGGCTAATGGCATGGTTTAATCCAAAACCAGCAATCGACAGCGTCGAGACTTCACAAGATTTAGTCGAACTCGTTTCGAACCAAGAAAAAGCAGAACCGGTATACGGACATGATTTCGCTGAAAGTTTAGTCCTGAACTGTCCCGTTTCAGACGCAGAGAATGGGGTCTGGTGGTTCGATGGAATACCTCATACGTTTGTGACGATTCAGAATTTCAGACATATCCCTTCAATCGGGGTGCTCACAGCCGAACAAACTCACGGGACTAATACCTATGCGTTATTTGATCGGTTACCGGAGCAAACGATCTTGTCGATGACGATTACAGTTAAATCACAAGCAACAATACGCAACCACGTCGCACGTATCAAGCGCGCCGCCGTTGGGGATACCGCTGATGCGGTATTAACACGCGAAGATGCTGAAGCCGTCGAAAAGCAAGTCGCTCGGGGCAATAAACTTTATCCAGTTTCAGTTGGGTTCTACGTACGCGGGAATGATTTAACACAACTACGTGAAAATGTCATGAAACTACATGCACTGTTACTACCCAACGGTTTTCAACCGATCGGAAACGAAAGTGACTTAATCCCGCTAGACAGTTATCTCCGTAATCTACCAATGGCATATGACGATCAACTCGACAAAATTCGCAGGCGGTCGCGGTTTGTGTTTTCTAAACATGCCGCTAACTTACTACCGATTTATGGACGCTCGCGTGGTACGGGAAATCCCGGAATTGTCTTTTTTAATCGAGGTGCTGAGTTGTTGGACTTTGATCCGTTGCATCAACAAGATCGTAAGAAGAATGCTCACACATTGATTCTTGGACCAACAGGAGCTGGAAAGTCAGCTATGTTGGTGTATCTGTTACAACAAATGGTCGCTAGACATCGCCCGCGAGTTTTCATCATTGAAGCTGGTGGTTCGTTTGCACTATTAGGTGAACACTTTAAAAGTCTAGGACTATCAGTCAACCAAATTACATTACAACCAGATTCTGATGTTTCCTTACCGCCGTTCGCCGATGCGATTGATTTAGTTAGAGAAGATAAACCGGATTCTGCTTCAGGTGAGAGCTCAGAGAATTTTTCACGCGATCGTTTAGGTGAAATGGAAATTGTGGCACGTGTTATGATCACCGGTGGCGACATCAAAGAAAACGAAAAAGTTTCACGGTCAGATCGACTACTTATACGGAATAGTATTCTTACCGCGGCGCGAACCGCCTGCGAACAAGGGAAAGATCAAGTCCTGATCGACGATGTCGTCGATGCTTTACTCATTCCAGCAAACGACAAAAGTTCAACCGAATCTCGTCGAGTTCGCGCTCAAGAAATGGCAGATTCAATGGCGTTGTTTACCTCTGGGATTGCGGGCTACTTCTTTAATCGAACGGGATCACCCTGGCCTGACGTTGACATCACGATTTTGGAGATGGGTTTACTAGCGCGCGAAGGCTATGAAGACCAACTCACCGTCGCCTACCTCTCAATGATGAGTCATATCAATGATCTGGTCGAAAAACATCAACACAGCAACCGCCAAACCCTTGTCGTCACGGACGAAGGACACTTAATCACGACTCATCCTCTTCTCGCCAACTATGTCGTGAAAATCACCAAGATGTGGCGCAAATTAGGCGCGTGGTTTTGGATTGCGACTCAGAACTTAGGCGACTTCCCCGATGCTAGCAAACGGATGCTCAATATGTTGGAATGGTGGTTGTGCCTCGTCATGCCGAAAGAAGAAATCGATCAGATTGCGCGATTCAGAGAATTAACCGAAGCGCAAAGATTAATGTTGTTATCAGCAAAGAAAGAACCTGGAAAGTACGTAGAAGGAGTCGTATTATCCGATAAGATTGAAGCATTGTTTCGGAATGTACCTCCCGCTTTGTCGCTTGCATTAGCTATGACGGAAAAGCACGAGAAAGCTGAACGGCTTCAGATCATGCAGGAATTGAATTGTTCGGAAGTAGAAGCTGCTGCAGAGGTCGCTAAACGAGTACTACTCGAAGAAAAGCAATAAGTGTTATAAGCGGAAATTGCTACAACAACTTTTTAATCTAGTCGTTTTTGGTTTCGATGTATGTAAGCGCATCGACCATGGCTGCTCGGAAATCCCACACATCTGCTTCATGTCCATTGTTCGGTCGATCGGAGTTGTACCAACGAGCATCCTCGTAAATCCTAGCAATCACCTCGTCCCAATAGCGTCGGTAATCTCTCGGAGCAAGAGGGTGTTCTAAATCAAGCATTCTGGTTAACTGCTTTTTGTTTTTGTTGTTCCAAGGAATGAAGATATCCGGTCTCTTGAGCGCGATCAATCTTGTCACTGGCGCTAGTCCTTGAGGGTTATCGCCGAATCCTTTCTTGATTTCGTGGATGTAGTTTCGATAGTTTTCTCGAAACACCTCTCCTGTTCGAGGGATGTATTCCAAAGCTTCCGAGACAATTCCAGCAGGTGACTTAATCAAATCGCTGAAATTTCCTACTCTCTGCATATCTAAACCAAACCAACCAATTTCAATATGTTCAAATTGACCTCGCCCTATGCCAATCGTGGCAGCGATTGATCGACGGTCGTCTTCGTCCATATCAGCAAAGTGTCGGTGACTTTGAAACAGCTGTTGAGATTTACGTAACAATTTCAACCGTTCCTCCAAAGGATTCCTTTTGGGTTGATCTTTAAATTTTTCAGATCGAACCAGCGAAAAAAATTCAGACCAATCCATGCCTAGAAGATCAGGTGCCTTAGAACGTGATCGTGAAGATCTACGTATTTCATGTTCTACTCTTGCTTTTAACTCACTATCTTCACGATACGAGTCGAGTAGTTCTTCATTCATGTCCTTAGAATTGTAGTTTTCCCAATATTTGGCAATCTTTTCCCTTACGCTTGTAAAAAGGGTTTTGTCTGCACATTCAGAACTACTAACATGAAGCATTAATTCAACGTTTCCAAGCATACCACCAAGTGTCAAGTTTGCACTACCTATCAAGACATCCCACCCCTCTTTTGACCAAAAGACATAGACTTTAGGATGAAAAATCCATTTGGATGTATCGAACCGGAACCTTATTTTTGGTTTCACTTTGAAACACCACTCAAGAACTTCCACATCCGTTAGATGAGAATGTGTTCCAATTACTGAATTCACAATTTTGTCCGACGAATTTTTAAGAGCTTCAAAAACTATGTTTTTTTCCTTTGCCCAAGCAACAGCAAAAGATATGTTGCAGTGTGATTGGATGAGTTCTACAAGTTTATTCGCGGTCTCTGAACTATTTAACAGTTTCAATGTATTGCTTTCCTTGTTCTCTGGGGACAACGCGATTTAGAATTCGTGTGCCAATCATAACACACATGGCAATTGAGTTGATCTGAAAGGAACTGACTGATGCGCGGATGTGAGTCTGAGCATTCTTTGAATATTATAGTGATAGAATTTTTCGGATTGAGATGATTCACTTTGGACTGAGAGTTAAGAATGTATGACTTCAAAAGATTACATTTTCCGGATGCTCCAAGCGTCGAAGAAGTGATAATTAATCAAACTTGTAAATAGGACGGGTCTGAGTCGGTTTTTGGGGTAGAAAAATCATTTATCCACCTGAATAATCTTCGGAAAGGTCGTGGTTGAAGGAGAAATGTAGAATTACTGAAGTTGCACTACTAGCGAATTCCATTACCTATAATTTTCAATCGCTTCAAGTACTTGGTTTAACACAATGACCTTACGAATAAACTCCATTGCGCCAGACTTTTCTGCGAGCACTACACACGGCAAAATTACGTTCCACGACTGGATCGGCGACGGCTGGGCAATCTTGTTCTCCCATCCAAAGGACTTTACGCCTGTTTGTACGACAGAACTAGGTTACATGGCTGGTCTCCAGGACACGTTCGCCGCGCGAAATTGCAAGATCATTGGACTCTCGGTCGACCCTGTCGACAGCCATCACGAGTGGCTTCAAGACATTGAAGAGACCCAAGGCAACGCAGTGACCTATCCCCTAATAGGAGATCCGGACCTAGCGGTCGCGAAGGCTTACGACATGCTACCAGAGGAAGCGGGAGCTTCGAGCGTTGGTCGTACCGCAGCGGACAATGCGACAGTTCGATCTGTTTTTGTTATTGGTCCCGACAAGCGAATCAAAGCAATGCTGACCTACCCCATGAGTACGGGGCGGAACTTTGACGAGGTCCTTCGACTGTTGGAGTCATGCCAACTGACTGCAAAACACCAAGTAGCAACGCCCGTAAACTGGCAAGCTGGCGAGGAAGTGATAATCGTTCCTGCAGTCTCAGACGAAGAAGCGAAAGAACGCTATCCGAATGGCTGGAAATCTCCAAAACCCTACTTGCGATACGTACCACAGCCAGAATAGCTTTGAGCAACTCGAGACATCTACCAGCATCAAAAACCGACGCAGACCCGTGGACGAAGAGGAATTTTTAACTGTTGGAAGCACCAACAACCAATACTAACGAATAGCTAACGACTACTATATTGCTCTAGATATTCAATTTGTTTCTCGGTCATCAAACTCCCATAGTATTTCGCATTAGCTAGCGCAGCATGTGCTACCAGCCAGCGATTTTCAGATGGAAGCCCCGGAATGGAGTCCAACATCTTATCCAGATCATTCCGTGCCGCCCAAAGTGTTAACCCAACGAAATACCTGTACTTGTCATCATGCGAAAATTCTGCCACCAGATCAAGCGCTTCGTGCCACTGCTCCTTCTCAACCAAAACCTTTCCCACAGCAGTGTAGGAGTCTAACCGAGCCGCGTCTGGAACTCGGTCCAGCGCGCCCATCGCTAGTTCAAATTCACCCGTCTCCGTTAACTTTTCGATGATACGGCTAACTGCCCCTTGTTCAGCATAAGCAGATGTAGGTGGCTGTGACAGTGCGAGTTCGAGAGCACCCGCCGGATCCTCCTCCGCATAAGACGACAAAAATGACGACAGCAATGTGGCTTGGTTGTGACTACCTTCTTCCACATTCTCGGTGATCCACTGCAGTGCTTCTGTTGGATCTTTTTGCCGCCAATAGTAGAGTAATTGTTTCTGTAAACGAGATACGTTAACTCCTAAGATGTTCTCCAATTCTGCCATTCGAAGTGCTGCTTTAGCTGGCGACTTTTTAGCTAATTCAACGATTCCAACTTCTGCTGCCCAGCCCCTTTCATAACGTGGAAAAGACTCGATTCGTTCCAACAATCCTTCGACATCAACCTCTGCCCATTTATCAAAGGCAATATGTGACCAAAACCTTTGCCGAAAATCTGCGAAAGTGGAAAGTTCTTCATAGGCAGTGTCTGGAGAGTCCAACACCCAAGCATCGATCAACCCAAGTACGACTTTAAAACGCAACCCATAAGGTAAATCTGGTAACCTATCAGCCACTTCTATTAATTGGGCTGAATTATCCTCGTTCATGAAATTTAAGTTTACGCGCTCCGCTTTTTCGGCCAACAATTCAGCGATAGGTTCGAATGCCGCCATCCCGTGGCGTTGAAACGCTGCTCTAGCAAACTTTTTCCGGAGATTAGATTGCAAATAGACAGGGACATCGTTTTGTTGGAGTATTCGCACCGCTTCAATCGGTGAATCAAGCATAGTTTTTACGTCCTTCTCACTTACTAGCTTTCGTATCGTCATGTCTAGTTCGTGTTCGTTTGCGAATTCCATCCAGTTTTCGTTCGTTATCTCGGTGCGAGTCGCTATTATCGAACGTAACGCAGTATCTCGTAATGTGTTACCCAATTTTTTGCTCGCTGCGATCGCTTCTCTTAAGTCTACCAGAGACCATTCACTAAATACGACATCAACAAGATCACTCCATGTGTGCCGAGGGAATTTCCAAACCAGTTCTAATCCCACGCGCGGATCTTGTTGTACTAATTTACCCATCAGGAACAGTTGCCCCACTGTTAGGGTTGTACTTGTTTTAGATTGAGTGACTTCGTTGACGAAGGCGATTAGTTGATCAAGACTCAAGGTGTCTATATGGCTGACCACTTCTGCCTCTGAAAGACCAGCCGTTTCTGCCCCTAACTTTTGCAAATCCAGCAACGCGTCGTGCTGTGGAGTTGATTCAGAGATGGTATCTGTTGTTGAGAACTTCAGGTTGTCGTTGCCAGTTAAGTCAAATCCGGTCAAAGCTATCACAACCGCATAACCAATGAGACCGAGTCCAGTCCCTAATGCAGTCGCAAACAACACCCACAGACGATTTCTCTTATCTGCACGATGATCAAGCGTGCGCGTGGTTGATGCTTCGAAACTTTCCATCATCGAAAGACGTCCTCGGTAACAAATTCTTGTAGCAATTCCATCTCTCTTTCGGTAAGTAATGGTCTTCTACTGTTTATGTCTAAGATTTCTCGTGCTACTGTGCGTTGTACTAGTTCATTTGACAACCCCGATAAACGCTCAATTAATGCTTCGGGATCGTGGATATACCACCTCTCGGTTATCTGGCGGAAATACTCAAGTTGCCTAGCAATAGGAAGTTGTTCACCAAGCTGTATCGCTTCGGTTTCCCGACCAGTCGTGACGAGAATTTCGCCCACTACAGAGTATTCCTTCGCGTTGGCGGATTCAGAACGACTTTGGAGTAATGCAATCGCTTGATCAACGTCCCCTCGATAGGCAACTGTTCTAATTACGCGCGCAGGCAATGAGTAGTAGTCTTCGGCTGTCTCAAGATCCTCATTTTCAACGGCCACTTGTAATGCTCTCAAGGGATCTATTTCTGCTAACTCATAGAGACGTTCCCTCAGATGAGCGTAACGGAAATCACTTCCTTTCTCCGTGTTCGCCAGCACCCAATCTATCGCCGCCGGGACGTCATGATCCGTCCATCCCATAAGCAAGTAATATTGCGCAATGTATGTATTAACCTCCATAGTTTCCAACTGTTCGAACGCCCGCAGTGCTTCGTAAATCTTACCCGCCAGCGCAAGGCGAAATATCGCTTTGGTATAAAGGTA
Organism: Gammaproteobacteria bacterium; assembly: GCA_028819195.1. Classification (GTDB taxonomy): domain Bacteria; phylum Pseudomonadota; class Gammaproteobacteria; order Pseudomonadales; family Azotimanducaceae; genus Bin55. The sequence continues at coordinate 38,145 of JAPPMF010000019.1, read as the reverse complement.
ATTTCGATGACCCTGAGGGACTTTCTCAACGTTCTGTAAAGCCTGGCTAGGATTTGAAGCCGTCCAAGACCCGATCACATCCCGCCAAAGTTCATCGACTGGCCTCTTGGTCTCGAGTTCATTCAGGACAGCAATCGCCGCATCGGTGTCTTCTTCCATCCAATCAACAAGTATGGACTTACGTAAACTTGAGTGTCTTAGGTCTTGATAGTCGGTTTGCAGTAGTTTCCATACTAACTCTATATCAATTTCACACATTCGGCGTTTGAAGTCAAAAAGGTTACTCCAACTGCCGGATAAACCCGGTACTTTACTTCTCATAATGTCGAGGAGTCCTGAAAAAGCATCAGTACCGGCACGTTGAAGCCAATCCTCGGCAACTTCATTGAATATATCGCGCTGATCCTGATCGGGGACCTCGTCCGTTAAGAGAAATTCGAATGCTTGCTTGGGTGTATCGTGCATTTTTCGAACCTGCACCTCACTCAGTACTTGCTTAACGAGCGCGTCCATGTCTAGTGTAGTAGCTAGATCAAGTACACGTTGGTTGTCCAGCCCCGTCGAGTTAGCAAGGATACTATGGATCGCGGATTTTTTCAATGAGTCGGAGGTGAGCGTCGAAGCCGCTGTTATCGCATCGGTCTGACTCACACGGGCCCATCTTGCCATCACAACGGGCATCAACCATTCTCGTTTGAAATACTCAAGATCGTTAACCGATTGAAATGCAGAACTAGGATCAAGTTCAGCTAAACGATTTACGACTAGTTTGGCGGTTCTCTTGTTGCGACTGTTTTCATCAGGTTGTAAGACCCTGCTTAAAAGTTCTTCTAATGCCTGCCGATCGAGATGATCGATTACGGGAAGAACATGTCGTGTCAGTTCTGTAGGACTTCGATTTTCTTCTGAAGTAACGAAAGTATCGAGGGTGTTAGCATCATACACCTTGGGAGTATCAGTGCCTGAGATTTCTGGTGAGACGTAGCCTTGAGTGTCCTCTCTTGGAAATTGGTCAAAAAGAAGATGTACTGTTATCGCAATCGCACACCCAAGGATGATACCTCCCAATACAGCTAATAGTAACTTATTTGATTGACCTATCAAAATACAGTACCGAGTGTCGGATAAAGTTGCCTATATTCGGGTTGACCTAAGAATAAAATCGATCTTAAACCAAGCTGGAATTTCTATGCTGTAGTAACAGATATTCTTCATGTCTCACATTACTTTGAAGAGGGTTCACTCCAGTATGTGATACCGCTAGCGTAACCTTCGATAAGTTAATGATCCTTAAAAATTTTAAGTATCCATCCCTTTCTTGTCATTTGCTAGAACTTTTCGGTGAAGTGGAAGATGAAAGTATTCAACTTGTCCGCGAGGTCTCTCGGCAAACACTTAGAAAAAGTGACGAGTTCGCTGTACTCAACGTTAGCAAGATGCGTGCATCGGTGATTCGATGTGTCGATTCTTGTCTGGACTTGTCTGTATTATCAAACCCATTAGATCGCGACGAAAACTGGTCACCCAATCCTTCGCATGCGGTAATAGCGAATGTTCCTCACGGCAGTGACACTGTGCAATCGCTTGACTAGTGATCATAAAATCTCAAGCAGGTGCAATAGGTGGCGCACAATCCACAAGTTCACAACAAGTACCACTTTTTGATTAAAAACCCTCACAATCGTTCATTCTGGGGCTAAACTGGGAATCTTATTCAGTGAGTCGTTTCGTGCAAACGGTGAGGCGGTTTTTTAGAGGTTATTCATAGACGCCAAGGCGAATCGCGACGTCTTCGAAAGTGGTGAGCTCTTCCAACATAGAGGTGTGGAGTAATTTTTGTCTTAATTCAGTGACGATCTCACGACAACTGCGTGGTTCAGCGGCGGTGTCTGTTTCTTTTTCGTCGGCAGGTGGGGTGTAATAAGGTGGGGCGCATAAGTGTTGTACCAACACTTCGTGATCAAACTTGATCGATTTTCCACTGACTTCAATATTGTTTGCAAACAAAGGGATAAATTGATGCAAGCGATCGGTACTCGGCGCGAGTTTGGAAAAAAGATTGGTAGGATCGTCTAAATCGGGAGTAAACCACTCAGCAAGGGGGCCGTATTTATAACCTTCTTCATCATACGTATAGGAATATACAAACGAACCGCTGGTATCTTCTTCATAATAAACCGGGTATGTTAACGCCGCAGCTTCATCACCTAGTCGCGCCGCTAAGTCGATTAAGGCACCACTTACAGTTCGTTTTCGTTGCGAAGCTTGGTCGTCACCGATTTGAAGTGTGTGAATCTGTTGCCGTAATTTTGTGTGTGACGGTAAACGTAGTGAGTGACATTTTGCAATGACCCAGACCATTTCTAAAGATTGTACCCACTCGCTGCGGTCTTGTTTAAGAGTTAGGTTATCCTCTGCACTATACCCTTGAAGAAGTAGGCGGTTTACTATTCCATCACCGCTGCAAAATCGGTAAATGAGTGCATAGTTGTGAATAGCTTCGGCGTGACAAGTTTCGCTGAGTTGCCAGTTGCTTTGAGAACCAGCACCGAGTTGACATTCAGGGCGCACTAACGCTTCTTGTACTCGGGCAAATTCACCAGCTGGATCCGCAAAAATTCGTTCAAAAGTCAACGGGTTATCGATGGTAACTAGGGCGTGCGCACTATGATGGCCATGGGTATCGCTTTCCCTGCCCCAAAGGTTGGGGTTGATCGGGTTCATATAGGTTGTTAACGCAGTCAAGCATTGCGTCTTTTCGAGCTGCTTAACGATGAGTTCAGCTACATCACTACTTGAACTTGAATGGAAGGGAGGAAGTTGATTAACTTCGCATGCTTCGCCGATGGAACCGAGCGGATAAGTAACTAGCGGTACCGGTGTGCCGGCCAGGGCGGTTGGTTGTGGTTTTACAGCCGGATCAGGATGACTTAATAGGTGTGGCTGTGTGCTGGTAACAGCTGCTGTTTCTGCGGTTGTATTGGGATTTGCGGTGAGGTTTGTAGGAGTAACTAGATCGGCAGGTATGGTGCGGTTGGTATGCAAATAAATAAAAACTCCCGAGGTCAACGTCAACAAAATGAGGTAAATACAGCTGCTTAACCAAACTGTTATTCGTGAGTTGGCTTTCATTCGTGTTACTCGCTGTTTTCAGGTTCAGGTTGTTTTCTGTAATCAGGTTTTTTTACACTCGTGGCCGTATTGTTCGAAATAGGGGGATTCATATGAACTTAACACTTAGAGTAGGAGAAGAACGGCACAGTGTGTCAGTCCCGCGTCATCGAGCATTGGTTTGAACTAGGAAGATAAACGATTATAGGAAGTTGTGCGATAAATAACGCCGCGATCATACTCTGTATCATCAAACGGGTTTATCTGAAGCATTCTAAAAAACCTGAGAGCTCACTTCATTTGAACGTTTTGCACTGTTAGATTTACGTCATACGATAAAGAGACGCGAAAATCATAGACGACTACAATAACACGGTCTTAAAAATACAGACTATTCAGTAAGCTCGGTGGGTACGGGATCCCCGATATTTTGTCTGATAAGCTGGATACCCCCCCTTACTTTTGATGCACGGCGCACTGCCGACTAGTAATTACCAAAATGTAGAGCGAATTCAGTTCTTTACGTCTGTGTACTGTTTTGTCAGCAGTTCTTTTAACTGGTCGATAGAAGGGTCTTTCTGTACGATCTGCCCTTCGTTGTCAAGTAAGTACTTCTTCGGAATACCGGTAACACCGTAGGATGTGGCAACTTCGCCCTCCCAGTCCTTTAATTCTCCAAGATTGACCCATGGAAGATCGTACTCGTCCGATGCTTCTACCCAAGCTTCACGATTATCGTCAATGGAAATTGAAACAATTTCAAATCCGTATTCGTTGTACGATGCGTGTAGATCTTTTAAGGCTGGAATTGCTTCGATGCAGGGGCCACACCACGAAGCCCAAAATTCAACCAGCACAAACTCGTTTCGGTCCAGTAACTGGCGAAGCGAAATTTGCTCTCCCTTTATATTTGGAAGAGTGAATTCCGGTACATTTTTACCCACCACGAGACTTCGATCGATTCCCCGCTTCTCAAGATTCGACGCATGGAAATTTCGATCATTAATTACCCTCCGAATCACTAAATCTTTGTCAAGCGTTTTCGCAAGTCGATCATAAATGGGCAATGCTTCTTCTTTCCCCCAATACGCACTCATTTCAAGAGCAAGAAGAGCATCCATTGGGTCTTCTGCGTTTGACGCTACATCCTCTAAAAAGTCATACCGTATGCGATTCATCTTTCTTCTCAACTCTAAGTGTGTAGGAGTCCCTTCGGCAGCAGAGTCGCCTTCATCTTCACTTTTCTGTGTTTGGATTTGGTATTCCTGATAGGCGAGACGATATTCTTGCTTTAATGACAAGTACTCCTCGGTTTGTGACCAGCTCTCGACGAGTTGCGCATGTTTCCCGGTTCCTGCAACAGGGGTTAGATCGTATAACCAAGAACTGTTTGACATAATTTCGATTCCCACTTTTGGTTCGACAATCACGTGAAATTGGGTGTGCTCTCGGCTAGCCGGTAGTATCACTAGGATGTTGACCACCTTTGGTTCTTCGACGTCAGCCTCAATGAAGAACTTTCCGTCGTCGAGAAAGACTTTACCAAAGTTCAAAGTTTGCTGCTCTCCGCGCTTGTCGTATTCCCAAGCTGTAGCTCGAACTGTAGCTCTCTCTAAATCAGCCTCAATCGGACTAAGATCTCCGGAAATCGAAAATCTGTTCGCTGGATTCAGAACTTTTCGAGACTCGCCGAAAAACTCCATGCTCGCGTAGTTGAATTCGGGGTATTGGATAAGTAAAAACGAAATGCTAGCTTCCGGTGCAATTACTGCGTCCAGAGTTAACGGATCTGCTCCTTCTGTTTCAACGGAGATTCTTACTTCGGTTGGATGATCCACGTTGCCGCTCAGGGTTAGTTCACCATCCGCAAATGTTCCAGCCGCAAGCTCAATTGTTTCAAACTCTCCGGCAGAGTTGATAACTTCTTGAGTAACGAGGACTTTCGCTTCTTCCCAACCTACAGTACTCTCCAGAACTTCGGATGTTTCGCCATTGGTATCAGTATCCGGGACGACAGTTTCAAGGGTCGCAGTAATGGTGTATGTGTTGTTCTGGCTCTGATTACTTGCGTTAATCAAAACCACCAAACTAACTAGTAGAGTGTAGAAAAAAATCCTTTTCATTTTTGAAAGTTATCAATACAGGTCGAATTCTTGAATAATTTATTTTAAGAAAGGTGTGTTTAATTCCAAAGGGTCTGCGTCAGTTTTGGGGGACAGTCATTCACATAATCGAGAGGAGGAATTTCGATGAATGACCCGAAACCAAGACGATAGCTTAGGTTTTGTTTGGTTCAAAATCTGAGTCTGAGTATTTACTTCGTAATCCCTTCAGCAATAAGGTACCAAAAACTGTATTGCCAATACCGATCAGTAGTAGTACAAAGACTAGGGGATCCAATTGGCTGGAAAAAATGCTACCAAAATTAATGATAGATATTGCAACAATACTACAAATTACACCCGAAAAGAGTGTGATCTTGTAAATGTGTAATCGTGCGTAAGGTGTGGGAACATCACCGTCAAAACACTCTGACCAAAATCTCTTCAAGTACTTTATCATTAGTTAATCCTCGTCAAATTGCAGTGTGCATATTGTTTTAGTGGAGGCACACACCCAACGATGAAAGTCCTCAATCGCTTTCTTCTTCGTATCAATTTTATATAAGCAATAACAAAACAGAACACATTTTTCGATGTGTCCTACCAGTCTAGGATTTCGAGTTCGCGCGCAACGTGTTCAAATTCATCAAGTTTTACCGACTGTCGGAACTCGAGTAAGCTTTCGGAGTTGATATATTCAATCGCTTGTTGGCAGTTGATGTAGTCCGTATTGGGACCCTCCGCTTGAAGGTGATTCCTTAATCTCTGTGTTTCATCCGATTGACTTTCAGAGTTCATGTCTCGCATAATCGCATGCTTGTTGAAAGCACCAACCATTCGATTACAGAACTGGTTGACTAACCAGGGAAGATCGTATTCATAATTGTGATCATCCAATTGGACTAGACCATTCATACTTCGGGTCAATAGTTTTACTAGATCTTGTAGAGGTTCAGACGAATACACTATTTCTCTACCAAAATCACTCTCATCCACGATAAAGCTAGCATTTTCAACCCATGGATGTTGTTGCGATAAGTAAGTTTTCAATCCTGCACTTGCTGAGGGACCGAAGGCAACTTCCGATAGACTTGCCGTGAAATCTCCATAGTGTGCCGCCATGGAATACATTACCCTTGACAAATTTTCTGCGACTTCGCGCCTCCGAGGTGGATCGCTGAGTTCATCTTCAGCTACTCCTAGAACCTCCCCTATGTTCACAATCCGATCGTATAGAGTCCGATCAAGACCATCCGACGAAATTAACAATGTGTCGATATCAAATTGAGCGCACTTTTTTTTCATCCACAAGCTGTATAAAAGCGATTCTGAATCATTGGTAGCGAATCGATCGTACTGTTTACTGTTGATTATTCCTTGTTTGTTAGTTGCAAAACTTAAATGGATGTTTTTCATTCGCGCGATTTGTGCTTCAACACCTGAACCTTTCCAGTTAGGGTCCCATTGACTTTTATCTAGGTACAAACCACCTCTAAACGCTGACTCATAAGTAAAGTCGTCGTTATGTAGATAATTCCGTTTAATTCCACAAGCTGCTGTGAAGGCAGCGAAGGCAGTTAGAGATTCAGCCTGACATGTGTCGTTCAGTTCTGGTCGAACCATTGGATCACTGTCGAATTGGCACTCTGGTTGTTCAATCGCAGCAAGCACCGCATCTCGATCGTGTTTTGGGTCTTCAAAGACACGTCTATGTGTCATGGCGTTAGGAAATTTAATCCACTCAGAATTTCGATGACCGACATATTCTTTGTGATTAAAGTGTGTTTCTAAGGTCTCCCAACATTCCTCAGTGAAACTAGCTATCGATCCTGTGGCGCGTGAATCCCTCGAAATCGTCGCATTGTCGGGACAGACACGAATGACATCCACCATTGACACTGGTGGTCTGTTTGCGTTGAGTGTGTACGTTTCTGGGTCGCTACTGCTGGAAACATTTCCTTCAATGTCGACAATATCCTCGTTTAAAGTTGCTTGCGAATCTACTCTATGAGCTGAAGGTGAGAAGTTGAACTGAATGAGCAGATAAGTGGCTACCGGAACAACGATACCTGCAGCGATCAAAAATCCAATTCGGTGTTGGCGAGAGAAATTCATGGACACTCCACATTTTACCTGCCAAGCGGTCTGGGTAACAGGTACATGGCGTGCCTGTTAGTCCGACAGAATCGAACGAGTTTCACGATTTCTGAAACGACCAACAAGCTGAGTACTCCAAAACCCGTCTGCAGATCAACAAGTCGCTACCAGAATAGGAACGGTAGAAGATAGAATCGGCGCCGTGGACGAACACCTCAGGTCAGTCGAAGAAGTCGTTTTCAAACATCGGTTGGCCTCAAAAATAACGGTTCAGGTTAAAAAGACACCAAATACCTAACGGTCGAGATTGTGCCTCGATGTCAACGTCCTAGCGCTGAGACTGGCTTTCTCACACGTTGACTGAAGATTAGTCAACTAGAAGGTAATAGATCGTCAAAACCTGCGTTAAAGCAGATACTCTGACTAAACCTTACTCTTTCTCGTCTTCCAACTTATACCATGCCCAACCATTGAGCTGGTAACTTTCTCCGGTACACGTGTTAATTTTGACAAAAGCCTCATTGTCGCCACCCGCTGCAGCTACCTGCCAGCAACTGTCATTGGTTGTCCACCCGTCACTGATGCCCATTGCAAAGACACCACCGAAAAAACCAATGATACCTGCAATTAATACTATCAGAGCTGTTCGGAAAGGGTTTGTTGACTTAGATTCTTCGTTCATGTTTTTCCCCTCGGCAACTCTTCGAATTGCCGGTTTAAGTTGCTTGTATCTGAAACAATTCGTTTCAGCCTTCATCGGTATATACACGCGCGACTATTGAATCCGTCGTATCCCACGATACTACCCGATGACTCATTCTATGGTGAAATAGACTCGGGGGTAATCGACACACTTCCAGACAATTGTTTGTAGTTCGATATAACCGAATATTGCAAGTGTCAGTTGATATGATGTTTCCCGAGTAACGCATGAAAGTAAGAATCAATCCCCGTTTCTATCGAGAGAGCATTTTCTGTGTGGAAGTACTGCTTCAGATTTGGATGTCGGGCTGTCGCATCCGCTAGAAAACAATCTCGGTACTTGTTGAACAGAACAGAGTCGAAAAGAATATCGCAATTACCGAAGTAAAAAGGTAACCGATGCAGGTGGTGCTTAAAAACATCGATGTATGCATAGTAATCAAGTTTAGTTTTGTCGATCACAATACTGTTCGAACTATAACGATCGACGAAAGTACGATTTCGTCTTAGTGCATTGATGTCTCGTATTGTCCAAAAGTAGAGTGAGTCGTCACTTGGGGTACACTTTCTGGGATACTTTTCAACGTAATTCGAAATGTAGTCGAAATCGTCTAAACAGAACTCAGTCCCACTTTCTGCCTCAAACCGAAACGAACGGATAGTCTCGTAATCCATACCTGTTCCGCGAACATAGAGTGCGATCACTATTGGAAAAGAAGTATATCCAGCAGATTCAGGAAATTCATTACTGCTAATCAGTAACCCTCTGATCAAGGTGTAATTGCTCGCGAAGCTTTTTAACGATTGAAAATTAGCTCGTTTTATCAAGTAAGACAACGGATGCAGAACACAAACCACATCAACCTGAAGTTTATCGTAGGAACGAAGAAAAGATATACCTAAATCACGACTGATCAAATCATTATCGATTTCGAAGGAGTTATTTTTTATCCCTTTGCGGATCAGAGATGTTCTGTCGTTATAGGGGGGATTTCCAACGACAACGAGATGCGAACCCTCTGATATTCCAAATTTTGATCTTGAGACGTTAACCAGTGAGTTTGAGCATATGAATCTAGCGGTAAGGTTTAAACGTTGTTGCGCGATCGGAACAGCTCGTTCATCACAATCACAACCTACTAACTCTCCTGAACATTTCAGAAAATCACCGTAACCACAAGCACTGTCAAATACTACAGAATTCGATTCGATATAGGGGCTGACTAGATCAAGTGCTGCTTGCACAATATGAGGTGGAGTGTAATAACTCCCCTGATTGACGCGATCCTCGTACCGTAGATGTGTTTGGGGCATTTTTGAATTACTCTTCTTACACCGATGAACAGTGTCCAAAGAATAAATTCTAACTAGTGCCCTAACACGCGAATTCCGGTTTGGTCTCGCTTTCGCGGCGATTTGTAACACTGCTTCACACGAGGAATTTAACAGCGATTTATGCACGGTTTTTCGCACGTAATCCCAATTCAACTAGGTTAGTATATGTGGAGTATTAGGGAAATTTGTGTCTAATGGCCAACTCCTCATCGAATCGACTATTCTGGAGAAAATTTCGAAGGCAGTAAGAAGGGCAATCGTTATAGTTGAGATTGGAAAGAACATTGATTACAGCGACATCGCCTACCAATTTACAAAGCGATCATTCATGATTCACGGATTGATGAGTTGAGCCTTTTCTAAACTGCATCCGAATACCCCAAAAGCCAAAAACATCCGTATTCCTCGCAAAAACTGAACACGCACACTTCGCAAACCAGATGCAAGGAGACGGCACAACATTAAGTCGTCAAAGTGTGATGCCTCACAGGTTATTCTCTTTCTTAAACATGCGAGGCAATATATGATTACAATAGGTTTTATTGTGTATAAAACAGATGGAATGAGTTCAACACTTGTAAGTTTGAAGTGAGTGGGATTAGTCCCCGCAATCTTTAACCTGAACAGTGGTGGAGGAACACATGACTAAATCACAAAGCTCTGCTTCAACTACTCAGACAAACACGCGTCATTCCGGTAGTACTTGGGTCGTAAGACTGAAACCGGAACGTGAGGTAGAGATAAAACAATTGAAACGTAAATTGAATTCTTACGCCCAACTTCCATACGACTGGGATGGCGAAGGATCTCAAACACCAAGTCGTCAAGCGATCGATGATGCGTTAAAGTTTCTTACACACATACCATCGGGGCTTCCATTGCCATATCCCGAAGCAGGTCCAGACGGCGACGTGGGAATTTATTGGGACAATCAAAAAGCAAAAACCTTCGTGCACGTGTTATTTGAAGGAGACGGACATTTTGCTTATATTGCAAACGTTAAACATACTCAAACCGATTCAGAAGAAAACTATGGTGGGGAGGCGTTAAGTGTAGATGATCCTTGGCCATCCGATTTAGTTAAGGTTCTTCTTCATAATTGAGTCGTTCAAATCGGGTTCCACCTGACAGCTTTCGCAATTGCCGAGAACTTGAAGCTTATTTCGGATCTGACGATTGTAAATGTTCGCATTACCGCAAATATTTCCCTGATTGTGCTTGTGAACTTACCAGTGTGAGTGAATATTCGCCGGGGGTTGTACGAGATGAAGAATGGGTAGTTCGAACAATTTTTAACCCTGCCCATATCGATCTGGATGGACATCTATCACCTAGTTATTTCCGTGCGACAATGGGACGTAAAGGTCTCTCAATCGATCGGCTGTTGTATATTAATGAAGAACAGTTAATCAAACAGAAACGCGATACCACAGGGTTCGCAGGTGATCTGTATTTTGTGAAGACTAGTGTTCGAGAATTACGCCAGGTCAGAGACTCTGATGGCACTAGATTATTTGCAATTTACGATACTGCAACAGTTGATAACCATGCTCACGCAGAGGTTTGCATGAATTTGTACTTCGAAAAAGGGACTCGATACCGGTTGCAAAAAAATATGAACATCGTACTCAAACTCCGACAGATTTTCGGTGCTTGCGAGCGTGTTCCTGCAGACGCTGATTTGGACAACTAACAATAAGCGCCGCTAAGAATGTATTAGGTAGTATGGTAAGTCTCGTGTTGTGCGACCCCTGATGCTTGCTAAAGAATCAGGGTCACATGACGACAAAAAATTGAAAAGTTATGACGGCGCCTAATCACTTCTAAACAGTTCGTGGGCAACATCCTGCTGGCATTCGTTCCTTATTTGGAGATTTTTCACATTATGAACTGAAGCCGTTATATCGGACGGGGAGTTGTGCTTGAAAATCCAAGAGCATATAAGCAACACATGATAATGGAACCTTGGGTTAGTTTTCAATAATCAGCACTAATAGGAGACATACCGCGTCGTTGAATGCTAGCACTTATAATGTACTACATCATCTAACAAACTTCCAAGAACACTTCCTGACGTTCGGTCGAAGGGGTACACGGAGTCATGCAAGAACACACAAATACGGACATTGAGTTCAAACCTCTAATCTCCTCAGCGCGTTGGGCGATACGAAACATTGATGAACAGTGTGAATCTGGAGATATCCCACCGACTCAAACATTAAAGTCTAACATCGAGAATTTGATTCATCGGTTGTACGAATATGTGGACTTGCCCATGGACGTTGAAGCAATGCCGGAGGGAGATATCACGATAAACATTTCGAACGATCAATACGATATCGTATTTTTTCACTGCGATTCCAATGGTACCGTGTATTGTTCTGTCGATATTGGGGGAAAGAGCGAGGAGCAGTACTACAATGACATCACTAGATTACCAGATAAATTCATAATCTCTGGTATGAAACATCTAACCAACCAACACGAAAAAGAATAGACTACCTTGCTTCGTATGCAGCTAGTTGTTGTCCCTAGCGATTTTCTCGGACGAAGTATTTCTCAGCGAAAAGCAGCACTTTGGGCCAATAATTAAATCGAGTTCATTGCATCCAAAATCAAGCTACTAAACGATTTCAGTCTACGCATCCGGTTTCAGGTGGCGTCAAATCAATTGTCAATTGCGATAATTGCTCGGCTTTGATGTTGGGTCTATCCAAGATGCTGAGGAGCTCTTCCTGTCGGGGTTGCCCAAACACAACCCTGTAGGCAACCAGCTGTCGTTTCAAGCGATCGAACTGTGCTTGTTCATTTGAGAAAGGTAGTAGTGGGACCACTCTTTCGACTTTATGTTTTCCCTCGGTGATCCAATGAGGTACTAGGTCAGAATCTTGTCGGTCGCGTCCATCCTGTTCAGCATAGGTAAACATAAGTTTCCAAAGACTCTCACCGAGTTTCCAATTCTCCTTAGCTTTCTCGGCATAAAGTGCTGCAACATTCTTGCGAACTGCATGGCCGTCATACCGATGTACTCTTCCCTCTCTTTGTTCTAAATCCACTGGATTACCTGGTAAATTCCAGTGCATCAGTCGATGACACCAAGGATGAAAATCAAGTCCTTCCTGCCCTATTGAGGTACTAGCGAGGAAAAATGGTCGAAACGGACTATTGAAGGCTTTACGAACCGCATCCTGGCTTAAGGAGGATTTTTCATCTTCACTAGTTAAGTGTCCGAAGCGTAATGCGAACACAGTACGGATACGTAGAGTTTCGTTATCGAGTTGTTCTGAACCGTTCCCGTTGAAAAAGTGAGCGTGTACGCGTGAGGGAACAGGTTGAATGCTTTTGTATAAGGTGTGAGCGCATTCACGGGCCGCTTCATTCACGTCAGCATCAGGCGACCATGAGGCTTGCTCCCAAAGCAGGTGCCAGTGCTCATCTAGGACTGCTTGTAAACAACCATCGCGACAGTAGTTAAGAACTAACCGCCAATAAGCGACGTTACCTTGCACACGACTCTTCTTCTGAGGAAGATTTCGGAGTAACGAGATCACTGCAGGTCGATTGAACAGCTTTCTGAATGCATCGGCTACTTCGAACGCTACAGATCGCCGGGTGTCGTCAGATACATAGTAAGCACGTAAGGTGCGCGCGAGCAATACTGCTGGAGATCCTAATGCCATGTCGGTAAGCGTATCAAGCAAATCACTCGGTTGCCTTCCAAGAGTTGCCTCGTCAAACTCAATCAAGTCTGTTAGATAGTCTTTGAAGTGAGTGGAATGTTCTGCTTCGTCGGATTCTTGTGTATCCAAGTGTTGCAGTTCGCCATCGTGCCATCGTCGAAGAAATGACCGGAGGCCGTCGTCGAGCAACAACGGTGCAACCCATATCCAATCCTTGTCGACTGGTCCTCGGCGTTGGTTCAACAAACCGCGTGCCGCCAACAGACCCTTAATCTTGTTCTTGGTTCGCTCTCTAACGTTTCGACCGCGACCTTGAGTGTCGAGTGGGTGTAAATCACTCAATGGCAGACAAGGGAGATACATCAGAAGATTGCCATGACTTGAACGTTTTCCTTCCGAAGTTTGACTGAAATTTAACAATTGGCCTTGTTGTAAACTGGGATTGTCGTATGACTTTACTTGACCTCCTCTGAACATTTGCCGTTCAGCTTCATAACTGATTAGGGCACTAACGGCATCAGGAACAACATTCCATGCTGAGAACATTAAAGTCTTAGTGGTCGGTTCAACCGACTTGAATGGTCCTTCAAGTAACCAATAAGGTACAGTCGGCGGTAACCACAGTAATCGCCACAGTTTGGTTTCTTCTAGATACTGTTTTACCACGTACCGTAGTTTGGCGTGTACTGGATTGATGGTCTTTAGGTGTTTGATCGAGTCTACTGACAGGACATCTTTGGAGTTTTGTGATAGTGCGTTCACAACTTGATCGAGATCGTTCTGTTCGATCTTTTCTTTGAGCAGATCATTGAACTTGTATCCGGTCATGAAATGCGCTAAGTACGGAGCAGATTTCCACATGGGTAGTGGATCGCGATCGCCTACCGCATCAAAAAGTGAAGCAGCGGCTACGTATTGACCAATGTCTTTCGAATCGATACTCAAAGTAGGTCTAACTTCACAGACCATTGAGTCGCGGTCTTTACTCGCGGGGACTCGCTCGGTACGCGCCATGATGCTCAGTAAAGAAGATTCCACCGCTTGTTTGCAATCGAGTGCGTGATCTAGCTTCTGATCTCCCGACTCAGCAACACGTTTGAGTGACTTGCCAAAGTTTGCTAGGCTAGATTGCAGATTCTGAACTCTACTCTCGTTTCCGTTAAACAGAAATCTGGCAGTGCTGATGAAATCTTCATAGTGATCTTCGTCACCTAATTCAGCATCGGTGGTATAAGGTTTATAGGGGGTAGCTGAGAGTAATAGAGTCCGAACGAGTTGTCCCTTGTACTTATAGTTAAACAGTTCCTGTGCTAACTTAGCTTCTTCAGTCTGATGTTCTTCGGAAGTTTCCAACAGATTTTTAAAGCGCTGGAACTCGTCAAGAATGACGAGATCTGGTTCTAAGATTTCCAGACTGACCTGCGCTAATAAGTGGCGAAGTTTTCCGATCACTTGATTTCTGGCGCTTCGGGCTTTATCGGGATACCAAGATTTGTAACGTTTGAAATATTCGAGGCTTTCTGACAACTCTGACGTTAAATCAGAATCGCCATTGAGAGCTTCTTCGAAGCGATCGACAATGGAGGATTCCAGCCGGGGCACCGTTTCCTTCAGGTACCAGCGCCACCAATCTCTATTCCCGATGCGACCTTGTAAGAGATTCTGTAGTGCCGTTGTATGACCATCAGTAGCGGTATGGTGTTTGAGTAAGTGGTACAGTACTTCACGTTCATCCCACCTACCAGTCGTCGTCCCAAACTTAAACGACGTGCTTGGTGTAAAGCTAACGAAGTTGAGTTTGTTGTTGAGGAAGCTATTACCGTTCTGTTCTCCAGAAAGTTCTTTGATCAATAACGTTAAACGACTTGCCGTTCGAAGGGACTCCTGCCCTCCCATGTGCAACTTCGGGAGATTGGCGCGAGCGATATTTTGGTTGCTGCAGACGTAAACGATGTCAATACGATCTACATCGTCCCACAGATGATCAATCGCATGGGCGATAATCCCACGCGCCACCAGTGTCTTGCCTAGCCCTACTTCGTCGGCGACAAGAAACCGAGAGGTACTGTCTTGGGTGAGAAACAGATGTTTAAAAGCATGATCGACCGTCCGCCGTTGGAACGGTTTAAGTGGCTTACAAATTTCTGCCACGTTTGGTCGACTCATGTGTCAAGTCTCCCATCAACAGACTCAATCACCGCATTCCAAACCTTAAGAAATTCATCAGGGATGATTTCTTTACCGTTTTTAGAATTTCGAATGTCTTTAACCAAACGGCGAAGGGGTTCAAGACGTTCTGGATCGCGATAGACACTACGAACGAGATCTTCGAGCAAGGTCTCGGCGTACCATGAGTCTTTCAGCGAAAAACCATTTTCACTCTGCAAGCGGACGTCCAAGTCACCCCATTCATCGAATCCATCAAGTAGTGCGCGTAAATAAGCACGAAACTTGTCCCAATCACTAATTAAATTGACCATGATGTGGTGTAAGCGATCGTCGGGCATACCTTCAGCAGGTAGATGGAGAACAAAAGACATATCTTCTACTTCTTTGTGTCTTCGATCGTGAAGGTGAAATGCGACTAGACTAGTTAGTTCAGTTTTTGTTAAGCGCAGTTCAAGCGGAAGTTTTTTGAGTTCTTGGGCGGATTTCTTGTCAATCGTGATTGGCCAAAACTTTACCCCTACATTTTTAAAAGGTAACTTCAAATTTCCGGTGATTTTCCACTTCCAGTCATTGCGAGAAGACTCGCACCGGATTAAGAGATTTGCGTTAAGAATGGCATAACGTGTCTCTTCTAGAAGTTCGGTATTATTTCCGTCCGGTGGAGGTCCATTGTTGACTCGTTCGTAAGGTTTAAGTAACTTACTGAACCCTGACTCCATAAACTGCTCAATACAGTGAGGAGAGTTTCCCGCATTTCGTTTCTGCAATGGTGCGCTAACTTGCGCCATGATCTCTACGTTACTCCCCGAAAACGCTGCATGGGTTAGATTAGCAGAACCAACATACCAAGAAACCGTATGGTCATACTCCCATGCGAGTAATTTCGCATGTAAACCAGAAAGACGATTTCCAACAAAATCGTCAGGTTCACCTTCAGCTTGAGTATCGAGAACTAATTTTTTATCCCAGGAATTCAAGTACTCTGGATCAATATTGTCGAGTTCAGGTTGACGACTCACAAGGATGTTGTTTTGACAAGATCCGGTTGGGATTTGGTTGAGTGCAGTAGCATTAGCGAATGGGGCGACTGCCAGAATACGATTAGCCTGCGAAAAAGGTTTCCACAACGTTTGACTCGCTGACAACCCTAATGCATGGAAGTGAATTGGCTCGTGGTTGAAACCTTCGGGGGGATAAAACTCTGTACGCCCAATTTCATCGGCCAGAGTGGCGATACGTTGAGAAAGTTTTGAATTCGGTTTCGTCGTACACATCGCTGGTAGTTGTTTAATCAGGTCGGCTAGATTGGTACTAACATGTACAGCTGATTTAGCATTAGGAGTTCCTTCGCTCACCAAAGCAACATCCCAGGTCCGTGCTAATGAGAGATTTCGTGAAAGAACTGCTAAACGTATAGTCGATCGTTGCCCATCCTCGGAAATGAATTTCAATATCCACAGTTTAGGATGAAAGATACCTCCGTTCGGAGCTTTTACCGGATGGAGACTCGGTTCAAGCGCAGAAAAAAGTCCTCGCTGAGAATGTGGTACTCCAATACCGGTTTGATCTACAAACACGTGAATCTTCTCTCCTGCTTCACGTAGTGATTCCAGTAATCCAATCGGATGTTCGAGTAACGATTCGACGTCTTTAGCCGATGCTGTTAGTAGTTGGAATGGGAGTACAAGCATCACCTCTAGGTCAAGGGTATAGGTAGTGAACACACCAAGCTCAAGACGCATATCTGGTGGTGGTACCAATAGATCGAACGCGACTAAACGAGAGTCGGGACTGAGCATGAATTACCTATTCAATCCAGCATAAAGATCACGAAGTAACCGACGTGCCGTGTACCAACGAAATTCCATTCTTCCGAGACCGACACCACCAGACCAATCCCGTAATCGATCTAAACTGTGCAGTCGGGCACGTTTTCCTTTAAGTCTCCATTCACGTTCTCGAATGAGCTGATGTGTTTCTTTGTCAGCTACAAGGCGATGAGCTCCGACTGCCTTAATTCGTGTGCCCCATGTTTCGATGAATTGAATTTGAGGGTAGGAAAGGTTTACCCCTCGACCTGCGGCAAAATCGTAGAGGTCTGCGGAATCGTAGAGTTTTTCTTTGGTTTCCAGAACAGCCCAATCGCCTAGCTGTGCTTTGTAGTGCTCAACGTAACGGCGGTCTCTTTTTTCGTCGTCTGTCGCTATTCCTAAATCAATTCGATCCTCGGCGATGAGTAGGTTGTAAAGGATAGACATTCCCTCGACATGCAGGGAGAATCTACGCGCATACTCGATCGTCTCTCGTAGATCTACACTCGCGTTCTTGCTAGCTGACGTCTCCCAAAGATGGTTGTGATCCATCTCATCCTTGGAACCATTCGTTGCTAGCCATCCAAGAAGCGTTCCCTTGCAATTCTCCTGCAAGCGACCCAACAAAAAGTCTGCTTCCTCTCGTGTGAGTGAGAGAGATGCTTTCCAGGGAAATTCACTCGGTGGATCAGGTAATCTCACATGCCATTTCGAATTCTTATCTCGTTCAATCCCTTGATCGTCTTCAACCAGCTCACGTTGTGGTTTTCTTGAGTGAAAATTGCGGTGGTAACGCCATTGTGATTCATATCCCTTGAATATCCCCCACTGATTCAGCGCACCCCAGTAGATATCGCTAGGCAATCGAACTAGCGCCTCGCGAGCATTAACACCGATAGTTCCTTCCCAGTCATCACTCTCCAATAGTGTTCCGATCAGTTTAATCTCAGATTTTCTCGCTTCAGCCGTTACGTCCTTATCCCGTCCAAGACCTTTAGTTTCAAGAGATCGATAGATCCACGGCACCAACAACACATAACGAAGTCGGGTTTGCGTGGTATTGATACCGGGAAAAAGAGCTTCTGAAAACATGTCTCGTAAACTGCTCAGACCTAGTTCGTCGAGCGTGCCTTTTTCATTGAAGAGATCAAGAATACGACGCAGTTTCTCACGGTCGCCAGCGGTGAGATCAAGCCAGGTTAGTGTTGATTGCAACAGAAACTTGAAAAGAGTTTGAAATTAGTGAAAATTTTAGTGTAGGCAACTAGATTCGAGAGAATGTGACACGAGGGATTTGAGGACAATGTGCTAACTATAACCTCGCGGTTTTCTAAGCAAGTCACCTATTGACCCGTAGCTTGTGTTCGTTTCAGTATTCTATGACATCTACCACTCTATTAAAATTCGCTAAGATAAAATAACCAATTGTCAGATTCTAGCGAAGTGAAACTAAACAAACATTCTTTAAATGAACACGCAAAAGTCAGATAAACAACGCGCAAATGTACCTTTTCAATATGAAATGGTTTTAGCTTTTTTTAATGCCGCGTGTATCTCCTTAGATCCGATTCTAAATAGACTTGACGGATACCAAGACATTCCTGTTGATGAATCAGGCAAACCAGAAGCGCCTAATTACGTTACGGAAAAGTTTGCTAAATTGCCAATAGGTGAAAGGTTCAATTTGGTTGGATCTTGCTTGCAAGCTACTACAAGTCTTGGGTTAGCATTTGCTCACGCTTTGCACCTTCTAGGAATACTTACAAGTCGTGACGTGTTGAGTAAGTCGAAAAGACCGAATCAGCTCAAGTTGATTGGATTATATAACTCTCTTCCACCATCGGTGCGCGATGAACTAAATGCTTCTTATGAGCTGGTACGTTCACATGATTTAGAAATGGAAATAAGTACAGGACCATTTCCAGAAACAAGTAAAGAAGACAAACTATCTGGAAAGAAAAACTTTCGTCAAATGCTTGAATA
Organism: Gammaproteobacteria bacterium; assembly: GCA_028819195.1. GTDB lineage: Bacteria > Pseudomonadota > Gammaproteobacteria > Pseudomonadales > Azotimanducaceae > Bin55. Next base: position 19,155 of record JAPPMF010000019.1, on the reverse strand, counting down.
CTGGGACACTAATAGAATGCTACAAGACAGCCACTTGCTATTATCTTATCCTCGTGGACCAGTCGTAAGATTCTTGATTCCACTTAGATCAGTTCTTATATTAGATAGGATTCTGGCAAATCAAATTGCACCTCGACTTAAACAGAAGTATCAGATGTTAGATAACGAATTGTCCCGACAGTTAGCAACACCTAAGCTATCGTGGAAAGATGGATTGATTTCGGTTTCCTTGCCAAACAAACTAGGTGGTATAGTCGAAGCACAATGGATACCTCCAATAACCACGGTGCTTAGAATCCGGGAAGAAAATACTGATAAATGGAGTCCTGGTTTTGAAATCCCGCTCGATTCTTGTACGTTTGTCGATCTTAAACCTGATACAGAGTACGAAGTCATGATAACTCATAAGAACGATGTCGGCGAAAGCGAGCCTGTTATTGACAAGCTAAGAACTAATCCTGATTCGTCATGAGGAGTTTATAAATATGGCGACACAAACTGGGTCATACCAATTAAGAGACAGTATCATCGTCGAAGATACTAGTTGCGGAAAGGAATACATATTTAAACATTCCAGAGTCAATACCACCAAGTGGAACAAGTCTTGGGTATCGAATACCAAGAGTGTATTCATAGCAGCGAGTCTAATCTGGATAGCATCAACTTGGTATTCCATAACGACCTTAACGCATTCAAGCCAAGATCAAATTGAAAAAACTACTACGGTCATCGATTTTTCTCCCGATTCTTCGGATTTACAAGAAAAATTGTTAAGTTATAAAAATCTGAAAGATAACTGGGACAAAGAAGGCGCGTTAGCCCCTAAAACAAAAGCGGTCAATGATGCACTCGCATTCTTGCAGTTCAAACCATCCGACGTCCGCTTTCCCTATCCAGAAGTTGGAAGTGAGGGGGAAGTTGGGGTGTATTGGAATTTCAAGAAAAAAGATATGTTCGCTGAGGTAATCTTCAAAGGCGATGGCAAGTATGAATACTACGCTGTATTGGGCACCCCAACTAATATTTCAAAAGACTGTAGTGGCGAAGATCTCAGCGTTAACGAGAATTGGCATGAAAACTTGGTTGAAATACTGCGCAGTTAAAGCGCTTGAGTTTGATTTGAGTTTGTGACTTGCAGCTGCAAAGAACTGGAATCCCAATATAGTGAAGACCAGTGTAAATGCGTTAAATATCGAGAGCATTTTCCCGACTGTAAGTGCGAGGATGAGTCGGTTAGTGACCACTCTCCCGGTCGTGTGGCTGACCAAGAAATCTTGGTGCGAACTGTATTTAGTAAGTTTAAGGTTGGTAGCGATGGAGATCAAACGCCAGCGAGTTTTCGGGTTGATCCGTTAAAGAGAGGTCTTTCAGTTGATAGACTGAAGTACTTAAACGATAATAGTTTGGTATCCTCGAAACGAGAAGACCCACGATATGAGGGTTACTTGCGATTCACAGGCGCTAGTTGTAGCAGTGTTCGCTCATTACTGCACAACGAACATCGCTTGTTTTGTGTATACGACTCTGGAACAAAAAATAATCCGTATCATGCGGATATATGTCAAAATTTGAACTTAGGTGGAGTTGAAAACCGCAGACTCAAAATGAAGCGATTCAGATGGCAACTATGGAAAACATTCAGCGAATTAAAGGAATTTCCCTCTGAATTGCTTAAGTCGCAGTAGTTAACAAGTTAACCCCTTTTTCAGTAGACGACTTTCAAGACTAATATTGCAGCAATTTCCGACAGAATTACGATCATCAATTTGTCGCAACGATTAACCCGTGTAAATACCGAGCGCTCAGACTCTTTGTTAAATAGTTGAATGTCCTAAATTTTCCATTGGAGACTTCATAACTCAAAAGCTGAAGACAGCTCAGCTCTATAGGATCGCGAGTGCATATCTGACGAGCGGTGGTTTTTCCGCCATTGAGATTGCCGTGAAGAGTCTTCTTGGCCATGGTGGTGAAATGCTACTCATTCACGGATATCGTGAGTTTATCACTAAGCCTGAAACAATCGAAACATTGGTCCAACTAAGTAGAAATTACAGTTCATTTCGTTATCACGTCTGCGTACAAGAACAGCAAATGTTTCACTGAATGACTTATTTGATTAACGACGAAGAATATCAGTTTACTGCAGTTGTTGAATCCTCAAACTGAACACTAGAAACAACTGTAAAATTGACTAATCAAAAAGTGGTAACAAATTGCCCCCTTTTTGATAGCAGACCCCGACAATGTTTCCAATGTTTGGGAGTTTAATGAATGGATATAGATGCAACAAATATAGTCCGAACCATACGAACGACGATCATGACAGCAGCAAAGCAATACCGTGTTAGAGCAGATTGGTCAGACTGCAAGGTACCGGAGCGCTTTTTCAATGTTCGTATATTCGACATGCTTTGGAGAAAAATGCGAGCCGAAGAAACAATTTGTTCAAATGAACCAAGAGTTGCAGTTACTTTAGAAGAGTATGCTTGGGAAGTTAAGTTAGGATCAAGGAAAAGAGGACCTACGGCAGCACCTGTAGATGGAAATAAAAGACATGATTTATGCGTGTGGATCAGAGATCGTCCTTTTTGTGTAATTGAAGTCAAGAATTTTGGTAATCGATACGGTAAATTGGATGAAGACATCGAGAGACTAAAAAGTGTTGTCAAGGGAAAAAATGCTCCCAATTTCAGTGTGTTAGCGTTTCATGGGTATTGCTCCTATTCTTTGGAAGCGGCTGAGAGACACAAAGCCAATATTGCAAGACGGTACCATAACCCACCACGGTGCTTTGCAGACATTCGAAAATTTAAGTCAACAGATGCATGGAATCTCACAGGTGCGATAGTAGTCTTTAACAACCGCACGCCTAACTTTCGAAAATAGATGAACCATGTACCAGGTAAAGCTCAGACCGTTTCCTTAACTCTAAATAAAAACTAAAAAATTGAGTCCAATATTTTTTGAGCTAGACAGGCATCTCGAAACGGACAGCAAAGCGAATAGTAAGAGTATTGAATGAGGAAAATGTGTTGCGAATGTTAGTAGTTCCGACAAGTGGCTCTCGTCCAGGAGTGTATGTATTTCCAGCTCTATTGAATATCGCGGAAGGACAGGACGTAATTTGAAGTTCATCCATTAACCACAAATTGATTTGTGGGTCACAATATGGGATTTATTGTCCACAAATATCTATTTTGAATCGGGCTGAGCCTGAAAGATATTCCTTAAAGTGAGTGGAATGTTTGGCTTCTTCTTCAGATTCCTGTGAATCAACGTATTGCAGTTCGCCAAAACACAAACTTCTCCGAAAAGAAGACGTTGACATAGTCGGAGAACGAATGCTAAAAAAGTTGCCATTCTCATTCCCCAGTTTTCAAATCCAACAGAAGATAACGTGAATGATTTCAACGACGTAACATCCATGGCCGCGAGTTAGCTGACTTTTGGATGAATACATTGAATTGATATACAATTTCTCCAACAAAACACGAACCACCCCCTGAGACCACCACTATGTTAGACTCTATTTTGAACTATGGACGCCTTGCACTACTCGGCATTGCAATGGCGTTTGTGATCAACCCTTACTATGCAAATATAACTCCATCGGGTATAGCTGATGATTACGACTGGGATCATATACCAAATACAATTGATGTATGTCTAAACGAAAATTATTATGAAACTTACCATGAAGAATGCTTAACTACAGCTGGCGTTATTTTTGCAGGTAGAGATTTTAATATTGCAGATGTTATAAGACGAATTCACGACGCCATGTTTATATTTCCATCTCAAGCAAAAAGAGAGCTGGAAGAAGCACTTGCATCAATAGAGCATCTTCTCATTATACAAGCTATAGACACTTTTGAAGAAGCACAGATAGCTACTTGTTATGATTTGGAAGGTTTTGCAGGATGGAACTATGACATTGCAGACTTGTATGACAAAATCTCTGAAATTTTGCTTGAAATCTTAGATAAATCAAAAAAAATATTACTAAGACTTCCTCCAAAAATTGGATTACCCATCATTGGCTTATTAGCTGCCGCTTCTTTGAGTTTCCATTTAGTAGCGAGAAACTACCGAAAAGCAGGCTTGGCTGCACAAACAGCGCACGCAAATCTATGCTTGTTTCGATGGGCTCATCCAACACCTGTCCATTAATGAGAAAATATTGATATACGTAATTCGGCTAACCATTTTTTTGTTTAGCTTCCTTATCAATCTGGCGCGGTAATTCATTACCTAGCCGGATTGAAGAACTGGACTCTGCAATCTCTGTAATCTAATCGAAATACCCTGTAAATTTGACCGAATTCCCTAAAAACTTCATCTTTGCTCGTGTAGGGGTAGTAGATTGTGTCAGGCATCCAAGCGATCTACTAATTCAATACCGGTCGATTTAGAACGTTCGTTTCTTATCGCCGTGTCAGTTTTAACGGATCTGTCAGGAATTCCTGACAGTCCCCCAAATCTAGCCCAGCGTCGCCGTACTTACAATCATTAGACCATTCAAGCCCGCCCATCGGAGGCTCATTGCCATGACCGAGTTTGTTTCCCGCGCTTTCCCTATCGCATGCTTGTTGTGCGCCCTTGCCTTAACGCTCGGCCAACTCGGACTTGCTCACGACCTCGACGAAGACGTTGCTCCGCAATCCGAAGATTTCAGTCTCGACTGCGACCTGTCAAGCTTCCCTCTGAAACCCCGCAGCGAACGCGACGATCTCAACCATATGGCAACTCTAGTCGCAAACCTGCTCAATTCCGTGACAAACGATCAGAAGAGGTCGCTCAACTACTGCGTGGGCGACAAGGAAATGCACTCTTGGACTAACGTCCCCGGACGTCGCTCCGGCGGGATTCGACTAGGAAGTCTCGGCGAAGCAGCCCAACAACACGTTTGGACGGCCCTTCGCTCCCTGCTCAGCGAAGAAGGGTTCGCGACGGTGGAGCTTCTCGCAACAGACATCGAACGCGCATCTGGAGTCGGAACTGTAGAAAACTACACCGTTGCTGTTTTCGGCAACCCGATGATCGACTCCGCCTGGGGTCTTCAGTTCGACGGCCATCATATTGCGCTCAATTTTCTCGTCCACGGCGACGATCTGCTGTTAGCACCCATGTTCTTGGGTTCTGAGCCCCTGACCGTCAATGGTAGCACCCCGTTGGAGGATGAAATCCAATGGGGCAGAAAGCTGTTCGAGTCGCTGTCCGAGGAAGAACAGGCCCAAGCAACCGTGGAAGGTCTGGTTCGCGGAGACGTCAGAGCCGGGTCTGGGAACGGCCACCTGGACAGAGGCAAGGACTTCCCCTTTGAAGAGTTCGAAAACGTCGGCATTCCGTTGTCCAACCTTTCAGATGAGCAATTGGAAGTCGCCGGGGACTTGATCGATGCGTATCTCTTCTATCTCCCATCGCCCCACGCCGAGAACATTCGCGACGCGATTAAACCCAAATTGACCACTGGATTTTTCACCTTCAGTCAGCGCAGGGAGCGGGTGTACTACCGAATCTATGTTCCCGATGCGATCTTGATCGAGTACAACGAAGAAGCCCGGGACCACTTACACACCGTCATGCGCCTACTTGACCCAGAGAATCTCAACGACTACGGACCGTTCGCCTGGAATGCGGCTCGCGCAGTTCATACTGTTCACGATCACCTACTGAAGCGTACTCGCTGACCTACAGCCTCGAGGCACGTGTTGTATGCAGTGCCGCAATCAACAGCATGAATGGTTCCGGTACCCAACAACAGCACACTTGCTACTGTCGCTAGCGCCCTGAAACGTTTTTTCATCTCCAATCTACATCGGTTTGTTCTAGGTGTTCGGCATAGCACACTTGCGAATCGGAGGGCACATTGCCAAGAACAAAATCGGACAACTTCGTTGAGATATCGACGTGAGCTTCTACATGCCAGATGCGAATGTCGGAATCTTCTGTCCTCTTTTCGATTAATTTCACCCAGTCGTCAAAAACCAGCCTTGTCTTCGTGCCCATTCTTTCTATGGACTTGTCTAGACACTCTCTATAGCCTGACATGGCGTCGGGATGCGACTCGGAGTAAAGCAGTGAGTATGCATCGTAAAGAATATCCGCTCCCTTCCGCATCATCTCCACGTGGCCAAAATGAATGACCAGCGATTTTCCGACCTGACTGAAGATCATTTTCACGTCGGTTTTTGACTCAATTGGCACTTTCTCCTCATACGCGTCAAGGCGAACGAAGAATTCTTCGATGTCATCAGGTTTTGTACCCAAGGCGTTAAGTATAGGCTTGGCAATGGTACGCAACTGTTCTAGACCGTCCGTGTTTTCCCATCCCGAAGACGTTATTGTCAAGTGCAAGTCGGGAAGAGCACTCTTCAGGTTGTCAAGGTTTATGCTGTTGAAGAAGGCCACTTCGACTACTTCTCCATCGCCCCATTCAACATTATTCTGCTCTGTTGACGTTGGTATACACAGCAGGATAGTACAAATTGCACCAGCAACTAGGCTGAATAAATTCTTCATAGGAGGTTCCTTACATTAAGGGTAGTAATTGAAGGTGAAGTTGTTTTACAAAATTTTACCAAACTATCCAACACCAATTTTGGCGGTGTCGACTTTGGCAATATCGTTTGTGGCACAGCTTTCAGCTGGCTTTCTGTTGCGTCCGCATCGATTAGCATGACTTAATCTTATGAATAGAGCTAACGAGTAGTAAAACACGACAAAGCGGTATAACAATATTTGTTGGAGTTTTAATAAAGTCATCCTGCAGCACACTGGTTAACCGGTCAAACTCCCAGTCAAAAACCAAATTTCTCAAGAAATCATTCAACAGGTGAAAAAATTGAGAATTACTGAGTCAGAGTTAGTCTTCGTCGTATTCTTTGAAGATCTCTGTTCTTGATCGTGGAAATTTTAGTTTGTTTCCAGCTGATACAAATTTAATTTCTTCCTCGAGTTCGGCTGGGTCGTATTCTAGGCTCGCTTTCTTCACACCCAACTTATCCTTCAGCATGAGGTAGGCCTGCGCTCGATGCTGTGCTTGCTCAGTGTAAGTTAACTCACTACGAAACCAACCAGTCGGTGAACCTAAATGGCGGTGAAACAGTATGGGATACTCCTCCTGTACATCTTCGTTGAATTCACTACTTGTAAGGATACCTAACGGGTAACTTTGGATCGCCCATTGATCTCCACTCTTTGCCGCGATTTTCAGGATGATGTCATGAGTGACGTTTATACTTTGATACATTTTGACCATCCCCGGTTGCCAAAATAAGGTCTTGGGAAATTCTATAGTCTCGTCCACCTCAACGTCAGGGAGCATCACGTAACCGCGTTCATTACACTTAGAATTCATCCAAACCGCGTGTAAAAAACCTTTTTCAAAACGCGCTGTTGCGTGCTTTTGCTCTGTCTCATCGGTAATCTTTTCCTTGATGATTTCTTGCACATTTGAGTACGTACTTCCCGATTTGTTCTCCAAGATACCACTGAAGCCCGGAACGTTGATAAGCAGGTTCACTCTTTGGAGTGCAACGAAGCAACTATCAAGATAAGTTGCATATTTGAACAATTCCCGCGCTGCACATTGTTCCGCCATCTCCAGCTGAAAGCCGAGACTAGTATGTTCACTCAGTTCCTTGCACTTTGGATTGGTAGCCATATCCAGTGCCGTATCCTCTCTTGCGGCTATTTCCCCGTCAAATATATCGTGCCAACGGGGAATGTCTTCCGCCTGTAAATCGGCATAGCTATACGGTAATATACTCGGTCGAGAATTGATTACTTTGATTGGCAACGGCAGCAACCCCCGCTTACGATCATAGTAATTGAGCTGACTGTATGCCCAAACCGGTTCATTGAGAAAGTACTCAGTCAATGCTTCATTGCACTTTTGATTTTCAAAAATCTCAAGGAAATCAATAGAAGTACATTCTCTCTTTGCGCGCTGCCAAGCTGCCTCTTGTTTGGGGCTTGCCTTGAAATAGGACATAGGGTCTACAGGAACACTAAAGTCACTCGGATTCAACGGACCTAATAAGGGGTTCGCCACAATTGATTGCAGTACGCAACTCAAGATCACGCACACACCTAGTGTAGCTGTTTTCACCGACGAATTCTCCTCATACAATCATCGCTTTCAATGTACTATTGCAGCTCGCCTTGGGCTTCTTTCAACAACTGTTTTTCTTGGCTCTTACGTAAGCTTTTCAGCCTTGCTGCATCTACCTTAGCTCGCGAGTGGGGTGATGTCAGTACGCCACCATTCTCAACATATTTGATTTCTTTGGTTAATTTAGTAGGATCGATTTCACTACGCGCAAATTCCTCTCCCGCGGCTTCGACTAACAAGAGGTACGCTTTTGCTCGATGACGTGCATGTTCTTTCAGAGGAAAGGCTCTCCCATAAGCCCCATTACCCAAAGGATCGCCTAGAGCACGATGCATCAACAAAGGGTAGCGCTGCATCAAATCATCAGCAAACTCAGCGATAAAATTCCAACCAAGATAACCACTCCGTATCGCCCAATCATCACCACTTTTCATCGCGAGCTTCATTAGGGAGCCATGTGTGTAAGAAAGTAGCCCGTGATACTTTTTTTCATCCGCGTGCCAAGGCAACCCTATCGTCCAGTTCAATACGCTCCAGGGTAACTTCTCTTCCGTCGACGTATACGAACCGACGGCTCTCCCCGGCCGTAAGATAAATCCATGTTGACTGCACTGTGCGGTGACCCAATAAGCATGCAAATAGCTTTTCTCCATTCGGTGCTTCGCAGCGGACTTTAGAGCCTCATCCGACACGCGTTCTTCAAGCAGTTGCAATCCCATTTCGAATTCGTTCAAGCCACCATACTTCGGGGCTCTTTCGGGCATAACTCTTTGGATCTTGGCAAGCAATTTGCTTGCATCCATACACGCATTGAGATAGGCCGCGTATTTGTACAGTTCGCGCGCCGCACATTGTTCCGCCAAATGAACTTGCATTCCCTCGGTAGCGGTTTTTAATATTTCGGTGCATTTCGAATCTTTGAATACTCGTAGACTAAGCTCCTGACGTTGATTTATTTGATCGTCGAAAACATGTCTCCAGAACGGAACATCAGGATTAAGAAAATCGGCTCGGCTATGGTTTCTTCGTAGATCAAAGTTCCTGACCAACGGTCGCCAGCCTTCTCGCTCGTAGAAATAATGTTCATAATAACTCCAGACCGGTTCGTTGGCAAAGTATTCTCCTAAAGAAATCATACAGTGATCACTCAAAGCATCCCGAGTATTAAAAGGAAAACAATCTTCAAGGACTCGATTCCATGCGGCACGATGTTCATCGGTAACCGGTAAAAATGGTTCCGTCTCTGGCGAAGACCAAAAGCCTTGGTTGTCGACTTGTTCCCGCAACGAATGGCCGTGAACGTGTGGCACCAAAGTGAGCCCGAAAACAACACAGCTCGTGAAAACTCTGATTAAATTGATGTTTAACATACTATCTTCTCCGCAAAACTTCGCGCACTTCTCCAATTCGACAATAGTTAGGATCGGTCATTTCTAAACCCCAACCCGGGAGCTTCCAAAGAACTTGATAAGGGTCGGGACACGTTCGAGACCATTCCACTCCCGAGTTACCTATCTCTTCGATTAGCTCACCTGCTTGCCTGTAGATTCGATCATCTTTCTCCCCCTCATCGAAGTCGTTATGGTCTGCACTTGCCCAGTCAACCTCTCCATTATCAATCCAATCCGCTAAATGTAATCGCTCATGGATATCCGTTTCTACAGTTTCCAAATCCCATATTATCTCTCCCTCTTCTTTGAAGAAATTTTCTATATTGTCAATGTCTATGTAGATACTTCCTTTACGAATCCGACGCCGTTGGGTATTTTCGTTCGCAATAAACACACCAGCCACTCGCTCGAGTTTTTTTCTATCTTCGTGCGGGTAAAATCCCTGCCGAACCAACCAAACTTCTAGGTCTTTGTGGGCAAGGTCTTCAAGGTGGTCACCATAAACTGGGGTTGTTAGTCCTTCTATGGCACCAGCAATTTCCAGCTCCTCGCTTCCATTAATCTCAGCGCAAAATGTTCTACCATAAATCCCCGCGGGATTGTCCTCACCATCTACCAACTTACAAGCTTCGGAGAGCAATTCAACCTGTTGTACTACATGACTATCCACCGTCCGAACGATCCTATCCCTACGTTCCGGGCCGGTCTCACCTTGTATCCAAAACGTATACCGCGAACCTATGACCTTACACGTTCTCTCAGTTTGATGGGAACAGCGTATTGTTATTTGACGAGTTTCCAATTCGGTGTAAATTATGCAACTGGTTGTATTACGGTCCCCGCACGTCTCTTCATATAAATAACCTTCGTATTGACAGATTCCATCACCCGAATCACCATCACAAGATACGTCGCTTGAAGTATCGCCACTTACTGTATTGAGGCTAAGCACACACACAATTGCAAATGCGAAACACTGAATGTAGAACAGCAGTTGCGTAATGTAATGTGAAAACATTGAGGATTTCATAAGAATGTCATAACGATTGTTACCGAGACATAAAAGCGCATTCGTTGCTTCATCACAATAATTCTAAACAAAAACCAGTAACTCAGCATTTCCCGCAAGATTCTGCACAATCTAAGCGTGGAAGTTAATAGTTATCATTGAATCTTCATGCCTAGATCGGTATCGTAATTGCGAAATTTGAAAGTACTTGTTAGAATTTAGTTTTCGCAACTATTTGCGCTTTTCACCCTCGAATATACCCTCGCAGACTGTTAAGAGGGTATGACTGTGGTTCGGTGCTGACAATAAAGCGCGGCAGAAACCGGCCAAATATCGAGCAATTACCAAAATTCAAAGTATCATTCAGGGATATTCTTATGTTTTCAGGGCTTGAATAATCACTGAGAACGCATATCCAAGTCAAAAAAAGTTTATAGAATACACACCGTCGCTATGGCGATGAACTACCCTTAAGTAAGAGCAACTATGGAAACTAGTGGTGAAGATAAGGTTATCGTCAGGGTAACGCTTACAGTTGAACCAGAAGACGATATGTTTTTCGGAACATGCAAAGAATTTCCAGGTGTACTAGTTAATGGGGTATCGGAACAAGATTGTTTAGATAGAACGAGAGTTGCAATAAACAGCTATCTAGAAATATGTGTATCCAAAGGGATACCATTCCCAGATGGTGTGATAATCCGTGACACCGACGAACCACCTATTAGACTGTTAGAAGACATAAGAATTCCAGCTGTTGCTGCATGAATGGTGTCTTCTTTACAAAAAGGGGACAATTTGGTAGCAGCACTAACGCCCGATCAGCACCCGTGCGAACTCGCACTCCCAAGTATGTGGGGATGAATATCACAACATTCCTGACACGGAATTCGTGACAAACTCGTAGCACCAAACGAATGCACAAAAACTAGCCCTTGCGTGGATTCAATAATCCTCAAATCCGATTGATTCATCAAACTTCTTCAAGAAATCAAGCAATCGCTCCTGACCAAATGACTTGACAATTCGGTCAAAGAACTCTTCATACAAGATTTCTGTCTCCCGGGTTTCATTGCACTGATGAATACATTCGCCGTTGACATAGTATGCCATCAATGCTTTAACCCGCATGATAACCTTTTTATCATCTAAGAAGTCGCCAAATTTAATGTGAGGTTTAGGAAATCTGATCCGTACTTCAAAACTTTTACCTTTCGTTTTGGCGGCTACTATTTCTGGTATATCCGATTTGGGAAATAACCTCTCGACAAAATGATGATATTCCTCAGACAGAATAACCCCCTCGAGAAAATCGGACAGCGACTCCATATTCTGAAATAGAAAAATCACTTCCTCCGTCGGTGTTTCAAAACTCAAGGATTTAAAACAGCCGCGCAGTCTTGTTACAAGATCCTTAATAGTAATTCCCTTTATTGCTTCTAAAATTTGTTCAAGAAAATCAACAGTACGAAACCGGTGTCCCATGAAATCGCTCGTACTCTGCATTGCGTTTGATGATTGTGCGGAAATCAAATCAGTGACAAATTCGCCTTCAAAATTCATATACCTACAGTGCACGAGTAAATCCATCAGGTCTTTCATTGAAACCTGGTGCGTCTTATTCCCTTCATAGTCGTACATCTGAACTTTTAGTTGAGCGCTCAACTTACTAAAGACATGGAACAAATTTCGAACAACACTCGCGAGTAGGATGAGACTATTGGCATATTTACGGCGATACTCGTAATACTCTCTGGCTAGCTCCTCACCATGAGACCGCTCCAATAGTTCCAGGTGTTTGCGTTGGTCCGATAAAAAATCTTGGCAGAGCAGCTGCGCATTTCGAAGTAATTCGCCTACGCTGCCTGGGACAATCCTACGCGTCCCGTATTGTTGTGCGAGTATGAAGGGAGCACTTTTGCTTCGGACGGTCCAATTTTCCGATCCAGAGTGATCTTCTTGGACGTACAGTATGCAAACAAACATGTCGTGACCCACATTTGTGGGTCTTGTCGAGTAAACAAGCTTCATCGCTTCTCGTAGAGGTTGGTTTGCTGTAGTCATAGGTTCTTTTACCTTGACGTCAAATCACATCATGAACTATAAGTCGCCTTCAACGATTTATACACAGAAATTATTCAACGTTGGGTGATTATTTCTTTCGGACTCTTTCTGCCAATGTATGTATCAGACTCTTCGCATGTTTCAGTGTGCTTTCTTCTGTACGAACACATTTAATCTTCAATACCACGCGTCGAGAATTTGATAGATTGGCTGCAGAAATTTTGCACTCCACCGTTCCTTCGACTTCCAACGCTTCGGAACGAATTTGAAGTTCTCCATGAAACACTGTATGTTCATCTTCATGAAACCACTGACTACACCACAGTGCGACCTCAGTCGCGGGATCATCTAAGTACGGACATTCGAAATTAGTCGGACCATCGGTCGAGATCGGCAAATCTTCAAACGACTTTTCATAAGAATCTAAATTACTGATCCCCACCAGGGTAGGGCGAACAATATCAACCATTTGTGTTATAAGTTGGCTTATACGTCCTTTAGGAAGATTCGGAGGTGAGGGCAAGTTAATCAAATCCGTAGGAACATTCGATTGATCAATTTCATGGTGGTCTTTTGTATCCCTCAAGCCTATAACCCAATTTCCTTTTAATTTAATTATTACACGTGTATTGTCTGCAGGTCGTGTTCCAACATTCGCGGCACGAAAATGGAAACACATTGGAGGTTGGCGATTTTCCAATCGCGAGTGAAGTGTTTCAAATACCGTTTTACATTTCTCCAACCACACTGGGTACTTCACTTCCTGATAATTGCTGATCTCCTCCGGTGTTGGTGGGATGTATAGTGCGGCGGCGAGCCCGCTTGATTGAGCAATATTGTTTTTTCTTTGTGACAAAGAGCTGTTGTCCGAGTCGTCTCCCTCCATTGGAAATTGTTGCTGAAGTGACTGCATTAAGTTACCTATTTCTTCTTCCGATAGTTTTTTGTATCTCTTTCGATCGTATTCACGATGTACAATCTCTGTTCCATCGTCGTCTACCGCAGCGATTTGAAACTCGGGCTCATTTTTTCCTAATCTCGCTAATTCTTCGGTCAGTCTTTTATTTTCGCGTTCAACAGCATTGTTTTCTGGTTTTGAGAGCCAACTTTTTGGTATTCGTTTATAAGGCACGTCACAAGCTGTGGATTTGAGCATCACACCCGTATCGTAAGTTAAAAGAAAAGTGTTATTGGAAGCATTGAGTTGACTATAAGAATACGTACAACCGACGATTCGATCATCATTTGTTTTGTAGTCTAGACGAGTATTTAGCCCGTCGTATGGTTCTATTTCAGTATCAAAATACCACCTTACATGTGGTTCTTTCTCTTGAACGACGATGTGATCTTGATCTCTCTCCAAAAGATCTCCAAATTTTTCGTTCCACTTTCGTGAGCGCCTCCCTAGTCGATCATTGCCTTTTGACTTGTTTTTGTCAATTTCTCGAATCACAGGTAGGCAAATGATTAAGTGAATTTCATTAAAACTACCAAACTCACACCAACGTATTTCGTCCAAAGCACGACATTGAATAAAGAAATTCGTGTCAGGTATGAGATATAGAATTTCGGATTCCGTGTGTCTAGATTTTGTCATTTGATTCCTGTGAGAACGATAACGAGTGACGCATAAAAATATAGCCTTGAGTTGCTTGAGTTCGAAATGAACTTAACAAATGTTGGTCAAAACTTTACCGATGAAACCAGTGTGCGAATACGGTCGTAAATTGAAAGTCCTGTGTTTTCCAACGGGTTTGCTTAAAAACGGGGACAATTTGTTAACCACTTTTTGATTAGTCAATTTACTGTATTTCCCAGTGTTCAGTTTCCGCTCACTTTCATTTGGTGCTACCGCAAAGCTAGCCGTCGCGATTGATTGTAGACACTCAGGAAGTAATGATTGATCTGTTCGTTAGCTTCTTTACAAGTTCGAAATTGGCAAATATGCACTAGTTCTCTTATCAGTACTCCAAAGAGACTCTCCGTCGAAGCAATGTTGATACAAGTTCGCACTGTAACAAATCCGGAACTTTTGGTCTGTTGTACCGGAACACTGTACGCGATGGCGTTTCTCCAACCGAACACATTTGTGAAGTAACTCACGAACAGAACTTTGGAAGATTAGAAACAATAGTATTCTGTTAAGTCGATACGATTGGCACGGCACTAGTTTGTTTACTAATAAAACGTGCACGCCGTCTTTCTATTTAATTATTACATCAATATAATTGTAAGAATGATACCAGATTTAGTCGAACTGACGGACGCACCATGGAAAGTACTTCCCGAGGGAATTCACTCAGCGACACTCGAAGAGACACGAGACAGATTTGCAATCAACGATGTAAGAAGGACTTTGTTCGGCGGTTTTCTTGAGGCCGTTGTGAAGCTTGCAGATGCACAATGCGCAATCATTTTCTTGAATGGTAGCTACGTGACAGAAAACCCCTACCCCAATGACTACGATGTCTGTTGGAACCCCAATGGTGTCAACCACACTCGTCTAGACCCCATCTTCTGGGAGCCAAGATTACGCGCGCAACAAAAGATCCGGTTCTTGGGTGAATTTTTTCCAAGTACAACTATCGTCAATGAGACCAGACAGACTTTCGTTGACTTCTTTCAAAATGAAAAAACTACAGGAAAAAAGAAAGGCATACTAACGATAAATCTCAAAACCGACCCGATGCTCTTAGGAGATTAAGATGATCTACAGCGAAAAACAGTACACAAGAACCAAGCACCAACTTCAAGACCTCATGGCAGCGAGAGCTCATATTGCAGAAAATAGTGAAACGAGCGATTGGCTGAAAAAAGCAGAACTAGGTGCCTTGGAATCCCAGATAACAAAAATGAATAAAGAAATTGAACACTTTGAGAAACTCAAAGACGGTCAAATTTCCCTATCCAAGTCCTATTCCTTACAAGAACTACCGACTCTACTAGTGGACGCGAGGATCGCACAAAACTTAAGCCAAACAGACCTTGCACATCTACTAAATGTAAGTCCGCAGCAAATTCAAAGGTACGAAGCCTCAAGCTATATGGGTGCTAGCCTAGCTAGATTAATTGAAGTGGCTAATGTCCTAGGAATTCGAATATCGGGAACGCTTAACTCAAATGCAAAAACAGTGAACATATTTCTTTCGTGGACTTCAACCGGTGAATACGATTGGAGTAAGTTACCTTATCGTCATATGGCCAAACGCGGTTGGATACAAAAAGGATCAGGAGATAAATTGATCTATAAAGCGAGGGATTATGTAAGAGATATGTTGGGACACAACTTATCGCAAGCACATAATCGAAAGAAAATGCGAGCCGCCTCTAAACTTAATAAATACCACCTGATGGCGTGGCAGGCAAGGATAATTGAGCTTTCGCTCAACATCATAGATCAAAGGGAGGTGGTTAGTGATAAGTTTGACCAACGTCACTTGAAAAGTTTAAGAAGCATGACGACAAGAAGAACGGGACCCGCGGAAGCCCGCGAATTTCTTTTGTCTAAGGGAGTCGTATTGGTTACGGAACCGCACTTACCTAATACTAATTTGGATGGTATGGCGATGCTCCTTAATAATGGTATTCCAGTAATTGGATTAACACTTCGACACAATCGAGTGGACCATTTTTGGTTTACATTGTTTCACGAAATTGGACATGTATTACTGCATATAAAAGAGGGGGTGGCTTTTGATTTCTTTGACCAAGAAGATGCTGATTGTAATGACGTTCTCGAAAAACAAGCCGAACACTTTGCAGTAGAAAATCTTATCCCGGAGAATGAATGGCGAAGCTGTTTAGCACCGTATGTAGCTAGCGAAGAGGCTGTTAATATTGACGCAGAAAAACTCGACATACATTCTGCAATTGTTGCAGGGAGAATACGTAAAGAAAGGGGAGATTATCGGTTGTTATCTGCATTGGTAAGCAGAGACAAAGTTGATGTCAATTTGGAAGTAGCACGTAATGTCAGGGACTAACTATGTCTACGTCCCAATGCTTGTTGGGCGTCGTGCTGAATTGAGAGCGCTTGGTAATTTAGGGGAAATTCCAAAGCCCATATCAAACCTGCTATACAACTGCCGGTACTGACAGAAATTTTGCAAGCTCGGAACTACCTAGAAATATAATTCCTTTCGTTCAATATGGCTTTACAAACTTTGATGAGATTCTTCGATTTATAGTTCCTATTCCAAGCTGCTATTAGACAATCTGCTATATGGAGTGTATTCTTTCTAAGCTTGCTCGCGTGTCCATACTTAACGTCTACATCTTGACGAACCTTGTGCCATATTGGTTTACCAATATCCTTTTCTACAACACTTTCAATGTTTGTTCTCCAAATTGTCATACCCATTGCATGTACATTAGATGTTGGGAAAGCATCTATGGTCTCGTTTTGCGCTAATCGCAAGAGTGCTTCGTTTTCCGCTTTGTGCATTGCACCCTTGGAGTGATGGTCTTTAAAATCTGAGTCAGCATCGAATATAACATACGTCGGTATGTTTAGTAGTTTGGCAACTACAGCTGGACGTATCATATTACTTTTGCCATTGGTTGGTACAAAGTTGATACCTAGTCGTCGTACCTCTTTCTCAACTTCTAAGAGATATAGGTAGGTTGTCAAATACGCAATATCTTCTACTCCCTCAACAAGTACGAGTCGTGTAGTAAAAAACATTTCGTTTATTGCATATTGGAGTGCTTGATGAACTTTTGCCAGCGTAGCCGGCATGGACTCTTCAGATTTGCCAGTGAATTCTGACAAGTTGTTCGAAATGTCTGAGGCTGATGCGTATGACACACTCGATTGGCCACCTTTGGAGTCTTTGCGCACCATGCGAATATCTGGAAACCCATTTCCTGAAACAAATAGTGGCTCGTGAGTCGATACAACAACTTGCGCATTTCTTTCGGAGAGTCTACTAAGTACATGTGATAGGTGACGGGCTTGAGGAGGATGTTGATAGAGCTCAGGTTCCTCACATGCTAAGATTAACGTCGGCTGGGACTGGTCGTCGACCTCAGCAAGTACCTGCAGTAGTACGAGGATGTATGAGCGTTGAAATCCATGCCCAAAGCGAGCTAGTTGGCCTTGAAATTCACCCTCTCCAGCGACAACGTGAGCCCAAGGCTCTTCAATGCGAACTGATTTTTGGGAATCTTGCTTCCACTCTAAATTGAGTTTTACGTCAGGATGTGCCCATTCACTTAGTCTTCGTTGTAGATCATTCGAAATCTCATTCAATGTGTCCTGGTTAGTATCAAGAATCTGCTGGTATCGATTGCGAACATCCTTCTGGAAATCATTTATCGTTTCATTGAAATTCGTCTTTGAACGGACTGTTCGGGCGAGCAATTTACCAAGAGCAGAGTTCTTCTCCTCAACCTGCTCTGCACTTGCGTCTTTGACGGCTGGTACATAAACCCATTGAATGTGCTTGGCTAGGCGATTTGTTCCCCCTGAAAAACCGTAGAATTGATCTGAGCTAGGAATAAGCGTACATAGTTCAGGGTTTTGTGATTCGTAATCATGGAGCGCATGCATCATTTGAGCTTTTGGGCCTACTGATGGCAGTTTTGGAAACTTGCTTTGAAGGCTTTCGTAAATTTTCTTGAGTTCTGCAACTTTTCTACCTGCCGCTGCTGCAACAAAAAACTCGCCAAATTCTGTTATCCCAAGACGTTGTCCAAATTGCTTTACCTCGGCGTTTCCTGTTTTTTCATCAAAGGTTGCCTTTGCTGAAATGACAAGCTTATCTTGACGAACGTAGTCAGCAAAGTCTTTTTTTGCTTCCTTGTTGAGATCACTAAAGGTAACGGTAATGCAAATGGGTGACGCAGTATCTCTACGGTGGAAGTCCTCTTCCTGCAATTGGCTGAGATTGTGAGGTGAATTCTCTGAGTGACGAAAGAATACATTCAATGCAGTTAATATTGTGGACTTTCCTGCTCCGTTGGGCCCTACTAGCCCGGTGTACTGGTTTAGTGGAATTGTCTCGTCTACAAATGATCGAAAGTTTTGTATTCTGATGGATTCGATTTTCATTCATTTCTCCCTTACGCTCAATGATTTCGGTTTGCCGAAGAGAAGCCCATTTTAGGTACGGTTCCATCTTCACAATAGGACACCAGTAGTTCTTCATGTCTCCGGTGATATCGTAGGTTGCGAGACTTAAAGTCCATATTTGACGGCTAGGAAGAACCGTTTTTTCGATGGTGGAATTGACACCCAGATCAAAGTTCGTTTGTCTTTCGGCTAGCAATTATTGATTTTAGGTAGACTTGTGGGTACCTATCTAACAACGGATGAGTTCGCAGCTTCAGTGGCGTACGTTTGGTCATACAACGGGAAAATTGTGAGCGTATCCAATGATTTTCACACCATCGATAGCTTGAACTAGGTCCTGAAATCATTGAAAGGTCTGTCAGAAATTCCGTAATTGAAAAATTTTGATTGGACTGAACACATTGGTTTTAGTCTTCAAATTGCAATTGATACATGTTGAAACACATGAAAGGAAGGTGTGTTTAATTCAAAATCGCTAGAATCTAACCATGAGTAATTTTAA
>JAPPMF010000013.1:0-26426 GCA_028819195.1 Gammaproteobacteria bacterium | reverse complement strand
TAGAATAACTCAATGTTAGATTCTAGCAATTTTGAATTAAACACACCTTCCTTAATATTGCATTAGCTTGGGTCACTCAAAGCGGTCTCTCAGTAATGGATCCCATCCTGGAAAAGATCGAAGACGATCGTTCCAAACAGGCTATGTTGCGTCGAGTTCTCGCATTGCATTCACGAAAAGATCCAAGAATGGCTTTTACTTTCGCGCTAGAACAAGACCAAAAGTACTGGGAATTTGTAAATCTTGTACTGTTGAATTGGCTTGAACAAGATCCTGAAGCTGCCTGGGCAGGAGTTTTAGGTATTGAATCTACCGCAGTTCGTTTTCAAATCCAAGAAAACTTGATTTGGCACTGGGCATCTCTGGACCCTACTTCTTTATTTTTTGCAATTGAACAATTCCCCGAGGAATTACACAAACACGTCATACAAGCGGCTTTTTATAGTCTTACCGAACATTCAATCGAAAACGCCATCGATATTTTGAGTGGCATTTCGGACGAACTTTGGCTCAAACTGGCAACGAAAACTGTTATTCAACGATGGATGGTACATGATCCCGGAGCTGCGATTGATTGGTTACAAACTGAACCAACGATCGATTCAATTCGGTATGAGTTAGTATTCGACGTCATTTCACAATACTCTTACACTAATCCTCGACAAGCGTTTGAGTTAGCACGCAGCGTCCAAATAGAGAACGATCAAACAGGACTTGAGGCTCAAGTGATAAGGTATATAGTAAATGAACATCCACAACTAGCTCGGGAGTTGTTAATGCAAGTTCGTAGCGGAAGGACTAAAAGTTTAGCATACCAAACTGTGGGAATTCAGCTAGGATATAACGGGCAAGTTGATGAGGCGATCGCGTTGGGTAACGAATTACCGTCGAACAATCAAGATGAATACCACACACTGTTAGGAATCACTCTACTGTCGAAACACTCTGATAACGAAAGGGATTTTTTTGATATTCTCGATAGATTACCCTCAAAAACTGCACGTTCCAAAACCGCACTGAATTTCATTTTGACAAAAGTCCGCTTCTATCCAGACAAAGTATCAGAACTAATGACTGAAGATCGGATTCTAAAGCTGCAGGAGTACTTGACTCTCGTGGATAAAGACGCGTTAACCAATAGTTTGAAAAACAATAACAACGGAAAACCAACCGGGAAGTTCTTGGGTTTCTAATCGATAATGTCAAAAAATCTGAACAAGTCTTTTAGTCTAACTTGGTTCTTGATGGGGATTCCATTGAGTTTCGGATTATGCTTGTTGGTCTATTTGCTTGTCGTCCCCCTATTCTTTTCGCAATCAACGGACACATTCATTCCGAACAGCACCTCGCCAAATACCTATATTCCCAACGTCACAACATTTGATGAGTCTACATCATCTGAATACTCAATGCAGAATGGAGACCAAAACATAGAGTCTAATGTAACGATAACAGCAATATATAGCACGTTTACTTCAGCATTCGATCGTAGTCTTGCACTTTACAACTTAATTGCGAACGCCGGAGATGAAACAATTTTGAAATTACTGTTAGAAGCGCAAGATCCGTACACAATGGAACTCTACACAAAAACAACAGTTCCAAGTTTAGAACAAGATACCGATGGATACTGGTTGTGGAAGAATCAACCTCGTGATTATTGGAATCGACCCGAAGTGTATCTTCCGGCAAATTACGATCAACAACCCATTAGGGTTATTTTTGAAAAACTTTTATCGCAAGGCAATGCAAAAGCTAGTGCTTTTTATGATAAACTAGCAGATCGTTTCAAAAGAATCGTTGCCTCCAAACTAATACTAGCTCACCTCAATGAAGACCTGTCGAGTGCGGTGGAATTTGCGAAAAAACCACATCCTCCAAGAGTTAAAGATGAAATCATACAACTAATTATCTCCGAAAGTGAGGAGCTTCCTGACGAAGAGCTTATCGAACTCGGAAATTCACTTGGAGATCAAAATTATGTCAAGTATATTCTTCAAGAAAGAATCAGAGAAAAGGATTTGGCTAATCCCGCGGCTGCGTGGGAAACCATTAAAAACCAATCTATAGGACCTGCTTCGGATTTATTCTCCCGTGCCGAATCAATCGTTAGTAATTGGGTTGCACAAGAAGGATTATCAGTCCTCGACATAGTCAGGGATTCAACCGTAAATGAAGACATTAAACACGAGCTGTTGCGAAGAACTCTCCTAGTGGAAGCACGAACAAATCCTGAAGCAGCTTTTGAGTATTCTCTAACTGTTGAAAGTGATTCTGTTTTTCCGATATACGAGAATGTGCTATGGACGTGGACGAGAAGCGATCCCGAAGCGGCTTGGGAGCGCGTATTGTCGATACATTCGGAAACGCTGCGTAACGAGTTGCAAAGCAAGGTCCTGCAAACCTGGGCTACTTATGACGCGACCAGGGCTTTGTCGTTTTTGGAACAAATCCCTGAAGAACTACAAGACAGAATTCGCCTAGGAGCGATTTGGAGTTTAACCAACCAAGCGCCAGATAAAGCAATCGCAGTTATTGTAGAAATCACCGATTCAGATATACAGCAATCGGCGATAGACACGTTACTTTCACAATGGTCTTACAAAGATCCGGAAGCTGCAATAGAATGGATTCAAACAGATCCAATAACTGAAACATTTCGTCAAAATTTGCTTTCTACGGTGTTAACAAACGTATCAAATTACGATCCTAAAAAGGCTTTTGATCTTGCCTTAAAGTTACCCATCGGGGCTAGTAAAATTGGTTTAGAAGCTGATGTCATGAGTTCAGTTGCTTTTTATAACTTAACCCTTGCCAAAGACTTTCTCGGCCGAGTGCGAGATGGTCGAACAAAGTTAATTGCCTACGAAGTTGTTGGTGAGGCTATGGCAGTCAACGGGGGTTTTGATGAGGCGATCAATTTAGGTCGAGAATTACCGGCAACCGATCGAGAGCAATACTACATAAGACTGGGAACGGTAGTAGCCGACGATTATCGAGGCGTAGACCGAACTATATTTCCAAAAATCGCCCTTCTCCCATCGGAAGTTGCCCAATCTCGTACCGCTTTCACTGCACTTACAAATGCTCAAGGACAAAACGCACTCACTGCCGAGCACGTAGAACAACTAAAAGAATACTTGATTTCTGAGGATGTTGAGAAACTAAAAGAACATCTTGATAGGCAGAATTATCAAGTATTCCCGTTCTTCCAATAGACTAGACAGGTTTTTTAGGTGACCTTCTTCTTCGTCTGATATTTGTCTTGCTGCCAAACTCTTTCATTTAATATTTGTTCTAGGATCTGGACAGCGGCGATTACTTGATTCTCGTCCACATAAAGTGGTGCCAGACCAAAACGTAAGATATTCGGCTCGCGAAAATCTCCAATTACTTTACGATCAATCAATGCTTGAATTAATGGGTATGCGTGCTTAGACGCAAAAGACACTTGAGATCCTCTTTGAGTCGGATTGCTTGGTGAAATGAGCTCTAAACTCGGACAACGTGCTTTCATTTCAGCAATAAACAATTCACTCAAAATGACAGACTTGTCATACAGTTTATAAAGATCAACATTCTTCCATAGTGCGAGTGCATGTTCAAGTATCTTGAACTGAATAACGGAAGGAGTACCGATACGAAATCGCCCCACTCCTTTAGCTGGTGTATACCGACTGTCCATCGAAAATGGTTTTTTATGTCCTAGCCAACCGGGCATTACAGGCTGAATACTGCTTACTAAATCTGGTCGAACGTAAACGAACGCGGGTGCTCCAGGACCTCCATTCAAATATTTGTATGTACATCCAACAGCGAACTCCGCTTGCACTTTTTCTAGTTCTAGGGGAAGTGCTCCGGCAGAATGTGCGAGATCCCAAATTACTACAGATCCACATTCATGGGCGCGTGTCGTAATTTCTGCCATATCGTGTTTTCGACCTGTGCGATAATCAACGTGCGTTAGATACACCACTGCGACTTCGTTGTTGATTTTTTTGATTACTTGATCTGGTTTGGTGATCTTCAGCTGGTGTCCTCTTCCAAGAGTATCTAATAGACCATTCGCAATATACAAATCGGAAGGAAAATTGCCCGAATCGGTTAAAACAACTTTGCGTTTTGGACGCATTTCCACTGCGGCTGCTAAAACCTGAAACAACTTCACAGATAGTGTATCGCCCATACTTATAGTGTCAGGTAAAACCCCGATAATCGAGGCTAACAAATTTCCTACTGTGTGTGGTAACTCAATCCATCCGCAAGTATTCCAAGCACTGATTAGTTCTTTCTTCCATTCGGAATCGATAACACTATGTGCGATGTCTTCCGATCCCTTGACAGGTGGTCCTAAAGAATTACCGTCCAGATAAATTAGCCCTTTGGCAAGATCGAACAAGTACCTTCGGGGAAAGTCACTATGGTTTATTGTCACAGATCACCTCGGAGATTCCAGAGTTCAGGAAATAACACTATATCCAGCCTTTTTCGCAAAAATGGAACACCGGATGAACCACCAGTCCCCTTCTTATATCCGATTACACGTTCAACCGTAGTAACATGATTAAACCGCCATCGACGAAAATAATCTTCCAAATCTACTAATTTTTCCGCTAATTCGTATAGCTCCCAATAATTGTCCGATTCCTCGTAAACAATTTTCCAGCGATCTTGTACTTCTTTATCTGGTTTCCGAGGTTGTGTGAGCTGTGGCGACGGCGCGGAATCTTCACCTTTTTCTACTGTTGAATAGAGTACATCAATCGCGCAGTCGTAAAGACTTGGTTGTCGTAGTTCAGATGCTAATGTTTCATAGTCCAACTCTATTGATTTATGGAATTCTAATAGTCCTACGTCTCTATTTCCCAACATGTATTCAATCAGACGGTATTGGAATGAATGAAACCCAGACGAATTTCCTAATATGCCTCTAAATTTCGTGTACTCGCTGGGTGTCAGAGTTCGTAACACACCCCATGATTGGTTCAGCAGTTCGAATATTCGTGACACTCGTGCTAAGATTTTGTTCGTTACGTTTAGTTTTTGAGATTTAATACATTCTCTAGCGTACTGCAGTTCATGAATAAGAAGTTTCATCCAAAGTTCGGAAGTTTGATGTTGGACGATGAACAACATTTCATCGTGAGACTTGCTAAATAATTGTTGTGAAGACAGTAGTGAACTTAGGCAAAGGTAACCGTGATAGGTTTGTTGTGTTAGTGTAGTCCCGGTTTGGTCCATTCGGTTCTATGTTCCCTGTGAGTCAGTATGGATTATTGTAGATGTATGTACTAGGAGGTTGGTACTGTTCGTTTTAAGTCCTGTTCTCGAATCGTGATAACTCGGGGATACGACCATCCTTAACTTGGGATGTAAAAAGCAATATTTTTATAATTTGTTCATCTTTTGCAAAACATTAGTAACCTGAATTACTCAAATTTGAGAGTTTTTGCCAGTAATTGGTTTGCTAAACGGATTTACATCAGGTCACTACCCCCGCCCTACTCACACATACTTAATTAAATGGAACACGACACTGATCGCAGCGAAGGACTCGCTATTCCTGGAGTATATCGAAATCAAATAGCGCGAGCGCGGCGGTATGACGTTAACTACGCTAACAAATATATCGAACATGCCAATGTTGGTGATCCACACTTGGATCGAGTGATGGAAGAACTTGCTGATTTATCACCGACTGAATTTCATAAATTTACCAGAGCAGCCATTGAACAAGAGTCAGAGAACTTTCAACAAGCTCCAAAGGTTTTCCGAGAGTTTTTTGAAGACCATGTCGGCGAACCCGAGTGGTTAGATTTTGAAGCACATAAACCAGCGGTCGTCGCGTTTCATTTAAATGCCACGAACGTTTTAGTGGGATTTGTAACCGGAGTCTTAATCGAAGGGTTTACTACACTAATTGCCAAATCATTTGCCGCTACGGGTCGTGTGCTACAACCCTCCACTGCGAAGCGTCGCTTAAGTCAAAACAATCGTCATTTGTTGGAATCATACATGCCAAGCGGACTAAGACGTTACGGCGATGGTTGGAAATTATCGATGCGACTTCGCTTTATCCATGCAAAGGTGCGTTACTTGATAAGACATGCCGATGGCGCGTGGGATGAAGACTTTTTTGGACTCCCAATTAGTTCAGCTCATTTAGGATTCGCGGCTGCCCAGTTTTCGATGAGACTGTTACATCATGCTAAACGTGTTGGTGCAGTATTCTCGAAAGATGATCAAGCAAGCATCATGGAACTTTGGCGATACGTTAGCTATGTTATGGGCATCCCAGACGCAATTCTTTACAAAGACATACAAGAGGCAGAGAAGATTTGGCAAGCTGGACTACTGTGTGAACCACTTCCACAACCTGATTCGATCAAGATGTGTAATGCGCTCATCCAAGCAATACCATTAACCGCAGGTATCACAGATCCAAAGGAACACGATTCAACTATCCATTTAGGGTACGTTTTATCTCGTTCACTTATAGGTCATGAAATGGCTGATCACTTGGAATTTCCCAAGAAGAACACTGTGGCTGCCCTTCCCTTGTGGCGTCTGAAGAGTCACTTCCAACGGTTTGTGCGAGGGAAACAAGCCACAAAACAGTTTAATTTCAGTTCAATGCTCGAAGTTTCCGCTTACGATAATCCCGATACCACCTACCAAATGCCGACTCATCATTTGAATTCAGAGTCAGAAGCTTGGTAACATAATTTTGCTTTCTTGACAACCAATTTCGTACAAAAATTGACTGAATCTGTACTCACCTATAGGTGGTGGGTGTTAGGAGGGATTGTCTTGATCGTCGGTGTCCTTTCAGTGGGAGTACCGCGCATTCAGATTACCAGCGATCACTTCGTATTATTTGCTGAGGACAACCCCGAGTTACAAATCTTTGAACTGTTCGAAGACACTTACGTAGAAACCAACCAAGCGTTACTCGCGATCGCACCAAAGGTGGGCACTATATATACTCGCGAATCGCTTGAGTTTATTGAAGACATCACCAACGAAGCTTGGTTTGTACCTTTCGCGACCCGGGTTGATTCAGTCGCAAATTTCAATCACAGCGAATCTCTCGATGATGATTTGTACGTTGGACCTTTGGTTGAAAATGCGGCTAAATTAACCGATACTGAATTAGCTCGAATTCAAAACATCGTTCAAACCTCGTCGGAGTTGATCGACCGGTTAGTATCACGTGACGGTCAAGTCGCGGCTGTACTAATCAATTTTGTATTACCGGAAGACCGTGACGCGGCAGTGCTTGAAGTAACCAACTATCTCCGTGATTTGGTTGAGACAACAAAAGTAGCACATCCGGGGTTCGATTTGTATTTGACCGGGGAGATCATAATGCAACGAACCTTTTACGACGCTACTCAGGCTGACATGACTACGTTAATCCCGGTCGTGTTCTTGGTTATTGTTGTACTTACTCTATTGTTATTGCGATCATGGGCTGGGACAGTCGCGGTGACTGTCTTGGTCATAGCCACAATCAACCTTACGATGGGGCTAGCTGGTTGGCTGTCGATCGTCTTAAATCCAGTTACTGCGGGCATTTCCGTGATTGTGATGACCCTAGCGGTAGCGGATTCCGTGCATATTGTGACTTCTTATCTAGCGAATTTGCAAACCGGCCAGGATAAACAACCAGCGATAAAGGAAGCACTTCGAATCAATGTTCAACCCATCACGATTACTTCGGTCACCACTGCCCTTGCTTTTCTTACCTTAAACGCCTCGGATTCTCCACCTTTTCATGTCCTTGGCAACTTTGTGGCTTTCGGCGTGATTATGGCGCTTTTGCTTTCTTTCACACTATTACCTGCCCTATTATCAGTACTTCCAATCCGGGTAAGTAAACAATCGGTGAAGAAATACGAAATGTTTGCGCGTTTTGCTGATTTTGTGATTAAACGAAAGTATTGGTTATTGGTAGGTGGAATTGTCTTTATTGGTCTAACAATTTCGGGTGTATTTCGCTTACAGTTTACCGACAATTGGACTCAATATTTCGATCATCGTTTTCAGTTTCGTACGGACAGCGACTTCGTAGCACAGAATTTAACTGGACTAGAAAACTGGGAGTTTTCACTCGATTCAGGTGTCGATGGTGGAGTCACGAATGTGGAGTTTCTAAACAATGTAGAGAATTTTGCAAATTGGTTGAGAAAACAAGAAGAAGTTGGATACGTGCATACGTTTACCGATACGATGAAACGGTTAAACATGAATATGCACGGCGACAAAGAAGAATATTACAAGTTACCCGAAGATTCTGCCCTTGCGGCGCAGTACCTGTTGTTGTATGAATTTGCACTCCCTTTTGGTCGCGATTTAAACGATCAAATTGACATAGCAAAGTCAACTACTAGAATGACCGCGATTGCGCAGGATGGGATGACATCGGATGAGATCAAGGCACTTGGCGATCGCGCTGAACAGTGGTTAAATCAAAATACGCCAGAATTGGCCACTGATACAACTGGATTTACGATTGTGTTTAGTCATCTATCTGAACGAAACATCGATTCGATGTTAACTGCAACAGTAATTGCGATGGGTCTGATCTCATTAATATTGCTGATCGTACTTAAGAGTGTAAAAATTGGATTCGTCAGTCTCATTCCAAATTATGTTCCCGCTGCCTTAACCTTTGGAGTATGGGGACACTTGGTAGGGCAAGTTGGGCTCGCTGGTTCGGTCATGACGGCGATGGCATTTGGAATTATCGTGGACGATACGACTCACTTTCTATCTAAGTATCAATTCGCTCGGCGGACTGGTTTAACACCACCTGATGCGATAAGATATACCTTCGAAAAAGTTGGTCGAGCGTTGTGGACGACGACTGTTGTTTTAGCTTGCGGTTTCATTGTGTTTTCCTTGTCTGGGTTCGAAGTTACTTGGACACTTGGTTTGATGTTGTCCATTACCGTCATACTAGCACTTGTAGCTGATTTTTTGTTTTTACCTCCGCTACTCCTTACTATAGATCGGAAGAAATAATGAAATTTTTCAATCGTTGGCGTTTTTTGACTAGTACTGGTTTGCTAGTATGGATACTTGTTTCAAGTACCTATGCAGATTCCGAAGATTCTGTTGCGAAAGGTTTACAGATTGCACAAGATACTGAGGATTTTCAGGCCGGTTTCGAAAACTATATTGCAAAACAAACTATGACTCTGCGTGATCGAAAAGGACGCGAATCGACTCGGAACCTGCGTATTAAAGTTCTCGAATCTGAAAAGAGCGGAAAAAGGATTCTGTTTATATTTGACGAACCCAGAGACGTGCGAGGAACGACTTTACTAATCCATTCCAATCCTGGGGAACAGGACGACCAGTGGATATTTTTACCGGCACTACAACGAGTCAAGCGATTAAATTCTCGCAGTCAATCTTCATCTTTCATGGGGAGTGAATTTTCTTATGAAGACATGAATCCACCAGAAGTTGGCAAGTTCACTTATGAGTACTTACGTGACGAGATATTCGAAGAGCATGATTGTACCGTCATTGAACGTGTTCCGGTATCTGATGGTTCGGCTTATAGTCGTCAAGTGGTATGGCAAGACAAAACTGCTTATCGTCTATGGAAGGTCGAGTATTTTGATCGCAAAGGCGATCATCTCAAGACACTAACGGTATCCGGTTATGAGCAATACCTTGACCACTATTGGCAAGCACAGTCCATGACAATGACAAACCATGTGAACGGTAAAAGTACCACAATTGATTGGTCAGAATATGAATTCAGAGTCGATCTAGATGATTCTGACTTCACACAAACAAGTTTACGCCGAACGCGATAAACCTGTAGATCACTTTGGTAGAGTGAACTTTCGGTCTCTCAATCAGTCTTGTTGGGAGGTGTTGGAAGTCCCTTCGTTAACGTGCGAAACAAAGACTCCACTAAAAAATTAAACCTAACAACATTGTTAGTAATAAAAGTCGTCGCGGAAACTTGTTTGCGAGTTATTTTTACTCGATCATTCCGATCGAAGTTCGGTTTTTTATTGATCCGGCGCAGAGTTAAAACTGCCATGCCAAGGGTAGTCAACAAAAACCGGCGAATCCCTACTTCTTTCGTCGGAATCGTGACACTATATTGCAACGCTTTTGAAAGATGTTCGTACGTTAAAGCAATTAACTTCCGCATCTCAGGTACATTAAGAACCGGATCTAAAGTTCTTCCTTTACTTGTTTTACCGCTACGTTGAAACAACGAAGCTGGCAACCATGAAACACCTCGACTTGCATCCACCCAAACGTCTTTCAGAATATTTACCATTTGCAACCCCTTACCGAAGGAGACAGATAAGGTAAACAATTTGTCACGCGATCGAGAGATCGTGTCGGAAAAGTCACAAAATAGGTCTGTAAGCAACTCCCCAACAACACCGGCAACGTAATAACAATAATCGTTTAAGTGTTCTAATTTTTCTAGTTGTTTGGTCTCGCAAAACCTTGCCATACCTGAAGACATTATGGAAATACATCGTTCAATGATTACTCGTTGATTTGGGGTACAGTCGTGGGTGATTCCAATAATGACAGGGGTGTTCGCTACTAAGTCTCTTTCGGCTTCCAGTGTCCAATCCGATAAATGTGGAGACACCAATTCAGGTAACAACTCCGGTTTTTTCTCGCCAGCTACCACTTCCGAAAACAGTTGCAAGAACTCTGTCTTTTGATCGATTGTTAACGCCGGATCGTCTTCGATCGTATCAGCGATTCGACAGAGTAAGTATGAGTTTCCTACGACGTTTTCTAAAGAATCAGGAAGATACGGTATGGTCAGCGCAAACGTACGGGATACGTGCGGTAAGATTGCATTCTGATACTCTATAGCTTTCGCTTTTTCTGTAGTGATTATTTCACTCATCTTATTGCACCAAAAACGAGATTTTTACCTTCCTTAACAAGTTCGTAAGTACCATTATTGATACGATTCAACCCCTTAAGCACCGTTTATTTTACACTAATTTGGTGCTTTTGGAAAACAGAACGATATACTAGATACGATCCGTTCGCCATCAACTTTTAGCAAAAAGGTAAAAATGAAGTCAGGTATGAAACAGACTCAAATTGATTGGAATGATGAATTTGCAAATGCCAAATACATTCCAAACGGAGTTCGTTATCCAAATCTGTGGAAACAACTTGCAGGTTCGTTTCGAAGTAAATGGTCGAATCAAATATTAGACTGTCAGTATGGGGACCACCCTCGAAAACGGTTCGATCTCTTTCTACCATCAGGTCAAAATATTGGGCTCGTGGTATTTATCCATGGCGGGTTCTGGCTAGACTTTGATAAATCGTTTTGGTCTCATCTAGCACGAGGGTTTTGTGAAAGTAATTGGTCGTGTGCAATACCGAGTTATGTTCTCGCACCCGAAGCAAAAATTTCTGAGATTACTCAAATGGTTAGCGTTGCTATAGAAACGTGTGCAACAAAAATACCGGGGCCCATCGTTTTGATTGGACATTCAGCGGGTGGTCATTTAGTAAGTCGTATGGCTTGTAAGACTACTTCATTGAATCCTGAAACAACCGCGCGAATCCAAGGCTTCTACTCGATTAGTGGAATTCATGATTTAACCAACCTGCTCTACACTGAAATGAATTCAAAACTTTCATTGACTCGGAGTGAAATATTGCACGAGAGTCCTTCGAAACTCACGCCAAATACTAACGCAAAAGTAGTTTGCTGGGTTGGTGCTAAGGAACGACCAGAATTCCTACGTCAATCCGACATACTGTTTTGTGCCTGGTCAAAATCACTACATTCCATTGAATGTGTTATCGAGCAGGACAAACATCACTTTAATGTGATAGAGTCCCTTACCGATCCTAACAGTATCCTTACTCGAACAGTGTGCGGTTTATCTGCATTTAAAAGATAATGTTTTCCTAGGCTAGACTTGCCAAAGTTTTGACCACCTACCGACACATAAGCCAATCACAAGCATTGACAATCCGGCAATTACTAAGGCAACTCGACTTCCAACCAAGGCGATGGTGTACCCCCAAATGACGGCACCAATTGGCGCCGACCCCATGAAAGAGAATGAGAATATTCCCATAATCCTTCCACGGACTGCTTCTGGTGCTCGCTCTTGGACCAACGCGCGAGACATACTAATCACGATTCCACCTGCCATGCCCCAACCGAATAACAAACCGGCAAAGATGTAAAAGTTCTTCACTAACCCGCATAGGCCAAGTACTAGCCCACCCCCAACTACAAAATTTATCAATGCTCTACCCGGTTTTCGTAATTTTCTCAATACGGTAATTAAAAATGTCACAGTTAATACTAGTCCAGAAGAGTTGACAAAATTGACTATCGCAATATCCACCGAAGAACCACCATAAACATCCCGAATAACAAGTGGAATCGTGACGATGTAAGATCCCATAAAACACACACCCATCGCCATGTTCTGTAATACGACCGCACGCATGACCGAATCACCAAATACCGCCTTCCAACCGTTGGCAATTCCGGACCATAAGTCATCTAGTAGCTTAGTCTTGTGTTTTTCTTCATTCTGTACCCGAATTCTCAATTGACCAAGACTTAGAGCACCTAAGCCCAATACAACAGTTTGCGATAAAAGTACTGGTGCCCCACCGATTAGTTGGGCCGACCCCGCTAAGACAATTCCGCCCATCTGTGAGACAAACTGAACGAGTGTAGTTTTCGCAACAGTTTGTTGAATTTCACCGCGTGCCACTTTATTCAAAATCGCATCACGCGCCGGCGTAACAAATGCTTGAATTGTGCCAATACAAGCTGCATAGACAAGCATCATGACAAAATTCAAAGTCCCGGTAATCAAAGTTACCGTTAGTAGCAAAGGAGGAATCACTGCAAAAGACTGAGCGATTACCGATATTCGGCGAGCATTCCAACGATCTGCAAGACTACCACCGATGAGCATAAGAAGTGTTGCAGGCAGAAACAAAGCAAATTGTGCCCAACCTACTAATTCCGGAGGTTTTTGCAACACAATTGTTACTAGCCATGCAAACATCACAGTTTGGATACCATGTGCAGCAAACCATGAGCCAGTAGCACTAAGATAAAACAACCGAGGACGACTTCTCGGTCGAATGAATCTATTCATCAGTACTGGTTGAGGTGTTTAACATAACTCTAGCTTGTATCATGTCAATTCACCAACGGTCGGGAGTTTGTTTGTCATTATCGAACCAGTCTTTCATTGTTGATGATAAGTCTTTGGATTCTTTCGTATCGCTGCTCTGATTCAACTGCACATCCTGAAATTGCAGTTCATGCAATGCGTGATAAATGCCCTGTAGTGCCAGGAGTTCTTCATGAGTCCCTACTTCCGCGACTCGACCTTTACTTAATACCAGTATCCGATCACAATCCTGAATAGTCTGGAGTCGGTGCGCAATAATTATTGACGTACGATCTTCCATGAGTTTACGTAAACCATCCTGTATCGTTAATTCGGTTCCGGTGTCGATACTGGAGGTCGCTTCGTCTAAAACTAAAACTTCTGGATTTGCCGCTAATACTCGTGCAAATGCAAGTAATTGTTGTTGACCTTGGGAAAGATTGTGGCCGCGCTCCGCTAGTTGGGTATCGTACCCATCCGGTAACTCGTTTATAAATGTATCTGCATTAACCACCCGCGCCGCCCATTCCGCTCTTTCTCTAGAAATCGCCGGATTATTGAGTGCAATATTGTCTTTAACGCTACCAGAAAATATATGAAAATCTTGCAGCACGATACCAATCCGTTGTCTTAATTCGGTACTCGAGATATTGTTTACATCAATGTGGTCCAGAAAAATCATGTCATCTTCTATATCGTAAAACCTTGCTAATAGCCGAATGATCGTACTCTTACCAGAACCAGTTGGACCGACTATCGCTAACTTTTCTCCTGGTTTTATGTGAAAGGACACATCGTGAAGTACTTGGTCTCCTTTCTGATACTTGAAATTTACATTCTTAAACTGAACATCGCCTTTTAATCTAGGTGGTAATGAAACAGGTTGATCAGGTTCGTGAATTCGTTCCTGCCAATCGAGCGCTTGAAAAATTCTCTCCCCGGAAGCCATAGAACGGAATAATGTATTGAATAATTGCCCTAGGGATGAAATCGGACCAATCAAAAAGTTGATGTATTGAGTAAACAGAATCAGAATTCCTGCTGAAATAGACTCCTGTACGATTTGTCCTCCCCCGTACCATATGACCAAAGCAACCGCTATGCTAGGTAACGACATATTGATGGTTTCGAATACCACTTCGTTATTAATCGAGCGAAATTCATGGGTGCGGTTTCGGCGGTTGAGGTCATTAAATTCCTCGATATTCTGTTCCTGTCGGAGGGAAAGTTGTACTACGTCAATACCCATTAAATCTTCTTGCATGTACTGATTCATAGCTGAAACAGAATCACGGATTAAGCGGAATATTTTGTGAGTAGTCCATCGGAAAATATAAGTTGCAATGGCTGCAATAGGAATGACTACTAACGCAGTTAGCGTAAGTTGACTACTCAAGCTAAGCATAACAACGACTATCAATAGGAATTGCACAAAATCAGCAATATATGTGATGGATGATGTGACGAGGTTGTACAGATTTTCAACGTCATTGGTTACGCGGGTCATGACTCTTCCGACTCCTACGTGATCGTAAAACGATGCTGGTTTGCGTTCTAGCGAAGCAAACAGATCTACCCGTAAATCTCGTAGTGTTTTGAGCGAACCGCTCGTTAGAGTCAATTGTTGACCGATAGACGATATAGACTGCAACAGGATAAAGACTACGTACAGCAGAATCGCAGCACCGAGCAAAGGTAGATTAAAAATATTCGCGACCCAGTTAGTAATTGTTGTCAAACCGAAATCATTAGTCGTAGTTCCTTCCAGTCCAAACCCGAGAACTCCATCGACTAGCACTAAATTACGCAATATGGGAATGCAAACAATCGCGATTACCGACGTAGCAAGTATTAATAGGACACTAGAAAAAAGTGTCAGTCGGTAGGGTTTTGTCCATTTCATCAAGCGCCAGAACATACGAAGGTTCAAGGCTTGATGCGTTAACTGTGCATCAAAAGCTGAATACTGCTGATTTGAGCGTGGTGAACTGGCTTCAGCCATTAACTTACTTTTCTCTCTTGTAGGGTGGTACGATTCAACTGTTGAATGAGTCGTTCTCGACGAGTACGATCGGCGTCTTGATTAGTTTGAACTGCCTCTAGATCAGCATAAAACCCTCGTTTAGCTAGCAAATCTTCATGAGTACCGTGTTCAATGACCAAACCATCATCCAATACGTAGATATGGTCTGCATGCCGTACAGTTGACACGCGATGGGAAACGAGTATCGTGGTCTTATTGAATCGTATCTTCTTGAGTTCGCTGAGAATTTCCTCTTCGTGTTTGGTATCCACGCTAGAGAAGACGTCGTCTAAAAGCAATACGTTAGCATCGCGAATCACACCCCGCGCTAACGCTAATCGTTGTTTCTGTCCGCCTGAAAGTGTAACCCCACGTTCTCCAACTACTGTCTCTAAATCTTGTTCAAATTCCGATACAGTATCTTTTATCCCCGCGATCCGTAACGCTTCCCACACAAAATCACCTTGACGCGTCAAATCGTCGTATGCTACGTTTTCTTGAATGGAAGTAGAGAATAAAAATGTATTCTGGGGAACTAGAACCACTTCTTCACGTAATTGTCGTAGTGGTAGCGTACAGACATCGTGATTACCTAGATAAACGGTTTCTACTGGGGTATCAATAAGTCTTAACACGGCACGCAAGACAGTCGATTTACCGGAACCCAAGGTTCCTAGGATTGCAACGGTCTGACCTGGATCTACTTGCATGTTTATGTTTTTCAAAACATTTGTAGATGAGTCGTTGTATGCATAACTCAAATCGTGAATCGTGATTTTAGGTTCAATCGCTTGAACATTTTCGTCTGCTTGAATTTCGGTAATTTCAGGTTCATGATCAACAATTTCGAAGATTCTTTCGGTTGCAGCTGCGGCCGAAATAAACATAGAAACTGCCCAACCTACCCGTGCCAAAGTGCCGGTTACTAACAGTGCATAACCAAAAAATTTAGTTAGATCGCCTAACGTCATAATGTCGTTCAAGAAAAGATATCCACCATAACCAAAAATGATCAAAGGTGAAAGGGAGCTAGCCGTGTTCAAGGCAGTGTGCATCATAGTCATAAATCGCGCCGCTCTATAGGCCGCTTTGGTATAACTTGTGCTTACCTCGTGAAATCGTTTGATTTCAAACTCTTCTTGAGCCATCGCTTGAATGGTTCTGATACCATTTAAGTTTTCTTGAGTAAACGAATTTACCTTAGCCATGGCTTCTTGACGCGCGACGAAATACGGAAATAAACTACGCGCCATCCGATAGCCAAGCAACACGACGATTGGAAACGGAAGTATTGCAATCATGGCAAGTCTAGGTGAATTCAAGAACATGAAAGCTAGACCTGTGGATACTGTGAACAGAAAAGTTACGATTTCGACAAAGGCGAACGAAACACACATCCTTACTTGTGATACGTCGTTAATCGCCCGCGACATCAAGTCCCCCGTTCCGTATCGATTAAAGAATTTCAATCCCTGAAACTGAATATTCTTGAAGATACGTTTGCGCAAATCATAGGTTACAGAGATCGCGATTCGGCGTAAAACTCGACGTGCAGGAATGTAAATCAAAAACTGGAGAACCACAATACTCAAGATTCCGATAGCGGGCCAGACTATATTTGGTGTGAGGTCTGCGATAGTGACACTATCTAGCGCGGTTCCAACAAACCCCGGAATCAAAAACAATAACGGTCTTATGATGAGTAATCCAAAGATCCCTAATCCGAATACTAACCCATATCGTCGTAGGTACGGATAGAGTTTTTTGAGGTGTCCTAAGTGTTTAAAGGACGCTCGTTCTCTTCTTGGGCCACCTTCGTAACGTTGTCGCATGAACTATGTACAAATTTGGAGAGTATTAGTTGATTTCAGGCTGTGGAACTGGACGTTGAATGGCACAATGATCACCCGTAAGGGGGCGAAGGAAACGTCTTTGTGCATCACAAAAGCAATCATTTTATCAATAGAATGCTTTGCGTGAGGTTGGTAGCAGTATAGTTTTCGAGTGTGATTTTTCGGCGGAGACGAAATTAATAAATTTCACTTAAACTATATATAGACTAAATATTACTCTAGTATCAATGTGTTTTTTAGAATAATATTGCAATATGCGATTTGAAATTAGAAATATCTTGCATTCGACTCAATCACTAGCCCTTGAAAGTATGGTCATTTCAGTTTACAATTATCATAGATTGATAGTTTTCTTTACAATGAAAACTCTGTATTTACGAACAAACTTAGAGTCACCTACCTATTTTCAGACTCAATCAAAAGAGAATACCTAAGAATATGAAAAAACGTCAAAACAAATCTTTGTCTCCCGCACAACTTTGGGTATTCGCTGTTGTCGGCACTCTGTTCATCGCAACTATAACCATCGTTCTTGTGGTCAGTCAACCATTTGGGTCGAATAAAGACACAGCGAATAAAAGTCAAACTGAAAAAGCGACAGCGGGACTTGCATCGCAAACTATTACAGAACTTGCCGAACCTCAATCGCCCTACCCACCTAGGCAAACTCGATATGCCTGGTACGAGCTAAGCGATGACGAGATCGAATCTATCAAAGAGTCTAGTACATACCCGCCGGAGACTGAGTATGTCAAACTCACTGGCGAATACGATAAATGGCTGCTTGGTACACCCGTGGAAGTATTGATACCGCATATACCGGAGACATTTGAAGCTTTGGTCGAAAAGATTAAACCGAATGGGTTTGGTAGTACCACGATATACGCTGGGCCTGCCAACCAGGAAGACGTGTTTGAACAACTCATTATTACTTATAGCGCAACGGGTGCTTTAGCCCAGGTGCAAACTACAGCTGGCTCGTATGAAATGAGTCAGTTAGTTGGTTCAGACGATATCGCTGGGATAATTCCCTCAGAAGTACTACATAACAACCAAGATTTTACCCTTGAAGATACGGGTAAAGCTCTCCGCGATCGGCATTCCGATGCAATCTATGTTCCGAGACGTGAGGAGTAAAGTATGTATTTGAATGCTAGCAACCTGTTTTCACCCTTGTTTAACTAACCGGAATACCTTTATGAAAAAACTGCTATACTGGGTTTTACCTGTTTGTGTTATTTTTCTTTCAGTTTCACTCGCTGCCCAATTTCAATGGGCGCGTGTTGGAATCCAATGTCCTTGTACCTTAGAAAGTGAAGATGGTAAAACCGCCTCAGTCAAACTGGCGGTACAAAATTTTGAAGGGGTAGATACCGACAAGTTGTACATTACGATCGCAATGACAGGACACTATGACGACCCAGACTTGCATCGTCGCGGAACCTTATTACTCGGAACGACTAGTCTAGAGCAAGCATTACCAGGGTTCTCCAAACTTAGGGCAGCTGAGTATGAAGTGGAATTAGGAGAACTGCCTAAGGGTCGGGTGTTTTTGGAAGTTGTACTCCACGAAGGACCTCGAATCAATTCTAATTCTCTATTGGATTTTGTGTGGTTTGAAGGTGAAATTGAGTCGCCGTTTACAGCCGTTTCAAAAGTTGACATGAACTTCTTGATTGATACAGATCATGATGGAGTAGACGACGTTAATGAACGTTTTATGGGGACCGATCCCAACGACGCAACTAACACACCGGATACACCCATAATCGATGTAGCAGTGCTTTATGACCGAAGGATTAGGGACAACTACACAGTAGGGGACGCTAGACATGTAGCTTCCCACGTTTTTAACACAACAAACTTTTTCTTTCAGAATAGTGGCGTTGACAAACAATATCGGATCGTCGGTTTTCGAGACGATACCGAGATTCCAGAGATCCTACGAGGGTTCTTTTTACC
The DNA here is from genome assembly GCA_028819195.1 of Gammaproteobacteria bacterium. Taxonomy (GTDB): domain Bacteria; phylum Pseudomonadota; class Gammaproteobacteria; order Pseudomonadales; family Azotimanducaceae; genus Bin55. Next base: position 7,416 of record JAPPMF010000013.1, on the reverse strand, counting down.
CGGTCCGCAAAAGCAATCGGTACAAGAAGAATTCGGCGCTGATTTAATTGTGGTATTCCACCCTCCAGCGGGCGGATTGGGAGGCATAGCTGAAGATATAGGCGGCTGGCGTGGACGGGGTTTTATCCATGAGCGTTCACGGGCTATTTTGACGCATGTGTATCTCAATCCAGCGTTGTTTCCCGTCAATGTAACCGCGCACGAAATCGGTCATCTCATTGGTTTGGGGCACTCTTATCTTCAGGGTGCAATCGGTACCTACTATTGGTCTCGAGGCCATGGAATTAACAATAGATTTGGCACAATCATGACTTACGCGTGGTTGTATCGGGGGATCGACATTGACAAGTTTTCTGATCCCGCTATCGATTGTAATGGTGAACCTTGCGGTATTTCTGAAGAATTGACTAATCACGAGAGAAGCGCGAATTCGGTGCTTTCTTCCAACATTACTAGATTCCAAGTTGCGAGTACTGGTACTCCACCCGCTGGATTTGATTTTGATGGAGATGGGGTAGATGCAGTAAATGATGCCTTCCCTGTTGACCCCAACGAATGGACGGATACTGATGGCGATGGCTGGGGTGATAACAGTGATTTGTTTCCAGATGATCCGACTGAGTGGGCAGATTTTGATGGCGACGGTATTGGTAACAACAAGGACCCAGACATAGACAATGATGGAGTCGAGAATCTTTATGATCATGATCCATTCGATTCAACTATCCAAATGGTTAATCTTCGACGGATTGTTAGCTCGGATAAAGATGCTATGTTTGGTTATGCAGTTACATTGATTAATGATGTAACTGGCGATGGCGAAGCAGATCTAGCCGTTGCAGCACCTCATTTAGATAGTAGCTCTCACGAAAATGTTGGGCAAATAAGTTTGTTTTCTGTGTCTGGAACGGATTGGGACGCGATGTTTATACAGGATGGAAAACCACGTTCTTCTATAAATCTGGATGCCATTCACTCGTCGGATACCGCCTGGGTCATTCATGGCAGCGCCGAGGGCGACGAATTAGGCTTAAAGATAGACCATTTACCAGCTACCGAAGATGGTTATCCTGACCATTTAGTGGCTTCTTATAGAAATAGTTTTGTATTGATTCAATCAGATCACAGTTCTCTACAAACATTTGACCAATTAGATGGAACTAGTGATAGAAACATTCACATCGAACATTGCAACGCAAGCGATTCCTGCTGGTTTATTGGTGATAATCCCGATTTCAAATTACATGGTCTTGTAGAAATCGCTGAACGTGACTACGACGGTGTTTCTGATCTAGCGGTACTTGGCTCGAGATATAACGCAAATAATTTAAGTTTATACCTCTTAACGACTAAAGGCATCAAATCGTTCGATGGGGCAACCGGAACAACCAATGCACTTGATACTCTTATTGCAAATATACCGTTTTGTTTTCGGGTAGACTTGGGTGACTTTCAAGACGAAGCAGCAGTCTTTAACCTTGGTTCGGTTACGGGTGACATTTATCCAGCCATTGGTGTTTCGTTCGAAGCCGGACCATCTAATTTTATGGAGGGTGGTTCCCTTTATGTGCTAAATACAGATCTAGTTGCAATATGGGATATCGTCGATGCAGCACAAGATGGTGTTGTCGAAGTAAGTGAACTTCTTCAACCTGGATACGGTTCTTACAAATTTTCATCTGATTTTGTGCTAGCTTTCGGAGAAGTTGTACATCCAACACCAGATATAGATGCTGACGGCAGAGATGAAATTATGATTTGGAATGGCGACACAACTCGCCATTACGTTGTCGGTAGTTCCAGTTTGGATGCTGTAGATGTCGCGGACGGCACGGTAGACGGAACGGGACGGTTGAGTGACGGCTCGGCTGATATTGACAACGTTTGGGTTTACACTTCGTTTCGACTACGAAGTAAGCACGCCTCAGGATTGTTGCAATCTGACACGGCTGGACAAAATAGTTATTCGTTTAATCACGCAACATTCAGTCAAGGTGTAACGTTCTCGCTCAATGACATCATTAACCATGACAACTCAGAAGAATCGAGTCGTGACGGAAACTTTTCCATCAATGACACGCTAAATGCTGCCGATACGCATGTATTCAACACAATCATTGGACTGCGAGCAACTTCAATGATCACTGGAATCACCTCTCTCAATGATCTTGATGGGGATAATCAGTTGGACTTCTTGTTTGCTCATCATGTTGAAGAAGATGACTACTACTTGCATAGTGGATTGAATTTTTTATATACAGCTTCATATAGTGCAATTGATAAAACCGACGGTGTTACAAACAATTTTCTGGCCTTACACAACAATTTAGACGATACCGATGCCGATGGTATCTTAAACCTAAAGGACGAGGACGACGATAACGATGGCGCTTTAGATCGCTATGACGCTTATCCTGTGCATACCATAGCAATTTATGATCGTGATGGCGATCGTATTGCTGATGCGATTGATGCATTTCCGACCAATGCTTCTTACTCCGAAGACACAGATCGTGATGGGATCCCCGATGAATTCGATCCTGACTTAGATGGTGACGGGATTGCCAACCATCTCGATGAATTTCCAGAAGACTCTGACAATGATGGAATCGTAAATCGTTTCGATCCTGACGACGATAACGACGGTGTGGTAGATGCCGAAGATGCTTTTCCACTTAATCCGAATGAACAATACGATACTGACGGCGATGGTTATGGCGACAATCAAGATGCCTTTGCGAACGATGCGACGGAATGGTTAGATTCAGACGGAGACGGAATCGGTAACAACCGTGATACAGACGACGACAACGATGGGTATGCTGACGTCAATGACCGATACCCATTGAACGCCCTTGAATGGGCGGATTCCGATGGCGATGGTCTAGGCGACAACGCGGATCCATTTCCGAATAATCGGTTTGAGTGGCAAGATGAAAATAACGATGGGATCGGAGATAATTTTGCAGGTGCAAAGATCGAAAGTTATCGGATCGAATCTGCGTGGCAGCCTATTTCAAGACAACCGCGAAGCATACAGCCACTCACACTTTTTGGCTTCAACAGACCTAACGAACTGTCGTTGTTGATTGTGGGTGGTAGTCCTGGATCACCTAGGGATTCGCACTATCTCTTCGCGAAGTCTGACATTCCAAGCTTAGATGAGGCAGACAACACTCGCGATCACACTATACAAATCAATCAAATTACGGAGAGTTCAGTTGGATGGGAGTTACGAACTTTCTATGGTGCCTCACCCCCCTACTTCCGTACCGGAAGCACTTCGCATGGTCAAAATGCCGATTCTATGAAAAATCTGATTGTGCAAACTCCTACTGCTAATGGATTCAACGGAGTCGTCAATATTTTGATTGGCGACAATCTGTCTGAGGCCGATGTGTCAGACGGATTACAAGATCGCAAAATCAATTATGCGGGATGTTCGGACTACGACGAGTGCATCAGCATCTATAACGATTTGGGTCAATGGATATTTGGTTGGGGCGCGACATCAATGCACGGACTGTTAGTTGACAACGAATCCTCATTAATTTTGACTAATTATTACGCAACTCCACAAGGCACCCCGCCAGATGAGAGCGTACCATTAATGTTGATCATACCCATGAAGATATTACATGATTTATCTTCCGAATTGAAAGAGGCTCGTCTCGCATTAAGTGATGTCCTTAGTGTCGACGGGGTTTACCAGATATTCGCCGAAACAAGCGCGAACAGCGATTCGTGGGCATCGATGGTAAAGCAGATACCTGATCTTGATCAAGATGGCGCGGATGATTTACTTCTTTCTGTCCCCTTAACGGGAGACACCTATGTATTAACATCTGGTGACATACGCGCAGTGCTGAATGATCCTGCATTAGCACAGGAACAATTGAGCACAAGTCATTTTAGAGCGAAACCGAATAGTTATCGCGTGGTTGGTACGCCTACTTTTAACGAAGGTCATTTTGGATTTAGCAATAATTCCACAAGATTAGTACCGTTTTCTCACCCTAGCGCGTTCGAATCAATATTTGCAGTTGACTTGACAGAACTAGGGACGCACGACAAGAACGACGGCACCGAAGATGGGATTGTCGATAGTTTTGACATTGAAAACACCAAAGCCTGGCGAATAGATGGAGTTACCGGAGGCACGATTTGCTACGGAAGTGGAGAAAACTCGCAACCCAGTTTCTTAGGTGTGTATTCGACGTGGTTGTCGAACGAAGTTCGGTATGCCTCGTTCGATGCCTTAGAAGCACAACTCGGTCCCGTTACAACTGAAAAAGCAGTAAACATCGTATCCGCCATACAGTCGCGGCAGCCAGGAGCTTATGCAATCTCCGCTAGTTTTGAACAGGGCTTAATCAATTGGGAACTAGGAGAGAGTTGCGTTTGGGATTGGAACGACGACGGCGAAGCTGACATTACCATCTCTCAAACGTTACTGACTAATGACTTTAACAGTGGAATTGGTTATGTCAATTTAGTTATGAGCTCAGATCTACCGGCTTTAGATTTACGAGATGGTGCAAAAGATAATCGAGTAGACGTATCGATACTTTGGGAAAAAGCGCCCGACACAGACGACTAGTGATGAGTTATCCGGCGTAAGTCTGTAACACTCAACGAATTAAACATGAAGCGAGTTTTCGAACTCGCTTCTTTTTTAACTAGTCGCAATGACTTGAACAAATGAGAGAAAGGAAGCTGTTCGTGAACAATAGATGATTGAACAATATGAAACTCACGACACTAGCGTTTTAACGCACTCAATTACTGCTTCGAATCGGGTTGATTAGGAACACTCCCAGACGTACTCTATATAGAGTTTCAGTTGAAGGAATGGCGTCCCCTAGGGGAGTCGAACCCCTGTTGCTGGGATGAAAACCCAGTGTCCTAGGCCTCTAGACGAAGGGGACGCAGGTTTAAATTTTAAGTGTTGTGGATTACTAGTCAAGCGTCTTGTAAAGTTTATCTCCAATCCATGACTTCGCAAAGTGGTGAGCACTCCTGCCGCTTTGGTCTCCTCTCCGCTCCATCACCCATCGAATAGCATCCTCTTTAAGTGTCTTTTCGCAAGTGATCGCGACTTGGTGTTTTTTTGCAAGTTTGTTCGTCCAAAAATGGACTATGTTCAGGTATTGTTGCTGAGAAAACGGGTGAAATGACAACCATAAACCGAAACGATCAGCTAACGACAGTCTTTCATCAAAAACATCGTGCGTATGAATTTCTTGTTGGTATGCAAGCTCATTGTCCGAGAAAGGTTCCGCAACTAAGTGACGTCGGTTCGAAGTCACATAGAAAAGGATATTATCGGTCGAATCAAATACAGATCCTTCTAACGTACTTTTAATTTCCATGAAGGTTGAATCGTTGTCGCTGAACGAAAGATCGTCGCATACGATTAAAAATTTATACGGCATTTCGTACAAATCTTCGATTAACGAATGGATGCACTGAAAATGCTGTTTCTCAATTTCAATCAGCCGGAGTCCTTGCGACGCGAAATGGTTTAGGAGTGCGTGGATTAACGACGATTTTCCTGTCCCTCTTGCGCCCCACAATAAGGTATTATTTGCCGGGAATCCTTCACAAAAAAGTTTAGTATTTTTGAATAGTGCGTTTTTTTGACGATCAATTTCCAATAAGTCATCAAGATTGATGGGAGACAGGTTCGGAATGGTTTGGTACAAACTCTTAGAGTTTTCCCGCCGCCAGTGTATAGCGAAGACAGATTTCCAATCTAAGTTTTGATTTCTATCAGGCATATTGTCTTATTTCTGGAGACAGCCGTATTTAAGTTAGACGTAACCGATAAACATATAAGTATGCTTGGGCTTAGTCCATACCTTCAAAGAATGTATCAACAAGAGTAAGAATCCGGTCGGTAATTCTCTCTCTAACCGTTGTACGTTCAGTGAGTTTCGGTGTCTCGTCCAAGCAAGCAAATACTGATTTTGGATGCGGTTTTTTATTTGTATACAAAACGTTACTAATCACTCGGTCGACCTTGTCCCGTATCAAGTTTTCTTCTTCACATAATCTCTGCAATGATTTCTGTTGTTCCACGGACATGTAATTTCCAAACTCAGCTCTGATGTCATCGTTTGACTGTATTTTCGGCAAGTGGTCTTCGACAAACCGTTTGATCAGTTCTTTTTTGCTTCGTAAACGTGGTTCATTTTCTAATGTTGACATGATTGTCTTGTGTATCTGCTCACTATCTTTTGCGCTCGCCAAACGCATCTGGATTAATAAGTCGAGAATATAACTGACGTTCACTTCGTCGCGACGAATGAGTTCGATTTCAAAATCGATGGAATCTAGGATCGAAACCTTGTCTGTTTGACGATCAAATTTAACTTGTTCGTACAAGTCAAGGTATTTGCTCTTGTAGTCCTCAAATGTTTGAATATCAATGGAAAGATCTTGAGGATTAAAATCAGAAAATGTACGTAAATCTGTCATTAAACGCAACAAATTCCGATAGATTTCGACAAATCGATACTTGTCCTCTTCCCGTTCAAGTTCGTTGACGCTATCGACACTAGGAGTGAGTCGCAACAAATCTGAAGTTGCCAGATTAAACTTCTCGACATACTCACTGTAAGGGGCGACCGTAATGTGCTCAAGGGCATTTTTGTCTGCGAATAAGGCTACTGATTCATCGGTTGCGCTCTTTAAATTGCGGTAACAAACCACATTACCATGTGATTTTTTAACTCCCAAGATACGGTTTGTACGTGAAAACGCTTGCAACAAACCGTGATACTTTAAATTCTTGTCTACATAAATCGTGTTTAACCAACGACTATCAAAACCGGTTAGGAACATGTTCACGACTAGCAGGATGTCAATACCCTGTCCAGTATTCTTGTTTTCTTTACGTCTTCGAACTCGTTTTCCGATGTCCTGGTAGTATTGGTAAAAGGTGTCCGTGGAATAGTTGGTTTTGAACGTTTTGTTGTAATCCTCAATACAGTCTTGCAAACGATCTCGACTGTGTTTATTTACTGATTTCATGTGGGCAGGATCAGATATGTCAGTGTCGAGCGAACCACTAGGGTCGCTATCGTCCTCGTTCGCGTGATACGAAAAAATCGTGGCAATGTTTAGTCGTTTCTCTCCTTCCATATTTTTGGTCTTGAATATCTCGTAGTAACGAAGCAGAGTATTGATACTCGAAACACAAAATATGGAGTTAAATGACCGACTGTGGGTCTTGTATGTGTGATGTGAAATGATGTGATCGACTATCTGTTCCATTCGTTCCGAAGATTCTAGAACTTCGACTTTGTCTATATCTTCCACTTGAATGTCTTGAACGATGGTACTTTGATCTTTGAAAGTACTTAAGGAATGTGTGTATAAATTGATTGAGACAATAAATTTGAAAAAAATTTA